>NZ_JASHKW010000100.1:0-257 GCF_030056915.1 Rhodococcus sp. IEGM 1307
GGCCCGCGGGGCGCACGTTGGCTGCTCGAGCGGTGACGGCGCGTCGAAACCCCTGATTCGGTGCGATTCGGCGTTCTACGGCCATCCCACCATTGGTGCCGCGATCCGCGCCGGCGCCGATGTGTCGGTCACCGTGCGCCTGACCTCCACCGTCAAACGTGCAATCGCATCGATCCAGGACGACGCCTGGACACCGATCGAATACACCGACGCCGTCTACGACGAGGGCACCGACACCTGGATCTCGCGGGCGGAGG
>NZ_JASHKW010000101.1:0-253 GCF_030056915.1 Rhodococcus sp. IEGM 1307
CTCATCAGTAGGGCTGCGGACGCTCATGGGTGGAACACTGACAAGCATTCTTCTCACGTACTGCCGGCCCGAGTGCCGGTGGGAGAAGAGTTATATCGATGCACTGTTGGGTCCTGAGAGAACACGCGAGTGTTTTTTCTACAGGAAGTGACGACAAGCGAGCACTGCAGGTCAAACCGCGGGGGAAGAAATTCTTTCGGTCTGGTGTCTGTGTGGGTGGTTGGTTGTGTGTTGTTTGAGAACTGCACAGTGG
>NZ_JASHKW010000102.1:0-250 GCF_030056915.1 Rhodococcus sp. IEGM 1307
ACCCCGCTGGACAGCGCCTGCTGCTTCCGGGCGTCGCTGCGGGCCGGGGCGATCGGGGTGACGCCGCGTGCCGTCGGGGGGGCGGCGGCGGGGAGCCCGAGGCAGGGGGTGCCGGGCCTCGCCGGCGGGGTCCCCGCGCGGGTCGGCCGGGCCGGCGTCCGGTGCGTCGCGGCGGCGGGGGGGGGTCGTGGTGGTGCGGTGGTTGAGGTTGGTCTGCGCCCCGCCCTCCGTCTCGCCGGCGCGTCACTTT
>NZ_JASHKW010000103.1:0-249 GCF_030056915.1 Rhodococcus sp. IEGM 1307
TCTCCGACGAAGAGTTGGAGAAGGACCCGAAGATGCCGCCGTACTACCACCCCGGCCCCGATGCCCCGGAAATCCAGTACATGCTCGACCGCCGTAAGGCGTTGGGTGGGTTCCTGCCGCAGCGCCGCACCAGCCCGGCACCGTTGCCGCAGCCGGCGGACTCGACCTACGACGTGGTCCGCAAGGGCTCCGGCAAGCAGCAGGTCGCGACCACCATGGCGTTGGTGCGGATCATGAAGGAGCTGTTGC
>NZ_JASHKW010000104.1:0-247 GCF_030056915.1 Rhodococcus sp. IEGM 1307
GTGGGGCGGAGAGAGCGCATACGCTGGCAGGGCGGTGCTGGCGCCCACCGTGGTCGATTTCGGCGGCTTGGAATTCACGCGTAGGCAGGGTGCGGCCCCGTACCAGCTCGAAGCCGCGGGGTCGTGCCTTCAGCAGGCGGCGTCCGCGTTTGACCACCGATTCGGCCACACCGGCGCGGGCCGCGAGGTTCTGGAGGGTGGCAGTAACGCGGCGCCCAGGGTTCGAGTCGGCTGACGACGCGTGCGC
>NZ_JASHKW010000105.1:0-244 GCF_030056915.1 Rhodococcus sp. IEGM 1307
CGGCGAGCCTGCGCAGGCGGGGGCTGTCGGTGAGGTGCTGCACGTCCTCGTCGGGGCGGAGCTGGAGGGGGGCGCGGTGGATGGGGGCCGGGTCGGCCGTCAGCAAGGTGGGGACAGCGGTGTGTGTGGCATCCGGGGGCAGGCCCCGAAGGTGGTCGTGGCTGCCGGCGCTCTGCTGGGGGGGGGCGGATTGGACGCGGGGGGGCTGCGCTGGGTGGCCCCCCGGGCGGAGCTTGGGCGGGGG
>NZ_JASHKW010000106.1:0-241 GCF_030056915.1 Rhodococcus sp. IEGM 1307
CACCCGGTGGGGTGGCCAGGTGGCCGGCCCGCACGGCGCGGGTGCCGGGCGTGGGTGCGGGCCGAGCCGGCGAACACGGCGGGGGGCGGGTGGTGCGGTGGTTGGTGGTCTGCTTGTGGCGCGGCGGGCTCCCCCGGGGACCCCCCCCCGCCCCCGCGGGCGCGCGCCCACCCCTGCGCCCGGCGACCCCACATCGCGTGGTCGCCCAACCGCCCGTGCAAGCTCGCAAGCAACCCCCGAC
>NZ_JASHKW010000107.1:0-240 GCF_030056915.1 Rhodococcus sp. IEGM 1307
TGTCGATGAACTTCCGCACGGAGGCGATGATGTCGGGGTCGTCGGTGATGACCACCGCGTCGTCGGCGAGGGTGGAGTTCTCGGATGCGTTCGCCGACCCGATCACCGCCCGGGTGTTGGTGACGATCACCTTGGCGTGCAGGGTCGGCGAGGACAGCACCCGCACCCCCTTGTTCAGGTAGTAGGCGAGGGCGGCGGGGGAGGTGGCGTGCGCCCGGATCGCGGCCTTGGAGGCGTTGA
>NZ_JASHKW010000108.1:0-237 GCF_030056915.1 Rhodococcus sp. IEGM 1307
CCCAGGGCGCGTCGCGATGCATCATGACGGGCGGGTCGCAGTCGGTCATCCATTTTCGGACGCGGGTGACGGCCTGATGCTGCAGCCGCTGAGAGCCTTTTGCTTGGTCGTTCCAGTCCCATTTGCCCTTGTCCCACCCGGGAGTCAGGGGTAGGCCATGCTCGACCAGTTTCTTACCGAGATCGGCCCACTCGCCCGGCGGGTCATCGTGCAGTTGCGCGAAAAGCGAAGACAAGT
>NZ_JASHKW010000109.1:0-237 GCF_030056915.1 Rhodococcus sp. IEGM 1307
CGAGGACGGTGCGCCGCCGCGGCGGCGTCTTGCGTCTCGCGGGGGGGGGTGGGGGTCGGCGGTGGGTGGCGCGGGGTGTGGGGGCGGCGGGTGCCGATGGCGCGGGGGGCGCGCGGGGTGCGGGGGGCGCGGGGGGCTCGGTGCGGGGGGTGGCTGGGGGCGGGGCGCGTCGCGGCGGCGGGCGGGGGGGCCGTGGCGGGAGCGCGGGCTGAGGGTGCGGGGGTCGCGGGGCTAGAC
>NZ_JASHKW010000010.1:0-287067 GCF_030056915.1 Rhodococcus sp. IEGM 1307
TCTTCGCTCTCGTCTTGATCCAGTTCGGTTTGCGTTCGATCGGAGTCTCCGCATTCCGGATCTCGAGGCGGAGCAGCTTGCGGCCGGGCGGGGCCTGTGGGGCGTCGGACGATGGTCCTGGTGTGGCAGTCACGTGTCGATTCCTGGGGGTGGTTCCGCCGAACCGTGGTGCCGGAGGGTGACCACGGTTCGGCGGGATTGCTACATGTTGATCGGACGACCCAGCGCGGCCAGGACAGATTCGTGCATGGCCTCGGACAGCGTGGGGTGCGCGAAGATCACTTCCGCGAGATCGTCACCGGTGGCCTCCAGGGATCGGGCGATGCCGAAGCCCTGGATCTGCTCGGTGACATCGGGACCGACCATGTGGGCGCCCAGTAGCTCCCCGCTGTCGGCGTCGAAGATGGTCTTGACGAACCCGTCCGCTTCACCGATGGCGAGCGCCTTGCCGGAGGCCTGCAGATCGAACTGCCCGATCTGCAGGGAACGACCGGTCGCCCGCGCCTGGTCCTCGGTGAGGCCGAGGCTGGCAACCTGGGGCCGGGCGTACGTGCATCCGGGCACATAGTCCTTGTCCAGCGGGGTCACGTGCGGGGCGCCCGCCAGCTTGTCGACACACAGCACGCCTTCGTGGCCGGCCTTGTGGGCGAGGCACGGGGCGCCGGCGACGTCTCCGATGGCGTAGATCCCGAATGCGGTGGTGCGGCACCACTGGTCGGTGGTGACGAAGCCGCGGTCGACGTCGACGCCGAGGTCCTCGAGTCCGAGATTCTCGACGTTGCCCTGGATGCCGGCGGCGACCAGGACCCGGTCCACGACGTGCTGTCCGAGGGTCCCGTCCGCCGATCTCACCGTCACGGTTACGGAGTCCTCGTCGACCGTGAGTTCGGATACCGAGGCGCCGGTGTGGATGGCGATCCCGCGCTTCTCGAACTGCCGGCGCACGTGACCGGCCACCGCGGCGTCCTCGACGGGCATGATCTGCGGTGCCAGCTCGACGAGCGTGACCTCGCTGCCCAGATCGCGGTAGAGGCTGGCGAACTCGACGCCGATGGCGCCGGAGCCAATGACCAGCAACGACTTCGGAAGCTCCGGGGGAACCAGCGCGTCGAAGTAGGTCCAGACCCGGTCGCCGTCCGGTGTCACCCCGGGCACCGACCGCGGGCGCGCACCCGTGGCCAGGATGATGTGGTCGGCCCGGTACTCGGTGAGCGGCGACGCCGAGTCCGGGCCGCCCTCGCGAACCCCCACCACGCCCTTTCCGGTCAGGCGTGCGGTGCCGGTGATCACGTCGATACCGTTCTTCTTCATCAGATATCCGATGCCGTCGGACAATCGGCCCGACACCCCACGGCTGAATTCGACCAGTTGCGCCATGTCGAATTCCACACCGCTGGTGGAGAATCCGAGGGGACGCAGATTCGCCAGCGTGTGGGCCACGTCGGCGCCGTGGAGAAGCGCCTTGGTGGGAATGCACCCCCAGTTGAGGCAGATACCGCCGAGCCGGTCCCGTTCGATCACCGCGGTGCGGAGTCCGTGCTGCGCGGCACGGATGGCGGCGACGTAGCCGCCGGGGCCGCTTCCGATCACCAGGACGTCGTATTTGTCAGTCATCAATACTCCCTAGACCAGCATCAACGCGGGTGACTCGACGAGGCGCCGCAGTTCCTGCAGGAACGTCGCGCCGAGGGCGCCGTCGATCACCCGGTGGTCGCACGAGAGGGTCACGGTCAGCACAGTGCGGGCTTCCACCCGGCCGTCGACGACGACCGGCCGTTGCTGCCCCGCACCGACGGCGAGGATTGCGCCCTGCGGTGGGTTGATGATCGCGTCGAATTCGCGCACACCGAACATGCCGAGGTTCGAGATGGTGAACGTGCCGCCCTGGAACTCCTCGGGGGTCAGCTTGCCGGTCTTGGCTTTCGTCACCAATGTGTGGACCTCATGGGAGATCTCGGCGAGGCTCTTGCTCTCGGCTCCGTGAACGATGGGCGTGATCAGTCCCGACGGTAAGGCGACGGCCACCGAGATGTCGGCGGCGGAGAATCTCAGCACCGACTGGGCCGCTTCGTCGAACTGGACGTTGACGTCGGGTACCTTGCGCAGCGCCGCCGCGCACGCCTTGACGACGAAGTCGTTGACCGACAGCTTGACCGAGGGCACGGTCGCGTTGATCTCCTTGCGCAGTGCGAGGAGATTGTCGATCTCGAGGTCCACGGTGAGGCGGAAGTGCGGAGCGTTGCGCTTCGATTCCTGCAGACGCTGCCCGATCGCCTTGCGCATCGAGTTGAACGGGATCGTCTCGAACTCGGGTGCCGCGTGCTGCGGGGCGTCCGCTGCGCCAGTGGACGCCGCCACCGGATCGGGAAGCAGCCGGAACGTCCGTTCGGCTTCCCGGACGTCCGCCTCGCAGACGCGTCCCCGCGAACCGGTGGCCCGGCAATCGTGCAGATTGATGCCGAGGGACTTCGCCAGTCGACGCGCCACCGGTGTCGCGTCGACACCGCCGTCGTCCTCGGACGAGCGTCCGGGCACACCCGATCGGGTCGGAGACGGTGCTTCCGCGACGGTTCCACCCGCCGACCGAATCGCGTCGTGGACGTCCGCGACGGAGATCCGGCCCTCGCGGCCGGTCCCGGTCACACGGCCCAGGTCGATCGACAACTCACCTGCCAATCGGCGGGAGTGTGGTGTCGCGAACACGTCACCCTTCGTCTGTCCCCGTAGCGAATCCGGGACGGTGGTGGTGCCGGGAGTCCTCGTCGACTCCTGCGCCGCCGGTGTCGACCGTGTGGATGTCACGCACGGTTCCTCGGGGATGAGCTGTCCACCCGGTGACCGCTCGGGCTCGGATGCGGAGACGTGATCCGTTCCGAGGCCGGTCAGGAACTCCTCGATCTCGGCGTCGGAGACGGCCGCGTCGGCCGACACGGCCAGGACCGCACCCACCGGCAACGTGGCACCGGGCTTGGCGACGATGCGCCGCAGCGCTCCGTCGAACGGCGCCTCCAACTCGTTGGTGATCTTGCTGGTCTCGATCTCGCAGATCAGATCACCCTTCGAGAAGGACGTTCCTTCGTCGATCAACCACTCGGTGACGGTGCCCTCGTCCATGGACAGGCCCCATTTGGGAACTTCGATCAGTTTGATGTCACTCATGGTCAGGCGGTCACCACCTTGCGTACCGCGGCCTCGATGCGTGCCGCGTCGGGAAGCCATGCCTGTTCGAGCACGGGGGAGAACGGCACCGGGGTGTGCGGTGGGGTGACCAGTTCGATCGGTGCCTTCAGCGAGCCGAACGCCTTGGTGGCGATCAGCGCTGCGACGTCGTGGCCGAATCCGCATCGTGCCGCGGACTCGTCGACGATCACCACCCGCCCGGTGGACGCGACGGATTCGAGGATGCCCTCCTCGTCGAGGGGTGAGACGGTCCGCGGGTCGACCACTTCGACGGAGATGCCCTCCGTGGCAAGTTTGTCGGCGGCCGTGTTGGCGGCATTCACCATGGCCGAGAGCGCGATGATGGTGACGTCCGTGCCCTCCCGGGTGTAGTTGGCTACGCCGAACGGGATGGTGTACGGCTCGTCGGGCACCTCGCCCTTGAGGTCGTACAGCGTCTTGTGCTCGCAGAACACCACCGGGTCGTCATCGCGAATGGATTGGATGAGAAGGCCTTTGGCGTCGTACGCGTTGGACGGGGCCACCACCTTGAGGCCGGGGACCGCGGCGAACACGTTGTACGGGGACTGCGAATGCTGCGCCGCCGCCGAGAATCCGGCGCCGATCATGCCGCGCACCACGAGTGGGGTGCGGGCCTTCCCGCCGAACATGTAGCGGAACTTCGCGGCCTGGTTGTAGAGGGCGTCGTAGCAGACCCCGAAGAAGTCCATGAACATCAGTTCGGCGACCGGACGCAGCCCGGTCAACGCGGCGCCGGCCGCCATGCCGATGATCGCGGACTCGGTGATCGGGGTGTCGATGACCCGGTCGGAACCGAATTCGGTCCACAAACCCTTGGTCACACCCAGCACACCACCGAACGCCTCGAGCTTCCCGGACTCGAGTTCCGGGTTGGTCCCCGCCTGACCACCACGCAGATCCTCACCGATCTGCACTACCGTCGCATCGCGTTCCATCTCCTGGGCGAGCGCGGCCTTGATTGCTTCGCGGTACGTCGTCTTCGACGTTGTCATTTCTGTTCTCACTCTCAGTACGACACGTAGACGTCGGTCAGAAGGTTTGCCAACGGCGGATACTCGGCTGTTCGGGCCTTCGCGACGGCGTCGTCCACGCGGGCTCGTGCGTCGGAATCGATCGCGTCGAGTTCCTTCGCGGACACCTTCCTGCTGTCCGGGTGATTGCGGAAGTTCAGCAGCGGGTCTTTCGTCTTGCGCAGTTCCGCGACCTGATCCGCGGTGCGGTACAGCTGCGCGTCACCTTCGAAGTGTCCGTGCCAGCGGTACGCGATCGCCTCGATCGACGTGGGTCCGCCTCCCATCCGGGCACGCTCGACGGCCTCACGGGTCGCCTCGTACACGGCGAAGAAATCGGTCCCGTCGACGGTGACGGCGGGCATGCCGAAGGATGCCGCGCGGGAGGCGATGCTGGGTGCGCCGACGGCGTAGTCCCGTCCGGTGGCCTCACCGAATCCGTTGTTCTCGGTGACGAAGATGATGGGAAGGTCGAGCACGACAGCCATGTTCATGGCTTCGAAGACGGTTCCCTGGTTGGAACCGCCGTCGCCGGTGAACGACGCCGCGACGCCGCCGTTTCGGAGTGTCTTCGCGCTGAGCGCCGCGCCGATGGCCAGGGAGGGTGCCCCGCCGACGATGGCGTTCGCGCCCAGCATGCCCACGGACAGGTCGGCGATGTGCATGGAACCGCCCTTGCCGTGGCAGAGGCCGTCGTCCTTGCCGAAGATCTCCGCCATCATCCCGTGGAGGTCGCACCCCTTGGCGATGCAGTGCCCGTGGCCGCGGTGGGTGGATCCGATGTAATCGGTGTCCTGCAGGTTCTCGCACACGCCGACGGCAATGGCTTCCTGACCGGAGTACAGGTGAATGAAGCCGGGGATGTCGCCGGTGGCGTTCTCTTCGTGTAGGCGGTCTTCGAACGCTCGGATCTCGGACATCTTCCGATACGCGCTCAGTAGCGAGTTCTTGTTCAGCGCCATTGCACTCCCTTGGTTTGTCCGTTGTCGCCGGCTACGTCGAGCCCGCTCCGATCGCGCCGCGGCGTCGGAACGGTTCGTGCCTCGTGTAACCCGGGTCATGAATGTAGGGAGATATGACGTGCGCAATATACGTTGCAGCCGATTGCAATGGTTCGATCGAGGGATGCGAAACAACGACGCGGTCGAGGTTCGTCGAAAGCTCGTCAGGGTCAATATTCCGAACGTGATCGCCGCCCTTGATGGCGGCACTCGGGTCATCGAGACCGAGGTGAAGGACTCGTAGTCGGGAGGGATTGACACGGCATTGATCACGGCGCTTGACTGGAACGCAAGCTGGTGTGGGCTCGCCCGATGGTGTTCCGGGAGGTTGACGTATGCGCGGCACAGGGTTAGCGGGTCCGGGCCATCGACGCGGAGCAACCTCCCCTCGCAGGACCATCTCGGTACTGGCACTGGTGGGAGTGTGCATTTTCTCCCTGACGGCGACCCAGACAGCCAGCGCAGACCCGGCAGCGGCAGACACCGTCGACACCGGGTTCGCGATCCCCTTCGCCGGGGCACCCGGCTACGAGAGCCTGGCTCCGACGCAGGTGACCAACCCTGGGCAGCTCAACCAGCCACTCGGTCAGCAAGCGGCGGACGAGATTGCCGGCCAGGTGGGGCTCACCAGGGCCGACGCGTTATCCGAACAGCAGTATCGCGACCTCCTCAGCGGCGGCGGAGTCGGCGGCAGCCGCGAAGCCGCCGAGGTGATCGATGCATGCGCCCAGATCCTCACCAACACGAACGGCCGTCCCGTGTATTCCAACGTCGATGGCCACCCCACACCGTCGGTTCTGGCCAGCTACGGGCTCTACGTGAACACCAGCGGACTGCTGGAGAGTCCGGCCAACGCGGACGCCCCGACAAGGCAGGTGAACTCGTTGATCGCTCCCGGTGGGTTCGTGGGCACCTGGTTGAGGAACAACGATGCGACAGGAACCTTGATAGCGCTCTACCGGTCGGCGTACACGGTGCAAGCGGTCTACGGCTTCGCAGCGCAACAGATTTCGGGCGCAGCTCAACTGGTGACGAACACCAAGGGGGGTGTGAGTTCGGAGGTAGGCATGTCGATGGCGCCGCCGCTCTGGATAGTGAATTTTGCCCTGCTCTACATATTGAATCCTTCCCTGGCGGCCGCGATGCCTGCCCACTGGACTCCCATCCCGTCGCCGGTCGCCGACGCAATACACTCGAGCCCCACCGGCCAGGTTCCTTTCAGCGACTATGCGTCCTACTTCCAGTGATCCACAGGTAGAACGGGCTGTGATCGACCGCGCAGAGGTGAGCTGGCGGAGGGAGCTGCCGTTCTCGGCCATCGGGTGACCGCCTGCGCCGATCCGCCGAGGTTGACCCCGACGCCGGGAATCGCAGTGGCCGAGGCGAACGGGGTTCCCCCCCGGGGGTCTCGTCATCGAACTTCGATCCGGGACACACTCGAACGGATTTGGGTTCTTCAGAACTTCCCGAAAGCGTCGAGGTTGGCGAACACCTCACCAGCCATGAAGAGGTTGGTATCGGCAGTCTCGTTGGGCCAGCGCGAAATATGGGGAGAAGCGGAACTGCCGATACGTGGGGCCGATCCCGCCACCGTGCGGCGTCATGAACCGTCGGCATCATCTCACCACGTTGTGGGTGGCGACCATCCTCTCGCCCTGAGCGACCCGTTGACCTTCACGGTGCCGAAGGCGCCATCCATCCTCAGCCAGATGTACTCAACCACAACAGAATTTCCAGTGTTGCCGATGAACCTCGGCACGCCGGGACAGAACACGCCGAGGCACGCGTCGATATGATTGGTTTGCGAGCCGAATGGCAGATGGAGACCGGTCTTCGCGGGCTTGGCCTCGAATGGCGCGATGCCTTCGACCGCTATCTCGTTGTCGTTCATCAGCGTGACGATTCGATGTGCGCAGGGAAGATTTGGTGGTGCCGTCGAGTTCAGGCAGAGCTCTCCCAAGATTCGAAGCCGACGCGACCAACTCCGTGTCGGCGGGGTCCAGGGGATGCTTCTGCAGGGTCGATGCCGCGGGATATCCTCCGAGTGGTGGTCGCGGTGTTATCGGGACAGCCATCCACCGTCGACCGACAGGGCGGTGCCGGTGACGTAGGAGGATGCGGCCGAGGCGAGGAAGACGGCTGCGACGCCGACGACGTGGCGGCGTCACGGTGGCCGGGGTGGTGGACCGCAGGGCTCGGATCACGTCCGCGGTGATCGGCGGCTGCGACGGATCGCAAGAGGTACGTGAAAACTCGCTGCCCAGCCCTCATCAGACCGGCGTCGAGACCGTTCTTTCCCGCAGGTTTGCCGAAAGGTCTGGGACTCGAAGGTGGGCAGGCCGTCAACCACCATGGTCGAAATGGTTGATGGCTGAGGTGAATTGCGTGCGGCGCCCTAGGGGTGATCGTCCATGAGGTCGAGAGTTTCCCAGGCCTGTTCGATGCGTCCGACCGAGGAGCGTGCACCGGAGCTTTCGAGCTGGGCGAGGATGGCATGCACGACAGCGACCATGGCTGTCAGCGACGGGGTCGCGTTGATGCCTTCGATCGGGGTGATCACGACGTGGTCGGCGTACGCATTGAGGGGAGACGAGTGCAGGTCGGTGAGAACGGCGATGGACGCGCCCCTCTCGCGTCCAAGTCGGGTCAGTCCACGCAGTGCACGAGTGAGGCGCCACACGTTGATGACGATGAGGCAGTCACGTTCGTCCATCTGCGACACCGATACTGCCTGCGACGTTGCGGGGCCTGCCGCGACGTGGATGTCATATCCGTAGATGGATGCCAGGTAACTGAGGACCTGAGCGGGGCCTGCCCCGGATCCGGTGGTGATCACGACGATGCGGCGAGCCGCGTTGATCGCCTCAGCGACGCTTTTGATGGCAGCGATGTTGGCCGCGGACGAGGCGGTGGCGAGGTTTGCCGCGTCCTGCCTCAGCATTTGCGCGGCGGCATCAGTTGACATGGGGCGCTCGGGGCTCGTTGTGACGAGTGAGGTGAGGTATTCGGCGCGGAGCGCCTTCTTGAGGTCGCTCCACCCCTCGAATTCGAGTTGTTGGGCGGTCCGCACGACGGTGGAGACATTCACCCCGGCGCGCTCGGCGACTTCGCGCGCGGACGCGTAGGAGGCGAACTGCGGCATTTGCGCGAGAACCTGGAGGACCCGGTCTGCCTGAGCCCCCAGGGTTGCACGTTCCGTCCGTTGCGCGAGCATCGTCCCAACCGTCACCTCGGAGCGCCTCTTCCACTGGATCTACGACATGGGCTTTCAAGTGTCGATGGCGACCTGAAACACCTCGCTGGTCGCTGTCACGCTATCACCCGCAGCGTCCAGGATTCCTTGCGAGAACTCTGATCGTGCGGGGGCTGCCTGCCAGGCCTCGTACGCGGACGTATCAGGCCATCGCGCGACGACGACCACGGTGCCGGGATCGTCCGATGTCACGCAGAGCTGGGCCGATACGGCTCCTGACTCCTCGAGTATGCGAGCCCTCGCGTAGTAGCGGACGACGTCGCCGCTGCGTTCCCGGGGCACGTGAAGGGTGAGGATCGTGAGCACGCTCATGAAACAAAGTGTTGCACAGATCACCGTCATGCATCTAATGTTGCGCCGCAACGACGGTGAACGGAGATCGACATGACCACCTCTGCGGGTGCGACAGAAACGCAAAACGCTGCCCTCCTGGCGCGACTGGATGATCTGGAACCCGGGAAACCTCACCGGCGTCTGATGTTGATGGGCGGCCTCGGCTACACCTTCGACTCGTTCGACGGCGCCCTCATGGGCTACGCGCTCTCCGCGCTCATCATCATCTGGCACATCCCCGCCGAGGTCGGCGGATGGCTGTTGTCGTCGATCTTCTTCGGGTATCTGGTCGGCGCGCTGGTTGCCGGTGTTCTCGCCGACCGCTTCGGTCGACGGAAGTTGATGATGACGTCGCTGCTCATCTTCTGCGCGTGCAGCCTGCTGATGGGCACCGCGACCTCCCTGCCGGAGCTGTTCATCTGGCGTGCGCTTGCCGGTATCGGAATCGGGGCGGAGACCGCGCTCATCGCCCCTTACATCTCCGAGTTCCTCCCCGCTCGTGTCCGCGGCAAGTTCGTCACCAGGACCGTCGGGTTCCTCGCGTTCGGCTACGTCCTCGCCGGATTGGTCGCTCCGTTGGTCATCTCTCCCCACCCCGCGGTGGGATGGCGGATCGCCGCGGTCCTCTGTGCGCTTCCGGTGGTCCTGCTGCTGTGGTGGCGACGCAAGCTCCCCGAATCGCCCCGCTACCTGCTGGCCAAAGGCCGGATCGAGGAGGCGGCCGACGTGGTCGAGAAGATGGAACGCGAATCCGGCGTCACGCCGGCGGGGGCTCCACCGGTCACCGTCGACACCGCGAAGGGTGCTGCATTCGCATCGCCCCCGGTTGCCCCGCAGCGGGGTGTGCTCGCTCCGCTGGCCGGATTGTGGACAGGAGGATTAGCCCGCACGACGATCATGATCTGGCTGCTGTGGTTCATTCTGATCGGAGTCAACTACGGATTCTCCTCGTGGCTTCCCTCGCTTCTGGTGCTGGAGAAGGGAATCACGCTGACGAATTCCTTCCTCATCGCTCTCGTCACCTCTCTCGCACAGATTCCCGGCTACTACGTCGCCAGCGTGCTGATCGATCGGATGGAGCGGAAGTGGCTCCTCGCCGTCTACGCACTCGGAGCGACGAGCGGTGCGATCGTCGTGGCTTTCGCCGACACCACGCCGGTCCTCGTGCTCGGTTCCGCCCTGCTGGCGGCGTTCACGAATGGGGCGGCTGGCGTGTACTACACGTACACCGCGGAGCTCTATCCGACCGCGGTGCGTGCCACGGCCATGGGCACAGCCTCGGCCGTGGGCCGTCTCGGAGCGATCACCGCACCGATCGCTATCGGCTACCTTTTCGCGCGCATTGGATGGATCAACGTGTTCCTGGTCCTGGTGGGCGCCCTGGTCCTGGCCGTAGCCGTGGTGGTGGCCTTCGGCGCACGCACCTCGGGCCGCAGCCTCGACGTGCCCGCCGTCCACTGACACCCATCGAGCGGCGGCTGAGGACCGCTTCCTTGCCGCCGCGTCAACTATCGAGAACTTTCAAGGAGACGCCATGCGCACTCGGGTAGTAAACGCCCACACGCTCGAACCCTCGACGGGAGAGCGTCAGAAGAATGTGTGGATCGACATCGCCGACGGGCGGATCGCCGCCAGCGGTGCGGGGCAAGCCCCGGCAACGGCCGGTGACATTCGAGTCATCGATGCGGGCGGGGGCACCGTCATGCCCGGCTTGGTCGACGCCCACGTGCATATCCTGGTGACCTCCACAGATGCCGCCGATCGCGCTCAATGGACGCCGGGCTACGCGACGGTGAGGGCGTTGCGGTCGGCGGGCGACATGCTCCGTCGTGGGTTCACCACCGTGCGCGATGTCGGTGGTGCCGACCATGGCATGGCACGTGCCTTGCAGGAGGGCCTGGCCCCCGGGCCGCGGCTGATCTTCGGCGGCAAGGCGCTTTCGCAGACAGGTGGGCACGGCGACTTCCGCTCTCTCAACGACGACTCGCAGCCCTGCTGTCAGCTCAAACCGGACTTCGGACGCATCGCGGACGGCGTCGATGCCGTGCGGCACGCGGCCCGCGACGAGTTCCGTAAGGGCGCGCATCATCTCAAGCTCGTCGTCTCCGGAGGGGTCGCGTCCCCGACCGATGAGATTTCAGCAGTTCAGTACACGCCGGAAGAGATACGTGCCGCCGTGGTGGAGGCCGAGAATCACAACCGGTACGTCACGGTGCACGCCTACCACCCGCGCGCGGTGAACCAGGCGCTGAAGGCCGGGGTGCGATGCGTCGAGCACGGGAACCTCATCGACGACGAGTCGATCCGTCTGCTCGTCGAACAGGACGCCTTCCTGGTACCGACGATCATCACCTACGAGGCGATGTACGAGGCCGGTGCGGCGTCCGGCCTCTCCGCAGGATCACTGAAAAAGCTCGACGAGGTACGCACCGCGGCCGTCGCCGCGCTCGAGCAGGCCCACCGGGCAGGAGTGAACCTGGTCTACGGTAGCGACCTGCTCGGTGACCTGCAGACACGCCAACTCGACGAGTTCACCATCCGTGCGCGCGTCCAGCCGAACATCGATGTGATACGCAGCGCCACCAGCACCGCTGCGCGCCTTCTCGGTATGGAGCGAGAGATCGGCACCCTCGCCCCGGGCGCACTCGCGGACCTGCTCGTGCTGGACGGCGATCCGGAACAGGACCTCGCGGTCCTCACTACACCGGAGCGGCACCTGCGTTATGTGATCCACGGCGGCACCGTCACCGACATCGCCACAGCTCGGCCGCAGTACCGGGCGGCCGATGGGATCTGCTCCGCAACAGCGATGACGCACGCGCACGAAATTCCGGGTCGGATCGCCGCCGAAGCTCGATAGGTTCGAAGAGGAGTGGAGATCCGTAGTGAGTGCCGGCCGACTGGTCGTCGCCTCGAACCGACTGGTCGTCGCCTCGAATCGGTATGGGGTAGGTGAGGCCATGGCTGTGTGGCGGACGGGGCCGCAAACGAGTCCGATTCGCGAGGATGGCATGACCGCGGCGCGGACCCAGTCGGCAACGGGCTCGGCGGCGAGGGCATCGAACGTGCCGTCGAGGTGTATCAACGCCAGACCGTGCACCAGCGGCCGCACCGCATCTGTCATCGCGCCCAGGGGTAGTAGGAAACGTCGGCTGCACAATAGATTTGACCTACTCGCGGGTCGCCGCTGTCGCGGCCGCGCGTTCGGCGGGACGAATGCCGGTGGCGCCGGACCTTCCCGGCGATCTTCGAGCGAAGGCCGCAGCAGTGCTGTTCAGTCGAGGTTGCCGACCGATCTCGGGTCGGCGATGGCATCGTTGACCGACGGAAAGTTCAGGGCATCGTCGAGAAGTCGCACCCCGTCTCGGCGAATCCAGTACCGCTTGAGGACTCGTTGGACCATGGAGACTTCGATGTGGTTGATTCCACTCAGGCTAGCCAAGTCGTCAGTTATCAATCGCTCGACGTCCTGCTCGGAACGGAAGCTTCCGATATAGGTCAGTGATGCTGTTCCCGCCACCGTCGCGACCGATCGTGCCGAGGGATGCTTGCTGAGTATTCCGGCGATGGTGGTGAGTTCACCGAGTTGGACGGTCAGATTGATCAGCGCGTCGATGGGGAAGCCGATCAGCCCGGGTTCGATTTCGACGCGGGGCGTCACGATTCCCCGGTCGAGGAGACCCAGGAGCACCCGGTACGCAGTCGACTGCGGAAGGTCGAGGGCCCGCGCGACCTCGGTCGCCCCGATCCGTCCGTTTCGTCGCACGAGGCGTGCCACCCTCCACGCTTCTTCGGTCAGTGTCGCGGACTGAACCGTCTCGGAAACACGAGTGCCTTGGAGACGATCGCACTGTTCCCGGCTGAGTCGATTGAGCCGCCATTCCGCTGCTGTTCTGTGGGACTTGAGGACGGTGTCGGTGCGGCTGGAGACCAGGCCGTCGAGGCCGCTGAGTGTATCGATCAGCAGATCCGCACCATCCGCGCGGTTTCGCGGTTGAACGATTGCAAAGATGTCGCTCGGCCCGGTGGTGATCGCCACGTACTGCGTCTGCTCCAGCTGCGAGACTTCGGCCGCCAGCGACGCAACCAGTTTCGGTTCCGCGGACATCCACACATAGCGTGGCGGTACCTCGTCCAGGGCGGACCAATTGATCTGGGCGACCACCCGGAGGTGGCCGTTGTCGATGAGGCGATTCAGGCGTCGGCTGACCGTCGCGGCACTGACGCCGAGAACCTCGGCGAGGTCCCGGACGCCGGCACGCGGTGACCACTGCAGTGCGGCTATGAGGTCCAGGTCGGTTTCGTTGATGCCTTCGTCGAGGCGTTCGTGGTCGGGCACACCGTCGATCTTAGTGGAGCGCGTGTCGATGCCCTACTCAGTCAACCAGACTGTCATGACTGAATGATGCACTAATTGACTACCAGAGGGTTGACGTTTCTCCAAAGGTCGATAAAGTTGCTGATTGTTGCATTCGAAAGGGTGGAGGAAGCGTGCAGATTGTTGACCGACGCGACGGGCTCATGACTGGAACCTTGATGAGGTTCATGTCCACTGTCGAACGGGTGGGAAATAAGCTTCCACATCCGTTCTGGCTGTTCGGGATTCTCAGCCTGGTCCTGGCTGCGGCATCTGCCCTGCTTGCTGCCTTCACGGTGAGCGTTGCAATGCCCGGGAGCGGAGACACGGTTGCCGTTCGCAGCTTGGCATCGTCGGACGGAATCACGATGGCGCTGAGCACTGCCGTCGAGAATTTCGTGACCTTCCCGCCTCTGGGAAACGCGCTGGTCATCATGATCGGGGTTGCGGTCGCGGACAAAGCCGGACTCCTGAGTACTGCACTGCGTGCGGCGGTGCTGCGGGTGCCGCCCAAGATGGTCACTTTCGGGCTGGCCTTCACCGCCATGATCGCGCATGTCGCGTCCGATGCTGCATATATCGTGTTGATTCCGTTGGGCGCCATCGTGTATCGGGCAGTTGGTCGCAGCCCCATCCTCGGTATCGTGGTCGCGTTCGTGTCGATATCGGCCGGCACGGATGCCAGCCCACTGATAACTCCGACCGACGTCATCTTGTCCGGCCTGACCACCGCGGCCGCGCACACAATCGACTCCGCGGTCACAGTCGGGCCGGTCGCGAACTACTACTTCTCCCTCGCCTCCTCAGTAGTACTTGCCCTGATCATCACGCTGGTCGTCGAACTGTTCATCGCCAAACGCGTCGAACAAGACGGTTACGACCTGCCTGCCGAGACCGAGGACGAAATCAACGCGCGCGGCCTGACCGCGGACCAGCGGCGCGGGTTGCGTAACAGTGCGGTGTGTACCGCCATACTGCTCATGCTGATCGGGTTGGCATTGCTCCCGTCCGGGTCACCGCTGCGCGGAGAGGGCGGCGCACTGCTGGAATCCCCAGTGGTATCCGAGATTGCAGTCGTGTTGTCGCTGATGTTCGCCGTCACCGGTGCCATTTACGGCATGGCGGTGGGAACGGTGCGTACCAGCCGCGACATACCCGAGCTGATCACGGCGGGTCTGCGCGACATCGCGCCGATCGTGATGTTGTTCTTCGCAGTGTCCCAGTTCCTGGCGTACTTTCGATGGACCCACATCGGCGAGGTCATCGCGGTGCAGGGCGCAGGCCTACTGAAGGCCGCCGATGCGCACACCCTGGTGATCGCGGCCGGACTACTCATCCTCGTCAGCTTGATCAACTTGATCATTACCAGCGGATCGGCGATGTGGTCATTGATCGCACCCATCTTCGTGCCGATGTTGATGCTCCTCGACATTCCCCCGCAGACGACACAAGCGCTGTATCGCATCGCTGATTCATGCTCAAACGTCGTCACACCCATGGGTGTCTACTTCATCCTGGCCCTGGGATTCGTCCAGCAGTACCGCAAGAATGCCGGAATCGGAACCCTCGCCGCCATGACCGCCCCGATAGCGATGGCGATGTTCCTCGGCTGGGTCCTGCTGTTTGTCATGTGGTGGATCCTCGGCATTCCCCTCGGACCCGGATACCCCGTCCGATAACCGCCCCGCACGCGCCGATCGTGGCGCGCAGCCTCACCTCGAAAAGGGAGAAACAGGTGTCATACCTGCTCGTTCGCAACGGAAACGTGCTCACCGAAGACTGCACGGGATACGCCTCGGTCGATCTACTGTCCCGGAACGGACAGATCGTAGAAATGGCTCAAGGCATCGAGCCACCGCCTGACTGCGCCGTAATCGATGCGCGTGGCCGGTCGATTCTCCCCGGTTTCGTGGACTGCCACGTCCATTCCACCGCGGTCACCGCCGACACCACGTTGCTCAGAACGCTGCCACCGAGCTACGTCACCGCCGGCGCCACACAAATCCTCGGAAACATGCTCGCCCGCGGGTTCACAACCGTCCGCGATGTCGGGGGCGCCGACTTCGGTCTCGCACGCGCGATCGACGAAGGACTGATCCGCGGCCCGCGCCTGATCTTCGGAGGAAAGGCACTGAGCCAGACCGGCGGCCACGGCGACAAGCGCTCCCCAGGAGTTCAGGCATCCGACGACCATCCCTACTGCGGTGGATCCTGTCGTGTCGTCGATGGCGTCGAAAACGTCCGCTTGGCGGTCAGAGAGGAACTACGCCGAGGCGCCAGCCACATCAAGCTCATGGCATCGGGCGGTGTCGCCTCGCCGACCGACCACATCAACTCGACTCAGTATTCGATACCGGAACTGGAAGCGGCTGTCGCAGAAGCAACCGCCGTCGGCTCATACGTGACCGTCCACGCCTACGCCCCGGCCGCCATCAACCGAGCACTACGCGCCGGAGCTCGCTGCGTCGAACACGGCAACCTACTCGACGATGACAGCATCGTCCTGCTGAAGGAACTGAACGCCTACCTTGTGCCCACTCTGGTCACCTACTGGGCACTCGAACGCGAGGGTCGCGAACACGGACTTTCGGAAACCAGTTGGCGGAAGGTCGCAGAAGTGCTCGAAGGCAGTATCGATGCTCTGCGGCGAGCCTCGGACGCCGACGTGAACATCGCGTTCGGGTCAGACCTCCTGGGAGGCATGCATAAGTATCAGAGCGAGGAATTCCGCATCCGCAGCAAGGTGCAGTCACCGACTCAGATCATTCGCTCCGCCACGACAGTCGCGGCACGTCTGCTCCAAATGCCCGACAAAATCGGAATTCTCACACCCGGCGCCTACGCCGACCTGCTCATCTGGGATGCGGATCCCCTCGGGGACGCAGTCGTATTGGCTCAACCGGATCGCTACCTCGACGCCGTCGTCAAAGATGGTCAGCTCGTGAACCGACCAGACAATTAAGAGCGGGTCTCATGTGGGTGGATCGCGCGCAGCCCCCCCACAACCGCGCGCGCGGGTGTCGCCCGGCAGGCCGCCGCGCCACACCGGTAACCCTTCAGTGCAGGGCGGTTTGGAGGGTGTCCTGCGCCAGCTTCTACGGCCCAAGGGCTGCCTTGGGGTCCGGTCGCGGGTGTCGTACGGCTGACCACGTCATCTCCGCAGCTCAGCGCCGGAACGGACGTCTGAAACACCCGAGATGGGCCTGGATGACTGATGCGTGGAGAACGTCGTGTCCGTTGAAGATCAGTTCGACGGTGTTGGATGCGTCGGCCGCGGACAGCGAGATTCGGTTCGCGTGGACGTTTGGGCCGTCGGTGGCGTCCATGAAGAAGGTGACAGTTTTCTGTGCTCGCGTGTCGCATGCGGTGACACCGATGCGTCGACGAGGCCCCATCCGGTCACGAACGTGGATGGATGGGTGGGCGGAGGGGTGTTCACCTATAGCGAGCGATGATGCGGGCCTTGGTAGCTCCACGAACTGACTGACCAGTAATCACACGCAAGAGGGACCTCAAATCACACCTGATCCGGCTTGCTGCGGGCAGTTCCGCACACTTGACTCTCATGAGCCGCCGATGAGGCCGCGCGGGGGAGTGGACTGCCTCACCGTCGTGTCACCGGAGGTCTGCACACCTCACGGCTGAAGAGGGGCCTGTAGGTCTCTGCCAGTATGTGGGGTGAGTGACGTAGAAATTCATTACGTGCGACTAAGTCGACACCGCAGCTCAGTACACTTTTGCATTGCACGTTCGGGATGCACCACCCCGCTCTGCGGAGACACAGCGGTCGCGTCGGTGTCGGCTTACAAATCGCCGATCACGTCGGTCATCAAGCGCGACCGCCCTCCGATGTACCGACCCTTGCCGGGAACCGCACGTTGGCGATTGCCGGCGGAGGGTACGGGCCTCGAGCCCTGACGTCGATTGCGGTACGCTTCGGCACCACCGTCTACAGGTTTTTCGTCTGCACTGCCCATCCCGGCTCCGTGCACAATCCGCAGTCCGTGCCGACGAACTGCTTCTTCGTCGGTTCGCTGTTGTGCAGGGTGTAATCGAACCAGTCGGCCACCATGCCGTAGCCGGCAATCATCATCTGCGCGCTGGTGTCGGTGCCGCTGAGCCCGTAGGTGAGGCCACTGTGCCCGGCGGTCTCCTGACTGACCAGGACGGTGGGAACGGTGAGCAGGTCGAAGTTCTCGACGCTGTTTTTCGTCGCCTGGTCCGCCGGCCCGCCGTTGAACAGCAGTGTCGGCACCGTGATGTCGTTTAGCGCGTTCCGCTCGTACCCGAATCGCTTATTGGGGAAGAAGCCGGTGTTCAGTCCCGCTACCGATTTCACGCGCGGATCCGCCGCGGCCAGGAGCGCCTCGACGCCGCCGCAGGACGTGCCCATGACCCCGATCTTGTCGCTGTCGGCCTTGTGGCCCAATTGTTCGGCCGCCTCGTCGGAGTCGACGGCCCAGTCGATGGCATCGGTCAGCCGATCCGGTCGCGCGAGGGTGTCATCGGGGAGCTGGTCGACCGGCAACTCGTCGAGCGCACCGTTCGCGATCACGATGTAACCTTGCGCGGCCACCCCGCTGAGGAAGCTGGTGACCGCGATGTTGCTGGTCCGGCAGCCCCCGTTGGCCCACGCGAGGACGGGCACACTGCTGTCGGGGAACGCACTCAGGTCAGCAGGATGGTAGACGGTGTGCCCGTCGAGTCCGTTCGTCCTTTCCCGCACCGTCGCGTGGTAGTCGTCCCGCGATGAGGCGGCGGCTGCGGGTTCCTCCGCCGACGCCGTAGATTCTGCCGAGGAGCACCCGGTCAGGGCGAGGCCTCCCAAGATTGACAATCCGGCCAGCGCGGATACCGCCCGTAGATGGTTGTAGCGCATATTGTCTCCTTCAAGTCTGAAGTGGTCAGGACTGAGCGACGGGAAGCTGGACGAGCGACGGGGAGCTCGGATCGGACACGATCTCGACGGTCGACCCTTGTGCATCGGGCAGCGGGATCGTCTCGCGGTGGTCGTAACCGGTCACCGTGACCTGGATGCGGTGGCCGGCGCGGAACACGTACGACATCGGGAGGATGTCGAACCGCATCCGGGTCGCCTCGCCCGGTGTGAGCGGTTGCGCGTCTTCCCGGTACGACCGGTGGAACGGCACTTCCGCGGGAAGTTCGTACGGTGCCTCGGTCTCCGCGCGCAGCGATGCGGTGAGTCGGCCCTCTGTGATCACGGAGACCGTGCCGTCCGGTGCGACATCCTCGATGTAGGCGAAGATGTGGGCGTCGTCGCGGTCAACGCGCACGGTCACGTCGGCGATCGGGGTGCCGGTGACCTCCGTGTCCTTCTCGAGTGCTGCCCCGACGAACGAGGCCCCGGCGCCGGGGACGTGGCAGGGCTGGACGGTAGAACCCTCGCCGGCGTCGGGGCACTCCACTACGGTGTCGACCGTGAATCGCGATGTCCCGGGCGCGGTGGAACCCAGGACGCCGTCGCCGCCGAGGGCGAAGTCGGTGAGCCCGGACGAGGTTGGTGGCCACGATTCGGCTGTGCGCCAGCCGATGTCACCGGTGGGGTCGTCGATGGAGTCCACTATGGCGTATCGGATCGGGGGTGCTTCGTCGATGCCGGTGTCGATGCCCTTGAGGTGAAAGTCGAAGAACCGCTGCGCTTCCTGAACGAGTGCCAGACCAGGGTTCTCGCAGTGCCGCCAGGGACCGATCAGCAGCTTCGATCCGGAGGTGTTCAGTGCCGTGACGATGCCCTGGTCGCGGAATTCGTCGCGCCAGCCGCCGACGATGTACAGCGGCACCTGTGACTCCCGGATTTGATCGGCGTAGGTGCTCAGGCTGCCTTCGGCCCAGAAGCGGGATCCCACCAGCGTCGAGTAGTCGTCGCGGTAGGGCATACCTGCCCACATCTGTGCGAGCGGGGTGGAGAGTTGGTGCTGCTCGGCGGCTTGGCGCAGGAGAGTCTTGTCGTCGTCGCCGGAGACCGGGGTCAGTGCAAGATCGTCCTCTACCTTGCGTGTGGGGCCGTATCCCCACTGTGCGGCGATGCCGCCTCGGCGCATGGCGTCGTACTTGTTCCACGAGAAGCAGCCCGCGAAGGCCGCCTTCAGGTGTGGCGGACGCATGCTGACGGCGTGCATGGCAGCATCGCCGGTGTTCGAGCAGCCGTAGACCCCGACCTGCCCGTTCGACCACGGTTGGGTGGCGAGCCACTCGGTGACGTCATAGGCGTCCTGCGCCTCCACGCGGTCGTGGTATCCGCGGCGCACCCCGAACGACTGCCCGTTACCGCGGCGTGCGACCTGCGCGACGACGTAGCCCTGGTCGGACATGGACGTGAGGTTCGAGTAACCGGCCTCTTTCGGGCCGACACCGTCCTTCGGGCTCGGATAGATGTCGAGCTTGTGATGCCAGATCACCGGGAACCGTCCGTCGACAGCCTGCCCGTTTTCGGCCGGCCTGTGCAGCAGGACCGCCAGCTTCGTTCCGTCGCTCATCGGAACGTAGAACGTCTCGGTGGTGCGCTCGGTGAACTGCGGGGTGGGCGCGTACTCGGCAAAATCTGCTGCAATCTCCCCACTTTCACCGATTCGTGGCACGACCACCGCCAGGCCGGCCACGACGGCAACTGCGATCAGACCGGCGAGAAACCAGCGAATTCTCGACATCATTTCCTCCGAGGACGTTGCGGGAACGCGTCCAGCCGGCCGAACGTCAGCTTCGGGCAGGACGCTTGTCGTCCGTGCGAGTGCGCGGACGGGTAGTGCGCGGCGTGCGCGCGAGGACCGCACCGCACACCAGACAGGCGAGTGTTCCGACGGCCATTGCCCAGCGCGCGGACGCACCGTCGACGATCGAACCGGCGATGATCGCCCCGACGGGGGCGACACCGACACTGCTCATGGTCAGCAGCGCCGAGGACCGGCCGAGAAGATGGGACGGGCTCAGGGTCTGGACGGCACTGCCCAACGAGCTTTGGAATGCACCCAACCCTAGACCGATAATGGGTGAAACAACAAGGAAAACAACAATATTGGGAGACAGTGCCGCGCAGGCCAGCGCGCCGCCGAGGACCATGGTGGCGAGTGCGACGACGCGGAGACGCACCTGGGCCAGCGTGGAGACGACGAGTCCACCCACGACCGCGCCGACCGCATTGAGTGCGTGCGCGGCACCGAGCTGCGGGGCACCGGCGTCGAGGCTGATGGTCACCATCGCCGTGACGACCACCATGAAATTCATCGCCAGCACTGTCACCGCGACGTTGGTCGCGAACAGTCTCCGCAACGTCCGGTCGGCCAGTAATGTGCCGATGGCACTGCGCGCTTCGTCCGAGTCGGCGGGTCGAACGGGACGCGCCACGAACCGCTTCGCGTTCATCGAACACATCGCCAGGATCACGAATCCGTAGGTCGCGGCGTTGATGCCGAAACACGTGGCCGGACCGGCCACTGCGTAGGCGATGCCGGCGATGCCCGGGCCGATCGACCGGGCCGCCGACAGGGCAACGGTATTGAGCGATACCGCCACCCCGAGTTCACGTGCTCCGACGAGTTCGAACAGGAATGCTTGGCCCGCCGTGCGGTCGAACGCCTGCACCACCCCGGAGAACGCGACGATTGCGAGCAAGATGGGAAGGTGGTCGATGCCGGAGCTCGCCGCAAGAGCGAGCATCGCCGCGGCGAGCGAGGACAGTGCCGCGGTGACGAACAGGATTGACCGGGGACGGAACGTGTCCGCGGCAGCACCGGCCACGGCGGAAAGCAGCAGGATCGGTGCGAACTGGCATACCGTGACGAGGGCGAGTGCGCGGGCGCTCTCGGTTTCCTCGACAATCCACAGGCTCAATGCCAGGTTCTGGAACCAGACACCGGTATTGGAGGCGATCTGGCCGGTGAAATAGAGGGCGAAGTTGCGCCGACGGAGCGGTGGCGGGACGAGGGAAGCCATCGGGGCCTCAGCCGAGGACTCTCCTCTCGAGAAAGCCGCCGATCGCGTTCTCGACTACCGTCGCCGTGTCGCCGCGCGAATCCGCGTTACTGGCATTGATTTCGAGTACGGGAATTCCGGCTTGCTCGAGTGCCGCGGTGGTGAAGGTCCCCCCGGGCACGTCGTCGGCCACGAGGTGGACGACCGCATCGACTCCATGGGCGAGCGCCTCCTTCACGTACCACTGCGACGACCACGGCGGTGTGTAGAGCTGGTCGGTGAACCCGACGAACCGGGCGGCGAGGGTCCGCATCGGGTCGTCCCCGTAGCGAGGGTAGCCGTCGGCCGCGATGGCCAGGTACATGGACCACACGAAGACGGCCCCGTACTTATCCTGGAAACGCTGGTACAGACCTAGGTCGAACCAGAGACCGCGTCCGATCCACATGAGGCGGACCCGCTCGTCCGGGCATACGGCCCGGCGCGCGTACACGGCCTGCTCGACCTCCTCATAGAGCGCGCGTGCGGCGTCGCGCGCCCACTCGCTGCCGCGGTGCCACTGCGGGATCATCACGGCCGGGATGCTGTCGTTGACCGAAACGGGAGTGGGACGGGAGGACGCGATCAGGTCCCGTGTCCGCCTGTTCCACTCGGCTTGCTCGTTGACCAGATCCATCACGGCGGCGAGGCGGTCGAGGTCGAACGTCCGACCCGTGCGTTCGGTGAGGAACTCGACGAGTTGCCAATTCTCGTCGGTCATCAGGTCCAATCGGTCGGCAGCGTACGCCTGATCCCACCGATGCGGGACGAGGTCCCACCAATTGTCGGGTGCAGTGGTCGCCGAAGATCGCTCGAACGCGAAGAACTCGGTCTCCGGATGCTGCGCCCACAGGTCAAACACCTTCCGGGTGGCGTCCCCACTGCTCTCGGCGATAACGAAGTCCGGTCGGGGCAGCCCACCCCAGGGCGCCTGCTCGGCTGGGAGGTTCATCGATCCCAGTCCGATCGCGTCGTACTGGTACGAGTCGTCCGGATAGCCCAGCCCGGCAATGGTGTTCAGGCTCGCCGGGCCCAACCGTTTGGCGGCCACGACGGACGCCCACCACTGGTTGACTACGTACGGGATCCCCATCGCGCGCAGGATTTCCTGAGGTGCGTCCGCGTTGACCAGCGCAAGCGGGGCGCCGGCGGCCACCTCGGCTCGCATCTGCGCGAACCACTCCTTCTGGCGGGCGGTGGCCGCGGTCGCTGCGGCCAGCCGCTCCGGTGACGCTGTATGTGCTGCGCTCATCGTGCGGATACCTCGCAATCTTCCCGGGTCAGCCGTTGGAGGGCTTCCCCCAGTTCCCTGTCCGGCCAGGTACGACCACCCCCGGCCACTTTCTCCGTGCGCACGCACTCACCGACTTCCCGGACCAGTGCGGGAAAGTCCCAGTCCGGTGCGGGATCGTTGCGGCGGACGAGGGACAGGACCGCATCCGCAGCGGCGCGCCGCACACCCTCGGCGCTATAGCCGGCCCGGTCGGTCAACCCCGACGTCTGCGCCATCACCCCGCAGTACAGGCGATGCAACGCGATTGCGCTGTGGGCACTGTCGAGGTCGTCACCTGCGGCCGGCACCGGCCACAGGTCCGCCACCGCATCACCCCAGCTGTGGTCGTCGCCCACCAACCGCGCACCCGCCGACTCGAGCGCGGCGTAGGCGTGGTCGTGGTCGTGTGGGCTGCCGGTGAGGAAGACGCGCGGCCCCGCCGGGATCGGTGACGGGTCCGCGAGCAACGCCTCCGCCAGTGCGATGCACTCAGTGGGTTCCGCGGACTGGCTGAGCGCGAACAACCGGAGGGCGTCGACACCCGACACTGTCGGGATGGCCGATCTCCGTCGTTCGCGGACCTCGACCAGTCGGCATCCGAGGCGGGCCCGGACAGTTTGTGCTGCACGAAGATTTTCGAGCGTATGCGGCCGGCCAGTCCATAGCGTGATGGTCTCGGCGAGTCCGGCGATCTGACTCGTGTTGTACCTGCGCGTCGACTTCCGACGCAGATGCAGGACGTCGAGCAGGTGGACGGGCGGCACCGGACGGCCCTGCGCCGCCAGCGCACGCAGTACGTAGAACACGCGCAGCGACGCCTGGCTGTCCCGCGACACGACCAGTCCGCGGAGGAAATCGACGTCCCCCGCGAGGATCTGGTCGAGGATCGAGTAGGCGGTCGCGTCGACCGCACCCCCGAGCAGCGTGACGGCTTCGGGACTGGGTGACCGGTCGACGCTGGACAGCCGGTACGCGAGTGCACCGCAGGACTCGAGGATCTCGGGCGGCACGTCCGCTCCGACGACCCCGATCACCGCCGTCCCGTCGGCCGCGGCGGCGCGCGCACGATCGAGCCGGCTGTCGTAGCGCCTGCGCAGCCGCGCCGATGCGGACGATGCCGAAGACGCAGAGGACGCCGTCACAGCGCTTTACTCTCGACGAGGTCGGCGATGTGCGACTCGTCGTACCCGAGCAAATCTGCCAGGATCTGGGTCGTGTGTTCACCGAGCGCGGGCGCGGGACGGTCGAGCGTGGTCTCGCTGCCGGACATCGTGATCGGCAGCCCGCTTCCGAACAGTTCGACCACGTTTCCGTAGGTCGGGTGTGTCAGAGGTACCACCTCACCGCGTTCGACGACGATGGGGTCGCGCACTGCGTCGCGGGGCGAGCGAACCTCCGCGCATGGCGCACCGTGGCTTTCGAGGTCCGTGATCACCTTTGCAAGGGGCTTGTCGGCCGCCCACTGTCCGATCATCGCGTGGAGATCGTCGGCATTGTGGACGCGGCCGTCGCGCCGAGCGAATCGGGGATCGGTGATCAGGTCGGGGCGCCCGATCGCCGTCAGGACTCCGTGCGCGAATCCGTCGGTGGGAGCGCAGATGGCGAAGTAGCCGTCCTCCGCCTCGAAGGTGCCGAAGGGGGCGAGCCGCGGCACGAGTGCGCCGGTGCGGGTGGGCAGTCCGATCATCTCGAAGGCGTCGAAGGGCTCCGCGGCCACCATGGAAGTCAGCGCACCGAGCATCGAGACGTCGACGTGCTGTCCCCGACCGGTGCTGTCAGCCTGGATGACGGCCGAGAGGGTGCCGATGACGGCGAACAAGGGCGCGACGAGGTCGCCGATGGGTAGACCGAAGCGGATGGGGGCGTCGCCGGGGCTGCCTGCGGTCATCATCACGCCGCTGAGCGCCTGGATGATGGTGTCCATCGCTTTGCCGGTGCCGGGGCCGCCCTGACTGCCGAACCCGCTGATGGAGGTGTAGACCAGTCTCGGGTTGGCGGCGGAGACGGCCGCGTAGTCGATTCCCAGTCGCGCGGTGACACCGGCACTGTAGTTCTCGACGACGATGTCCGCCTGCCCAGCGAGGTCGAGGAAGACCTGCTTGCCGTGCGGGTTCTTGAGGTCGAGGGTCATCGACTCCTTGTTGCGTCCGCGAGACAGCATCGACACCGACATGTCGTCCGCGCTGGTGCGTTTCACCGACAACCCGTCCGGCGTGACGTATGGCGAATTGTTGCGTGCGGCGTCCCCACCGCGCTCGGGGTTCTCGATCTTGATCACGCGGGCACCGAGACCGGCGAGGAGCAGAGTCGCGTACGGCCCGGCCAGTGCGGTGGTGAGGTCGAGGACGACCTTCCCTTCGAGGGGTCGCTGAGCCATTATCGGATCCTTTGCTGTGCAGTGGGTGCGGTGACCATCACGAGGTCACCGTCGCGGTGGAAGTCGGTGTCGAAACCGGCTGCGCGGGTGATCGTCTCGATGTACTCGACGACGCTCTCGGTGCGGGAATCGTCGGCGGTGAGCGGCACCGGTCGCGCGTCGTCGTCGATCCAGCACGGAACGAAGCCGGCGGCGACCAGGCCGTCGGCGTCGAAGGTGCACGTCGCGACGGCGGTGTTGCGGCTCTCGGGGTGGAAGGGGTAGGACGGCATCGCCGGATCGGGGCTGAAACCGAACATTTCCTGTCGGCGGGCGGCCCACGCGCGGCGTTCGGCGGAGTCTCCGCCGACCGGGGTGAGCGCATGGGTGACCGTGACGAAGTTGCCGAGCCCGTGGAAGATCGGCTTTCCGCAGTAGAACTCGATGCCGCGCATGATGTGGGCATGATGCCCGATCACCAGGTCGGCGCCTGCGTCGATCGCTGCGTAGGACACCGGGGACTCGTAGTCGGCGAGGACCGCCGGGGTATGCCCGATTCCCTTGTGCAATGCGACGACGAGGACGTCGACCTGGGGTCGCAACGCGGTGATGTCCGCCTTCATCTGGGCGAGACTGTCCGGTGCCGCGAACGTGTAGACGGTCGGCGGTCCACCCGGGGTGGCGGAGTCGAGTTCGTAGTGGGTGAGCACCTTCACATACGCGGCGCCAGCCTTCTGGGACGCCGCCCAGGACTCGCGCGGTCCGACGCAGTTGTAGCTGAGTACCCCGACGCGCAGTCCGGCCGCCTCGGTGACAGCCGGCTCCCGGGCCTCGGCAAGGTTCCCCCCTCCGCCTGCGGTCCGCAGGCCGGCCTTGCGCGAGTAGGAGATGGTGTCGAGCACACCCTCGGTACCGACGTCGTAGAAGTGGTTTCCCGCGAGGGTGACGACATCAAACCCCGCCTCTGCCACCGCCTCGAGCGCCTGCGGGTCTGCCGGCGGGGCCGGCACGTCAGTGCTCGCCTGCACGGTGCTGGTCGAGTGCGGCACTTCGATGTGCCCGATGGCCACGTCTGCCGACCGGAACAGGTGTGCGCTCGGCGCGAAGTAAGAGGCGGGGTCGGGCTCGTCGAGGACGAGGTCACCGACAGCCATGACGGTGCAGGTCCGGCTCACTGCGACTCCTTCACGAGTTCACGCTCACGGCTTGCTGTCAGCGATTGGGTGAATCGGCTCAGGAATCGCTGCAAGCGTTCGCTTTGCGGGCGTTCGAAGAACTCTTCGGTGGTGTTCTGCTCCACCACCTTGCCCGCGACCATGAACACGCAGCGGTCAGCGACCTGTCGAGCAAACTCCATCTCGTGGGTGACAACGATCATCGTCAGCCCGGCTCGGGCGAGATCCTTGATGACACCGAGCACTTCGTCGACCAGCTCGGGATCGAGTGCGCTGGTCGGCTCGTCGAACAGCAACACTCGCGGACGGGTGGCCACCGCCCGCGCGATCGCGACCCGCTGCTGCTGCCCACCCGACAGTTGCCGAGGGTGGGCCTGCGCCTTGTCGGGCAGTCCGACCTTCTCGAGCAACGTCTCGGCACGGACCCGGGCGTCCTCACGCGAGAACCCGTGGACCGCGACGGCCGCCTCGGTGATGTTGCGCAGCACGGTCCAGTGCGGGAAGAGGTTGAACTGTTGGAACACCATTCCCATGCGTCGTCGTTGCTGGGCGACCTGTTCGTCGGTGAGTGGGCGCAGGGCTCCGTGCCGCTGCGCGAAACCCAGCAGTTCGCCGTCGAGGTACATGGCGCCGCCGTCGATCTTCTCGAGTTGGTCGATGCAGCGGACCAGGGTCGATTTCCCGGAACCGGAGGGGCCGAGGATCACCACGACCTCACCTTCGGCTACCTCGAGGTCCACTCCGTCGAGCGCGGTCGTGCCGTGATAAGTCTTGCGTAGGTTTGTCACCCGGACTACGGGGGTAGTTCGGTCGGTCATCGCGAGGCCCTTCCTCGAAGAAATGTGGTGCGCCAGGAGGTGGTAGCGCCCTCGTCACGGCGTTGGCCCTTGCCGTACCGGCGTTCGAGTCGGCGTTGCACGAAAGTGAGCAGCGAGACGACGACCAGGTACCAGATGCAGGCCACCAGCAGCAGCGGAACCACCTGGTACGTGCGGTTGTAGATCAGCTGCACGGAGAAGAGGAGGTCGGTCATGGCGATCACCGAGACCAGGGACGTGCCTTTGAGTAGCGAGATGAACTGGTTTCCGGTCGGGGGAACGATGACGCGCATGGCCTGCGGAAGGATGATGCGCGAGAAGGTCCGCCACTGGGTGAAACCCATGGCGCGTGCGGCGTCGCGCTGGCCGGCATCGACCGCGCCGAGCCCGGACCGGATGATCTCGGACATGTACGCGGCCTCGTGCAGGCTCAGGCCGATCAGGGCTGCGGTGAGCGGGCTGATCAGTGCGGTCGACGACCACGACCCGAACGTGGGTCCGAACGGGATTCCCACGGAAATCTCCGGCAGAAGGTAGGCCAGGTTGAACCAGAAGATCAACTGCACCAGCGGCGGAATGCCGCGGAAGACGCCGACATAGGCCTGGCACACGATTCGTACGGGCCAGAAGTCACTGGCATGGCCGGCCGCGAGAGCGATGCCCAACAGCGATCCGACCGTCATGCCAACGATGGTGATGAACACCGACATCGCGAGACCCTGCAGCACCGTCGGGTAGAACAGGTAGCCCCAGACGATGTCCCAGGCGAACCGTTCGTTGGTCACCACAAAGTTGACGAATTGGGCGGCCAGAACCAGGAGGATCACCGAGATGATCCACCGGGCGGGGCGCAGGCGTGGCCGGGCCCGGGCGACGTCGAACTCTTCGGGTCTCGGTCTGGTGTGAGGTTCCGCGGACACTGGGGCGGTCATCGAGTTTCCCTGCTCTTCGGACATGACGGGGGCAGACAGGCGCGGGTTCATGCGGCCGGGGTGGGGTTGAGAACCGGAGCGGTAATGGCGATGTCCTCGAGCTGCCACTTCTTCACCAGCTCCTGGTACTGCCCGTCCTCGAACAGCAACTTGAACGCCTCGTAGAAGACCGGTCCGAGTTCATTGGTCTTCGGTGTCAGGAGGACGAGCTGGTCGGCGAGTGCGCCCTGCTCCTCGGTTTGGGCGACGGTACGCCACGTGTTCGGTTGCGCCGCTGCCGTATCGATCGCACCGCTCTGTGTCAGCGCCGCCGAATCGGCCCGGCCGGATTGCACTGCCAGCAGTGTCGCGTTGGTGTCGGCGAGACCGACGAACTCCACCCCCGGCTGCCCCTTGGCGGCGCACCAATCGGACAGTTTGTGGACCTGTTCCTCGGTGATGGATCCGACGACCCCTGCGGACCGGGTCCCGCAGAGCGCGTCGGCGTTCTCGGCGTCGATGCCCCCGTTCATCGGGATGAGGTAGGAGGTGCGGCTGGTCAACCATTGGACACCGTCGAATTGTGCGAGCCGGTCCGGTGTCGCCTTCACAGGGCCGTTGAAGGCGTCATACCGGCCGGAGAGCATCCCGGAGAGCATGGCGGGAAGACCGCTGGTGATCTCCGTCCGGACGGGAATTCCCAGCACTCCCGACAGCGCCTGCTGGACGTCGGGGTCCATCCCGGTGAGCGTTTTGCCATCCGGTCCGACGGTCCGGTATGGGGGGTGCGAGTCGCCGGCGAAGACGATCTCACCCTTGTCCTTGATCGCCTGCGGCAGTTGGTCGTACAGGACGCCGGCGTTGGCGCCCGGCCCCGACAGCTTCTCGGTGTCGGCGGTCCTCTGATCGATCGACGTACACCCGGCCAGCGCCAGCGCCGATAGCGCGACGGCGGCGCAGAAGGTCTTTGAACGAGTGAGCCTCATTGGTCCCTCACTTGGTGGTCGAGAGGCCCCGAGACTCAACAGTCCCTGAAGCCGGAAAGTGATGCGTGCAACAAGGACGAAGTTAGTTCAATACATGACTTCCGTCAACGATATGACGAAAGTTGCTACGCCTCCGAGTTCGTGGCCCGCAGATCGAGGCGTTCTCCGGCTTCCATCCGGGCGACCGGGTCGAGCTGATCGTGCAGCGCGCGGAACAGGCGCTGCGCCGGCGCCGCGGGCCAGTCCGCGGGCAGGTGCTCGAGTGGCAATCGAGGGTCCTGACGAATTACCTCGAGCCACTCGGTGACCAGAACCAGTTGGGTGGCCAGCGCGCCGCCCGCACGACTGCCCGGGTCGTTCCATCGGTCGAGGAACTGCGCATATCGGTCGGCGATACCCGCTATGTCCCAGGCGTCACGCAGCATTGCGGGCACGTCCATCCCGGACTCGGCCCTGCTGTAGAACACGCGCACCTTGTCACTGCCCTCGACACCGTCGAGGACATCGGTGACATCGCGTGTAGACGGTGAAACCCACAGTCCTCCTTGAAGGGAGCCGAACCCCGCCCACTGCAGACGTGCCCGGAGTTCGTGGCGCTGCTTCTGCCAGGAGTCGGGAAAGCTGAAACTGAGAAGGGTCCATGTTCCGTCCCAGCTGCTCTCGACGGCGCCGGTGCGCCAGATCCGGACGTGGCCGTCCTGCAAGATGGCTTCCGCTCGCGAGGTGAGTCCGACATACGTGCGTCGTCCGTGGCGGTGCTTTGTCAGGAGACCGCGTCTGACCATGCGGTCGAGCGCAGAGCGGGTGGCATGTTCGCCGACGCCCACTGAAGTCAGGACGTCGAGGACGCTCGACGTACCGACGAGGACGTCGCGGCCGAGCACGTAGCGGCCGAGGACCGTCAGCAGGACGCTCTGCGCCTTCACTCCAGCGGCGGCGTCATAATGCGAATCCGTTACGTTCGTCATAAAAGTGACGATACTCCCCGGATCGACAAATGGCATCAGGGCGCGCGGAAACAACCCCTGCCCTTCACTGGGCGCAGGGCAGGTCAATCTGATCCGCCACCGTGAACACTGGTTGTGCGGGCGGCCTCCTTTCTCAATACGCGACAAATGTTACCCCGAACGGGCACTGGTATGCATCCTTTTCTTTTGACTCTTTGTAGGAGGACGACCACCCGACCACCACCGATACTCTGTGACGGTGAGTGACAGCCCGATGCGACCGCAGTACCAGAATTCCCAGCGCCTCCTGACGACACTGCTGGGCGACTACTGGTTCTGGCGCCGCGAGCCGTTACCTTCGCGGGTACTGGTCGACCTGCTCGCCGAATTCGGACTGGCCGAACAGGCCGCGCGCGCCGCGATCCGCCGACTCGCCGCGCGCGAACTCGTCACCGTCTCGAAAGTCGGCCGGACCACGTTTTACGGCGTCCCACCCAAAACCGAGGACCTGACCATGGAACGGCTCACCCGCATCTTTCGATTCGGTTCGGGAGACCGGGCCTGGGACGGTTTCTGGACCTTCGTGATGTTCTCCGTACCGGAGGACCAACGCGAGCTGAGGCGGACCCTCCGCACCCGGTTGCGAACGCTTGGCCTCGGATCCCTCTACGACGGCGTCTGGGTATCGCCGTGGGATCTCACCGAAGAAGCCTGCGCTGTGCTGGCAACTGTCGGTGTCGACCGCGCCACCGTCAGTCGCGCCCGAATCACGAAGAGTGCCTCGTTCAGCGGCGACCCGGTACAAGCGTGGGATCTGCCCGAACTTGCTCGCGAGTACGACAGTTTCGTGGCCGACACCGCCCGGCTGCGGACACGAGTCACCGAGCAGCAGACCACCCCCGCGGACGCCCTTATCGTCAGGACCAAGGTGATGGCCCGGTGGCGAAGCTTCGCCGACATCGATCCCGATCTGCCGGCCGAAGTCCTGCCCAGCCCGTGGCCCAGAGACGCGGCACGACGTCACTTCGTCGAGATCTACGACAACCTCGGCCCCCTCGCGGAAACGAGAATGCGGGAGATCGTCAAGCGGCACGCGCCGGAACTCGCCGACCTCGCCGTGCACCGCACCAGCACGGATCTGCGGCGCGGCGCACGTAGGCTCGGCTCCGACGTACGCTGAGAGCGCTCGGCATGCGCCACAGGCGAACTCGTCGGTGGTGTGGTGCGTACTTTCCGGTTGTCGAGAACAATCCCGACCGCATCGTCGATCCCACCGTGCAGGACATCCTCGCGGAGTGGTTGGCCACGAACGAGTGCCGGAGGCTGGACAGAGGTGGGGTATTCCAATCGATGAACTCGCCGTCGCGTCTGGTACCGCGAGGCCACGGGCACCCCATCGGTGTGGTGGTCAGGTCGGCCAACCCGCAAAGTACCCGAACCGGGAGAGGAGGCGGCGTCGGGGCCACTGCCGAGCCATCCCAGCCAGCCTGGATGCGCCAGCCAGCCGACCGAACGGATGCTGGGCGGCCTGGGGCGCTGCGCGTAGATGGATGTCTTTGTGCGGGATGGATGGAACGGATCGATGGTGGAGTGGGCATTGGGAGGGACGGGCGGGCGGATGGAGGAGAGGGTCGGTCGGGTCGATGTGTCTGTGGGCATAGATGGATGGAGAGGTGTTCACCTATTGCGGGTTGTGATGCGTTGGTAGCGGAGTGGCTGGGCTGACCAGTCGGTAATCACACCTTGAATGGTCGTCAGATCACACCCTGCGAACTGTCAACGGCATCGTTCTCAAGGAAGGAAGCGGCATCAAACCCGGGACGGTTCAACATGCGACATCGGACAATTTAGTCGTCGAAGATGTGCGATAGTTCGTCGCGCTTGTTCGACATCTGGTTCTCGATGTAGAGAGCGTTGACAAGCGCGAGTGCCAAGATGATTGCCGCGACCACACGGACCCACTTCGCCGCACCAAAGAAGAAAGCAACAGCCACGCCTGCTCCGACGACTCCGACTCCTGTCCAGATCGGGCCAGAGCCGGTCAGGAGACTGACCGACTGCATGGACATCGCCAATCCGATGCCAACGAGCACACAGACGCCGATCGCAACCGCTCTTTGCCTGCTTGGTCCGGGGCTGGACGCCGAAGTCGTGACAACAGGGGCGGACCATGCGGTGCCGTCCCAATAGATCTTTTTTGCAGGGTCGGATGGATCTGGATACCAACCGGGCGCTGGCTGCGTCATGTTTCCCGCTTCTGTTTAGCTGCACTATCTACAGGGAGAACAGCATAGCCAGGGCGGACATCGTGCAGAGAACTCTGGAGTTGACCCCTGACGGGGACACCTGACTGACGGGACGGCAGGTCCCGCGCGAAGGATGTCCATATGTCGGGCAAACGCAAGCGGTACACCCCGGAGTATCGGGAGCAGTCCGCCCGTCTAGTGATCGAGACCGGACGTCTGATCGCGTAGTCGCGAAGAAGAGCGGGGTCAGCGAACAACTGCTCGGCAAGTGGGTGGCCCATGTGAAGGCGCGCTCCGTCATTGAACATGACCGCGCTCCGGACGTCGACGCGCGAGCCGAGCTCGAACGGCTCCGCCAGGAGAACTCCGAATTGCGTTTGGACCGCGAGTACTTGAAAAGGTTGCGGCCTTCTTCGCAACCGAATAGAACCGGTACACGCCTACTGGCTGATCGACGCGGAGATAAACGCGCCCCGGACCAGCATTCCGATCCCACCCGGCACCGATAGCGCGCGCGAATGCCCACCGAGGTCGAAACTCTGGGCGAACGGGTACACGACAGTTGCTAGTAGACCGGGTTTGACGTCCTAGATTGAGCCCGATCAGGCGGAAATCGTGGATCGCGGCACATAGGTGACCCAAAACCAGGTTGATGGGTGAACACCCTATGGATGGATGAACGGAGGGGTGGAGCCGGAGCGCGGGGGTGTTCACCTATTGCGAGCCGCCTTAATGCTGGCCTGGGTAACTCCACGAACTGACTGTCTGGTAATCATGCGTAAGTAGGCCCCTCTAATCACACCTGTTTCCGCTTGCTGCGGGCATGTCCGCGCACTACCTGCGAACGGTGCGATCGCTGCAGATCGTTCTGGTGGGCGGGCAAACCGGCTGGCAGCGCCCCGGATGGGACAACGCTCCAATAGAGCGGAGGTGTCCCGACTCAGTGCATCTGATGCTGTGTAGGTTCCGCGAAGGGGTGTTCTCCAGAATGCGCATGTTTCATGAGCCATACGGATTCTGGCGCCGAGGCTGGTTCGCGAGGAATCTGCCGGGCTGTCGAACCGCTGTCGCGACAGGCTTGTGAGACGTCGCCTACCGGTCGATTGTCAGGGACTGTCCCACGGTCTCGAGCACAGGGTTTAACGGTGGTATCGGTAGAGTGGTTCGGCGACGCAGACGGGTTTGTCGGTGGCACTGCATTCCACGGTCACTGCGGAGACGATCTGGACTCCGGCGTTGATGTCCTGGGCCGAAATTATCTCGGCGTTGAGCCGGACCTTCGATCCCGCGGGGACGGGGGCCGGAAACCGGACCTTGTTCAGGCCGTAGTTCACCGCCAGGGACGTGCCCTGAACTTCGAGAACCTGCGCGAACATGACGCTGAGCAACGACAGGGTGAGGTAGCCGTGGGCGATGGTACGCCGGAACGGGCTTTCCGTGCGGGCCCGTTCCGGGTCGAGATGGATCCATTGGTGGTCGTCGGTGGCGTCGGCGAAGGTGGTGATTCGGTCTTGGGTGATCTCGAACCAGTCACTGGGGTCCAGTGTGGTGCCGACGAGGTTCTTCAACCCGTCGACGGTGGTGGTTGTGGGCATGGTGGTTACTTTCGACGCGATGGGCTTGCGGGGTGTGGTGCGGTCAGGTGATGGTCATGCCGCCATCGACGGCGAGTGTTTGTCCGGTGACGTAGCCGGCGGCGTCGGAGGCGAGCCAGATGAGGGTGGCGGCGAGTTCGGTGGCATCGCCGGTGCGCCCGAGCACCATCCGTGACGCGAGGCTGTCGAGGTAGCCGTCGTGATATTGGTCGGTCATCTCGGAGGCGAAGAAGCCCGGGGCGAGTGCGTTGACGCGAATTCCCTTGCGGGTGCCCCATTGTTGGGCGAGGTCTCGGGTCAGACCGATGATTGCGGCTTTGCTGGCGCTGTAGGCGGCCTGGGGCAGACCGGCGGTGGTGAGCCCGAGGACGCTGGAAATGTTGACGATGGAACTGCCGGGTTGCATGACCTTCCCGCACGCCTGGGCGGTCCAGTAGGAGCCGCCCAGGTTGATATCGATCACCGAGCGAAACTGGTCGGGGGTTTCGCGGGTGGCGGGGTGGGCGGTGGCGATTCCGGCGTTGTTGACGAGAACGTCGACGCGGCCGAACTCGGTCATTGCTGCGTCGACCAGAGCGGTGCACTGATCCGGATCAGCGATGTCGGTAGCTACGGGCAGGGCCCGTCGGCCGGTGGCACGGACCAGTGCGGCTGTGTCGCCCAGTTTGTCGACGCGACGCGCCGCGAGGACGATGTCCGCGCCGGCCTCGGCGAGGGCCTGAGCGAAGGCCACGCCGAGACCGGACGAGGCGCCGGTGACGATGGCGACGCGGCCGTCGAGGCGGAATTTGTCGAGCACACTCATGTGTGATGTCTCCTGGGGTTCAGAACCAGCTGGGGTTCATGTCGAGAGTGGTCCGGTCTCCGCTGGCCAACAGATCGAGTTGCGGGCCGACCTTGGGCAACTCGTGGGTGTAGAAGTAGCGGGCGGCCATCCGCTTTCCGTCGTAGAAGTCACCCCTCTTACCCTCGGTGGCGATGAGCTGTTCGAGCCACATCCACGCGATGACCGTGTGCCCGAAGGCTTCCAAATAGACCGACGAGTTCGCCAGCGCGGCCGCCGCGTCACCGGACGCCCACAAGGCGGCGGTGATGTCGACGACCCGGTTCCAGACGGTGTCGAGGGCGTCGGCGTAACCGGTGGCGTCGCCACCGAGAGACCGAGCCCGCGCGACGGTGGCAGCGATCTTCGATCCGAGCAGTGAGAGTCCGGCACCGTCGTGCATGGTGACCTTGCGGCCCAGCAGATCCAGCCCCTGGATCCCGTGCGTGCCCTCGTGGATCGGATTCAATCGGTTGTCGCGGTAGTACTGTTCGACGTCGTAGTCGCGGGTGTAGCCGTAACCGCCGTGCACCTGAATCGCGAGGCTGTTCGCCTCGAGGCACCACTGCGACGGCCAGCTCTTCGCGATCGGGGTCAGCACGTCCAGGAGCAACGTCGCCTGGTCGCCGGTGGCCGCATCGTCGGCCGTGTCGTGTTCGTCCACCAACCGTGAGCAGTAGAGGCCGAGCGCGAGCGCGCCCTCGACGTAGGACTTCTGGGCCAACAGCATGCGGCGGACATCGGCGTGATCGATGATCGGCACCGGCGGCGAGGAGGGGTCCTTGGCGCCGAGAGGGCGGCCCTGGGTCCGCACCGTCGCGTAGTCGAGCGACTTGCGGTATCCCACGTATCCGAGGGCGATCGCGAGGAACCCGACACCGATCCGGGCCTCGTTCATCATGTGGAACATGTAGGACAGGCCGCGGTGTTCCTCGCCGACCAGGAAACCGACAGCACCCGATTTCCCACCGGGGGTGTGGGTGCCGTCGCCGAACGCGAGCAGGGTGTTAGTGGTGCCGCGGTTGCCCATCTTGTGGTTGAGGCCCACCAAGGTGACGTCGTTGCGCTCGCCGGCGGCACCGTCGGCGCCGGGAAGGTATTTCGGGACGATGAACAGCGAAATGCCCTTGACACCCGGGCCGCCACCCGGGGTCTTCGCCAGCACCAGGTGCACAATGTTCTCGGTGAGTTCGTGGTCGCCACCGGAAATCCACATCTTCGTTCCGGTGACCCGGTAGCTGCCGTCGTCCTGCGGCACCGCGCGGGTGGTGATGTCCGCCAGCGAGGATCCGGCCTGCGGCTCGGACAGGCACATGGTGCCGAACCAGCGGCCCTCGAGCATCGGACGGACGTACTCGTCGATCTGCTGCTCGGTGCCGTACTCGGCGAGCAAATTCGCGTTGGCGATCGTCAGGAACGGATAGGACGAGGTGCTGGCGTTAGCCGCCTGAAACCAGGCCATCGCCGCCCGCGCCACCGTGGTGGGCAACTGCATCCCGCCGACGCTCTCGTCGAATGACCCGGCGATCAAACCGGCCGCCGCGTAGGCGTCGAGCGCCGTCTTGACCTCCGAAATCATCTCGACGGTGCCGTCCGGGCGCATGGTCGGCTCGTGCGCGTCCGCCTTCTTGTTATGGGTGGCGAAATGCTTGTGCGCGAGGTCCGCACTGAGGTCGAGCACCGCGTCGAAGGTGTCCTTCGAATGTTCGGCGAAGCGTTTACGCGAGGTCAGTGCGACCACGTCGAGCCACTCGTAGAGCAGGAAATCGAGATCGCGGCGAGAAAGTACATCAGTCATGAGAATCGGTTCCGTTCACAAGGTGGGCGCGCTCAGATGGAGATGCCGCCGTCGACCGGGAGGACGACTCCGGTGATGTAGCCGGCTTCCTCGGAGGCGAGAAAGGCGATGGCGTCGGCCATCTCGGCGGGGTCGGCGAACCGCGAGATCGGACCGGTGACCTCGGCGATCTTCTCCTTCGGAATGGAGGCGGTCATCCGGGTCGCGGCGTTCGGGGAGATCGCATTCACGGTGACCCCGAAAGCAGCGAGCTCCTTCGCGGCGGTCTTGGTGAACCCGATGATCCCGGCCTTGGCGGTGGCGTAGTTGGCCTGCCCACGGTTGCCGTGCAGCCCGGTGTAGGAGGTGATGTTGACGACCCGCCCGAATTCCTGGCTCCGGAAATGCGGAACACAGGCCCTCGTGAACCGAAACGTGCCGCCCGCGTGGACATTGAGGACCTGGTCCCAGTCCTCGTCGGTCAGCTTCCACAGCACCTTGTCGCGCAGGATCCCGGCATTGTTGATCAGAATGTCGATCCGCCCGGTCTCGGCGATCACGGTAGAGACAACGTTCTCGACGTCACCGGTGTCGCTGACGTCGGCGGGGATGCCGATGGCGCCGACCTCGCGGGCGGCCTTGTCGAGTTCGTCCTTGTCGAAGTCCACCATGAACACGGTCGCCTTGGCCTCGACGAAGTGGCGGGCCAGAGCTTGGCCGATGCCGCGGGCGGCGCCGGTGACGATGACCGATTTGCCGGTGAAGTCGTACGTGATGTTGCCCATTGAGGTTTCCTGTCTTTCTTCTCAGCTGAGGCGTTCGAGGACCATGGCCATGCCCATACCGCCGCCGACGCACATGGTTTCGAGGCCGAACTGCTTGTCGTGGGTGGTCAGGTTGTTGAGCAGGGTCGCGGTGATGCGGGCACCGGTCATGCCGAACGGGTGGCCGAGGGCGATGGCGCCGCCGGAGACGTTGAGCTTGTCCTCGTCGATGTTCAGTTCCCGCGCCGACCCGATCACCTGCACCGCGAACGCCTCGTTGATCTCGACGAGGTCGATGTCGGAGATGCCCAGTCCCGCGATGGCCAGGGCCCGCTTGGACGCCTCGATCGGGCCGAGACCCATGATCTCCGGCGACAGACCGGACACCCCGGTGGACACGACCCGGGCGAGCGGGGTCAACCCCAGCTCCTTGGCCTTGGTGTCGGACATGATCACCAGGGCGGCGGCGCCGTCGTTGAGCGGGCACGCGTTGCCGGCGGTGACGGTGCCGTCCGGGCGGAACACCGGCTTGAGCTGGCTGACGGCCTCATAGGTGGTGCCGGCGCGGGGGCCGTCGTCGGTGGATACGACGGTGCCGTCGGGCAGGGTCACCGGGGTGATCTCCCGGGCGAAGAAGCCCTCGTTGATTGCCGCCTCGGCGCGGTTCTGCGAGCGCACCGCCCACCGGTCCTGCTCCTCGCGGGTGATGCCGGTGATCTGCGCGACGTTCTCGGCGGTCTGGCCCATCGCGATGTAGGTGTCGGGGACCAGCCCTTCCTCGCGCGGGTCGACCCACTGCTGGCCGCCCTGGGCCAGCTTCTCGGTGCGGGTCTGCGCGTCGGCGTACAGCGGGTTCTGGGTGTCGGGCAGCGAGTCGGAGTTGCCCGCGATGAACCGGGACACGGTCTCGACGCCGGCGGAGATGAAGACGTCGCCCTCACCGGCCTTGATCGCGTGCAGTGCCATGCGGGTGGTCTGCAGCGACGACGAACAGTACCGGGTGATGGTGGTGCCGGGGATGAAGTCGTAGCCCAACTGCACGGCGACGTTGCGGCCCATGTTGAATCCCTGCTCGCCGCCGGGCAGGCCGCAGCCCAGGATGAGGTCGTTGATGTCGGTGGGATCGAGCGCGGGCACCTTGTCGAGCGCTGCCTGGACCATCTGCGCGGCGAGGTCGTCGGGGCGCATGCCCTTGAGCGATCCCTTCATGGCGCGGCCGATCGGGGAACGGGCGATGGAGACGATGACAGCCTCGGGCATGCGGAACTCCTGGATGCGGGTCGTCTGGCGACGGTGATGGGAAAGCTATGTAGCCAAAAAATATGCAACCGCATATTTTCTATGCGCTTGCATATACTGATGGTGTCGGCGGAGACCTGTCAACCCCCGCCAATCGAGAGGCAACAGTGTGATGGATGCATCGCTAACCGCAGCGGTCGGCGAGCTGGGTACCTCGAAAGCCGCTGCGCGGATACGCGCCGCGGCCATCGAGGTGTTCGCCGCCAAGGGGTACGGCGCCACCACCACCCGGGAGATCGCCGCCAGCCTCGACATGAGCCCAGGAGCCGTATACCCGCACTACAAGACCAAGGAATCCCTTCTCTACGCCATCAGCCTCGAAGGCCATCATTCGGTACTGGCGGCCATCACCGCCGCTGATTGCCCCGACGTCGCGGCGCCCGACCGGCTGACGTCGACCGTGACGGCCTACGTGATCTGGCACGCCGACAACCGCGCCAGCGCCCGGGTCGCGCAGTACGAACTACGCTCGCTCTCGCCCGAGCACTTCGCAGTCATTGCGGACATCCGCAGGTCCACCACGAAGGTGTTCAAGCGAATCATCGAAGCCGGCGCAACGGCAGGCGACTTTCATCCCTTCGACATCGAGGCCGCCGCGCTGGCAATCACGTCCCTCGGCGTCGATGTCAGCAGGTGGTTCCCCTCCCGCGCCTACTCCGACCCACGCATTATCGCGGCTCGCTACGTCGAACTTGCCCTTCGAATGGTCGGGTGCGCCGACCGGCAACCCCTCGACAAGCCTTCTTGACACGTGTTGCTGGACTGCAGGATTCGAGAACGTCACCGAAGTGGGCGAGACCTGCGCCGAAAAACAGCCCGCCGCGGCGTCCGCCTAGATCTCGCGGCTCCGAGATCGCGAGGTCACCGTGTCGGCGACAGTCGCCGCCCAGCTATCACCGATTTGGCGATTCCGGCGCGCGCCGTTGTGCCACCCAGGTCGCGATCTGAGTGCGGGAGTTGAACCCAAGTTTGGCGAAGATGTGCTCCACGTGTACGTCGACGGTGCGTCGGGAGATGACCAGCTTGGCCGCCACGTCCTTGCTCGACATTCCCTGCGCCACCAGGTCCGCGACCTCGCGCTCTCGAGGTGTCAACAAGCTGTCGGCCTGTCGGGTCTCGACGGGGGAGACTCGGTGCTCACGGAGCGCGAAGGTCAGCATCTCCTCGACGGTGAGCTGGCCTCCACGCGCAAACGCGGTGTCGAAGCCAGGGTTGCCCATCGCCCGCCGAGCCATGTTCTCGAACTGTTCGCGCCGCGCGAGCAGGTGTTTCGCCCCGAGCAGTGGGACGCCAATGGTCTGCCAGGCCTGGTCCGATGCGCCGAGGAGCACGGCGGCCCGCTCGGAATCGCCGCTCGCCGCGGCGGTCCAGGCGAGAGCGTCCAGGATGAACGCCAGGCCCAGGTTGTCCTGGGTGAACCGCTTGAGCTGGAGCGCCTCGCACAGATCGGCTTCGGCCTGCTCGAGCTCGCCCTGGAGAAGCTTCAGGAAGCCCCTGGCCCACATGGCGTAGGACAAGAGCCAACGCTCGCCGACCTGCTCACATTGCGCGCAAACCTCCTCGGCCACTTCGGAGGCTCTGTCCAGCTCGCCGGACAGCACGTAGGCAATGGTCAGTGCAGGGCGCACACTGTTGGGGTAGTCGGCGGGTACGTCGGCGCACCCATATCGCTCGAGCGCTTCAACCAACAGTGGAATCGCAGCGCTCGGGTCGGTGCCCAGTTCGCGTAGGCCGAGCATATGGGTTGCGTAAGCCAGGCCCCGTGGGTCGCCCAGTCGGCCCGCCAGATCGTGGACGGCGTCGATCAGTGCAGTAGCAGCAGCCTCATCGCCCTGGAAGACAGCGATGTCAGCGGCGGTGCCCAGCGCCCAAACCCGCTCGAGACTCGGTTCTTGATCCAGTGCCAACGCCCGGTCCAGCCACAGGCGGCCTTCGGTCATGAAGCCGAGCGCAGCCCAGAGGAACCAGGGCAGGCCCGCCATCCGCAGTCCGACGCGCACCTCGTCTGGCCGCGCGAGGCAGAATTCGAGCGCCGAGCGCACGTTCGGATGCTCCACACGGAGCAGGGCCGCCCAGGCCTCCTGTCCCGGACCGAACCACTCCGCGGCAGCCTTCTCGATCAGCCGCCAGTACCAATCTCTGTGCCTGCGCTGCACCTTCGCTTCGGAGCCGGACTCTCGTAGTCGGGCCTGGCCGTACTCCCGGATAGTCTCCAACATGCGGAACCTGACACGCCCGCCGTGCTCGCCTCGGGTCAAGATCGACTTGTCGGTCAGCCCGGCCACCGTGTCGAGAATGACCTCCTCGGCAAGCAACTCGTCCGCGCAGACAGCCTCGAGCGCGTCAAGACCGAACCCACCAGCGAACACTGATGCGCGCGCCCACAGGGTCTGCTCCGCCGGAGTACACAGCTCGTAGCTCCAGTCGATGAGGGCCTGAAGAGTCTGATGCCGCTCCGGCAAGTTACGACTGCCCTCGCGAAGCAGCTCGAACCGACTATCCAGCCGATGCGCGAGGTCCTCCACCGTGAGCACGCGCAACCGTACCGCTGCCAGTTCGATCGCCAACGGGATCCCCTCCAGTCGCTGGCAGAGCTGGATGACCGCCTGTTCATTGTCGGGGGTGATCTCGAAGCCGGGAACGACCGCAGCCCCCCGGGCGGCGAACAGGTCGACAGCCGCGAACTGCGTCGCCGAGCCGGGAGCGAGACGGACATCGACGTCGGGCACCGGGAGCGTTGGAACCGGGTACACATGCTCACCGGCGATCATCAGCGCTTGTCGGCTCGTGGCGAGGATCCGCAGTTTCGGCGCCGCCCGGAGCAGCCGGTCCACCAGGTCCGCGGCTGCCTCGAGTATGTGCTCGCAGTTGTCGAGGACTATCAAGGTGTGCCGGGGGCGCAAGTAGTCGGTGAGGACCAACGGGGCGGGGGCTGACTGCTCGCGAATCCCGAGTGCATCTATCAGCGTGTGCGGCAGCAGGTCTGGGTCCTTCAGAGATGCCAGTTCGACCAGGCAAACCCCATCTGGGAAGGCGCGGCGGATATCACGGGCAACCCGCAGTGCGAGGCGGGTTTTGCCGACCCCGCCTACCCCGGTCAACGTGACGAGCCGGTCGACGGAGAGAAGCTTTCGGACAGTCTGGGTCTCGGATCGACGGCCTACGAAACTCGTCAGATCCGCGGGCAGGTTGTCCGGCTGGTTCGCCGACCGTGAAGCCATGGTCCGACCAGACTAACGCTCCGGCCCGACCGGGAGCGGTCGGGCCGGAGCGCGAATAGGTAATGGGATACGTCATTCACACAATGTCCCCCGGGGTGGTCCACAGGCAGGCTGTACAGGCACATCAAACCTAGTCCACTGCTTTGGGAGGCCCCGATGACCGCGACCATAGCCACCGAAATCGATGTCCTTGACGTCGAGGCGGCCGGGCCTGGGGCCCGCTGGGAGACTGCGGTCCGCGATGTCTCGGGGCCCATGACGGTGCAACACCGCAAGAGGCGGGGCAATGCCACTCGCGTGCGTTCGCGAGACGTCGGCGACCTCCAGCTCGCGGACTGGGACTGCCCGCCCCTGCAAAGCGTGCTGTCGCTGGGTAAAGATCGTGCCGCTGAGCGCGATGTCGTCGTGGTCGTGGCAGGTGACTGGGGCGACGAGCGACTTTCCTTTGCGGGCACGGATGCCGCGCCGGTGAACGGGACAGTGGTCGTGGCGACCGGCGGTTACGACGGTGACGGCTTCTCGGTGCCGGAGCGGGTCAGGAAACGCACGCTGACCCTGCCGCGGGCCGCGCTGCTGGCAGCTGGTTGCGACGCGAACATTCCTGGCTGTGTCGTGCTCGAGCAGGACCGGCCGCTGGTTGGCGTCCTGTTTACGACCATTGACCAGGTCTGGAGCCGGCTACCAGCCATGCATCCCTCGGAGATCGAGGCGGCCCGCCGGGCGCTGGTGGCACTGACTGTCGGCATCATCCGCGCAGAGAGCGGCTCTGTCACAGGTCGATCGGCCTTGGCTGCTTTGCGCGCGCAGATTGACAACTGGATCACCCGCAATCTTCGTAGCGGTCCGATCCGTATCGAGGATCTTGCGGCCGCCCATAACGTCTCGACACGAACCATCCACCGGGCCTTCTCGCTGACCGGGGACACCATGACCGCTCTCGTGCGGGCACGGCGTATGGCCGCGGTCCGCGAGGAGCTGGTGAACTCCGACATGACCATCGCGACGATCGCTCACCGGTGGTGCTTCTACGACCCCAGCCACCTTCGCCGGGAGTTCCACCGCTGCTTCGGGGTCTCGCCGAGCGAGTATCGGGAAAGCCACGGCTGCTGATGCCCGTTCTGACTAGTAACGCGTGAAGAAGGGTGCAGATATGGATTTCGGAATGGACGCGACCGTGGAGGTGAGTTCGATCGGACCCGGGGACGTCGCCTGGTCGCCCTCGGCAGAACGGATCGCCGACGCCCGGATCAGTGACTTCATCGACTGGCTGCAGGCGACGGGCCGATTCGAGGCCACCTCCTACCAGTCCTTGTGGGACTGGTCGGTGACCAGTCCGGAGGAGTTCTGGGCGTCGATGAAGGACTACTTCGGGGTGACCATGACCGGCGTTGGCCCGGTGCTGCCAACCCGGGAGATGCCCTTCGCCGAATGGTTTCCCGGCAGGCGGCTGAATTATGTGGACATGGTGCTGAGCCACGCCACGTCGTCCCGCCCAGCGATCATCGACGATTCCGAACCTGGCGGGCCCGGGCCGCGGACGGTTTCCTGGACCGAACTCGCCTGCCAGGTCACCGCGCTGGCGAACTGGCTGCGCGCCCGGGGCGTCGGCGAGGGCGACTGTGTGGTCGGATACCTCCCCAACGTTGCCGAGGCGGTCATCGCCTTCCTCGCCACCGCGAGCGTTGGAGCGACCTGGTCGTGCTGCGGACAGGACTATCAACCCGAAGCGGTTGTCGACCGCCTCGGACAGCTCGCGCCGGTGGTCCTCGTCACGGCCGACGGTTACCGCTTCGGCGGACGCGAGGTCGACCGCCTCGCGGCCCTGCCAGCCCTGCAGGCCGGGATGCCGACGCTGCGTGAGGTGCTCGTCGTCGATCGACTTCACTCTGGGGCGAGTGTTCCCGCAGGCACCACGCCCTGGGTCGAGGCAGTCACCGGGGGTGGGCCGGCCATGACTCCCGCGCACGTGCGGTTCGACCACCCCCTCTGGGTACTGTTCTCCTCGGGGACGACCGGGAAGCCGAAGGGGTTTGTTCACGGCCACGGTGGAGTCGTGCTCGAGCACCTCAAAGCCCTGGCCCTCCATCTCGACCTAGGGCCTTCCGACACGTACCTGTGGTACACCTCGCCGAGCTGGATGGTCTGGAACTCCCTCGTGAGCGGCCTCCTCGTCGGCGCGACGATCGTCTGCTACGACGGAAGTCCGTCGTACCCGACCGACGACGCGCTATGGGCTCTCACAGCCCGACACGAGGTCACCGTGCTGGGCACGAGCCCGGCATACCTCCAGGCCTGCGCCCGGGCCGGCCGGTCACCCGGCACCGACCACGATCTGTCTCGGCTGAGGACGATCGGGGCCACCGGCTCCGTGGTCGCTCCCGAGTTGCACTTCTGGGTTGCCGATCACGTCGGCCGCGATGTGCCGCTCGCCTCGGTGACAGGGGGAACCGATGTCGCCAGCGGGTTCGCGGGCTTCGTGCCGATCCTGCCGGTGCGGGCCGGGGAGATCTCGGCCCCATACCTGGGCGTGGCCCTTGACTCGTGGGACGCCGACGGCCGCAGCCTGCGCGATGCCGTGGGCGAGTTGGTGGTGACACAGCCGATGCCGTCCATGCCGACCCGATTCTGGAACGACGGCGACGGGGCCCGCTACCGAGAGACCTATTTCGAGAGCTACCCCGGGGTCTGGCGGCATGGTGACTGGGTCACCATCACCGAGCGCAACACCGTGATCGTCCACGGACGATCTGATTCCACGCTGAACCGTAACGGGATCCGGTTCGGTACCGCCGACATCTATCGCGTCGTCGAAGAACTCCCGGAGGTAGAGGAAGCCCTCGTCATCGGGGCGGAGCAGCAGAACGGTGAGTACTGGATGCCGCTGTTCGTCGCACTGTCCGAGCACGCCGAGCTCGATGACGCGCTCCGCGAGCGCATCATCGGGCGGATCCGCGAGGCGGTCTCACCCCGAGTCGTGCCGGACGACGTGATCGTCGTCAGGGCGATCCCGCACACCCGGACAGGCAAGAAGCTTGAGGTTCCGGTCAAGCGCATCCTGCAAGGCAACGACGTCGCCGCGGTCGCCGAAGCACGGTCGATCGACGACCCGTCCCTGCTGGAAACCTTTGCCCGCTACGCAGCCACCCGTGCTGCGAACTCACCGGTGCATGGCTGATGACCAAGGGAGACGACCTACTTGGCCATGGCGGCCGGTTCGTCACGCCGAGCGAATCGTGGCGGCTGTGTACCGGTGTCCGGCACGGCCGACCTATGTCCCGGAAACGGCGCGCTCATACCGTTGATCTAACTGCGGTGGGCCGCAGGCCCACCCGATGCCACTGACCAATCACTCTCATTCTGGAGGTTCTTCATGAATACCGACATCCGCCCGCCCGCCGCAGCCGCCCCGCCGATCCGAGCGACCGTGTACGTCGGTCGCTGGCCCGAGATCCCCGCGGGAGACTGGCCTGATGTTCCCCGCGGCACGTTCTCGCCGACCACTGCGACGTTGATCACCGGTCCGACCGAAGCTGTGCTCATCGATGCGCAGTATCTCAAGGATGACGTCCGGGACCTGGGGGACCTGATCGAGCGCACCGGGAAGCAACTCACGACGATCTACGTGACGCACGCCCATGCCGATCACTACCTGGGCATCGGTCCCCTCAAGGAGCGGTTCCCGGACGCGAAGTGCGTTGCGCTGCCCCACGTGGTCGAGGCCATGAAGGAATCCATGGAACTGCAGCAACAGCAGTGGGCGATGCTGTTCGGCGACGCCTGCGTCGTCAGTGATGCGCTCCCCGACCCGATCGACGACCGGACGCTCTATGTTGACGGCTCGCCTCTCAACATCGTCGAGGTGAAGCAGGCCGACATCCATCCCACGACAATCGTGCACATCCCGGAGATCGATGTCGTCGTTGCCGGTGACTCCATCTACAACGAGATCCACCCGATGCTCGGCCTGTCGACGCCCGAGGAATGGCAAGACTGGCTCGAGACCGTGGATCTGGTGGAGAAGCTGGCACCCAAGGTGATCGTCGCCGGCCACCGCAGGCCCGACGGCGACGACCACGCCGTCGATGCCATGATCGCCGAAACACGTTCCTACATCCAGGACTTCGCGGCTGCCTACGAGGTTGCAAGCGATGCGGAGGACCTGGTCCGCATCATGTCGGCGAAGTACCCGGGGCATGGAAACCTCTGGACCTTGCAGTTCTCGGCCATGAACGCGATCCAGCTTCGAGACTCAGGTTCGACCGCGGCGGAAATCCGGCCGTAACTTCCCAGGCTGGACCCCACGCCAGCGAACGACGCCGCAGCTCGGGACTCGCAGAACAGCGAGCCTCGAGCCTCGACGCGGGACCCTCCTGCCCCGGCCCATCGCGGCGATGGGTGCAGTTCTAGGCGCTCGGCTGGGCACCGCCACTCGATACCGCGTGGTGGCCGCGAGACATTGTGCCACTCGCTCACCGCGCAACGGCACCACGGTCGAGTCGTACGTCGCGCCGTGAAACAGGCGGGCCGAACCGGGTGCGTCTCGACGGCCGGCCCAGTCCCGAAGCGGATATCGATGGATTTCGCGGCCGGGGTAGCGGCAAACCGAACGTGGCGGACGTGTCCTCGGAGTGGGCGCAAGCATCCCTTCAATGGTGTGTTCCACGTCACTACCTTCTTCAACAAGCGTACAAATTTCGGAAGGATCGCTCATGCCACGTGAGGATATTGAATTCTCAGCGGACAATGTCACTTTGCGCGGATGGTTCTATCCCGCAGAAGGGGCCGATTCCAAGGGCCCACTGGTGGTGATGGTCCATGGACTGTCCGCCGTCAAGGAAATGTATCTCGACGACTACGCCGAGTCCTTTTCCCAAGCGGGACTGAACGTTCTGGTGTACGACCACCGAAACTTCGGCGCGAGCGACGGCGCTCCGCGTCAGCACATCGATTCGATCACCCAGGCCCGCGACCTTCGCCACGCCATCACGTATGCGACTGGCCGCGAGGACGTCGACCCCGGCCGTGTCGGCATCTGGGGATCCAGCCATGGCGGCGGCCTCGTGCTGAGCGTGGCCGCCGTCGATCGTCGGGTGCGGGCCGTTGTCGCTCAGGTCCCGTTCATCAGTGGGTCCGGCCAGATGACGCGGCTCGTTCGTCCCGACTTCCTGCCAACGGTGCGCGCCCAGTTGGACGGCGAACGACGCAACATCTACGACGGCGGGGAGCCCACGCTCATGCCGGCCGTGGACGCCGATCCGTTGGCTCCCGCGCTGATGTCCAGCGTCGAATCCTGGGAGTTCTTCACCAAAACCGCGCAGGACAGGGCTCCGTCCTGGCGCAACGAGGTGACCCTCGGTTCGCTCGAGCGGATCGTCGAGTTCGAGCCCGGCGATGGAATCCACCGGATCTCACCGACCCCACTACTGATGATCGTGGCTGACCAAGACATCAGTGCGTACGCAGAACTTGCCTTCGAGGCCTACGAACGGGCCCTGCAGCCCAAGCAGTTGCTCGTGCTGCCTTGTGGCCACTTCGACGTGTATACCGGTGCCGCGTTCGAGGCGTCGTCTAAGGCTGCGTGCGAGCACTTTGTGCGCGCCCTGGCGTAGGACCCGTCCGCGACTACGGGTCCATCAAGACCTTCGTGCGGGCAACATCAGACCTCAGTTTGATGAGCCCATTCGGACCGTCCGACAGAAGCAATCGCTATCGCGGCACAAGTCCCGCCGCACCAATCCAATGAGGAGGAACCGCCATGCCGTACTGGGAGATCTTCACCCCCGAGAATGCCTTCACCCCCGAGGACAAGGAGCAGCTGTCCGAGGCGATCACGTCAATCTACGTGGACTACGTCAACCTGCCACGGTTCTACGTGGTCGTCCTGTTCAAGGACATGCCGAAGGAGACGATGTATGTCGGGGGAAAGGCGAACAACAACTTCGTCCGGATCCGACTCGATCACATCGCCCGGCAGATGGAGACCGCAGAGGTTCGCGCACTGATGATGACAGTGGCCGAGGAGAAGCTCGCGCCCTTCATCAAGGAGCGCGGCTACGACTGGGAGATCCACATCGATGAGACCCCCATGGACCTCTGGCGCACGCAGGGTCTCGTGCCGCCGCCGCCGGAGTCGGACATGGAGAAGCTCTGGGCCAAGGAGAACCGACCCGTCCCGTACGACGTCGCTGCCTCGTGACTGAGGATCCCGGGGCGGCGCTGTGCCCCGGGCCTTGTCGGTCCTCTCATCCCGCGGAACTCGAACTGGCTCAGTACATCGTCTAATGGAAAGGAAGGTGGCCATGCCTGCATCACTCGAAGGTAAGGTCGTGATCGTCACTGGATCGGGCGGCGGAATCGGCGCTGTGATCGCCGCCCGGTTCGCGAAGGAAGGCGCTCGGGTTGTCGTCTCCGATCGAGACCGCGGAGCCGCCGAGGCAGTTGTTTCCCGCATCCCCGGCGCGAGCGCAATCCCGGCTGATGTGACCCGCGAGCAGGACGTTTCTGCGCTGATAGAACGGACTGTCGAAGAGCATGGGGCTTTGCATCACGTGGTCGCCAACGCTGGGATCATCAGCGCATCGCATCCGATCGCGGAGACGCCGCTCGATGTTTGGCGATCCACCATGTCAGTGAACCTTGACGGTGTCTTCCTGACCATCAAGCACAGCGCGGCGGCTATCGCGAATTCCGGTGGTGGATCGATCCTCACCCTCTCGTCCATTTCGGGGACCGGGGGCACACCTCTCGCGGCGGCTTACGGGGCGTCGAAAGCTGCAGTTCGTAACCTCACCGCAACAGCTGCAGGTGAACTCAGAGCACAGAACGTCCGAGTCAACGCCCTGGTGCCCGGCTACGTTGATACTCCGCTCGTTGACTCTGAAGTCCCAGTTTGGGAGTCCACCATGGGCCTCGCCCCTGGCGGTTTCGCTCAGGTAATCGACCAGAAGCAGGGGCGGTTGATATCCCCAGAGAATATCGCAGATGCGGCTCTTTTCCTCACTTCGGACCAAGCTTCGATGATCACCGGGAGTGCCTTGACCGTCGACGGCGGTTTCACGAGCCAATTGTTCTGAAAAGTTCATAGGATGGGTTGTGTCACGGGAGTCCAACGTGAGGTCACCATAATTCAATGCCCGGCGAAATACAGCGGACTGCCCGGGAAACCGTTCCCCGGGAACCGCGGCTCGACGGCAGTCCGCAGGCGGCGAGACCCTCGACCGCTGGCCCCTTCGGCCGAGGGCCGTCACCCGTCGCGCGTGGACCGAGGACGAATGATCGAACCCACCTCCTCGGGCCCCGCGCGGCCCGGCGCGAGATCATGCTCACCCCCTTCGATGAACTCCTTGACAGTGCGTTGCGGTGGGGGTGTTTGGAGTGCGAATTACTTCGACATGTCGCGGCGTTGAATTCCCTGCTCTGCCCGGCAATGTTGGGTGGTGGTGGAATCGATCTGCCGAACCTCCTTCACCCCCTCCATGAACTGAGGAAACGACAAGGGCACTGGGGAATGAGGAATCTGATGCAGAAACGCGAGTTTACATAATATCCGTTATCAGAACTTTGGGAACGTTTGGATAGCAACATATTTCGCCAAATGTTCGACGCGGGCCACTGAGTGCCTGCCTGAAGTCGCAGCAGTCGAGATCACAGTTTCGCACTGGTGGGTCGGCGCCGGGGTGCGCACACGTGGTGTGCGCGACTAGCTCACGACCCCGCCGTCGGGTATGCCGTCTGGTCTCGGTGGGTCGGGTGCGTTCTTGTTTTTGGTGACTTGTATTGCTCAGGAGCTGTGCGTGGCGAATTCGGTTGCGGCAGCGAGCATGGTGTCGCGCACGGTGTGGAGGTTCGCTTCGCGGAGTAGCTGTGCGGGTGGTTGGCTGTCGAGTGCGGAGTTTCGTCCTTGGAACCAGGTTTGGATGACGGCGGGGGTGTCGCGCGCGCCGATTCGTCGTGCGGCGTCGAGGGCGACCTGGAGTCGGTCGAGGATGGCGTGGTCGGGCAGTGGGGTGGTGCCGTCCACCCATCCGTGGACGGTGGCGGTGTCGGGCGCTTCGGCCAGGTATGCAACGAGTTTCGCGCCCAGGAGTGACCGCAATTCGGTGATGAGGGTGCGCGCTGCCGTGTCGGGTCCGGTGCCTGTGTCGACCATTTCGCCTCTCCTCGGTCAGCCCCCGTGTGCTGTTCACGCTACTCGGGTTCCGGGTGGGGATGTTACTTCGAGGTGCGCATGTCGCCGCTGGTCAGGGCTTTTCTGGGTGCCGCCGCTGGGTTAGCGTGAAGGTATCGGATCTGCCTCACACGCTGGATAGGGGAGCAAAAACTTCATATCTGCGTGCTCCGACTGGAGGTGATCCGCTCAACTACCTTTGAACGCACCGAAAGACACCGAATGACGCTCGGTGTCTTTCGAATTCGTCAGCTGTGGTGCAGCTGACCCCATGTGATTCATGAGGAGTAGACACTCATGACGATACTCCCTTGCGCTTTGATCGGCGACGGGCTTATTGGAAGTCACCTGTTGGATGGGGAACGGTGATCACTGATGACGGCCTACAAGCGGCGAACTGATGACGCCGATGGCATCGCGGCGCGTATCCGGTGTTTTGAACCACGATCGGTCGATCCCGCCGCGTGGTCGGTGGTGGCGCCGTGGGTGCGCGAGACCGTCGAATTGTCCGGGCCCAGGTTGCACAGTCAGGCGGCGAACGCGTTGAAGGCGCTGTCGCGGTTCGCGGTGTGGGCAATCGATGTGGGGTACGACCTCGACCGGGAGACGGTGCTGACCCCGGAGGTGCTCGAACGGTATCGGGTGACCGGGATGCGGGAGCTGGCGCCGACCTCGCGGTTGACGGAGATCTCGCGGCTGCGCAGGGTGGCGCGGGCGGTGACGCGCCGGGCGCCGTGGCCGGCACCCGGCGAACAAGGAGCCCGGCAGGGCTTGTCCGCGCCGTACACGCACGAGCAGGTCGAGGCGTATTGGGCGGCCGCGATGGCGCAGAACGGGCCGTTCCGGGTGCAGGCGATGACCGCGGTCCTGGCGTTGACGGTGGGCGCAGGGGCCCGCTCGGGCGAGTTGTTCGCGGTCACCCGGGCCGATGTGGTCGAGGTCGGCGGCGTGGTCGCGGTGGCACTCGGATCGGTGTCGGCACGCCGGGTGGTTTCGGTGCGGGCCGGGTGGGTGGAGAGGCTGAAGGGGGTCCTCGCGGGGGCGGGGACCGGGCCGCTGGTGGCCTCGCATCGTGCCGGCCGGGATCAGGCGGCGGCGTTGCTCGCCTCGTTCGAGTACCCGGCCGGGTTGCCGCGGTTGACGGTCGCGCGGTTGCGGTCGACCTGGCTGACCGGTGTGTTGTCCGATTGTGGGGTGGCGGAGATCTTCGCGGCCGCCGGGATCGTGAGCGGGAAGGCGTTTTCGGATCTTGTTCCGTATCTTCCTGTCCCGGAGGTCGGTTCGCCCGGGTGGCGGCGGTTGGCGGGAGGGCAGCAGTGATGGCGCCGCGGACATCGGAGCAGATCATCGAGCTGTACACCCCGCGGATGCCGGCGCAGCAGTGGGAGGCGATCGCACCGTTCGTGCGTGACGTCGTTCGGCGCGGGTTCATACCGAGCCAGATCGCGAAGGTCACCGCGACCCGGATCTCGGAGGTGGCGTCGATCGTGGCGTTGGCGCGAGAACAGGGACTGCCGCTCGACGTCGAGCAGGTCTTCCATCCCGCGACGGTGAACCGGTACGCGATGACGGCACCAGGATTGGCGGCCGCCTCACGGTCCACACGACGTGCCACGCTGACGACGTTGTCGCGGCGGATCACCAGGCGGGCGCCCTGGGAACCGCAGCGGGAAGCGTTGCGGTATCCGCGGACGGTCGCGCCGTATACGGCGGCTCAAGTGGCGCAGTTGCTGTGGTGGGCGCCGCGGCAAGCGAGTGCGGTCCGCAGGCGGGGGCTCGCTGCTGCGGTGGCTCTCGGTGTCGGGGCCGGGTTGCGCGGCACCGAGATGCTCAACGTCGGCGTCCCGGATGTGCAGGTCCGCGGCGAGCACGTCATCATCGAGGTTCGTGGCGCGAAGCGGCGGGACGTACCGGTGCGCCCGGCGTACCGCGAGGCGGTGCTGGCGTCCGCGGAGCGAGCGAGCCGTGGGCACTTGTTCCGGGATCCGGTGCCGCGGGTCGAGTTCGTGAGCGATCTGCTCGCGCAGTGCGAGGCCCCGCGTGGAGTGAAGCCGGTGACGTCGTCCCGGCTGCGGTTGACGTGGGAGGTCGCGATGGTGCAGGCCGTTCCGCTACCGATCTTCATGAGGCTGTCCGGGCTGACCGCGACCTGCAAGCTGAACAACCTTCTCGCTCTCGACACCCAGGGCACGCGTGCGCGGTGGAGCATCGCCGAGTTGGACGCGATCGCCGAGGCGGTGCCCTGGTGAGCGCGAAGGGCAGGGTTCGTCGTCTGCATGAGGTGTCCACCGCCGTGCATCGGACCGAACCATGGCAGTTCAAGCGGGTGGTCGCGGTGATCGAGCACTGTGCGGCGCGGGAGTTCGTGCGGGAGGTGTTCGATCACCACCGCGGCGCGCACCGGGTCTTCACCGCTGATGCGTTCCTCGCCGCGTACCTGCTGACACCGATGCTGGGGTTGCCGATGCACCAGACGAAGGTCGCCGAGGTCGTGCGGGGATGGTCGAACTCGCAACGCCGCCAGGTGGGACTGCCCGCACACATCGAGATCAGCTACAAGAGCGTCAACGACGCGCTGCGGCGGTTGATGAAGGCATGCCGGTCGCCGCGCCATCCGGAGTGGGACGAGCGCGCCGTCGCCCAAGCCCTGCTCGATGCCACGTTGTGGTGTCACCTGCCGACCGGGACCGTGGCTCTGGATTCGACCGACCTCTCGACGTGGGGGCGGGTGCGGCACCGCAAACCGCTCGTCGACGCCGACCCCGACTCGCCTCCGCCGCCGGATCATCCGCTCGCGCCGCCGGATCCGGCCCATCCGCATGCCCGCCGGCGCGATCACCACCTCCCGGACGCCCCGGTCGGGGCGGATGGCCGGTACATCTACACGGTCGACATGGACGCGCGGATGGGCTGGCGCAGCAGTGAGTTCGAGGAAACGATCTTCTTCTGCGGTTATGACCTGCATGTGATCACCGATGTGCCATCCGTGCCCGGCCGTGGCCCGGTGGTGCACGTGGCCCGGGCGATGAACCTCTCACCGGCCGGGTCGCACAAGGGCATCGGTGGCCTGCCCGCCGTTCACGCGCTCGGTGACACGATCGGCAAGCCGCGACAGCTCATCGCCGACCGCGCCTACAACTACGTCACCAACGACACGTTCGCGTTGCCGGTCTGGCAACTCGGCTACACCACCATCTACGACCTGCACCCGAAACAACGCGGCACACACCCCGGACCCGACGGTAGCGACACCCTCTGGATCGACGGCGTCCTCTACCCGACGAGTCTTCCTGCGGGGCTGCACGACATCGAGCCGATCGACACCAAGATGGACGTCGGCGTGCGCGGGCGACTCGACCGCCGGCACCAGGCCCGCCAGGCCTACGCCTTCGTCCCACACGGTGCCCGCCAACCTGACGGGGCGCGCCGCTACCGCGGGCCGGCCGTTCCTCCGGCCCGGGTGCGTTGCCCGAACAATCCCGTGTCGATGCGCGCACCGCACAGCGTCCCGGCCACCTCCTGCACATTGGGAACACCGTGCGGGTGCGGGCGCACCATCACCCTGTCCGACGCCGATTACCCGGACCTGCGGATGCCGTTCCAGCACGGCACCCTGGCCTGGGAGGCGTCCTATCACCGCAGGGTCGGGATCGAGAGCCTGTTCGCCGACCTGAAGAAGAACCGGCTTGGTGTGCACCGCGGCTACTTCCGGGGCTTCGGGATCCGCCGTTACACCCTGCTCGCCGGCTTCACCCTCGCCGCCCTGAACATCCTCAATCTGCACGACTGGGCGACCCGGCGCGAGGTTCTCGATTCCTGGGGGCGGTTCCTCGGCGAACCGGAACCCGAACGCCGACTCCGACGACGGCGGCGTCGCAGCACCCACTCCGCCACGCGACACGCAACATCTCTGGCTGCCACGGGACCGGGCAGATAGCTACCCCGCCCCGGCAACGGAATCCACGGATCCCGGTAGTCGACCTCGACCACCCACCGAAAATGACCCATTATCGGGCACGGGTTCGCCAGATTTGCTGCTCTCACAGCTCGAACGTCTTGCACACCGACCGAAGAAGCGGGCGGCGCAGCGTCGAATGCGCAGAAATAAGGGTCCGAATCGGATCCCGGGTCTAATAGGTGAACCCAACACGGCCTATTGGGTGCACACCCCGTGGGTGGAGCCGATGACGGGAATCGAACCCGCGTATTCAGCTTGGGAAGCTGATGTTCTGCCATTGAACTACATCGGCGCGCACGATATTGGGCGCCCGTAGGCAGGCCCAACACCCTGCGGCGGAAACATTATCAGATGGTGATCCGGACTACCCGGGCACACTCGCGGTGTGTCATACGAGGGGTTTGCCCGCCTTCATTCGGCGTCGCAGATCGAACATGAGCAGGTTGTAGGGGAACTCCCGGATGGGGACGGGGATGCGCCTGCTGACGGTGCCGATGGTGCGCAGGGTCCGGTCGAAGCGCTGCTGATCCTTGTCGGTCCATGTCAGGTGCATTTCGTCGCGGAACTGCTGGGGCAGGAAGCCGTTGGTGAAGAACATGTTGAGCCGGCCGAACAGGCGGGAGACGATGGCGGGCAGGAATTCGAGTTGTGCGATGGAGAGGACGTGTTCGCGGATGGTGTCGTCGATCGACACCTTGTCGAGGGCTTTGTTCCAGTACTCATCGAATGCGACGCGGTCTTCGGGCCACATGTCCGGGGGTACCTGGAGGGTGGTGCCGAACGTGGCACCTTCTTTGTAGAAGAACTCGGCGGCGGCGGGGGAGAGGTCGCCGTGCAGGGCGCGGTTGACGTCCTCGAATCCGCGGTAGATGCAGGCGGCCACCCACAGCTGCAGTTCGGGGTCGAACGCGTTGTATTGCACGGGACTGTCGGGGGTGGAGCGCACCTTGGCGTGGGCGCGGTTGACGCCCTTGCGGAAGGCCGCCTTCTCCTCGTCGGTGCCGCGGGCCGCCACCACGAGGTAGGTCAGCGTGGTGCGGGTCCGCTTGATCGGATGCCTGAACAGCTGGCCGCTCTCGACCTTGCTCTCGTATACGCCGTACCCGACCCCGGGATGGGCGAGCTGCATGATGATGTTCGCGGCGCCTGCCAGTAGTCCGGCACCGTCCATGACCTGATCGAGACGGTCCGGTACTTCGAGTGACGTCGACATTTGTGTTCCCTCTCCCCACCGCGGATTCGCTATCTGAACACGACCGTACTCACATATATGTCCGCCGTCCAGAGTCCGGTGGAAAGATGGTCCGCATGGCTACCGCACCGGTGAACGCGAACGTCGGACACTCGACGAGCGACGGTGGGCGCGTCTATGGCGGCCAGGAGCGTGACCAGCGGAAATCGGAACGGCGCGGTCAGCTCATCGAGGCGGGACTCGACCTGCTGGGCAGCGCGGACGGCGACCACGCCCTGACCGTGCGCGGAGTCTGCAAGCAGGCCGGACTCGCCACCCGCTATTTCTACGAGAGCTTCACCGACCGCGACGCGCTCACCGTCGCCGTCTACGACCACGTGGTCGACCGGATCGCCACCAGCACCCTGGACGCCGTGTCGAACGCCGGGCCGGGTGAACGCGACATCGTGCGAGCCGGCGTCCGCAACATCGTGCGGGAGGTCGCCGAGGATCCGCGTCAGGGCCGTCTCATGTTCTCGGTAGCGCAGTCGAGCGCGGTGCTGGCGCAGCGCCGCCTCGACAGTTCGCGGCTGTTCGCGGGCCTGGTCACGAAGCAGACGGTGGGGTATTACGAGGTGGCCGAGAGCCCGCGCCTCGACCTGGCCGCGCACTTCATGGTCGGCGGTCTGGCGCAGACCCTGACGGCGTGGTTGAACGGCACCGTGACCCTCCCCGAGGAGGAGCTCGTGGACACCTGCACCGAACTGCTGCTCTCGATGGCCATCCACACCCGTTAACCTCTACCTGTGCTCCTCTCCGATCGCGATCTCCGTGCCGAAATTTCCGCTGGACGTCTGGGCATCGACCCGTTCGACGATTCGATGGTCCAGCCCTCGAGCGTGGATGTGCGCCTCGACAGCCTGTTCCGGGTGTTCAACAACACCCGCTATACGCACATCGACCCAGCTCAGCGGCAGGACGAGCTGACGACGCTGGTCGAGCCGGCCGAGGGGGAGCCGTTCGTCCTGCATCCGGGTGAGTTCGTTCTCGGCTCCACTCTGGAGGTGTGTTCGCTGCCCGACGACCTGGCGGGACGCCTCGAGGGCAAGTCCTCGCTCGGCCGCCTCGGACTGTTGACGCACTCCACGGCCGGGTTCATCGACCCCGGCTTCAACGGGCACATCACCCTGGAGCTCTCCAACGTCGCGAACCTGCCCATCACCCTGTGGCCGGGCATGAAGATCGGCCAGCTGTGCCTGCTGCGGCTGTCGAGCGCAGCGGAACACCCGTACGGCAGCTCCGCCGTCGGCTCCAAGTACCAGGGCCAGCGCGGCCCGACGCCGTCGAAGGCCTACCTCAACTTCGCGCAGAGCTGAGCCCCGCGGCCCGACGAAAAAATTGCAAACCGAGTGGTCCGCTACTCGTGTGTATTGCGGCGGGTGAGAGAAGACTGGGATTCGAAGCCGCCCTCTCCTGGGCGTTCGATCCCGGAGGCCGCCATGAAAGACGTAGTCGTGTTGTTGCCCGGCATCGGCGGGTCGGTCCTCGCCCGTGACGGCAAGGACGTATGGGCACCGACACCGGGCGTGGCGCTGGCGGGCGTGCTGTCGCTGGGCGGGAACATCAAACGCCTGAAGCTCGACGGCGACGATCCGGACGTCGACGACCTCGGAGACGGCGTCGTGGCCACCCGCCTGGTCCCGGACTTCCACTTCGTTCCCGGGCTGGACTGGAAGATCGACGGGTACACGAAATTCCGCGACGACGTCGTCCGCCGATTCGGGGTGGTTCCCGGTGACAACTATTTCGAGTTCCCCTACGACTGGCGGCGCGACAACCGGGTGGCGGCCCGCGCCCTGGCCCGACGGACCCATGACTGGCTGACGCGGTGGCGCGAGAAGTCGGGGAACGCGGACGCGAAGCTCGTGCTGGTGTGCCACTCCATGGGCGGAATCGTCGCTCGATTGTTCCTCGAATTCCTGGACGGGTGGCGTGATACCCGCACCCTCGTCACCTTCGGCACCCCGTACTCGGGTTCGGTCAATGCACTCGACTTCCTCGTCAACGGGTTCCGCAAGGGCTGGGGCCCGTTCACCGTCGACCTCAGTGCGCTGATCCGGTCGTTCACGTCCGCCTACCAGTTGCTGCCGTCGTATCGGTGCATGGCGGGCGACGACGGGTCGTGGCTCGCGCTCGACGACGAGAAGCTCGACTGGTCGGAGACGGGTCTCGACGCCGGCCGGATGGGTGCGGCGGTGCGCCTGCACCGAGGTCTGCGCGACGCCGTCGACGCGCGGCTGGATTCGGGACACGAGGGCTACGACATCCGGCCGGTGATCGGCGACTTCCAGCCCACCAAGTGGGCCGCCCGGCTCGCCGGGACGAAGGTCGAGACGATGACCGTGCGCGGACCCGACGAGAGCGGCGGCGACGGCACCGTGCCGAAGTTGTCGTCCACCCCGCACGAACTCATGACGGGATGGAAGAACGCGGCCTTCTTCAGCCAGCGGCACGGCTCCCTCCAGAACGACGACCCGGTGCTCGACCATGTGGGCGGAATCCTGAACACCGCGACACTCGCGCCTCCGAACGTGTTTCCGGCGGTGAACGAATCGGTCGCGCTGGAAGTCGACGACGTCACGACCGCCGAGCCGCTGGTGATCCGGGCGCGCACCGGCGCCGGGGGCGCTCGGCTTCTCGCGACGGTCGAGCCGATGGCCGGCGGTCCGAGCCGGGAACACCCGCTGGTGTCGACCGCAGACGGCTGGCAGCAGACCAGCCTCGACGGGCTGACCGCCCAGGACTACCGGATCACCGTGCGCGCACCCGGGGTGCACCCGGTCACCGACGTCGCGAGTGTGGTCGACCTCGACGAGATCGCCCGGTCCGTGGACGTCTAGGAGCGCGGACGCATGGGACCGACACCCGGTTTCGAGGCACTGGAGATCAGCGTTCTCCGGGCCGGCGACCACGTCTGGCTCTCGGCGCAGTCGCGGATGGGTTCGGTCTTCGCGGTGCGGCGACCGATCCCGGAATGGAAACTGCCGAACGACGTCACCGGGAAGACGATCGACACACCGTCCGACTGGTTGACCGACACCGTCCGGCACGCGCGCACCGACGCCGCAACCCATGCGCTCGACGTCGGGAAGGTGTTGACGGATCTGGTGTTCGGGGTTCCGGACATCGTCACGCTGCTGCAGCAGAGCCGGGGGTTGGCCCGGACCACGGGAACTCAGCTTCTCCTGCGCGTCCTCGCCGCGCCGCAGGAAGTGTGCGCCTGGCCGTGGGAGTTGCTGCTGGATCCGCAACGACCCGACCAGTTCCTCGCCATGGCGCGCGACGTCCACGTGGTGCGGTCGGGACGGTCGCGCACCTATCCGTTGCGTCAGACGCCGATCGAGCCGCCGCTCAACCTCCTGCTGGTGATGTCGAGCCCCTTGCGGGAGGGCCCCGAGGATTCCGAGGCCCCGTTCGACCTGTATGCCGAGAAACGTAGCCTTCTGTCGGAATTGCGGCCCCTGGTGGACCGGGGTCTGCTCCGTGTGGTGGTCGAGGACCGTCCGTCGGTCGAACGGCTCCGCAGTCGAATGGGCATGCAGAGACGCGGGTTTCACCTCTTCCACTACCTCGGCCACGCCAATCCGGACGGGCTCAAGCTGGAGCAGGGTAACGGCCGCGGGAGGCTGCTGCCCAGTCAGGAATTCGCATTGCTGCTGCAGCAACTCCCGGACCTCCGGCTGGCCGTGTTCGCGGGCTGTGAGACGGCACGCGCGCCGGCCGGTGCCGCCGACGACGACCCATGGCCCGGTCCGCTGTCGTCCGCCGACATCTGCGTGCGTGATGCATGCCCGATGGTGATCGGGATGCAGGCGGTGCTGCCCTTCCGGACGGAGCGACTGCTGACGCGCTTCTTCTACCAGGCACTGACCGCCGGCCAGCCTGTCGCCGAGGCGTTGCGGCTGGCGCGGCTCGCGATCAACGGCGACGAGAACAGCGGTGACCCGCTGCTCGACTGGGCGGTGCCATGCCTGTTCGTCGGGGGTAGCGAGCCCGGCGCGATCATCGACCCGGAGGCGCGGGCGCGGCCGGAGCCACCGTCCCGGCGGGTCGGGTTGCGGCTCGGTATCCATCAGGGCGAACTTCGCTTCATCTCCCGCCTCGCGGAGCTGCGCGAGGGGGTGGACGTGCTGTCCGGGCAGACGCCGGCGCGGTTGCTGCACGTCGTCGGAATGCCGTCGACGGGAAAGACCTCGCTTCTGGACCGGGTGCTCGACGAGCTCGACCCGCAGATCGCACATCTGTACATCAGCGCGAACCGGCTGCTCGCGGAACCTGACCCGGTCCGCGAACTGGCCCGCCTCGTCGACGAGCTGATGCGCGACGTCGGGGTGCGCACCGCCCGGCCGGGCAGATTCAGCGCCGGCGACTGGTGGGAGCGACTACTCGGCGACCTCACCGAAGTCCCGGTCGCGATCGTCATCGACGATGGTGACCTGCTGCTCGGCGACGCACCCGGCGCCCCGGGCCTCCTCGACGCGCTGGTCCTGCTGACGCAGCGGCGCAGCAAGGCGCGGCTCGCGGTGGCGGCCACCGCGGACCTCGTGGAACTGACGCGATCGCTCCGCCCCTCGGAGGTGCGCACGATCCGCCTCGACGCCCTGTCGTGGCCCGAAGTGTGGCAATGGATCCGGCGCAATCTGCCGACCCTGACCCGTTATCCGGAGAAGGACCTGTCCCGGCTCTACACCGACGTGCGGCACCTGGAACTGTGGGAGCAGTTGGCCGATCTCGCCGCCCGGAACGGCACGTTCGACCCGCGGGACCTGCCGGTCCTCGTCCGGCAACTCGGCGTCGGCGCCCCGAAAGCGGAGCCCCAGGTATCGAACGGGTCCGACTTCTTCGGCGCCGAAACCGCTGTGCCCGAAGCGGAGGCGGCGGCAGCGTCGCCGGTGCGGCGCGCGTTGCGGTTGGCGGTCGCGGGTCCGTTCACGGTGGGCCGACGCGAGGAGATCGCCGTCTCTGTCACGCAGTGCGCCATCAAGCACGGGGTTCCGGGGCGGGTAGTAGCCGGAGAGACGGGGGAGGGCGAATCGGCACTGGCCGAACTCCTTCCCGGGGAGCTGGCCTTCGGCGACGGTATCCCGTCCGAGCGCGACGTCTGCCGGTGGATGGAGGAGGCTGCGCTGGCCGACGCGGACATCCTGGTCTTGGACTACGGCAACGCGGTGCCGACGGATGCGCAGAATGCGGTGATTGCGCACCTGGTGAGCGACGGCAGGCTGGTGGTCGCCTCGGGCGACCACTCGGACGAACCGGCATATCCGGCCTGGAGTGCGGACGCGTTCGCCGTCGGAGCCGTCGAGGACGACGGCACACTCACCCACGAAACCCCGTACTTCCCCGACGCGGGAAAACCCGACATCTACGCGCCGCGGACGATCACCGGGACAGTGTGCGAGCAGCTTGTCGATCGACCGGAGATGGACGGCACGACGTTCGCCGCGCTGTACGTGGCGGTTACCGCGATGCTGGTGTGGGCGACCGACCGCGATCTGACGGCGCAGGAGGTCCGGGCGCTGCTGGTCGAGACGGCGACACCGATCTCGGCGGCGCGGGGCGACACCGCGAAGCAACTCGACGTCGAGGCGGCGCTGGATTCCGCGCGGCGGAAGGTCATCGTCGGCGCGCTCGGGTCGGACGCACTCGAACTCGGGCAACTCCTCGCGGAAACCCCCATCCGGCCGGAACTGGCGGTACCCCTCCTCGACGACCTCGTGGCCGACGGCGACCGCATCCGACGGGTCGTCCGGAACGGCATCGAACAGTACGAACGCGCCGACACCGTGGTCGGACCGAGAAACGAGTAGCCCACTACGCATGACCGACGTGCCCGCGACGAGCAGGCTCGCAATCACAGGACGAGCCGCCCGACCTACGTGAGGACCGAGTCATGACCATCGTCGACAACATCGGAGACGGACAGTCGCAGCGCGCGATTCCCGGGGCAACGTTCGAGGCGGAATGGCAGCGCCAACGCGATGCGGCGGAACTGCGTGCCCGCGAACGGGCACCGCAGCGGGGCGAGCACGTGGACGCACTCAACGGCCCCGGAGGCGTCGCCGCCGCGGATACTCCCGAACGGATCGCGAAGCGCGTGGACCGGCTCGGTCGCTACTACGGCAATGGGGACTGGGAGTCCGACGCCCTCCCGGATCGGTTACTCGAGAAAATAATCAACACAGCCGATTTCGTCGGCGTCCGATACCTCGATGCCGGCGCAGCCGCCGCCCGGTCGATCGGGCGCGTCAACATCCGCGACGCGCGGGGAACCCTGCAGGGCTACGGCACGGGCTTCCTCGTCTCACCCACGCTGCTGCTGACCAACCATCACGTGCTGCCGAACGCGGACACGGCCCGCAGCAGCGTGATCGAGTTCGACTACCAGGACGGCATCGACGGGAAACCGCGCCCCGTGCAGATGTTCCCGCTGGACCCGGGGCGGTTCTACCTCGCCGACCGGGACCGCGACTTCGCGCTCGTCGCGGTCGGCGCCGAACCCGGAACGCTCGCCCAATTCGGTTTCAACCCGCTGATCCAAGCGGAGGGCAAGGCCGTCATCGGCGAATTCGTGACCATCGTGCAGCACCCCCGCGGCGAGAAGAAGCAGATCGCCTTGCGGGAGAACCGTATCGTCGACGTTCCCGAGCGGTTTCTGCACTACTCGGCAGACACGGAACCCGGATCCTCGGGTTCCCCGGTCTTCAACGATCAGTGGGAGGTGGTCGCGTTGCATCACGCGAGCGTGCGGGCGCCGCAGCACACCGAGTTCGGTGGTGTCCTCAACGAGGGGGTGCGCATCAGCCGCATCCTCGAGTACGTGCGCGCGCAGAACCTGGCCCCGCAGTCGCGTGACCTCGTCGACGACGTGGTCCGCGCCGAGCGGGCGGCACCGACGAAATCCCCGGCCGTCGAACGCGAACGGGAAGTGACCGTCCGGGTTCCCCTCGAGATCACGGTGCGTCTCGGCTCCGTCGACCCCCCGGCCTCCGCCCGGCGACCCGCTGAGCCCGAGGCGATCTCGATCGACCCGGACTACAGCACGCGCGGCGGGTACGACGCGACCTTCCTGCGTGTGCCGCTACCCCTTCCGCGGCCCGGGACACCGTCGGTCGCGTCCCCGGAGTTGAGGTACCACCACTTCAGCGTCGTGATGCATCGCGAGCGGGCGCTGGCGCTGTTCACTGCCGTGAACATCGACGGAACGCAGTCGCAGAGCCCGCGGCGCGACAGCGACAGATGGATTCTCGACCCGCGACTTCCGGCCGATCAGCAGACGGGGGAGGACGTGTATCGCGACAATCCGCTCGACCGCGGTCACCTGGTGCGCCGACTCGACCCGGCGTGGGGACATCTCGCGAAGGCGGCGAACGACGACACGTTCCACCTCACGAATTGCACTCCGCAACATCACAGTTTCAACGCGGGCCAGACCCTGTGGCTGGGCCTCGAGGATTACGTCCTGAAGAACGCGGACAACGCCGATCTCGCCGTCAGTGTCGTCACCGGACCCGTTCTCGCGCCCGACGACCCCGAATACCACGGGGTGGCGCTGCCGCGTCAGTTCTGGAAGACGGTGGCCATGGTGAAGCAGGACGGTGGTCTCTCGGTCACCGGATACCTGCTCAGCCAGGCCGCCCTGCTCGACGAATTCGCCGAGGGGGAGGAGGCGTTCTCCTACGGCGCGTACCGCACGTTCCAGGTGCCCGTGCGGCGGATCGCCCAGTTGACCGGTCTGGTTCTCGATCCCTACATCGCGGCCGATCCGCTCGAGCGGATCGAGGCGAGCGCCCTGCCCCGCGAACTGATCCGTCCCCAGGACCTGATTCTCTGAAACCGAAAGGGAGCCCGACGCCATGAGCACCAACGAATCAGAGGTCGATCTGCCCACGCAGCGCACCTGCGGGGCGATGGACGTGCACCGCCGGTTGTTGACCGAGTCGGAGTCGTATCGCATCGCCCGATCGGAGATCGAGAACCAGACCATCGACCTGGAATCGCTGCAGTCGATCGCCGCCCGCGGCGTCGCACGGATTCCGGTCGTCGTTCACGTCGTCTGGAAGGCTGCGGCGCAGAACATCTCCGACGCGCAGATCGAGAGCCAGATCGCGGTGCTCAACAAGGATTTCCGGGCCACCAACGACGACGTGGACACCGTTCCGTCCGTGTTCGAGTATCTGGTCGGCGACGCGGGAATCGAGTTCTATCTCGCCGACACGGATCCGGACGGGCGGGCGACGAACGGAATGACCCGAACTGCAACCGAAGTCGACGCGTTCGACCAGAATGACGGCGTCAAGTCCGCGGAGACCGGCGGTGCCGATCCGTGGCCGACACAGAGATACCTGAACATCTGGGTCTGTGCGCTCGGCGGTGGTCTGCTCGGCTACGCGCAGTTCCCCGGCGGTCCGGTCTCGACCGACGGAGTCGTGATCACCTACACCGCGTTCGGGACGACGGGCACCGCACGGGCCCCGTTCAACCTCGGGCGCACCGCGACCCACGAGATCGGGCACTACTTCAATCTCTTCCACATCTGGGGCGACGACGGCACCGGGTGCCGGGGCTCCGACGAGGTCGGCGACACCCCCAATCAGGGCGGGCAGAACGTCGGGATGCCGCGATTCCCGCACATCAGTTGCGGGAACGGCCCCCACGGCGACCTGTTCATGGATTACATGGACTACACGGACGACGCCGGGATGGTCATGTTCACCAAGGGGCAGGGCACGCGGATGGGAGCGTGCCTGGACGGCGTCCGGAAGCAGTTGTGGACGGGGCGGCCCGGGGGAACGGAGTCCGCCGCGTCCGCGCTGGTCGCCCGAAGCGCAGCGGGGCGCTGGCGGCATTCCTTCGAGGAGGACCACGACGGCCTCCGCGTGTACCGGCCCGCCGAATTCGACTTCCCGCGCGCGAGGGGGCGCGGCGGTATCGAATTTCGGCCGGACGGCTCGTTCGTCGATTGGGCGATCGGCCGGGGAGACGCCAACGAGGCACGAGAGGGGACGTGGGTGCCCGCCGACGACGGACGGCTGGAGGTGACCACGGCGGCGGGCGACTCGCGCACCGTCCGGGTGGTGCGGCTCGAGGAGGACCGTCTCGAATTGGACGTGGGTGACGCCTCCGGATAACCCCGCGACCAGACCTGCTCTGCCCGTTCCTTTCACCCGCGGAGGATGACAACTCGAGAATCCGAACGGCCTACCGTGGCTGGAAACCCTCTCCGCCCGGCATTCGGAAGGAGCCTTCGATGAACCAGATCCGGCCCGGTAGACCGGCCGCTCCCACCGTCGACGCGAAACGGCTGTGGGCCGGAGGTGCCGCCACTGCGCTCGTTGCAGCCCTGGCCGCGGTCGTCGGGTTGTTGATCGTCCGCGGGCTGCTCGACATCCCGGTGATCACCCCGGCGACCACCGTGGGAATCTCCCAGGCGAGCATCCTCGCCGTCGGCGCCGCCGTCGCCGCCTTGACCGCCACCGCGCTCCTGCACGTGCTCATGGTCTCGACGCCGCGCGCGGCGACCTTCTTCGGCTGGATCTGCGTACTCGCGACCCTCGTCGCAGCGCTGTGGCCGTTCACTGTCGAGGCGACCGCCGCGTCGCGGATCGGCAGCGCGGCGATCTACTTCACCGTCGGTATCGCGATCGTCTCGCTGCTCTCCGGCGTCGCGGGATCGGCGCGGACCTCGCGGCCGGAAACGTGGTGACCGGGCGCCTGGGAGTCATTCCCGACAGGCACCGTCGCACACTGGCCGAGCTCGGCGAACGCCTCGATCTCTCGGTCGGCGACCGGGACGCCAAACGTTCCGCGTTCTGGGTGATGTTGACGCTGTCGGCCGTGATCGCGGTGGCGGGTGTCGTGGGTGATTCCACCGCCACCGTGATCGGTGCGATGATCGTCGCACCGTTGTCGACGCCCATTCTCGGGGTGGGGTTGGGCATCACCACCGGCAACGGCCGCCTGATCGGGCACAGCCTGTTCTACGTCCTCGCCGGCATCGCCCTCGTCGTCGTGCTGGGCATGGCATTCGCGCAGGTATTACCGAATCCGTCGAGTGTGCTGACCAATTCGCAAGTAACCGGCCGTACGTCACCGACCCTGATGGACCTGGCCGCCGCGCTGGCCACCGGACTGGTCGGTGCCGTCGCCGTCGCGAGGAAGGACGTCGGTGACGTTCTTCCCGGTGTCGCCATCGCCATCTCCCTGGTCCCTCCCCTCGCGGTGGTGGGGGTGTGCCTGGGATCGGGGGCTCCCTCCCTGGCTGTGGGAGCGTTCGTGCTGTTCGCGTCCAACGTCGTGGCGATGGTCATCACCGCGACGGCCGTGCTCGTCGCCGCGGGATACGCCCGGGAAGTCGGGAGCGCCACCGGCGCGCACCGGCGGCGCGCGTATACCGTCCTGGCGCTGGTCCTGGTCGCGGTCGCGATCCCCATGGTGGTCAACTCGCTGTCCTCGCTGTGGGCGCAGCAGATCTCCACCGCAGCGGAGAACTGGCTCGCCGGCACTCCCGGCGCCGAAGTCACCGACGTCACCTGGCAGGGCGGCACCGCGACCGTCGCGGTGCTCGGTCCCGAGACGCTCCCGCCGGTCGACGAGCTCGAGAAATCCGTCGATGCGCTGGTCCCGTGGAACCCCGAGGTGCAGGTGGTGCACACCGTCGGGGCTCGACTCGTGGCGGAGTGACCGGTTGTCCGCCGACCTCGCCTGCGTCGAACCGGTACGGGTCGAAGTCAGTATTTCTTGGCAGCAGCATGTTTCGTTGCTCCCCACTGCCGTGCGCTACACGACGGCATTCGGCCCACGAGTGGGTCGTTCACTCTAGCGGTGGGACCTACCTGCGGAGATATAATTCTCTGACCTGGTATTCACACTCAGTGACGCGGTTCCGCCGTACTCGGGGAGACGGATTAGCGCGCCCCGAAAGGAATTCCGATGTCTACTCGACAAGTGGTGGGCCGGTTGGGTGCAGTGATCGCCGTGGCAGGCGCACTGTCGTTCGCAGTGCCCTCGGCCGTCTCCGCGGCGCCCTTTGTTCCCGGCTCGATGTCGACGTGCGCCCCCGGCGCGTGGCTGACGTTCAACGCGGAGCGGGTCGCGCCCGACCGGATCCGGTACACCACCGCCGCGCCGCTCGCGCAGTGGAACGGCGCCGTCGTGCAGTTCACGAACCTCACCACCGGATTCCGGGGTGTCGCGTTCGTCAACGACCCGGTACCCGCCGCCGTGGGATTCGGTCCCGTGCTGAGCGAGATCGCCGGACTGCTGCCGTGCTTCGTCAGCGCGGGCGTCACCATGTCCTGACCCCTCAGCTGGGGTCGGAGCCGCGGACGGCCGCCAACCACACCGCGACGGCCGCCGCCACACACGTCGCGCCGGCGAACGCCGGGACCCCGCCGCCCGCGACGTAGACCCACAATGCCCCGACGAACGGTGCCGCCACCGCGAACTGGGCGTCGAGGACGAGCCGGCGGACCGGCCGAGCGGCCACCCGCGCGCGCACCGGACCGTCCGGACCCGGACGAGACGGGTTGTCGATCAACCGCCCGGCCGGCTCCGAGAGATGCGCTCGACCGGAGGGAAGCAGTCGACGGCCTTCCCAGACGACGACACGGCGACGCCCCACGCCGTGCACCGTCGCCGCTGTCGGGGTCGGCAGGGTGACCAGGACGGGATCGAAGAACACCGGAATCCACAACGAACCCCGTTCCTCACGAACCTCGATCCAGGACCTGCTGGTCAGCCGATGCTGCTGGCGGACCCGGTACACCGTGGCAGGGCGACCCGGCTCCGACCCCGAACGGGTAGCAGCGAACCACGTGTAGCCGGTGACACCGAGCACCGTCGCCGCGACCACGAACAGTGCGCTGAGCTGATCGGCGTCGGCGACCACGGCGAACGCGCCGCACACCACCAGCGCACACGCGCCGACGGCAACGGGATAGCGGACGGCCACGAACCCGCTAATTCAGGAAGCCGATCGTGGTGTAGTCGTAGGACGCAAGGCCGGCGGCACCGAAGTTCGCCAGGTTGTCGCGCACCGCGACATTGCCCGGCGCCTGCACCAGCGGCAGCGAGAACCCCTCCTCGAACACCGCGGTATCCACCTCGTTGGCCAGTTCGATCGCCTTCTGCGGGTCGAGTTCCGAGATCGTCCGCTCGATCAGCGCATTCAGTTCGGGCGAACCGATCCGGCCGTAATTGCCCTGCAGGTCGTCGGGGTTGTACGCGTAGATCTGGGGCAGGCCGCTGAGCGGGAACGGGTCACCCACCCAGGAGAATTGGGCGATGTCGAAGTCGCCGGGCTGGATGACATCGGTGAAGAATCCGGTGCCGCCGCGGGTGTCGATGTTCAGTTTGACGCCGATCTGCGCGAGGTTCTGCTGAAGGATCTGCGCGATCTGGACCCAGGTGGTCGACTGGTACATCACGTCGCGGATCTCGAGCCTGCGCCCGTCCTTCTCCCGGAACTCGCCGTTGAGTGTCCAGCCGAGTTCGTCGAGCCGCCTCGCGGCCTCCTCGGGGTCGTAGGAGACGGCTGCGCTGTTGTCCTGGTAGCCCTCCTGACCGTTGAGGTAGACGTGGTTGTTCAGCGGCTGGGGATCGTCGACCAGACCGTTCTGGATCGCGGTCGCGATGCCCTGCCGGTCGATGCCCTTGGACAGCGCCACCCGCAATTCCGGATCGGCGAGGATCGATCCCTCCGCGCCGTTGAACGTGATGTGCGAGAACTGGTTTCCCGGCGCCCGGCGGATCGCGATTCCTGCCGAACCCTGTGCGGTCTTCACCTCGTCGATGGTGCCCAGTCCGGACGCGTCGATCTCGTTGTTCTGCAGAGCGGGAATGCGCGCGGCGTCGTCGAGAACGCTGTAGGTGATGGTGTCGAGTTTCGGAGTGTTGCCCCACCACGCGGGGTTGCGGCCCAGTGTGATTCGGTTCTGCGCCCTGTCGATCGACGCGATCCGGAACGGTCCCGACGTCAGCGTGACCCCGTCGCGCAGACTCTCGTTGAACGCCTCGGGGGTCGCGGTCACCGACTTCGGGTAGAGCATCGAATTGCCCGCGAACTGGCCCTTCCATTCGGCGTACGGCTCGGCGAACGTGATCACCGCCTGACGGTCGTCGACGCCGCGCTCGACCCTGTCCACCCGCTCGAACCCGGACGTGTTCGCGATCAGGAAGTCCTTGTTCTCACCGCTGAGCGCCGCGGCCTGGGACTGGATGTCCGCCCACGTGATCGGGGTGCCGTCGGACCACACCGCCATCGGGTCGATCGTGTACGTGACCTGCTGCGGATCGGTGCCGGTGAGCGCGACGTCGGTGAAGTAGTCGTGGTTCACCGACAGCGCTCCCGAGGCGTCGGTGCTGAACGCGCGGGGCATCATCGGCTTCAGCATGGCGCCGATCTCGGTGTCGTTGCCGTCGTTGGACAGCGTGTTGAAGTTCGGGGGGAAACCCGACAACGCCAACCTCAGGTTTCCGCCGTCGCGCAGCTCGCTGGGGTCGTGCGGGTTGATGTCGTTGGTGGTGCCGATCGACCCGGATCCGGCCTCGACATCACCGGTGTCCGAACCCCCGCAGCCACCGAGAAACAGGCCGACGGCCAGGACCGATACCACGAGGCGGGTGCGCGCCGAACGAATCCTCATGGGGGTGCCCTTCCTCGAAGTTCGCTGAGGCTAGTGTGCCAAAAACGTCGGATCCGGAACGGGAATTGCCTCGAGGAGCGCCCGGGTGTACTCGTGCTGCGGATCCTCGAAAATCGTCTGCGCGTCCCCCGACTCGACGATCCTGCCCCGGTACATCACCGCGACGTCGTGCGCGATATTGCGGACCACCGACAGGTCGTGGGAGACGAACAGGTACGACATGCCCCGCTGCTCCTGAAGATCGCGCAGGAGGTTGAGCACCCCGGCCTGGATCGAGACGTCGAGCGACGACACCGGCTCGTCCAGGATCAGCAGTTCCGGGTCGAGGGCGAGCGCCCGGGCGATGCTGATCCGCTGCTTCTGGCCGCCCGAGAAATCGGCCGGATAGCGATCGGCGTGCTCGCGGCGCAACCCGACGAGCTCGAGCAACTCCGGTACCCGGCGGCCGACCTCCTCACGCCTGCGACCGTCCAGCCGGAGTGGCTCGGCGAGAACGTCGAACACCGGCAGTCGGGGGTCCAGTGACGCCGTCGGATCCTGGAAGACGACCGCCATCTTGCGCCGGATCGCACGCTTCTCGGGTGGGCTCAGCGCCGCGACGTCGGCGCCCAGCACCGCGATCGAACCGGCTTCCGGCGCGGCCAGGTCGAGAATCTGCGTCAACGTGGTCGATTTGCCCGAGCCGGATTCACCCACCAGCGCCAGCGTGCGGCCCGCGCGGATGTCGAAGCTGATGCCGTCGACCGCCCGGATCTCGCCCCGCTTGCGGCGGAACACCAGACCGCTGGTGATCGGATACGTCTTCACGAGATCGGTCACCTGCAGCACCACCCGCTGTTCGGGTGGCGTCTCCGCGGTGGGGGCGGGTGCCGGCTGGTCCCGCCGATACGCCGTGAACAGGTCCCGGGTGCCCGCCTCGTCGACGCGGATGCACGCAGCCCGATGACCGGGTCCGGTCGAGACGAGTTCCGGCTCGGCGAGCAGGCAGGCGTCGACCGCGAGCGGGCAGCGCGGCGCGAACGTGCAGCCCGGTGGCAGCGAATGGAGCGCGGGCGGGGCACCGGCGATCGAGACCAGGCGGCTCCGGATCGGCGCATCCATCCGGGGTACCGACACGAGTAGCCCTGCGGTGTAGGGCATCCGGGGTTCGGCGAACAGTTCGCGCACCGGCGCCGACTCCACCACCCGGCCCGCGTACATCACCACCACGCGGTCGGCCAGCGTCGCGGCGATGCCCATGTCGTGGGTGATCATCACGACGCCGGCGCCGGTGAGGTCGCGGGCCTTGCGCAGCAGGTTCAGGATCTGCGCCTGCACGGTCACGTCGAGGGCGGTGGTCGGTTCGTCGCAGATGATCAGCGCGGGGTCGTTGGCGATGGCGATGGCGATCACGACGCGCTGTCGCATGCCGCCGGAGAACTCGTGGGGAAAGGCCTTGGCGCGCACCGCCGGATCGGGTATCCCAACCAGGTCGAGGAGCTCGACAGCACGCTGTGCGGCATCCTTCTTGCTGCTCGCCCTACCGTGGACGAGCAGCGCCTCGGCGATCTGGTCACCGACCCGGTACACCGGCGTCAACGCGGACAGCGGGTCCTGGAACACCATGCTGACCGTCTTCCCGCGCAGCGCCGACAGCTCCTTGTCGCCCATGCCCAGCAGCTCGCGGCCCTGCAACCGGATGGAGCCGGTGACGCGCGCGTGCTCGGGCAGCAGACCCATCACGGCGAGCGACGCCACCGACTTGCCCGAACCCGACTCACCCACGATGGCGAGCACCTCGCCGTCGGAGACGCTGTAGCCGACACCGCGGACCGCCTCGATGCGGCCCTCCTCGCTGGGAAAGCTGACCCGCAGGTCCTCGATCTCGAGCAGCGGCCGCCCGCTCACCGCGTCGCCTTCTTCTTCCGCTTGCGGGACCGGGCCCGCGTCGAGCTGGGGTCGACCGCGTCGCGCAGACCGTCGCCCACCAGGTTCGCCGACAGCACGGTGATCACCAGCAGTCCGCCCGCGAACAGGAACAGCCACGGGTAGGTGAGCGCGGATTCGGTGCCGTCGGCGATCAGCGACCCGAGAGAGATGTCCGGCTTCTGGACACCGAACCCGAGGAAACTGAGCCCGGTCTCGGCGAGGATCGCGGCACCGACGTTCAGGGTCGCGTCGATGATCAGAATCGACGCGATGTTGGGGACGATGTGGCTGGTGATGATCTTGTGGGTGGGGGCGCCCATGTACCGGGCCGCCTGGACGAACTCCCGCTCGCGCAGGCTCAGCGTCATTCCCCGGACCATCCGGGCGGTGATCATCCAGCCGAACACCGCCAGCAGCAGGATCAGCAGGGCGATCGAGCTCGAGGACTTCAGCCGCGGAGTGAACACGGCGATGATGATGAAGCTGGGAACGACGAGCAGCAGGTCGACCAGCCACATGATCACCCGATCCGGCCAGCCGCCGACATACCCCGCCAGCGCACCGACGAGCGCCGCGATGGCGGTGGAGAAGATCGCGACGCAGATCCCGATGATCAGCGACTTCTGCAGCCCGCGCAACGTCTGGGCGAGAACGTCCTGGCCGATCTGGTTGGTGCCGAACGGATGTTCGGCGCTGGGCGGCTGCAGCAGCGCGGTGTAGTCGAGTTGCTGATAGTCGTAGGGGAGCAGGTGCGGTCCGACGAAACTGCCCACGAACAGCAACACCAGGACGCACACCCCGGCGATGGCGGGCTTGTTCCGGAGAAACCGCCGCCACAGCAGGGTCCGGCGACCGACGGCCGACACCGCCGCATCGGTGGACGCGATCTGGATCTCGGTCACCCGACACGCACCCTCGGGTCGAGCGCCGCGTACACCACGTCCGAGAGCAGCCCCGACAACAGCACGATCAGCCCGGTGAACGACGTGATCGCCACGACGATGTTGGTGTCCTGATTGTCGATGCCGATCACGATCCACTCGCCGATGCCGTGCCAGCCGAAGATCGTCTCGGTGAACGTGGCGCCGACGACCAGCGCCCCGAATCCGTAGGCGAACAGCGTCGCCATCGGGATCAGTGCCGTCCGGAGCCCGTGCTTGAGCAGTGCCGCCCGCCGGGTCAGTCCCTTCGCCCTGGCGGTCCGGATGAAGTCACTCCCCAGAACGTCGAGCATCGCGTTGCGCTGGTACCGGCTGTAACCGGCGATGCTGCCCAACGCCAGCGCGATGGTCGGCAGCACGAGATGCTGCACGCGGTCGACGAACTGCGGCCAGAACCCGGTGATCGTGCTGGCCGAGGATTCTCCGGTGTACAGGAAGATCTGGTTGCCGGTGGCCGAGTTGATCTGGAGAGCACCGTATTTCAGCAGGGTCGCGACGAGGAACACCGGCGCACTGAGAATCAGCAGCGACACGACGGTGCTGAAATAGTCACTGAACTTGTACTGCCGGATCGCACCGGCGGCGCCGATCAGAACACCCAGCACCGCTCCGATCACGGAACCGAGGATCAGCAACCGCATGCTCACCAGGATCCGGCGACCCAGCTCGTCCGACACCGGCTGACCCGTGATGGTGGTGCCGAAGTCGCCGTGGACCACGCCGCCCAGCCAGTTCGCGTACCGCACCGGGATCGGATCGTCCAGATGCAGTTCGGCGGCCTTCGCGTCGATCACCGATTGCGGTGGCCGCGGATTGCGCTGCTCCAGGCTGTCGAGCGGACGGAACGTGAGCGAGGCGAGACTGAACGTCAGGAACGACGCCAGCAGCAACAGCACCACGTAGTTGAGCGCTCGTCGTAGCAGGAAGCCGGCCATCCGTCCCCCTCGCAACTAGGGCTCAGGCTTGAAATTATAGGAGCGTGGCGTCGGACGTCAGCTCGTCTCGGCGAAACCGGCGCCGGGTCGGAGATCGCCGCCAGGCACGTCGCGTCCCCGCTTGTTAGCGTGGCGGGGTGATACTTCGTGCCGGGTCCGCCGAACCGCTGACGCGGCGCACGGCACACCTCACGACGTACGAGGAGCACGCGGTGACCGTCCCGCGCTCCGGCGATCGTGCGGTGGTCGCGGTGCCGCGCGGGGTGACGCCGTCCGCGGTCGCGTACTACCTGCACGGGCGGACGGGGGACGAGAGGTCGATCGACGACCGCGCCGGCCTGCGGGACGGCTTGCTGGACGCCGGCTACCTGGTCGCCAGCCCGTACCTGCACGGCGACCAGTGGGGAAACCGGCCGGCGCAGGACGCGGTGGTCGCACTGGACGAGTGGGTGTCGCATCGGTGGCCGGTGACAGTTCGGTTCCTCATCGGCGAATCGATGGGCGGCAACGCCGCCGCCAACGCCGTACGCCTACGCGAGGTCGCGTGGGACGGAGCCGTGTTCATCGCTCCGTCGCTGTCGCTGCGCGCAGTGTGGGAACGGGGCGAACACGGACGCGACACCGTGCGGGACGCCTTTCGGTTGTCCGCGGACGGGCACGACCTCGAACCGAAGACCGAGCGCTGGGACGCCGTCCGGCACGAGCCGGGAGACTATGTCGGAGTGCCGATTCGGGTGTACGCGTCGCGGGAGGACGAGGTGGCGAACATCGCCGGCGTCACGGGACCGTGGGTCGAGATGCTCCGCCGCGGCTCGGACGCCGTCGAGTTCGTCGAGGTGAGCGGACCGCACGTCTCGGAAGACCACTTCCGCACCGCGGAGGTCGTGCAGTTCTTCGAGAGGATCCGGTGAACACGGGGAGGCCTTCTCGGCGAAGACCTCCCCCCGTGTTCAGGCCTCGGTGCGGTGCGTGGTGTCCAGGCGGAAGATGTTGGTGAAGAAGTCCTTGACGGCCTGGATCTTCTCGTTGGTCAGCTCGATGGCGTGGCGACGCGATTCTTCGAGCGCGGTGGACATGGCGGCTTCCTTTCGTCGAGGTGGCACAGCATGGCGATCGACAGTCTGCCTCACGATGCTGACGTCCGCATGACGAACAGGTGTCCTCCGCGCAACTCGAACCGCAAGCGGGGGAGCACCTTCGGCTAACCTGGCACGATGACGACGAGCAGCACGGACGGCCGGGTCGCGATCACTTACTGCACCCAGTGCCAGTGGCTGTTACGCGCAGCGTGGATGGCGCAGGAACTACTCGGCACGTTCGGGCAGGAACTCGGCGAGGTCGCGCTCGTCCCCGGCACCGGCGGGATCTTCCGCATCACCGTCGACGACGAACTGATCTGGGACCGCAAGGAGCAGGGCGGCTTCCCCGACATCACCGTGCTCAAGCAACTGGTCCGGGACCGGGTGGTACCAGACCGCCACCTCGGGCACAGCGACCGTAAGAGTCCCTAGGGTCAGATTCCGACCGCGCGCTCGAGGGCGCGCAGTTCGTGCCCCAGCCGGGCGGGGATCGACTTCAGGTCGGGCACCGCGCTGCGGCAGCCGGTGACCCCGAACGAGATGATGTCGTCGTTGCTGGTGCAGGTGATGTTCAGGCCCTGGCCGTCGACGGGCACCGACAGCGGGTAGATCGCGTCGAGTCGCGCCCCGTTCCAGTACAGCGGCGAGCTGGGGCCCGGAACGTTGGAGATGATGAGGTTGAACGGCGGGCGCACCCGCGAGTTGTGCCCGAACAGCATGCTCGCGCCGATCGGTGCCGCGCCGAGAGCGCTCATCGCGAGGATCTGCGTCGCACTCATCGTCTCGTACGCCTCCTTGCCCTCGCGCATGGACGTCCGGATGGTGTCGAGGCGATCCGCCGGATCGGGGAGGTGGGTGCCGAGGTTGCACATGAGCACCCCGATGTTGTTGCCGTTCGACGCCTCGCGCTGACTCTTCAGCGACACCGGCACCATCGCGATCAGCGGCTCGGCGGGCAGCGCGTTCTGATCCTCGAGGTAACTGCGGAGCGCCCCGGAGGACATCGCGAGCACGACGTCGTTGATGGTGGTGTCGGACAGCTTGGCGACGAGCCGGAGACGTTCGAGCGGCCACGACTGCGCCGCGAACTGGCGGGCACCGGTGATCGGCACGTTGAACGGGGTCTTGGGTGCGGACAGGGCGAGCGGGCCGCCCTGGTCGCGGAAGGCGCGGGACACGGTGCCGGCGAGCGCGGGCACGAGCCCGGCGACCTCACCGACGGTGTCGCGGGCCGCGCGGAACGTGGAACCGGCCAGACCCGACAGGCTGAACGCCTTCGACGGCGTCCGCTGCGGCCGCGGTCCCCGCGGCTGCCACGGGGCCGGCACGTCCCGGTCCTCGGAGTTCTCGCTGAGCGCGCTGCGCAGCATCTTCATCGCGGTGACGCCGTCGGCGACCGCGTGGTGGATCTTGGTGTAGACGGCGAACCGTCCGTCGCTCAGTCCCTCGATCAGGTGCATCTCCCACAGCGGGCGGCTGCGGTCGAGCAGCGATCCGTGCAGCCGCGAGCAGAGTGCCATCAGCTCGGCCTCGCCCCCGGGGGCGGGCAGCGCGTCGTGCCGGATGTGGTGACCGAGGTCGATGTCGTCGACGGTCTCCCAGCTCCACTGACCGAGCGTCGAGAAGGACCGGTGGGCTCGCTTGGCGAGCCGGGGGGTGACGATTCCGTCGCCGTCGGCGAGCGCGCGGTCGAGCATCGCGCGCATGTCGTAGGTGTCGGCGCCTTCCGGGAGCTGGAAGATCTCTACGCCGCCGACATGCATCGGGTGCTCACGGGACTCGCCGAGAAGGAACATCGAGTCGAGAGGGGACATGGGGAGCGGCATCTAGGGCCCTTTCCATCCCGTAGACGACTTCCCGGATCGCGGGAGGGCTCGTCTGTGGTCTGAGGTAACGGGAGATGGTGACGTTCCGTTTGTCAGGGACCACCACCGGATAACTAATTGATATGGGACGGGTCACGAAAGCGTGACGTCGTATTTCTACAGGTTTCGCGTGAGCCATGCCACTAGACAAGCGTCCAGTTTGGATGGTGTCATTCGAGTGGAGTACACCGAACATGAACTCTGTGTGAACATCCGAATTTTGTGCACTCAGTGCGGAATTCGCGAATCCCGGCCTGCATAGGGCCGAAAGTCCCTACTCGGTAAGAATTGTGGCATGAACAAGCACTGGGCGGTTGTAAAGCACGTGCCGTTCGAAGGGCCGGCACTCGTCGGTACTTTGCTGGCGGAGCGGGGAATTCGCTACACCGAGTACCCCATGTACCGAGCGTCCGAACTGCCCGCCGTTCACGACATCGGCGGCCTCGTGGTGATGGGCGGTCCGATGGGCGCACGCGATGACGTTACCCACCCGCAACTTCCGCGAGAGCGAAACTTCATCAAAGAAATTGTGGACGCCGGACTTCCGATGCTGGGAATCTGCCTCGGCGCGCAGCTTCTCGCCGCCTCGTTCGGCAGCGCGATCCGCCGGGGGCCGACCCCGGAGAACGGTGCCGGGACGGTCACCGTGTCCGACGACGGGACGCGCGACCCCGTGTTCGGTTCGGTCGGCGCCGAGGTGCCCGTCGTCCACTGGCACGGCGACACCTTCGACCTCCCCGACGGTGCGGTCCTGCTGGCGAGCAGTCACCTCTACGAGAATCAGGCCTTCGCGATCGGCCGCCGCGCGTACGGGTTGCAGTTCCACGTCGAACTGACCCGCGGGCAGCTACCGGTGATGCAGGCTCACATGCCGCCGGACACCGCCCCGTCGGGGGAACACTTGGACGACGTGGAAGCGGCCGGGCGGATCATGATCGGCTCGTTCCTCGACCTCGCCGAGAGCTGAGAGGATCGGGCGAGCGGACGCCGATGAGTTTTGCGCACCGCTGCGGTCTGTATCGATGACCTTCCGCACTGGGCGGAACCCGAGAAGGAGAATCACATGTCCCGGATGCTCTTCGTGAACCTGCCGATCAAGAACCTCGACGCGACCAAGACGTTCTTCGGCGGACTCGGCTTCGAGTTCAACGCCACGTTCAGCGACGACTCCTGCACCGCCATGGTGATCAACGAGCACACGTCCGTGATGCTCCTCGTCGAGTCCCGGTTCACGGACTTCATCGAGGGCGGCATCTGCGACACGTCCAAGTCCGTCGAGGCCCTCATGTGTATCTCGGCCGACAGCCGCGAGGAAGTCGACAGCCTCGTCGACAAGGCCCTCGCCACCGGCGGAACGTCATGGGGCAAGCTCCAGGACGAGGGCTTCATGTACGGACGCGCGTTCCGCGACCTGGACGGTCACGTCTGGGAGGTCATGTGGATGGATCCGGCCGCCGTGCCGGCGTAGGGGTCAGGCGGGCGGGGTCTCCGGTAGTCCGAACTTCTCGAACAGATCGACGTCGAAGAAGCAGACGACATGGGAGACCCCGTCGGCCGTCACATCCAGGACGTGGAGCTGGAACGGGCGGTGGACGCCGTCCTCCCCGCGCATGTACAGGCCGAGGGCCGGCTGTCCGTTGGCCGCCGTGGACACCAGACGCATGTCGCCCGCAGCCTTGGCCGGACAGTTTCCGCTGATCAGGGTGCCGATCGAGGCGCCCCCGCGATACCAGCCGTCGAACGGAGGCATCTCCCAGACGGCGTCCTTGGTGAACAGTTCGACGATCGCGTCGATGTCATAGTCCTCGAACGCGGCGACGTAGCGGTCGAGGAGGTCGCGCTCCTCGGGGGACTCTGGTTCCACGAGAGTGTCGGCCGTCGGCGTGGCCAGTTCGAGCTGCGCACGTGCACGCTGCAGCAGGCTGTTCACCGCCGTCGTGGTGGTACCGAGAGCCGTCGCGACCTCCGACGCCTTCCACTGCAACACGTCGCGGAGGACGAGGACCGCGCGCTGACGTGCAGGAAGGTGCTGAAGGGCGGCGATGAACGCCAGCCGCACCGACTCGCGCGACGTCACCACGGTGGCGGGATCGTTCGCGTCGTCGTCGATGAGGCGGTTGGGGAGCGGTTCGAGCCACGGGACCTCGTGTCGCTCGACGAGGTCGGCGGTCGGGTCGGAGTCGGGAGCCCCCAGCCCGCTCGGCAGCGGACGCTTGGATTTGCTCTGCAGGGCCGTCAGGCACGTATTGGTGGCGATCTTGTACAGCCACGTCCGCAGCGACGCCTGCTGCTGGTAGCCGTCGTACCCCCGCCAAGCCCGGATGAAGGTCTCCTGCATCTGGTCTTCGGCATCGTGAAGTGAGCCCATCATGCGATAACAATGGGCGAGCAACTCGCGCCGATAAGGGTCGGCGAGTGCGAGGAAATCCCCGTCGAGCGACTGCGCAGCCGTCATGGTTGGAGCTTACTGCGGCCGTCCGACAGATGTCGGGCCCTCGCGCCCGCCGACCCGCGGGTCAGCCCCAGTTCACCATCGGCTGCCCCGTCTCGAGCAGGGTCTTCATTCCGCTCAGCACCTCGTTCCAACCGCCGCCCGCGCCCTCGGACTCGCGCCTGCCCGCGACCATCTCGGCCAGGTCGGGTGCGTTGGTGAGGTCGTGTGTGACAGTCAGTTTCGCGACACCGGGGCGGCTCGACTGCACGATCTCGTAGGTGAGCGTGGTGAATCCCTCCACGTTGTCGGCGTCCATCAGCATCCGCCACGTCTGCACCAGCTTTTTCGGCGGATCGGACTCGATCACCTCGCCGTCGACGATCACGTCGGGCACGCCCGGGTATTCCTTCATCGCGTCGTCCGCGCGCGATCGGAACGCACCGCCCGCGCGGAGGTCGTAGTCGACCAGACCGCCGTAACCGTACTGCTGCGACCACTCGGGTTTGGTGATGGCGTCCCAGATGGCCTCCGGCGTCGCCTTGATGTAGACGGCGTAGATCTGGAATGCGTCGGCGGTAGTCATTTCTCTTCCTCCAGTTCGGCTTTCAGCTGAGCGAGCGCACTGGTGTGACGCTCGGTGTATTTGTCGATCCACCGGTTGTGGATCAGCTGTATCGGCACAGGATTGAGGTAGTGAAGTTTTTCCCGGCCGGAGCGGCGCGTGACGACGAGCCCCGCGTCTTCGAGCACACGCAGATGCTTCATGACCCCGAATCGCGTCATCTCGACCTGCGACTCGAGTTCGGTGAGCGTCTGACCATCCTGGGCGAACAATCGGTCGAGTATCAGGCGGCGGGTGGAATCGGCCAGCGCCTTGAAGACGTGATCGTCGTCCATGAATCGAGAATAGGTGACCATTTGGTCACATGTCAACGCCTGTGAGTACTTATTAACCGCCGGCGGTTAACAAGTACTCACAGGGGAAGTTCTCGCCCGGTTCACGCGCCCGCCACGGTGCGTCCACGAACCAGGGCAGTCCGGTCCCTACCGTCCGAGGGTCCCGGTTCGTCACCATGGAGGTTTCAGACAGTGTCCACTGCACCACTCAACCGCCGCGGGTTCCTCGGTCGCACCGCGCTCACCGGCCTCGGTGTGGCACTCGCCGGAAGCGTCGACGCCCTCGTCCGGCCGGCGTTCGCGTCCGCGGCGCCGGGACAGGCGATCGGCTACGGACCGCTCGTGCCCGACCCGAACCGCATTCTCTCGCTCCCGGTGGGTTTTTCGTACACCGTCGTCTCCCGGTCGGGTGAGACGCAGTTGGACGGTGGCGTACCGGTGCCGAGCGATCCCGACGCCATCGGGGTGTTCGCGCGACCCGGCGGTTCCACACTCGTCACCAATCACGAGATCGGCAGCGACGAACCGTTCGGTGTGCCCGCCCTCGACGGATTGACGTACGACGCGGGCGCGCGCGGCGGTACGACCACGACCGCGGTCGGCGCCGATGGCGCACGGCAGGGCCAGTACGTCAGCGTCGCGGGCACCGTGAACAACTGCGCGGGCGGCATCACCCCGTGGGGGACGTGGTTGACCTGCGAGGAGACGGAGGCTCGCGCGGGGGAGGACGGGTTCCTGCTCGACCACGGCTACGTCTTCGAGGTGGACCCGGCGAGTCAGGACGCGAACAGGGGCAAAAGTCCTGTGCCGCTGAAGTTCCTCGGCCGGTATGCGCACGAGGCCGTGGCGGTGGATCCGGCGTCGAGCACCATCTATCTCACGGAGGACGCGTCCGGGCCGAACGGCCTGTACTACCGGTGGACGCCGCCGCAGGGTTTCCGGGGCGGGCCGAACGCGCTGCGCGAACTCGCGCAGTCTCCGGGCGGCGACGCCGCGGGTGCTCTCCAGGCGATGGCGTGCTTCCAGGGCGGAACGCACGTCCCCGACCTGTCGCAGGCCACCGAGCCGGGAACCGTGTACGCCGTGCAGTGGGTAGGTGTGCCGGACCGTGACGCGACGAGCACGCCGGTGCGTGAGCAGTTCGGGAACGACGTCGTCACCCGCAGTCGCAAGCTGGAGGGACAGTGGTGGGGCGACGGCGGTGCCTACTTCGTCGCGAGCTACGCACGGACCAGCGACGGCAGCGTCGCCGAGCACGACGGCCAGGTGTGGTTCTACGACCCGGCGAAGCAGACCGTCACGCTGAAGACCCTGTTCGGTGTCAATCCCGATCCCGCGGTCGACACCGGAAACTACGACGGGCCCGACAACATCACCGTCTCGCCGTACGGCGGCGTGATCCTCGCCGAGGACGGCGAAGGGATCAGCCACCTCGTGGGCGTCACGGCGGAGGGTGAGCCGTTCGCGATGGCGCGGAACGAGTTGAACGACAGCGAATTCTGCGGTCCGGCATTCAGTGCGGACGGGAAGATCCTGTTCGCGAACATCCAGTCGCCGGGGCTGACACTGGCGATCACGGGTCCGTGGCACCGTCCCCTGCCGTGAGTACTTGTTAACCACGGGCGGTTAATAAGTACTCACGGGCCGGAGGCATAAACCCACCCGCGGAGTGCGAGAAACCGCAGCCCGCCGACGACGGCGCTGACGGCGATGACGAGCGCGACCTGCGCCGGACCGTCGGCGCCGGGGAAGAGCATGTGCAGGAGGGCGAGCGCGAGTGAGCTGACGGCCAGGCCGATCAGCGCGAGGGTTCCGCCTTCCCACTGTGCGACGAACCAGCGGACGCGGTCCACGGCACGGAAGGTGAGCCGCCGGTGGAGTTCGTTGGCCAGCATCGAACTGGTCACCACGCCGACGAGGTTGGCGACGAACGACCCGTACATGTCGAGGGTGAAGAACGCGAGAGCGTAGAGCACATTGCTCGACGTGCCCACCAGCGTGAACCGGGTCAATTGAGCGAACACGCCGCCGGCCCGCCCACGTAGAGGGGGATACGTGGGCGGGCCGACGGCGTCGTGGAACTGAACGATCATCTCATTCAGCGGATGAGGGCACCGTTGCCGGTGTCCGTCACGTGGCCGCCGCCGAGGACGCCGGCCACTTGCTCCTCGCTCAGTCCCAGCTCGCGCAGGCGATCCCAGACCGCGTCGAATTCGACGAGCTTGGCGTTGAGATCGTTGCGCAGGCGGTTGACCTCGTCGCGGATCTTCTCCGCTTCGTCGATCGCTTCCAGCGTCTGCTCCGGCTGGGGCAGAAGCATGGACAGGAGACGGTCCCGGGCGTCGGCGCTCAACCCCGCGAAGGGCTGCCGCTGATCGGCGGGGGCCTCGTGCCTGCCGCCGCGGACCTCGGACGACTGGATCGGCGCCGTGTCGGGCTCGAGTGCGTACTCCGGAACGGGGGCGTACTCGGGTTCCTGGACGGGCTCCTGCTCGCTCGACAGGTCGATGGTGCGACGCAGCGGGCGGTTGGGCAGCAGGATGACGGCGATCAGGGTGATGACGGCGACGACGGCGGCGATCAGGAAGATCCGGCCGGTCGCGTCTCCGTATGCGGCGCGGATGACACCCTGCACGGGGGCGGGCATGGACGTCAGGTCCAGGCTTCCGCCGCCGCTGCTCGACCCGGCGGGGATGCCGAGTTTCGCGAAACCTTCGGCCGACAGGTCGGCGACGCGGGTGGCCAGCACCGAACCGAGAACCGAGACGCCGATCGCGCCACCGAAGGTCCGGAAGAAGGCAACCGAGCTGGATGCCGCACCGATGTTCTGGACGCTGACGGTGTTCTGCACCGCGAGGACCAGGTTCTGCATCAGCATGCCCATGCCGAGACCGATGATCGCGATGTACGCGCCGACGAGGGTCAGGCTGGTCTCGTGATCGATGGTGCCGAGCAATCCGAAGCCGACGATCATGAGGACGGCGCCGCCGACGACGAACGGCTTCCACTTGCCGAAGCGGGTGATGAGCTGTCCGGATCCGACCGTGCCGAGGAGCATGCCGGCGACCATCGGGATCGTGAGCACTCCGGCCATCGTGGGGGTGTAGCCACGCGAGGTCTGGAAGTACTGGCCGAGGAACGTGGTGGAACCGAACATTCCGACACCGACGGCGACGGACGCGATGATGGCGAGTCCGGTGGTCTTCTCCGTGACGATCTTGAGCGGGATGATCGGCGACTTGGCCTTGGCTTCGACAAGGATCGTCGCGGCCAGCAGGAGCACACCCGATCCGACGTACATGACCGTTTCACGGGAGAACCACTCGTAATAGCCGGCCTTGCCGGCGAACGAGACCCAGATCAGCAGGATGGACACACCGGCGGTCAGCAGCAGGGCGCCGAGCCAGTCGATGGAGACGTCGTCCTTCTTCTCGGTCGCGAGGTGCAGGGTGCGCTGCAGCAGGAACAGTGCGATGACGGCGAGCGGCACGCACACGAAGAAGCACCAGCGCCAGCCGAGGGGGCTGTCGACGATGACGCCGCCGAGGATCGGGCCACCCGACATCGACACGGCCATGACGGCACCCATGTAGCCGGAGTAGCGGCCGCGCTCACGGGGAGCGACGATGGTGCCGATGATGGCGACGACGAGAGCCGTCAGGCCACCCATGCCGATGCCCTGGATGACGCGTGCGGCGAGCAGGATCGGCACGTTGTGCGCGAAGCCGGCGATCACCGAACCGATGACGAAGATGACGATCGCGCTCTGGACGAGGACCTTCTTGTTGAACAGGTCGGCGAGCTTGCCCCAGATGGGTGTCGAGGCGGCGTTGGCGAGCAGCGCGCTGGTGATGACCCAGGCGTACGCGGTCTGCGTGCCCTTCAGGTCACCGATGATCGTGGGGAGAGCGGTGGCGACGATCGTGCTGCTCAGCAGCGCGGTGAACAGCGCGGCGAGCAGGCCCGTGAGGGCTTCGAGGATTTGGCGGTGCGTCATGGCCGTCGTTTCTTCAACCGGCGGCCGAGTCTGTGTTTCGGTCATACGCTTTGTGTTCCAATCGGGTTCGAGCTCGTAACGATCCGGTGTTCTGGATCGAAGAGTGTTTCCTTCAGGTGCCGGATGGATTCGAGGGCAATCGCTGCCTCGGTTTCGTTCCAGCCGGTCATCAACTTCTGCATTCGTGCCGCTCGCTGTGTTCTCACGTGCTTGACGTACGCCATTCCCTCCGGCGACACGCGTATTCGGAATGCGCGTCCGTCGGCGGGATCCGAGTGGCGGGTGACGTAGCCGACGTCCACCAGATCGGTGATCTGGCGACTGAGTGAGGACTGGCTGACACACAGTTCGGTGGCGAGTTCGTTCTGCCGGCATTCCCCCCGAGCCGCGAGGACGAGGAGGACCCCCGTCAACGCGCGCGGGATGTGACCGTCGCCTTCCGACACCAGGGCGTCGCGAAGCACGCGGCCGAAGAGGAAGACCTCGTCGATGAGCGCTTCGGTGGTGCCGAGAGATACGGACGGCACGGTAGGGACTGACGAGACGGACATGGCAACCCCTGAAGGACGACTTACTTGATGCAAGCAACTATATACATCGTTAGCGCAAGCAAGTAAGTCGATTCGGTGTCTGATGCATCACAAAACAAAGTGACCTATTATCTGCGTATGAATGCAGATAAGCGCGCTTGTCGGCGCCGACTCGACGAAGACCAGGTCGGGCTGGTGGTCGAGGTCTTCCGCATGCTCGCCGACGCCACCCGGGTGCAGGTGCTCTGGCAACTGGTGGGAGGCGAGCTGTCGGTGAACGAGCTGGCCGAACGGGTGGGGAAGCCGGCACCGTCCGTCTCGCAACATCTCGCGAAGCTCCGGATGGCGCGGCTGGTGCGCACGCGGAGGGAGGGAACGTCCATCTACTACAGCGTCGCCAACGAGCACGTGCAGCAGTTGGTTACCGACGCCGTGTTCAATGCCGAGCACGCGGGCCCCGGCATCCCGGGACATCACCGCGCCACCGGCGATCTGCAGGTGATCCACGAGGAGGCAGACCTCGCCGCGGAGGGAGGCGGCTCGTGAACGGCCACGGACATTCCCATGGGCACGGCCACGGCCACGGAGATTCGGGTGGCGTCCGCGGGGCGATCCGCGAGATCTTCGCCCCGCACAGCCACGACTCCGCGGACAGCGTCGACGACGCGCTCGAGGCGAGCGAGATCGGGATCCGGGCGGTCAAGATCAGCCTGATGGTGCTGGGCGCCACCGCCCTCGCTCAGGTGATCGTGGTCGCACTGTCCGGTTCTGTCGCGCTCGCCGCCGACACCGTGCACAACTTCTCCGACGCGCTGACAGCGATTCCGCTGTGGATCGCGTTCGCCCTCGGACGGCGGGCGGCCACCCGGCGCTTCACCTACGGCTACGGCCGGGCCGAAGACCTCGCCGGGTTGTTCGTCGTGGTGATGATCGCGTTGTCCGCGGTCGTCGCGGGTGTCGAGGCGACCCGCCGCCTCCTCGATCCGGTGCCCATCGACCACCTCGGGTGGGTTGCCCTCGCCGGTGTCATCGGATTCGCCGGCAACGAGTGGGTGGCGCTGTACCGCATCCGGGTCGGCAGGCGGATCGGCTCCGCCGCGCTCGTCGCCGACGGGCTGCACGCACGGACCGACGGATTCACTTCCCTCGCCGTGGTATTGGGCGCCGGCGGCGTCGCGGTCGGGCTTCCTCTCGCCGACCCGGTGGTGGGCCTGGTCATCACGGCCGCGATCCTGCTGGTGCTGCGGACCGCGGCACGCGACGTGTTCCGGCGGCTGATGGACGGCGTCGACCCGGAACTCGTCGACACCGCCGAACGGGCCCTCGCCGCCGAACCGGGGGTGGTCGGGGTGCGCAGCGTCAAGATGCGGTGGATCGGACACCACCTGCATGCCGACGCCGAACTCGACGTCGATCCCTCGACCAGCCTGCGCGACGCGCACCGCGTGGCGCACACCGCCGAACACACACTCACCCACGCGGTTCCGAAGCTGAGTACCGCCCTCATCCACGCCTATCCGGCGCACGACGCGGAGGCGGTCGGTCAGACGGCGTGACTCGCTTTCATCGCCGGTCGGGGCCGGTGGCGACCGGCCGCCCGGGATCGGACGACCACTGCGACCAGGACCCCGGATACAGGGCGGCGTCGATGCCGGCGAGCGCCAGCGCCGCAACCTGGTGGGCCGCCGTCACACCCGATCCGCAGTACACGCCGACGGGACGTCCGGGCTCGACGCCGACCGCGGCGAATCGTTCGCGCAGCACCTCGGCAGGCGCGAACCGTCCGTCGGGCCCGAGATTCTCGGACGTCGGGGCGCTGCGGGCACCGGGAATGTGCCCGGCGCGGGGATCGATGGGTTCGGTCGCGCCCGAATACCGCTCGGCGGCACGCGCATCGAGAAGGTGGCCGTGGTCGGCGAATTCGGCGGCCTCGTCCGCGGTCAGCGTCGGCAGGTGGCCCGCAGTGAGAACGACGTCACCGGGCAGTGGTGGGTGCTCGTCGCCGGATCGGACGGGATGGCCCGCCGACGTCCACGCGCCGAGACCACCGTCGAGCATCGTCACGTCGGCAACTCCGGCCCAGCGCAGCACCCACCACCCCCGCGCGGCGGCAAGGTTCCCGGTGGCGTCGTAGACCACGACAGGGCTGCCGGCCCGGACACCCCACCGGCGCGCGGCGTCCTGGAGGTCCGTCACCGTCGGCAGGGGATGCCTGCCCAGTTCCGGGGATCCAGGGGCGGCCAGTTCGGTCTCCAGGTCGACGAACACGGCACCGGGAATGTGCGCGTCGAGGTAATGCTGCCTGCCTTCGGTGTCGCCGAGCGCCCACCGCACGTCGAGAAGGACCGGCGGAGCGGCGCTGTTCAGCGATTCCGCCAACTCGTCGATCGTCACCACAGTGCTCATCGCACCACTGTCGCACAACGCAGGTTCGGTGTGCCGCGCTGCTGCTCGCGGCCGCGGTGTTCGGGCTGGCCGGGTGTCATGTCAGCCCCGACGCACGGGTGCCCGCCCGTACGGTTGCCGCACAGGCGTGGCAATTGGCAGTTCCGGGATCGGCCGCGTCACCGGAAAGGAGTCGAGAGTGAACGGGCTACCGTGATGGGCGAGCTGAACAGGTTCGCCGGACAGCAGCCGGTAGGTCGCGGTCTTGGCGCGGACGTCCACGTGGATCTGGCTGCCCCGCACCGTCATCCGGAACGACAGATTGACCAGCTGCGGTGGGATCCGCGGTGCGAACGAAATGTTGCCGCCGTGATCGCGCATTCCACCGAATCCCGCGACGCACGCCATCCACGTTCCGGCGAGTGAGGCGATGTGCAATCCGTTCTCCACGTTGGCATGGAGGTCGTGGAGGTCCGTCAGGGCGGCCTCGGCGAGGTAGTCGTAGGCGAGTTGAAGTTGCCCGACCTCGGCGGCCATCACGGACTGCACACACGCCGACAGGGACGAATCCCGAACCGTCAGGGCCTCGTAGTAGGCGAAATTGGCGATCTTCTGTTCGTCCGTGAAGGCATCGCCGCGAAGATACATCGCCAGCACCAGGTCGGCCTGCTTCACCACCTGCTTGCGGTAGAGATCGAAGTACGGGTAGTGGAGCAGCAGCGGATAGTGCTCGGGTGGTGTGCCTTCGAAGTCCCACTCGGCGTGGTGCGTGAAGGCGTCGGATTGCTGGTGGACGCCGAGAGCGTCGTCGAACGGAATGCGCATGTGCTCGGCGGCGTCTCGCCAGAGCGCTGCTTCCTCGTCGTCCACACCGAGCTCGCGCGCCAGGCCGGGGCGTCGCTCGCAGGCGGCCGCCGCGTCGTGCAGATTCTTCTGCGCCATGAGGTTGGTGAACACGTTGTTGTCGGCGACGGCGGTGTACTCGTCCGGCCCGGTGACGCCGTCGATTCGGAACTCGCCCTGCGCATTGTGGTGGCCGAGCGACGTCCACAGCCGGGCGGTCTCCACGAGCAGTTCGACGCCGCATTCGGCTTCGAACTCCTCGTCCCCGGTCGCGGCCAGATACCGGGACGTGGCCGCGGCGACATCGGCACCCACGTGGAAGGCCGCGGTTCCCGCGGGCCAGTAGCCGGAGCATTCTTCGCCGTTGATCGAGCGCCACGGGAACACGGCGCCTGCCTGCCCCAGCTGTACGGCGCGGTTCTTCGCCTTGTCGAGCGTGGAGTGCCGCCAGCGCAGTGCGTCGCGGGCCGAGTCCGGCACCGTGTACGTGAGCAGGGGGAGGACGAATGACTCGGTGTCCCAGAACGCATGACCGTCGTACCCGGGCCCGGTCAGGCCTTTCGCCGGGATCGCCCGCGATTCACCGCGGGCACCGGCCTGCAGCACGTGGAACAGCGCGAACCGCACCGCCTGCTGCAGTTCCGCGTCGCCGTCGATCTCGACGTCCGCCGTCTCCCAGAAGGCGTCGAGGTACTCGCGCTGGCGTTTCAGCAGGGTGTCCCAGCCGGTTTCGAGTGCTCCGGCGAGAGCCCCCTCCACCTGGCCGCGCAGGGCCGGAGTCGACCGCCGTGCCGACCATCCGTACGCCAGATATTTCGTCACCTTCAGGCGCTCACCCTGGGGGATGTCGACGGCCACGGTGAGCCGGGCCAGATCCTCTTCGGTCTCGATGCTGCACCGCCCGTTGGCGGGGTAGTCGACCTCGTGGTCCATCCCCGCGGCCATGCGCAGTCCCGACGCACGCGTGTGGTGGGCGAGTACCGCCCTGAAGTCGTGGGCGGCAGCGAAATCGGAGACCAATGGAGTGTCCAGGGCGGCAGCGACTCTCGGGTCGTCCGTGCGGGCGGGGATGTGTTCGTTGGCGAGCAGATCCGACTGCAGGACGAGTTCGATGTCCCCGTCGAGCGGCTCGACCTCGTAATGGATGGCGGCGACCGCACGCGAGGTGAACGAGACGAGTCGTTCCGAATGGATACGCACGCGGCGTCCGGTCGGCGACGTCCACTCGGTGGTGCGGCGCAGCGTGCCCGAGCGGAAGTCGAGGACGCGCTCGTGCGCCGGTGCACTCCCGTACCGCATGTCCATGGGCTCGTCCTCCACGAGCAGGCGGATGATGCTGCCGTCGGTCACGTTCACGACGGTCTGCCCGTCTTCGGGGTAGCCGTAACCCGCCTCCGCGTATGGCAGGGGACGTTGCTCGTAGAACCCGTTGAGGTAGGTGCCGGGGAGACCGCGCGGTTCACCCTCCTCGAACGTGCCACGAATCCCGATGTGTCCGTTGGACAGTGCGAAGGTGGATTCGGTGGCGTGCAGTGCCTCCAGATCCAGTCCGCGCCAGCGCAGCTGCCACGGCGAGATCTCGTAGCCCTTGTCGTCCATGCTCACCTTTCCAGGAGTTCGGCCAGGTCGTTCACCACCACGTCGGCGCCGTGTTCGCGTAACGCCTCGGCCTGATCGTTGCGATTCACCCCGACGACGTAGCCGAATTCGCCTGCCCGTCCCGCTTCCACTCCGGACAGGGCGTCCTCGAACACGGCCGCCTGATCGGGATGCACGTTGAGGGCGCGGGCGGCCGCGAGAAACGAATCCGGCGCGGGTTTCCCGCGCAGACCCTGCTCGCTGATCACCACCCCGTCGATGCGGACGTGCACGTAGCGGCTGAGATCGGCCGCGTCGAGGACGGCCTTGCCGTTCGCGGACGACGTGACCACGGCGATCTTCAGGCCGGCGTCGTACGCCGCGCTGATGTAGCGGACCGAACCGGGGTAGGGGCTGACGCCCTCTTCCTCGATGACTTTCAGCAGCAGCCGATTCTTGCTGTTCCCGACACCGTTCACGGTCTCGGCGCCGGGTGGATCGTCCGGCGATCCCTCCGGCAACGTGATGCTGCGGGACGTGAGAAAGGTCCGGACCCCGTCGGCGCGGGGACGTCCGTCGACGTAGTCGTAGTAGTCCTGGTCGGTGAACGGCCGGAAGTTGGCGCCCTCGCGATGCTTCAGGAACTCGTCGAACGTGCGTTTCCACGCCTTCCGGTGCAGCACCGCCGTTGCCGTGAGCACACCATCGAGATCGAACAAGCAGGCCGAGATCGCATCAGGCAGTCCCATCACCTCCCCGACGGTACCGCCGTCGACGGCGGTTTCGCTGAGGCGCGCGCAAATCCTGTACCGAACGGACCTGCATCAGGTCGTTGACTTCCAGTCGAGGGCGGTCGAATACTGAGAGTTCCCACCGACTGTTGCGGAGTGCACCGTGAACATGGAGGAACCGGCCCCGTCGGAGCAAGTGAGATCCCTCGCCGTTCGCGCGATGGAGATCATGGCGAACGGAAGCCGCGCCGATTTCGATTCCGTCGTCCACTCGGACGCATTCAACCGGGAGAGCGCGACGGAACCCCCGCGGACGCGAGGGCGTGGACCCGACGCGTTCTACGCTACCGCCGTCTGGCTGCGCTCGGCGTTCGCCGAGCTGCGGTTCGACGTCGAGTATGTCGTCGTCGAGGGCGACCTCGCCGTCGTCTACACGATCATGAAGGGCAGGCACGTCGGACCCTTCGTCGTCTACGACGAGCAGGGATCGATCGATCAGGTGTTCGCGCCCACGGGGCGATCGTTGGCGGTCAACCAGTCGCACTGGTTGCGCGTCGAAGACGGCCGCGTCATCGAGCACTGGGCCACCCGGGACGACCTCGGTCAGGCGGTCCAGCTGGGCTGGGTGCCGCCGACGCCGCTGTCGATGGTCCGCAATGCCTGGGCCAAGCGTGCGGCGCGCAGAAACGCGCAGAGCTGAGCCGCCGTTCGTGTCGAAAGGGTGACGATTCCTCGCAAAAACGCCAAAACGTACCAAACGGACCGTATGTTCCGTTCGATCGATAGATACTCGAACGAAGGAGACGGTCCTTGAAACGCTCGGTGGTTATCGCGGCAAGTTGTGCGCTCCTGACGCTGTCGGCCTGCGGGTCCGACGGCGAACCGACGCCGACATCCGAAACGTCCGGCTCGACAACAAAGGCGACACCCGCCGCCGCCACGACCACTCCGCCGACGTCGGAGCTCGCACCGCCGGCTGTCGCGCCCGAGTCGAACGGAGGCGGCGGCGGTTCGTCGGGGACCGGGCAGGGCGGTTCCGGCGGGGGTGGGCAGGCTCCGGTCGCAGGCCAGCAGCAACCGCCGCCGGTGGTACCGCCGCCTGCAGTGGTTCCGCCGGCGGTCGAGCAGCCACCCGCATCCGAGCAGCCACCCGTGGTCGAAGAGGAACCGCCGGTGGCCGAGGAGGAGCCGCCGGTCGAGGAGACCGAGCCGCCGGTCGAGGGAGAAGATCCCGAGGCCGAGGGCGAGGATCCGCCGGGAAACGAGGAACAGACACCGGAGAATCCCTGATGCACTCCGCCTGCGCGGGCACACTCACTCGGTCAGTTCGTTGACGCGATCCGCGAGCAGCGCGCAGTAGGTCCGGTCGGTGCCCGGGGCGAGCCGCACCCGGTAACTGGTGTGGTCGCCCCGGAACAGGTAGCCGTTCACGTCGTCGATGGCCTCGGCGTATTGCTGCCACACCGTCCACGGGCGCCACCAGTTCAGAATCACCGCCTGCCACCGGCGGGTACGGAGCCGGTCGAGGAGGTCCGTCACCCATGCCACCGGGTCGGCGAGTGAGAAGGCCGCCGACTGGTCTGCGAACGTGCGCAGCGGCGAGTTGCCCGGGCAGCAGCAGATGGCGTCCAGTGGGTCGGCGATCTGCCACACGGGCATCCCCGTGATCGGGCGTTGCCCGGCGATGCCCCACCCCGGCAGGTCCGGAGACGCCGGCCGGAGGGGATCGGCGATCAGTCCGACCCCACGCACATCCAGGGCGGGGTGCTGGCCCCGTCCCACCTCGGCCGCCACGTTGCCGGCGAGCGCGGCGCCGCCCGAGTAGCCGAGCAGAACAACGGGATTCGGGTCCTCCGCGATCATCCGCAACAGGAGTGTGCGTCCTTCGGACAGCGCCTTGTCGAACGCTGAACCACCCGGGTCGGGCACCGGTCCGTAGCTCGCCTCCCACGGAACCTGCTTGACGACGAACCGCACGGGATCCAGCAATTGTGTCGTGTTGGTGAGCATGTTGACGCCCCGATCCTCACCGATGCCGCGGCAGCACAGAACAGTGATCATGCAACCTCCCAGGTGAGTGCCGATGCGCACCCGAGCACACTGTGCCACTCACGTGCGGGGGGTCCCCTGACCGGGGGAGTCGAGATTCATCCGATGCACCGCCTGATCGGGGGACAGACGTCCGCGCCGCGCCGGGAGAGAGTTGTCCCGTACCGGGATCAGCCGTTCACGTGGACAGGAGCCTTCGGCATGTCACCCATCTCCAGTATCGAGGTCGCCCGAGCCCGGCGGTCTCGCCGCGTGTTGTTCGTCGGCAATCCCACCCGCTACAACGATGTATCGCAGTGGGCGATGGTCCGGCAATGGGTGGCGCTCCACGGAATGGAACCTATCCGCGAACTCGAGGGTGACGTGCTCTGCGTCATCGTCACCGAGGACATCCTGGACGGCCGTTGTTCGCCGAAGGAATCGGCTGCCGTTCAGCACGCTCGTGCGCTCGGCGTGCCGTGCATCAGCGTCCATGACACGACCTTGATCTGGCAGGTGACCGCCCGCGTTCGGGCGCGAATGGGTCGGCCACAGGTCGGTGCGTCGGCCGCGCCCCACCGTGGCGGGGCGTGACACGGGAGAGCGTCGATGCCGGACCGTTCGAATTCTCGAGTCAGTCACCGAATTTCGGTGCTGGCTCGTGAAAATTGTCTTCGATTCGGTGACGGGATCGCATACGTCTCGCAATCGCCAACTTTGGGTATGCAATTCGAGTGTTGGCAGGACTCCGAGTGCGCGAAGACGCCTTGATGCGGACTTGACTGCGTGAAAATCCTTCTGCCCGAACACCTGTGGTCAGTTTGCCGAAAAAGACTGTCCCCGAACCAATTGTAGGAGCGAATAACCGCTGCTCAGTCCGTATTTAGTGCAGACCGCACGGTCTCATGTCGCCGGTGCGGATGAGACAGGACGGAATCGCGCTGATAGCGTCCACACTCGTTGTGAATGTTCGAAGTCGTCTATCTACATGGCGGTGCTCGGGGCACTTCTGGTTTTTGCTCGTTGGTGACGACGGCACTGTCCGCGTCCGGAGATCCGCTGTCGTGAAACGGCCGACTCGACCATCACACTCTGCCGACGGTCGGTTCGACAGTGGAGGGGATGCATGGCGACGTTCAACTCGACTGTGGAGAGATCTTCAGCTGTTCACAGCGTTGCGTCGGTTTCAGCGCAACGAGGGGTCGCACGCCGACACTGGCTGGCCGTGTACATCAGGCGAATTCTCCTCACCGACACCCTCGTCGTGGTGGCAGCGGTGGCTCTGGCTCAATGGGTGCGCTTCGGAGGCCCCGGGTCTCTTGTCGACTCACGCACTCTGAGCAATGTGAGCTACGGTCTGATTTCCGTCGCTCTCGTGGCGTCGTGGCTCGCCATGCTCGCCGTCTTTCACGTGCGATCCCCACGAGTGGTCGGGAGTGGCCCGGAGGAGTATCGACGCATCGCCACCGCGACGCTACGACTGTTCGGGCTCATCGCGATCGCAGCGCTCCTCCTGCAGTTGGAATTGGCACGGCTGTACCTGGCGATCGCATTCCCCACGGGTCTACTCGGTCTTCTGCTGACCCGTTGGATGTGGCGCCGCGTCCTCGCTCGCAAGCGTGCGCGCGGGCTGTGCCAGACATCAGTGTTGGTCGTCGGAGGCGAACACTCCGTGCGCAACCTCGCCAGGACCTTCGACCGTGGAACAGCGGACGGGTACACCGTGGTCGGGGTATGTATCCCAGCTCATTACCGGTCGTCCGACGACACGATCACCGTGGACGGACGGTCGATTCCGGTCCTCGGCGACGAGCACGACGTCGTCGATGCGATCGAGCGATCCGGTGCCGACACCGTCGCGGTCACGGCGACCGAGCATCTCGGCCATCACGGGCTTCGTGAAATGGTGTGGGACCTCGAGCAGTTGGACGTCGACATGGTGGTCGCTCCGGGAATGATGGACGTCTCCGGGCCGCGCCTCGAGATGCGACCTGTCGCGGGTCTGCCTCTGATCCACGTGGAGAAGCCGCGCTATCACGGCGCGAAGCGATTCGGGAAGACGTCGTTCGATCTGATCTTTGCCATTGTTGCGCTCGTGCTGGCGAGTCCCGTGATGGTTGTCGCGGCGGTGGCGGTCAAGCTGACGAGTCGAGGGCCGGTGTTCTACAAATCGGAACGAATGGGCATGGATGGCAGACCGTTCCCGATGCTGAAGTTTCGGTCGATGGTGGACGACGCCGACAAGCACAGCGCGACCCTGAGCGGACGCAACGACGGTGCCGGAGTTCTGTTCAAACTGCGAGAGGATCCGCGTGTCACCCGTGTCGGCCGCGTCATGCGCAAGTTCAGCATCGACGAGTTGCCACAGTTCATCAACGTGCTGCGACGCGAAATGAGTGTGGTGGGACCGAGACCTCCCCTGCGGGTCGAGGTCGAGTCCTACGCGAGCGAGGTGCATCGCCGACTCCTGGTGAAGCCCGGTGTCACCGGCCTGTGGCAGGTGAGCGGACGCTCGGACCTGTCGTGGGAGGACTCGGTGCGTCTGGATCTGTCCTACGTCGAGAACTGGTCGATGGTCGGGGACATGCTGATCATCGCCAAGACCCTGAAGGCTGTGGTGGCGAGTGACGGCGCGTACTGATGGTGCGGGTCAGGTTCGCGCCCGGCAAGGCCGCACCGTGAGACGTCCGAAGAAGCTCATCGCAGTGCATCCCTCCGACGAGATGTACGGGGCCGACCGGGTCTTCTTGGAAGCTCTGACCGAAGTTCCGAGTGATTGGGACGTGGAGGTGTGGCTTCCGACCGACGTCGACTATCCCGGGAACGAGCTGTCGACTGCGTTGGCCGAGTTGGGGCATACGGTGCGCAGGATGCCACTTCCCGTGATCCGGCGTTCGTATCTCCGCCTCGGAGCGCTCCCCGGACTGGTCGGCCGCTTCCTTCGCACAGCGGGCGCCGTGGTGCGTGCGCGGCCGTCGAAGATGTACGTCAACACGTCGGCACTGGTTCTGATGCTGCCGTTGGCGCGGCTCATCGGTGCGGCAACTGTGCTGCATCTCCACGAATTCCTGGATCGCAAGACAGCGCTCTTCGTGACTCCGTTCATGTCGTTCGCGCAACGGATCGTGTGCGTGAGCAACGCCGTCCGCCTTCCGCTGCCCGAAAAGTTCGACCGCCGATCGGTAGTGGTCTACAACGGTTTCGAGCTGCCGGAACCGACACCGTTCGTCGTCGACGAGCGGCTTGTGTGCTTGGTGGCGAGCAGGTGGAACTCGTGGAAGGGGCACGATGTTCTCCTCGACGCGTGGGACGGTCTCGAACGGTCGGACATCGAACTGATCGTCCTGGGGGCGCCGCCCCTGAACGGCGCGTCTGTCGACGTGGTTGATCGCGTAAGGCGACTCGAACGCCCCGACAGCGTGTCGATAGTCGGTCAGACCGACAATGTTCGCAAGTACCTCGATGCGGCACATCTGGTGTTGGTGCCGAGCATCAAGCCGGATCCGTTGCCGACCATAGCCATCGAGGCGATGGCGGCGGGACGTGCTGTGCTGGCCAGTGACAGTGGCGGTCTGCCCGAGATCATCGGTGACGACGTGGGGCGTCTCGTACCCACAGGTGATGTGGCGGCGTGGCGGCAGGCGCTCGAGGAGTTTTCGATCGAAGACGCGACGGAACGCGCGAACCAGGCGCGGCGGAGATTCGAGGCACAGTTCGGCGTGCGCCGATTCCGTGACGAGATCGGCAAGGAGATATGGACATGAGCGCACCGGAAGAGGCGCGCGGTGACGGGTGCACGATCTCGGTCGTGATCGTGACGTACAACAGCGCTGCCGTCATCGAACAGTGCCTGTCCGCGCTCGGGTCCGGTCCCGAGCTGGACATCATTGTCGTCGACAACAATTCGATCGACGACACGATCGCCAGGGTATCCGAGGTGTGTCCGAGCGCCCGGGTGATCCGAAGTGAAGAGAACCTCGGATTCGCCGGCGGGGTCAACAGAGGAGTGTCGGAGGCGCGGGGCGAACACGTGCTTCTGCTGAACCCCGATGCCGTTGTCGACGCGGAGAGTGTGTTCGCGCTGGGTCGGACCCTCGATGCGGACGGCAGTATCGGCATAGTCGCGCCGCTGCTCGACAAACCGGGGGAACGGCTCGCTATCAGAGAGTGTGGCAGGCAACCGGATCTGTGGCGCGTGCTGTGCCACTATTCCGGCCTTTCACGACTGGCAGGGTATTCGCCGCTCGTCGAAGGGCTGTATCTCCTCAAACGGCACTCGTCGGTGGATCCGAGGGACGTCGACTGGGTGTCCGGTGCGTGCATGCTGGTGCGACGTGAGACCTGGATGCGATTGGGCGGACTGAGCCGTCGGTGGTTCATGTACGCGGAAGATATCGAGTTCTGCTTGCGGGTCAAGGAATCTGGTGAGCGGGTCGTCACGGTGCCCTCGGTAACGGGGGTTCATTTGATCGGCGAGAGTTCGACGACGCCCACGGTGTCGCGGGTGCCCAACTCGGCCTGGGTAGTTAACATGTACGACCTGTACAAGCTGCGCCTGTCTCGCACGCGATTGCAGAACATCGGTTGGAAATGGGCAGTCGCGGGAGGTCTGTTCGCGCGTTCCGCCGCCTACAAACTGCGCGCGGGCTCGGAGTCCGACCAGGAGAACGACTGGGGCGCCGAATCGGTGAAGTTTCGTGTGTTCGCCCAGGACCTTCTGGCGGTCTCGTCCGCTCGGATGACATCCGAGAGCGAGAGCAGGAGTTCACTGTGACGAGCGGGCCGGATCAGAAGGTGTCGGCACCGGACCTTTTCAGTGCACCTCGCAGCCGCAACGACGTGGTCACCTTTCTGCTGGTGTGCGCGGTTGTCGCCGCATCGTTTCTCGGTCGCTACTCGTTCGATGTTGCGGGTTTCACCGTGCGCTGGGAGCAGGTGGCGCCCGTGGCGTTCGTGGGCTGGTTGATCGTCAACCCCGGTTCCCGACTCGATCTTCTTCGTACACTGCGGCATCCCGTCGTGCTGACGTTTCTCGCATTCATCGCCTGGAATGCGGTGTCGACCGTTCTGTTTTCGCCCAGTCTGGGCAAGAGTGTGGCGATTCTGGGCTGGCTCACCATCGATCTGCTGTTGCTGGCGGGTCTGATGTCGCTCGGTGCCCGAGCGGTGTGGGCCGAGAACATCGGGATCCGATTCGTCGTTCCCTGGGCTTTCGCCGGTTTCGCGATGTATCTCATCGCCAACCGAACCGGGGGTGGTGTGTCTTGGGGAACCAATCTCGATTCGCTCTACGACGTCTACGTCACCCGGCTGTCTGCCACGGAAGCGAACATCTACGCCGCGATCCTCGTGTTCTGGACCCTGTTGCTGGTTGCCCGGAAGGGCACCGACCGGCGTTGGATGATCGCGGCGGCGGTGACGGTCCCCTTGGGATTGATCGCATCCCAGACCCGCACAGCGGTGTTCTGCATGGTGATGGGATTGGCCGTCTACGTTGGCTACGAACTTGTGCGGCGCCGCCGGAACCCCACTCCTCTGCGAGCATTCACCTTCGGCCCCGTTGCCGTCGTCGTCGGCGTTCTGGTCGCCTATGGAGCCGCGACCGTCCTTCCGGACATCGGCACGGAACGGCCTTCGCCGAGCCGTCACGAGACCGCGCCCGAGGTGCGCACCGACACATCGCGCCCCGCCCAGGACAAGCTGGGGGACATCGACTTCAGCGGTGGAACGGTTGGATTCCGCATGGCGGTCGCACGAGAAGCCGCGGAGGACATCCAGGGTGTTCACCTCTGGTTCGGTAACGGCACCAATACCTTCGGCCTTCGCCATGAACAACCCGGGTCGCCCGGCGTGTCAGGGCACATCATCATGCTTCCGGTCCAGATCTTGTACGACGCGGGAATTGTCGGCCTGGCGATTCTGAGTGCATTCGGTGCGGTGGTGTGGCGTCACGTGCCGTGGCGCCGGCGGCCGATCGCCGCTGCCATCGCCGCGACGTTCATCGCGGCCGCGACTCTCACGAGCATGTTCTGGTTCAGCGTCGTGTGGATCATTCTGGCGTCGCTGCTTCGTCCATCGTCTCGGGACGAAGGCGAAACGGGAAGGGAAGCAGCACAGAACGTGGTCGAAGAACACCCGTCCGCACTCGAGACGACAGGAATCGAGAGAATATGAGCAACTCGGTCGCAATCATCGGAACCCGGGGTTATCCCAGCTACTACGGAGGGTTCGAGACCCTGGTGCGGAGGTTGGCGCCGTACTTGGCCGACGAAGGCTGGGACGTCACCGTGTACGGGCGCGCGGGGAGCACCGAGCCCGATGACCCGTTCAGGGACTTCCGCGTCGAGTGCGCGACGACGAGGGGTGTCGAGTCCAAATCGCTGAGCACCCTGTCCTACGGCCTCACGTCATGCCTCGACGCATCCCGGCGTCGTCCCGACGTCGCCTTGGTGATGAACGTGGCGAACGGGTACTGGCTGCCGCTTCTGAAAGCGCGAGGAATTCCGACGGTGGTGAACGTCGACGGAATCGAGTGGGAGCGTGAGAAGTGGGGGAAAGCAGCGAAAGCCGCCTTCCGGACCGGCGCCCGACTCACTGCCCGATTCGGCGACCAACTCGTCTACGACTCCCACGAAATCGAGAGGCGGTGGCGCGACGGGTTCGGCCGCACGGGGGAATTCATCCCGTACGGCGGAACCTTGCCCGACGATCTGGATCCGGTCGAGGGATTCCCGCACCGTTCCTATGCGTTGATGGTGGCACGCTTCGTGCCGGAGAACACGGTGGGTGAGTTCTTCGATGCGGCGAGAGAGTTGAGCGAACGTTGGGACGTCGTGATCGTCGGTTCCTCCGGCTACGGCGGTGACTTCGATCTCAGGGCCGAGAGTTTGGCCGCGACCAGCGAACGAATCCACTGGTTGGGTCATGTCAGCGACGACGACAAGCTCTTCGCCCTGTGGCAGCACGCCGGTGCCTACTTCCACGGGCACAGCGTCGGTGGGACCAATCCGGCCTTGGTTCAGGCGATGGCGTGTGGATCACCGATCGTCGCGCGGGACACGGTGTACAACCGTGAAGTTCTGCAGGATTCCGCGACCTTCGTCGAGCCGGATTCCCGCGAGATCGCGTATGAGATGGATCGAGTGCTGTCGGATCATGCGTTGATGGATGAACTGAGTGTCGCTGCCGAACGGCGTCAGCGGACCCACTACACGTGGGATCAGGTATGCCAGAGCTATTCCAAGGTGTTGTACGGTGCACTGTGATGCGAATGCCCGCGTGCGGCAGTGACGCACGAGCAGACGTCGCCACGTGTCCATGAAGCTGCGGAGAGAACAGTGACACCACCGAACGTGGTCAGTGTCGGCGCATTCGACCGATTCAATTACGGTGACCTCCTGTTCCCGTTGGTGCTGGACAGCCGCTGGGCGGAGTTGAGTGGCGGCACGCTGTCGCACTATGCGCTGTGGGGCGCGCAGGGGGACGGGTGGGGTACCGCTCGCTCCGGCAGCGCGAGGGATCTGCGCAGACGCTTCACGGAGCAACCCCCGACGGGGTGCATCGTCGCCGGCGGGGAGGTCCTGAGCGCGACCTGGTACGACCTGACCCGGCACTCGATCCCCAGCGGATTCGACCTCGCGGTGGCCGCTCTCCATCGGTCCGTTCCGCGTAGGCACCTGTCGAGGGTCTGCCGCACCCTCGCGGGAGGAATATGGGACCTGCCGTTGGTCCCGGACGCAGCGACGAGCCGGCAGATGCCCGTGGTGTACAACGCCGTCGGTGCGACGAGCGTCGATACCCTGTCCGGCGATGATCGGAGCCGGGTTCTCGGTTCGCTCCGCGCCAGCAAATACCTCAGCGTGCGGGACAATTCCAGCGTCGACATCCTGCGCTCTCACGGAATCGACGCGGATCTGGCGCCCGACTCGGCCGCCGTCATCGACAGGCTCTTCCCCGCGACGCAGAAGCGATCGCGGACGCTGGTCTTCCAATGTTCGCGACATTGGCTGCGGGGTCACGAGGACGAGGTCGTCACGCAACTCCGCGCCCTGTCGGAGCGATACGAGATCAGCCTGCTGGCGATCGGGCTGGCAGGGGGTCATTCGGATCTCACCGCCCTGCGGCGCCTGTACCGGCAGTTGTCGAGGACGACGAACCGGGTGCGACTGGTCAAACCGGCGAATGTTCGTGACGTGGCAGCGGAGATCGCGTCGGCGGAGTGCTACGTGGGCACGAGCCTGCATGGAAGTATCACGGCGATCGCCTATGGAACGGCCGTGGTCGGTCTGGACCGTATCCCCAAGTTGTCCGAATACTTGGCGACGTGGGCTCCCGATTCGGCAGTGCGCGAAGTTTCCGCATCGGCGATCGTGGAGGGCGTCGATACGACCGAGCGCTTCGACTCTCGCGAGTTGGTCGATGTGGGCAGACGACTCGGTAATGCCAGCGCGGCTTCGACGGACAGGATGCTCAGCGCGCTGCTCGAGGTCGGTTGAGGTGAAGGTGCTTGCCGACAGACGACTCGCCGTGCTGGTGGCCGGCCAGTACTCGCCACTGCTCGTTCAGTTGGTGACCGGCCCCATTCTGGCGCGCGCTCTCGGGCCCACCGACCGCGGCTACCTCGGTGTTGCCCTGATTCTCGTTGCGGTCATCCCGGTGTTTGCGTCGATCGGAACACCGGCCGCTGCGAGAAGACTTGTCGCGGAGGGATCCGACGTGGCGACCGCGAGGGCGGCGGCCGCGCGATCCAACCCGGTGATCTTCGTCGTGACGGTGGTCATGAGTGCTGTGGCGGTCTACATCTGGTTCAGTGGCCTCTCTCCCGGCGAAGTGGGTGCGATCTTCGTCCTGCTCGCGCTGTCGTATTTCGGCGCAGTGCGAATGACGATCCTCTCCCTGGCTGTGAGCGAGGGCATTACGAACATCATCGCCAGGTATCAGATCGTCGGTGCGGGCATGTCCGGACTCGGTATCTGCAGCCTGGCAGTTCTCGGCCGGATCGACATCGTCACCGTCTGCATCGTCTATATCGTGAGTCAGCTCGCTCAGTTCGCGGCCATTTTTCGGTACGGCAGGGGACCTCGTCGCCAGGACCGAAGAATCGATTGGACGTACGCGCTGAAGTCCCTCCCCGGACAGGTCTCGGATGTGCTGCTCATCCGGGTCGACCAGCTTCTGTGCTCACTGTTCCTCGGCGGGCATGCCACCGGCGTCTACGTGGTCGCGTTCAGCTATGCCTTCGTAGCGTTTCCCCTGGTTCACTCTGTCGGCTTGCGAATCAGCGGTGGGAAGCGGCGCGACGAACTCTTGACGAACTCTGTTCGGGTTCCCCTGTCGGTCTTGTCGGGGGCACTGTGCTTCGGCGTGGTGTGGAGCGGTGCCGCCGTCTGGGTGGTGCCCTTGCTGTTCGGGGGAGACTATGCCGAATCGGTTCCTCTGGCGGCAATACTCACCTTCGGGGTCGTTTTCTTCTCCTCGGCGACCGTGAACGTTCAGGCCGCCGTGTCACTCGGGCGGGCACATCTGATGAGCGTAATCGGCCTTGTCGCAGTGTTCCTGGAGGTCGTGGCCGTCATACTTCTGGGGAACGCCAGGACGGTGACGACGATGGCCATCGTCGCTGTCCTGGCGTCCTGCGTCTACTACACGCTGTCTCTCCTGGTGCGGCAACGAAGCCTTTTCGGTGCGCGTAGCAGACCCTCGTCAGAGGGGGCCGCAGATGAATCCGCCCTGCCCGCCTCTCACAGTTCCGAACGGGGATGATCCCGTTCACCCTCCACAGTTCGGCACGCTGACGGTCACTTTCGGATCATCGATGAGCGGCTGGACCGGCACTCGCGCCGCACCCGGTGCAGTGGGCTCGTTCAGTTCGTATCGCAACTCGACGGTCGCGCCCTTCGGGATGGTGACGGGGACCGTGAAGATCGGGTGACCCAGCTCCTTTCCCTGGATGGCGAACGACTGCTTGCCGTCGATGCTCGCCTTCGTCAGGGTCGCGCCGTTGGTGGACAGTAGCGACACCATGGCGAGGTTGGTGCCGTATGGCAGCGGCTTGTCCTTGAAAGTGCCTGCGACGATGCGCGGAAACTTGGTGTCCGGGGTGTTGTTGGTCAGCCGTACGGTAACGGCGGTCGCACGTGTGTCACCTGTGCAGTCGCCGGCGGTGTAGTCGATCTCGCGTTCGAGGTAGTAGTCCAGCTTGTTGCCGCCGTTGTTGTTGATCACGACGCCTGCGTACGGGGCGGGATCCTGGGGCACTGTGTATCCCAGCGTGGTGTCGGCGAGAATCGCCTGCTCTTCCGGATGCGCACTCCACACGGCGATGCGTCGCTCCCCGGCGGCCCTCCCGACCGCGTCGAGAAGTCGCTGGGGTGATTCGATCTTGCCGGTCATCTTCTCGACGACTTTCCCGGCGATGGTCTGCAGGTATTCCTTGCGGTCGGCGTTGTCGGCGTGGTAATTGGCCTCGTCGGTGATGAATCGGGTGTACGCGGTGGATTCGGTCAGTTCCACGACGTTTCCGGCATCGACAACCTCCCCATCGGGCAGGGTGACCGGGCCGACGGCGGCCAGGACGTAGCTCAGTGCCACAGGATCCGTTGCGATTGCTCCGTCCACCTGCTCACCCGACTCCTGCGCCCACATCGACTGCCAGATCCGGCCGGCGTACGGGAAGTGGGAGCTCAGGTTGCTGTTTCGGATGTCGACCGAGGGATTGTAGTTGCCGTACATGCTCTTGTAGTCGGGGCCGAGATCGAGAGGTCGCTTGTCGTAGGACACTTCGGTGTTCTTGCCGAGCTTTTCGATGCCCAGCTTTCCGTCGCTGGCGCGGATGACGCTGTAACCGCCGACGAGTCCGCCGGTGGCGCGTGCCTCCGCGTTGGTCTGAAACGCGAGGAAGTAGCTCCGCGGTCCGTCGAGACCCAGCATGGCCGGAAGTACTTTGGCGCCGATCGTCGTGTTTTCCAAAAGTTTTGCCACGTCGTCGGTCTGATTCTGTAACTCGGTCCGCGCATCGTCCACCAGGCCGACGTATCCCGCGCCTCGAATGCCCTGTGCCTGAGTTGCCAGGTTCCGCGCTGCAATCGACGTCTCCTGCAGCGCCGGGGCCGCATCGCGCAGCGGCTGGAGTTGCACGCTGCCGCCCTCGCCGATCAGATCCCGGGGTGACAACGCGACGCCGACGTCGACCGCGGGTGTGAGAACGTCGCGAGTGAGCCCGACCACGACGTCGGACATCTGCTGCGCCGATTCGAACGGGGCTCCGACGCCGGGCACGGCTGCCAGGGAACTCCACGGGACCGAGTGCAGGTTGTCTTGTGCACCCTCCGCCCGTTCCCGGGCTTCGGCCGCCGCTCGCTGGGCGCCCTCCGTGTCGCCGTCGAGCAGTGAATCCTTCGCGAGCTGCGCGTTGTCCCGCGCGCCGGTGAGGTTGTGCTGAACCTGCCAGGCCGAGAAGCCGAACCATGCGACGACGGCGACGGCGGCAACGCCCACACCGGTCAGTACGCGCCGGCGTACGGTCCATCGGCGCGGCGCCGTCGGCGCCTCAGCTGGTATCGAACCGTCGCTGTGGGAGTTGTTGGGCGACTTCGCGTCCATTCAGGTCTGCTCCTAGCTATCGAGGATAAGGTTTCTGGTCGCGTAGCTGAACTGCCAGTCGCGGGAGGAATGCGCAGGACTACTGCCGGTCGTGTCATGATGAGGGTTTCCGCTGCCGCACTCCCGTTTTCTGCGAAGTTCGTGGACTTGCGCCAACCTGTCGTATCCTCCAGTGTCCGTGTCTGTTCCGGTTGTCAAAGAGTAAGGGTAAGCGTCGTCATGTTCCTGTTCGGTGGTGGCACGGGTACCCGCCGCACGAGCGCTGCGCACGAGCTGGGACTGCGAGTAGGGTCACCGTAACGATTTCCTCTGCAACACCCATACGTATACGGCCCGCTTTCGGGCTGTTCGTCAAAGTTGTAGATCGGGGGACAGATAGTGGGCTCGGGGTTCCCGCGCAAGACTGCAGGTGACGTGGATTCACGTGCATTCCCGCTCTCGCATGCCCAAAAGGGACTGTGGTTCGCGCAGCAGTTGGAACCGAACGTCCCCATTCTCGTCGCGCAGTACGTCGAGCTGCGTGGGCCTGTGGACGTCGGAGCGTTGAAGTGGGCGTCCGAGCAGGGCTCGTTCGACATCGAGTCTCCCGGGGTTCGGATCGTCGACTACGTGGGTGAGCCGTACCAGTTGGCGGACGAGACGATCGACGACGAACTCGCCTACGTCGACCTGCGGTCCCGTGAAGATCCCGTGGCGGACGCGCACCGATGGATGGACGAGCGGCGACGCCGCCCCATGTCGGTGTACCGGGACCGGCTGATTTCGGCGACACTGCTGCACGTCGGCCGTGACCACTACTTCCTCACCACCTTCGCGCACCACCTGATCCTCGACGGCTACGGCGCCATGGTGCTGATGAACCGGGTCGCCGAGCTCTACACGCACGCGGTCGAGCGCACGGAAGCTCCTGCGTCGAAGGCCCTGCCGCTTCGCGAACTGTACGAGGCCGAGGACGCGTACCCGCGGTCCCGCCGTTTCGAGATCGACCGAGAGTATTGGGCCGAACGAACGGCGAACCTGCCCGAGCCCTCCCGTTTGACCGACCGGGAGAGCGCCCCGTCGGCTGTGTCGTTGCTCGCCAGCAAGGTGATGGATCCCGGCGTCGTCGACGAGCTGGAAGCACTCGCTCGAGAGTGGAATTCGTTCGAGGTACCGATCGTGGTCGCGGCGTTCGCCGCATTTCTCGCGCGGATGACGGGCAATTCGGATGTCGTGCTGAGTCTCCCGGTGTCTGCTCGCACCACCGCGGGCGCGCGCCGTTCGGGCGGCAGTGTGGCCAACATCGTTCCGCTCCGGATCGCGGTGGATGCGCACGGGACTACCCACGACCTGGTGCGCCGTGTCCAGCTGGAACTGACCGGTGCGCTGCGACATCAACGTTTCCGGTACGAAGACATCCTCCACGACATGCGGTCGACCTCCCGCGTCGGCCGCGGCTTCGGGCCGATGGTCAACATCATGATGTTCCACACCGAGACGTGGTGGGGTGAGGTACTCGGTGAATTGAACGTTCTCACCGCCGGCCCGGTCGACGACCTTGCGGTGGCGATCTATCCGGGTGCCGCCGGCCAGAACGTGCGCGTGGACTTCGAGGGCAACCCGGCGGTGTACGAACGAGACGAACTTGCGGGACACCACGAGAGATTTCTGGAGTATCTGGGCGGATTCGTCGGCGCGGATGCCGAGGCGGCGGTCGGCAGCCTGCCTTTGCTCACCGACGACGAACTCGAGGCGCTCGTGCCTCTCACCGGCCCTCCCTCGGTGTCGTCGCTCACCCTTCCGGACATGTTCGACCTGACAGTGGATTCCGACACGGTTGCCGTTCGCTGTGGCGATGTCGAGATGACCTACCGCGCTCTGCACGAGCGATCGAATCGGCTCGCGCGCAGACTGCTCGCGCAGGGTGTGGGCGTCGGCAACCGCGTTGCGTTGATGCTGCCCCGTTCGATCGAACAGGTGGTCGCGGTGTGGGCCGTCGCGCGTTGCGGTGCGGCGTTCGTTCCGGTGGACCCGGACTATCCGGCCGAACGCATCGCGCACATGATCGACGAATCAGGCGTCACCATCGCTGTCGCAACGGAACCGGAGGTGGTGCCTCCCGGTGTCGAGTGGGTGGATGTGGCCGATGCGCCGGGGAACGGCGCACCTGTCGCCGATGCTGAACTGGCACACCCGATCAGGCTGGACAACGCGGCGTATGTCATCTACACGTCCGGCTCGGTCGGGGCGCCTCGCGGTATCACCATGCCCCATCGGGGACTTGCGAATCACGCCGCCGCATTGCGTCGTCTCTACGCAGCAGATTCCCGCTCGCGAGTGCTGATGTGCGCGTCGCCCTCGTACGACGCCTCGATTCACGAGTTGCTGGTCGCGGTCACGGCGGGCGCGACGCTGGTGATCGCGCCGCCGCCGGTGCGCGGAGGGAAAGCGCTCGCCGAGCTGCTGCAGCGGGAGCGGATCACCCACTGGACCACCACACCGGCCGTCCCAGCGCAGATGGATCCGGCTGGATTGACCGATCTCGAGGTACTCGCCGTCGCGGGCGAGGTCTGCCCGCCGGAACTGGTGGCGCGGTGGGGTGTGGGGCGCACCGTGCTGAACCTGTACGGTCCGACGGAAGTGACCGTGTGGGCCACGGCCACCGACGCACTCGTCCCCGGTTCCCGCACCACGATCGGGCGACCGATCGAAGGTGTGTCCGCAGTGGTGTTGGACCGTTTCCTGCAGCCCGTGCCGGCCGGAGTGGTGGGCGAGTTGTACCTGTCCGGTCCGGGAGTGGGCCGCGGATACCTGGAGCGGCCGGGTGCGAGCGCGACTCGTTTCGTCGCCAATCCGTTCGCGACCGATCTGCGACGCATGTACCGGACGGGCGATCTCGTCCGGTGGTCGAAGGACCACGAGTTGGAATTCGTGGACCGGGCCGACGATCAGGTGAAGATCCACGGATTCCGGGTCGAACTGGGCGAGATCACCGCAATCCTCGGTCGGCATCCGGGGGTCGACACGGCCATCGCCGTGGCACACGACCGGAACGGTGAGTTGGTGGTGGATGGTTACGTTCACGGCACCGGCCTGGATCCGGACGACGTTCTCGCCGGCGTGGCGGAGCGGCTGCCGGCGTACATGGTGCCCTCGACGGTCACAGTTCTCGATGCGGTGCCGCTCACCCCCAGCGGCAAGGTCGATCGATCCGCGTTGCCGATTCCCGCGCCGTATGAACGCGAATTGCGCTACTGGACACGGCAGCTCAGGGGTCTGCCGAGTTCCCTGCCGTTGCCGGTGGACCACGAAGTCTCGGTGAACTCCGGGGCTCTCCCCGGTGTGGTTCCGTTCGCCGTGGATCCCGCCCTGTGCCGGGATGTGCACCACCTGGCGGCCCGGCACGAGGTCTCGCTCTTCACGGTCGTGCACGCGGCCGTGGCCGTGTTGTCGTCCGTCGTGAGCGGTGAGGACGACCTCGCCATCGGAGCGGTCCTGCCGGACTGCGCCGACGGACGGGACGGTCACGATTCCGAGCCTCTGGTGCTGCGAAGCAGACTGGATCCACGTCTGACGTTCGAGGAGTTCCTGGTCGAAACCCACCGCGCCGAGCAGGCCGCACGCGCGCACGGTGCGGTCCCGTTCGCGCAGGTGGTCGATGCTGTCGGGCACGAGCTTTCGCCGGATCGTCACCCGCTCTTCCAGGTGATGCTGTCGGTGGAAGCGGAGCCGGTGCGGGAGTTCGACGGCCTGGATCTGGTGGTATCGCTGCGCGGTCGGGTCGACGGCCACGGCGACCGGATCGAGGGGGTATTGCGTTACGCAGCATCTCGTTTCGAGCAACAGACCGTGGAGCAATGGACGCGGCGGCTGCACCGGCTCTTCGTGGTGGTCGCCGACAACCCCGGCGTTGCGCTGAGCTCGATCGACCTGCTGACGCCGAACGAGCGGGCCGAAGCCATCGGCGGAACGGGGGATTCAACGCACCGGGACGTGTCGTTGCCCGAGGTCTTTCTGCAACGAGTTGCCGACCGCCCGGACGCCGCAGCCGTCAGCTGCGGTGGGGAGGTGCTCTCCTATGCCGAGATCGACCGTCGCTCCGACCGGCTGGCGCGGACACTCAGAGCGTCCGGAATCGGAGATTCGAGCATTGTCGCTGTCGGACTGTCGAACTGGATCGACAAGGTCGTTGCGCACATCGCCGTGCTGCGGGCGGGCGCAACCTGCCTGCCCCTGAGTCCGGACCATCCCACCGAACGCATCCGGTACACGCTGGCCGACGTGGTGCCGACACTGCTGCTCATCGGTCGTGCCGATGCCGGAGCGATCCCGCACGGCGGGTATCCGACAGTGCTGCTCGACGAGGTCGAGCTGAACAACGATGACGACCGCGACGTCACCGCGTCGGAGTCGGAACCGATACACCCCGACCGCGTGGCCTATGTGCTCTGCCCCGTGGGCTCGGAACCGGTCGCGGTGACCCACGCGAATGTGCTGGCATGGTCGGGCAACGACTGCGACGCCGTGGTGGCGGACATCTGGGATCCACTCGTCGATGGCGGGACGGTGGGGCACGATCGACGGGACCGCGAGCCTGCGCAACCCGCCGAACTGGATGCCGGGTCCCGCATCTACGTGCTGGACCGGGCGTTGCGGCCCGTCCCGCCCGGCACGGTCGGGGAACTGTATGTGGGAGGGCAGCGGGTTGCCCGAGGATTCCACCGTCGGCCCGGGGGTACTGCTGAACGGTTCGTGGCCGACCCGTTCGTGCCCGTGGGTACGGAGGGAGCCGGGGGAGTACGGATGTACCGAACCGGGGACCGAGGGCGGTATCTCGACGGGCGACTGGAGCGGCTGCCGGGGACATCCGGAGACAGCAGCCTCGCCCGGTGGCAGCGGGCGTTGCGCGGCGTCGGGTCGTCGTCGCCGGTGCCGACCGACCGGGTAGTCGGGGGAGCCATCTCCCCGTCGGACTGCGTGCACGAGTTCGCGATCGGCTCCGATCGCCACGAGGCAGCCCTGCGGTTGGCGCGCGAGCAGAGCGTGACGCTGTTCACGGTGTTGCGGGCGACTCTCGCAATCCTGCTCGCACGCATCGGTGTTCACCGCGACATCGTCATCGGCGGCAATGCGGGGCTGACACGAGATCGCGCCCACATGGTGGCGCTGCGGGCCAGCGTCACCCCGGACATGTCGTTCCTCGAGGTCCTCGAGCAGGTCCGCAGCTTCGATGTTGCGGCTTTCCAGGACGCGGACGTGCCGATCGAGGCCCTGGCCGACCTGCTCGGTGGCGAGCGACCGCAGGTGTCGCTGGCGCTCGCGCCGACGTCGGAGAACCACACAACTCCGACGCCGTTCGATCTGGCCTTCACGTACTCGGAGCGCTGGTCGGATCACGACCCGGTCGGAGTGGGCGGTGTCGTCACCTACACGCCGTCGCTGTTCGACGCCGCGACCGTTCGATCGCTGGCCGAGTTGTTCGTGGACGTGCTGGCCGTCGTCACCGACCGCCCCGAGATCGACGTGGGCAGCATCGGCCTCGCCGCCGGCGCAGTCCTCGACGGCGGCGAACCTTCCGAACCGAGAACCCTTTCCGAGATTCTGACCGGCACTGCCCGCAACTTCCCGACTGCGCCGGCGCTCTCCGACGGTGCCGTGACCCTCACCTACCGTGAGCTCGACGCGCGATCCGATTCGTTGGCGCGGGTCCTGATCGACGCGGGTGCGGGGCCGGGCCGCGTGATCGCGCTCGCCCTGCCGCGGTCGGTGGATTTCATGATTGCCTTGTGGGCCATCACCAAGACCGGTGCTGCCTTCCTCCCGGTGGATCCGACACATCCGGCGGAGCGTCTGGAGAGGGTGCTGACCGAGGCCGACGTGTGTGTCGGCGTCGGGGAGATGTCGGTGGGCGGTTCGCGGATCGCGTGGCTGCCGGTCACCGCGGGCGAATATCTGGAAGATGTGGCTCCGGTGCATGTTCCGGTGCATCCGGACGAGGTGGCGTACGTCATCTACACGTCGGGCTCCACCGGTACGCCCAAGGGGGTGATGGTGCCCCACCGCGGTGTGTCCTCGCTGACCGAGGAAGCGGTGCGTCGGTACCGGGTCACGTCGGACTCGCGGGTGCTCCACGCCTACAACCCCACCTTCGACGCCGCGCTCCTCGAGGCGCTGCTCGCGTTCGGTTCGGGTGCCTGCCTGGTGGTCGCCCCCGCCGAGGTATATGCGGGACCGGATCTGCACCGAGTGCTCGTGGAACACCGGGTGAGCCATTATCTGTCGACGCCGGCAGTGCTGGCGTCTCTGAGCACGGACGGGCTCGAGCACATCGACGTCGTTGCGGTCGGCGGAGAGGCTCTGCATCCCGATCTTGCCGCGGCATGGAGCGACGGCCGGCGGATGCTCAATGCGTACGGGCCGACGGAGTCGACCGTTGTCGCCACCCTCGCCGCGGTCGAGCGCCATGTGACCATCGGTGGACCGATTACCGGCACCACCGGTCGGGTGCTCGACGACCGCTTGCGCCCGGTTCCCGTCGGTGCGATCGGCGAGCTGTATCTGTCCGGTTCCGGACTGGCGCGCGGCTACGTCGGTGATCCTGGGCGGACCGCGGTGCGATTCGTTGCGGGCGCGGGTGGTACTCGCATGTACCGGACCGGCGACCTGGTGCATCGCCGCGCCGACGACAATCTGCAGTTCATCGCGCGAGTGGACCGGCAGGTGAAGATTCGTGGCGTCCGCATCGAACCGGGGGAGGTCGACGCGGTGATCACCCGGGTCGCCGATGTCGACGGTGCGATCACGGTGGCCCGGCCCAACGCGGCCGGTGCCGACGCGTTGGTGTCGTATGTCGTGCCCCGCGGGTCCTTCGACGTCGAGTTGTTGCGCAAGAGGCTCGAAGACGTGTTGCCGTCGTACCTGGTGCCTGCCGCAGTCGTGGTGCTCGACGCATTTCCTCTCAACCCCTCGGGCAAGATCGATGTGAAGGCGTTGCCGGCGCCGGTACTCGAGTCGAGGGTCTTCCGGGCACCCGTGTCGCCGGTGCAGGAGGCCGTTGTCGCCGTCTTCGCCGAGGTGCTCGCGGTGGAACAGGTCGGGCTCGACGACGAATTCTTCGCACTGGGCGGCAACTCGCTGATCGCGACGCAGGCGGCCGCCCGATTGGGTGAGGCGCTGAATGCGCACGTGCCGGTCCGGATGCTGTTCGAGGCGTCGACGGTGGAAGCGCTTGCCGAGCAGGTGTCTTCGGTGCTGGGTACGGGTAACCGCCCGGTCCTGTCGAGGCAGCCTCGACCGGAACGCATTCCCTTGTCGCCGGCGCAGCAGCGGATGTGGTTCCTGAGCCGCTTCGACCCGGCATCCCCGGCCTACAACATGCCCTTGGCCGTGCGGTTGACCGGAGCGCTGAACGTGCCCGCACTGCAGCAGGCGGTGCACGACGTGCTGGAACGGCACGAATCTCTCCGGACGGTGTTCCCGGAACACGAGGGCGAGCCGGTGCAGATCGTGATGCCCGCAGAAACTGTGGAGTTGGATCTGTCCCCGACAATCGTCGCCGATGACGCTGTCGACGCCCACGTACTCTCGGTCGTCGCACGAGGATTCGACGTCTCGGCAACGGTTCCGATCCGTGGGCGACTGCTGCGGGTGAGCGACAACGAACTGATCCTGGTCGTGGTGGTGCACCACATCAGCGCGGACGGCTTCTCCATGGCGCCGCTGGCGCGGGATGTGGCGGCTGCGTACCTGGCGCGGTCGCGGGGCGAACGTCCCGGGTGGACACCGCTCGAGGTTCAGTACGTCGATTTCGCTTTGTGGCAGCGGGAGGTGCTGGGCGACGAAGGCGACCCGGAATCGCTGGCGGCGACGCAGATCGACTACTGGACGCGCAGACTCGCGGGAATTCCCGAGTTCCTCGAGCTACCGACCGACCGCCCCCGGCCCGCGACGCGCACCAACCGGGGTGCCGTCGTCCCCGTGACCATCGGTGCCGACACGCATCGACGTCTCGGTGATATTGCACAACAACACAATACGACCCTGTTCATGGTGGTGCACGCCGCTCTGGCGGTGTTGCTGGCGCGCCTGACGGGAACCTCGGACATCGTGATCGGCACTCCGGTCGCGGGCCGTGGTGAACGGGTGCTCGACGACGTGGTCGGCATGTTCGTCAACACGCTGGTACTGCGTACCGAGGTGGATCCCGGCGCCTCCCTCCTCGACGTTCTGGACGAGGCGCGCGAGACCGATCTCGGGGCGCTGGCCCACGCGGAGGTGCCGTTCGAGCGGCTGGTCGAGATTCTGAATCCGGCTCGTTCGCAATCGTATTCGTCGCTGTTCCAGGTCATGCTCGCATTTCAGAACCAGGCCGCGGCGGCGCTGGAACTGCCGGGACTGACCATCGCGCCGCTCGATATCGATGCGCAGGTCACCAAGTTCGATCTCGACTTCTCGCTCTCGGACAGCTACGACGCGAACGGTGACCCGGCCGGTGTCTCCGGGACGCTCACGTACTCCACCGAGTTGTTCGACGCTGAGACGGCGGATCGGTTCGCCAGCGGTTTGGTGCGCGTCGCGGAGGCTTTCGCAACGCAATCGGGAGGTCGGGTCTGCGAGCTGTCCCTGCTGACGGACGACGAGACGGCCTGGATGCTGGACACGTGGAATTCGACGGACGTGGAGTTGCGTGCAGCGACGCTGGTCGATCTTCTCGATGCCCAGGTGGCCCGCGTCCCAGGTGCTGTTGCCGTGGTTTTCGAGGGTGATGCGTTGACCTACGGCGAGCTGGGCTTACGCGTCAACCGCCTGGCGAGGCTGCTCGTCGAGCGTGGAGTGGGCCCCGACTCCCTCGTGGCGCTTGCATTCGAGCGCTCGCCGGACATGATCGTCGGAATGTGCGCCGTCCTCCGGGCCGGCGGTGGCTACGTGCCTCTCGACCCGGACCACCCGGCGGAGCGTATCGAGGACGTGCTGAGCTCCGCAGCAACGGATCTGGTGTTGACCACGTCGTGGACGCGCGTGTCCTTGCCTGCCGGTATCGCACGCGTCGACATCGACACCGTCGATCTGTCCGGGTTCGGTTCGCACCCGATCTGCGATGCCGACCGGGTGCGTCCGCTGCGGCCGCAGAACACCGCCTACGTTCTCTTCACGTCGGGATCGACGGGACGCCCCAAGGGCGTGGCCGTCAGCCACGCGGCAATCGTGAATCAGTTGCGCTGGCTCGCCGAGGAGTACGCGGTCACCGCCGACGACCGCGGAGTGCTCAAGGCTCCGTACACGTTCGATGTCTCGGTGTGGGAGATCTTCCTGCCCCTGATCGTGGGTGCCCAACTGGTGGTGACGCGGCCCGGCGGGCATCGCGACCTCGGTTATCTGGCGGCGGTCATCCGCGAGCACCGGATCACGATGATGCATTTCGTGCCGTCGGTCCTGGCCGCGTTCCTCGCGATCGGTGAGGGGGAGGTCCTGTCCTCGCTACGGCACCTCCATGTGGGCGGCGAGGAGGTGTCGTCCGAGCTCGCGGAGGACGTGATCGCTCTCCGTCCGGGCGCATTCCACAATACGTATGGTCCCACCGAGGCGGCGATCACCACGACAACCTTCAGGCTGGGCGAATCCGTGGATGCGCGAGTGCCGATCGGTGCGCCGGTGTGGAACACCCGGGCGTACGTGCTGGACGCACGGCTGAATCCGGTTCCGGTGGGTGTGGCCGGCGAGCTCTATCTCGGCGGCGACCAACTGGCCCGCGGCTATGTGGGACGCAGCGAGCTCACCGCGGAACGATTCGTAGCCGACCCCTTCGGCCGGGGAGGGGAACGCCTCTACCGCACGGGCGATCTCGTGAAGTGGATCCGAACTGGTCAGCTGGTGTACCTGGGCCGAACGGACCTCCAGGTCAAGTTGCGTGGCCTGCGAATCGAACTCCGGGAGACCGAGTCGGTGCTGGAGGCGGCGGCGGGGGTGTCCCAGGCCGCGGTGGCGCTGGTCTCGGACGAGCGCGGCGGTGACCACCTCGTCGGTTACGTCGTGGCCGAACAGGGCCGGCGGATCGATACCGACGCATTGGTGGCGTCTGCCCGAGAACGGCTACCCGCGTACATGGTTCCGTCGCAGATCATGGTTCTGGACGAGCTGCCCCTGGCGTCGGCAGGGAAGCTCGACAGGCGTGCGCTTCCGAAGCCGCGGTTCGAACCCCGGGCGTTCCGCGCCCCGGTCACGGACACCGAGGTCGCGGTGGCCACCGCCTTCGCGGAGCTGCTGGGTATCGAGACGGTCGGCGCGGACGACAATTTCTTCGAGCTGGGCGGTAACTCTCTGCTGGCGGTCCGCGTGGTGAGTGCGCTCGAGGCGTCCACCGGTGTTGCGGTTCCGCTGCAGACTGTGATGACGGATCCGACCCCGAGTTCGATAGCGGCACGGTTGAGTTCGGCCGATCGGCACCGTGATGGGGCGCTCGATGTGCTCTTCCCCATCCGGTCGGCAGGGGAGGGGCGGCCGCTGTTCTGCATCCACCCGATTGTGGGTCTCGCCTGGTGCTACACGGGTCTGACGTCCAGGATCGATCCCGAACGGCCGATCTACGGCCTTCAGTCGCCGGCGATCACAGGTGAGGACTCTTTGCCGGCGTCGATCGACGATCTCGCGGCGAGGTATGTGGAGGAGATCCGCAAGATCCAACCCCGCGGGCCCTATGAACTCCTGGGTTGGTCGCTCGGCGGAGTCCTCGCGCATGCAGTCGCGGTGCAACTCCAGGCTGCGGGTGACGAGGTGGCGACGGTCGTGATGCTCGACAGTTACGCGCAGCAGCCGGACCCGAGGGACACGGAGATGCCGTTGAGCGCGGGCGACCTGCTGGCGGGAATCGGCGTCGAGGCGGACGTGCCTGCGGCCGTTGCGGACATGACACCCGACTCGGCGGTGGACCTACTGGCGGCGACGGGCGGCCCCACGGCCGTTCTCAGCCGCGACCAACTCCACAGGCTGATCGAGAGCGCCGCGCACAACTGCGCGCTGCTCGAGCGCCACACCCCGGGCGTCTTTCGAGGTGACGTCGCGTTCTTCACTGCCGGCCGGGACGATCCGACGGGATCCGCGGCGGCAGCGAGTTGGGAGCCCTACGTGACGGGCGCTGTCCGGAACCGCCTCGTCGACAGTGCGCATTGGCACATGACGTCACCTGGGGTGTTGAGGGTGGTCGGGTCGGCCCTGAGCGGCTGAGCCGGTCAGTACCGGGTCCGGAACGGCGTTCGGCGGCGTCGCCCGGTCCGTCGAGCCGACGGTGGTCGGTCCCCGGTGGTCGAGAACGTCCAGACGGCGATGGCGACGGCCGCAACGGACAGCAGATCGGACACCGTGAGGCCGTGCGTGGCGTCGAACTCCCACAGCACTTGACCCTCGAGCGGGCCGTTGCCGAATATCCACAGCACGGCGGCAGCGACGGTGGCTGCGGCGGCCGCGCGGGAGGGTCGTGCAAGGCACAGGGTGGTCGCCGCAAACAACAGGTTCATGAACACGAGTGGATAGAAGGGCAGCGCCATCCCGTCATTCTTCCAAGCTGCAGCGGGAACGCACCCGGTGGGGCGCGGTCATGCGACCGTTCGGTCGGGAGGGTCGTTCTTACTCGTCGCGTCCTCTTTGGCGGGCAGTTCGTGCAGGTCTTTCTGCCGTATCGCTTTCCCGATGAGGATCGCGAGCGGCACCGACAGCGCTATCCACACCAACGCGACCCAGGCAATCCACCACACAATTCGAGTATGCCCGCCCCTGGACGCTTGCCCAAGGGCGCCGCGGTCCGTGGGGACTGGTCGGTAGCACAAACTCGCAAAAATTACCTGGTTATCGCTGGTTTGCCCTGCCAAGTTCGGGGCACCCCCTTCGGTAGGGATTGGTTCTCTTTTCAAGGAGGTGGGTGATGACGACACCAGGTATGTCGATCGAGAGACACCCTGATATCGCCGAGTTGCGGGCTCGCTACGACCGAGTCTCGGAACAGCCGATGACGCAGGTCACCGAGGGCCTGATGTTCATGGCGGGCCTCTACATGGCGGCGTCGCCGTGGATTGTCGGGTTCGCGAGCCAGTCGGGCCTGGCGATGTGCAACCTGTTGTCGGGTGTTGCGGTTGCACTGCTCGCCGTCGGTTTCACGTCGGCCTACTCACGCACGCACGGCATGGCGTTCGTCGCGCCGCTGCTGGGTCTGTGGATGATCGTCAGCCCGTGGCTGGTCGTCGGAGTAACCACCACGGCGGGAATGATCTGGTCGAACGTGATCTGCGGCATCGTCGTCTGTCTGCTGGGCCTCGGTATCACTGCCATGGGCATGGCGGACGGCGGAATGCGGATGAGGAGGAGGTAGTCGCGGCGCGTGCCTTCATGGGGATGGGGCACGAGTCACAAAAGCGCCCGCCGACTCGGTGGGCGCTTCTGTGAGTTCACCTAACTTTGTTTGAGGAACGCGTCGTGCTCCTGGTGGGAGCGTTTGATGAGGTCCATGAGTGCGGTTTCTTCGCGGACCATCTTCTTGAACTTCGGGTCGAGCTTCTTGAGCTGTTCCTCCTCATTGAGCAACTTGTCATACATGCGTTCGCGCTCTGCCAGGTCGGCGGTGTAGTCGAGGTCGAGGTAGTTGATCGCGTGCCGCCGGGCACCGGCGATCGCGGACTGCGCCCTGCCCTTCTTGCTGGTGAGCGACGCGATCACGGTGATGACGAGGATGCCGATGATGACGGCCAGCGACGCGAAGGTGCTGATCTCGAAGACGTTCACCGGTTCGCCGTCGTTGACGAACGGCAGGTTGTTCTCGTGCAGCGCGTGCAGGATCAGCTTGACCCCGATGAACGCGAGGATCGCGGACAGTCCGTACGACAGGTAGATCAGGCGGTCGAGGAGACCGTCGAGCAGGAAGTACAGCTGCCGCAGACCCATCAGCGAGAACACGGTGGCCGTGAAGACGACGAAGACATTCTGGGTGAGGCCGAAGATCGCGGGAATGGAGTCGAGCGCGAACAGGATGTCGGTGCCGCCGATGGCAACCATCACCAGCAGCATCGGCGTCATCGCCCGCTTGCCGTTCTCGACGGTGAAGAGTTTGTCGCCGTCGTAGTGCTCGGTGGTGTGCATGAACTTCTTCGCGATCCGGATGATGAAGTTGTCGGCCGAGTGCGAATCCTCGGTCTCGGGTCGCAGCATGTTGCCGGCGGTGATCAGCAGGATCAGGCCGAAGAAGTAGAACACCCACGCGAACGAATTGATCAGCGCGGCGCCGAGGAAGATGAACGCGGTCCGGGCGAAAATCGAGAACACGATGCCGAACAGCAGGACCTTCTGCTGGTCTTCGCGCGGCACCCGGAAGCTGGACATGATGATGAGGAAGACGAAGAGGTTGTCGACGGACAGCGCCTTCTCCGTGACGTAGCCGGCGAAATACTCCGAACCCATGTCGACGCCGCCGAAGATCAGGACCGCGACGCCGAAGAGCAGCGCGAGGCCGACGTAGATCGACGACCAGATCGCCGCTTCCTTCAGCGTCGGGATGTGCGCGTGGCGGACGTGGAAGAAGTAGTCGAACGCGAGCAGCGCGACGATCACGATGATCGTCACAATCCAGGCGAACGGGGTCACATGCATCGTCTCTGCCTTTCAGCTGAAGCGAACGCGCCTGTTCGTCAGCGTAGTCGCGCGCGGGGCGCGACTTGGCAGAACCGCCGCTGTCGCCGGGACGGCACCCGTGCTGCCGTCCCGGCGACCGGGCTCATCGTCGGTCGCCGAACACCGTCCGGTGCCAGTCCTTCCTGGCGGTTCCGGTGATGTCGGACATGACGTGCTTGACGTTGGTGTACTCGTCGAGCGAATACGTCGACATGTCCTTGCCGTAACCGGACGCCTTGTACCCGCCGTGGGGCATCTCGCTGATGATCGGGATGTGGTCGTTGATCCAGACACAGCCCGCGGCGATGTCGCGGGAGGCGGTCTGGGCCCGGTACAGGTCCCGTGTCCACGCGGACGCCGCCAGCCCGAAGTCGGTGTCGTTGGCGAGTGCGATTCCGTCCGGATCGTTTTCGAACGGCAGGACGACGAGAACCGGGCCGAAGATCTCCCGCTGCACGATCTCACTGGACTGGTCGGCACCCACGACGAGCGTCGGCTCGTAGTAGAAGCCGGATGCGAGGTCACCCCCGGGGACGGATCCGCCGCGGACGATCTTCGCCCCGGTGTCGCGGGCGCGTTCGATGAACCCGGCGACGTGCTGCTGTTGTCGCCGCGACACCAACGGACCCATGTCGGTACCGGGATCGGACGGATCACCGAGCCGGACGGTGTCCATGAGCGATGCCACTCCGGCGACGAAGTCGTCGTACAGCGGCCGCTGCACGTAGGCGCGGGTGGCCGCGGTGCAGTCCTGGCCCGAGTTGATGAGGGCACCGGCGACGGCTCCGTTGATCGCGGCCTCGAGATCCGCGTCGTCGAACACCACGAAGGGGGCCTTCCCACCCAGTTCCAGGTGGAGTCGTTTACCCGCCGCGGCGCCCGCGATCTGCCGTCCCACGGGTGTCGAGCCGGTGAAACTCACCATGCTCACGTCCCGGTGCGACACCAGCGACGACCCGGTCGTCACGCCGCGGCCGGTGATCACGTTGACGACGCCGTCCGGCATTCCGGCTCGGGACGCGGCCTCCGCGAACAGCAGCGACGTGAGGGGAGTGATCTCCGCCGGTTTGAGCACGATGGTGTTGCCTGCGGCGACCGCGGGCAGGACCTTCCACGCCGCCATCTGCAGCGGATAGTTCCACGGCGCGATCGAACCGATCACCCCGACGGGTTCACGGCGGATGGTGGACGTGTGGTCGGGGGAGTACTCGCCCGACGCCTTGCCCTCCAGGTTGCGGGCCGCGCCGGCGAAGAACGACACGTTGTCGATCGACCCGGGAACGTCGAACTCGGTCGACAGTTTGATCGGTTTGCCCGTCTGCCGGGTTTCGGTGCGTGCGATCTCGTCGGACATCTCCGTGAGCTCGGCGGCCCATCGAGTCAGGACGGCGGAACGCTCGCCCGGCCTCGTCGTCGACCAGTCCGCGTAGGCGGTCTTCGCGGTGGCGACCGCGTCGTCGACGTCGTCCACCGACGCTTCGGTGCGGGAGGAGATCACCTCGCCCGTGGCCGGGTCGAGCACCTCGTACCGCTCGGCCGCCCGGCCCTCTCGGTAGCGGCCGCCGACGTACATCCCGGGAAGGTCCTGGTGGTTCACAGCAGGGTCCAGGCTTCGGTGAGGACGCTGCGGAGGATGTGTTCGATTTCGTCGAATTCGGCCTGTCCGCAGATCAGGGGTGGGGCGAGTTGGATGACCGGGTCGCCGCGGTCGTCGGCCCGGCAGTACAGGCCGGCGTCGAACAGGGCGGTGGAGAGGAACCCGTGCAGGATCCGTTCGGCCTCGTCGTCGGTGAACGACTCCTTGGTGGTCTTGTCCTTGACCAGTTCGATGCCGTAGAAGAAGCCTTCCCCGCGCACGTCCCCGACCATCGGTAGGTCGGTGAGCTTGTCGAGGGTGGCCCGGAACGCCGGTGCCTGCTCGGCGACGTGGGCGTTGAGGCCCTCGCGTTCGAAGATGTCCAGGTTCGCCAACGCGACCGCCGCCGAGACGGGGTGCCCGCCGAAGGTGTAGCCGTGCGCGAACATCGACGTGCCGTCGGCGAAGGGTTCGAACAGCCGGTCCGAGGCGATCATCGCCCCGATCGGTGAGTACCCGGAGGTCATCCCCTTGGCGCAGGTGATGATGTCGGGCACGTATCCGAAGTCGTCGCAGGCGAACATCGACCCGATCCGGCCGAACGCGCAGATCACCTCGTCCGAGACCAGCAGCACGTCGTAGTCGTCGCAGATCTGCCGGACCCGCTCGAAGTAGCCGGGCGGGGGCGGGAAGCAGCCGCCGGCGTTCTGCACCGGTTCGAGGAAGACGGCGGCGACGGTGTCCGGGCCCTCGAATTCGATGGCCTCGGCGATCCGGTCGGCGGCCCAGATCCCGAATGCCTTCGGGTCCGAGCCGAGGGGTTCGGGGGCCCGGTAGATGTTGGTGTTCGGGACCCGGAACGCGCCGGGGGTGAGCGGTTCGAACGGGGCCTTCAGGGCGGGGATGCCGGTGATGGCGAGGGCGCCCTGCGGGGTGCCGTGGTAGGCGATGGAGCGGGAGATGACCTTGTGTTTGCCGGGTTTGCCGACCTTCTTGAAGTACTGTTTGGCCAGTTTCCAGGCGCTTTCGACGGCCTCGCCGCCGCCGGTGGTGAAGAAGACCCGGTTCAGATCGCCGGGGGCGTAGCCGGCGAGGCGTTCGGCGAGTTCGATCGCCGGTTCGGTGGCGTAGGACCAGAGCGGGAAGAACGCGAGTTGTTCGGCCTGTTTGGCGGCGGCCTCGGCGAGCTCGGTGCGGCCGTGCCCGGCCTGGACGACGAACAACCCGGACAGCCCGTCGAGGTAGCTCTTGCCGGCGGTGTCCCAGATCCGGGCGCCCTCACCGCGGGTGATGATCGGCGGGGTGATGCTCTCGCCGTGCCGGGAGAAATGCCCCCACAGATGGCGGCGGGCGGCCGCCTCGAGGTGCGCCGTGGTGGGCGAAGAGTTGGTAACCGTGGTCATCGGGTTCCCCAATCATATTGCTGTTTGACAAGTTTCAGGTACACCATCGTCTCGGTGCCGAGCACACCGGGAATAGTGCGAATTTCTTTGTTGAGCACGGTCAGGAGGTGGTCGTCGTTCTCGCACACGATCTCGGCCAGGATGTCGTAGGCGCCTGCCGTCAACACGACGTAGTCGATGGCGTCGACGTCCGCGAGGCGGGCGGCGATCTCGGTGACGTCCCCCGAGCAGCGGATCCCGACCATGGCCTGACGTGAGAATCCCACTTGCACCGGGTCGGTGACCGCGACGATCTGCGTGACGCCGGTGTCGATCAGCTTCTGCACGCGTTGGCGTACAGCCGCTTCCGACAATCCGACGACCTTGCCGATGGCCGAGTACGACCGTCGTCCATCCTCCTGAAGTTGCTCGATGATCTGCTTGGACACGGGATCGAGAGAGGCAGGCTGCTCAGACATGGTCGAATCCTCCCTTGCTCGTCGTGTCGAAGACAATCGGCTCGGACATTTCGGAACTATCGCCTCTTCCTGGTGACGTGGGTACTCACGATTCGGGCACCTTCACTTCGGTGTCGGCGGTGAGGGTGCGTCCGCGGAAGAAGTTCCGGGAGCCCGTCGCGAAACACAGCAACATCAGGGGGATTCCGACCACCAGCATTCCGACGCCGAGAACGAACACGCCCCCGAACGGGCCGAACGCGGTGAATCCGTAGTCGGGACGCAGCATGTCGACTGCGCTCTGGACGAAGGCCCACGTCATGCAGAGTGCACCGAGAAGCGGAAAGATGCCGCGCATGAACAGATTACGTGCCGAGTCGAGGAGTGTCCGACGGAAGTACCAGACGCACGCGTAGGCGGTGATGCCGTAGTAGAAGGCGACCGCGAGTCCGAGCGACGCCACCGAATCCTGCAGGGCGTTGGCGCTGGCGAACGACAGGACCAGGTAGAACAGGAGTGCCGCAGCTCCCATGACCAGGGTTCCGAAGCCGGGGGTCATGTACCGGGGGTGCACGGTGGAGAACCGGCGCGGCAGTGCCTCGTAGACCGCCATCGACAACGTTCCGCGGGCCGTCGGCAGGATGGTGGTCTGGGTCGAGGAGAGCGCGGAGATCGAGACCGTCAGCAGCAGCAACGAGGCGGCCACCGGCCCGGCGACCGGTCCGCCCAGCGTGGTCAGCACGTCGTCGACGTTCTCGGGATTGTTCAGTCCGATCCCGGTGTCCCCGAACCCGGCGAACGACTGGACCGCGTATCCGACCAGGACGTACGTGGCGACGAGAATGACCGTGGTCAAGACTGCGGCGCGACCGGGAGTCCGCTCGGAATCCTTCGTTTCCTCACCGACCGCCAGGCAGGCGTCCCACCCCCAGTAGATGAAGATGCACAGGATGATGGCCTGTGCGGCACTGGACATCGAGACACCGGTCGGAATGATCCAGTCCAGTCGCGGGGTGACTGCCTGCGGGCCGGCGGTGCCGCCGAACACCTTCGACAGTGCGAGGACGCTGACCCCGATGAGGACGGTGAACTGCACCGCGATCAGGACGTTCTGCAGGCGTTCGCTGATGAGGATGCCGCGAAAGCTGACGTAGGTCATGGCCGCGATGAAGAAGCAGCCCAGCAGCACCTTCGCGGCGAGCGACTCGGCTGCCGCGTGCAACCCGAGAACCTCGAACAGGTAGATCGCCGCGATCTCCGCGGTGTTGGCGAGGACGATGATCGCGGACACGGCGAGTCCCCACCCAGCCATCCAGCCGATCCACGGGCCGAACGCCTTGGTGCCCCAGGTGAACGAGGTGCCGCAGTCCGGGGTGTCCCGATTGAGCTCGCGGTAGGCGAACGCCGTGAGCAACATCGGGATGAACGCGACGAGGAACATCGACGGTGCCTTGTCGCCGACGGCCAGGACGACGTATCCCAGTGTCGCGGCGAGGCTGTAAGCGGGAGCGACCGAGGACAGCCCGATCACCGTGTTGCCGATCAAACCCAGTGCGCCGCTGTTGAGGCCCTTCGCGGTGCCGAGCGGATCGTGGGTCTTCGAGGGCTGGGTCTTCAAGGGTGGCGGTTCGGCAATGCTCATCAAGTCTCCCTCGAGGTGTGCGGCTGCGGGCAGAGGTGCCCGTGCGGGTGTGATGAAGGGGTGTAGTGGTTTTCGCGGTTACGCTTCCGGCGCGGCGATGAAGATCTTCCGCAGCGTGTCACGCACGATCCACCGGGTTTTCTGCCCGGACCGCACGTGGACGACACTTCCGGGACCGAGCTCGAGATCGGGGGTGTCGTCGTCGAACTGCACTGTCGCGTCGCCGCTGAGTACCACGAACACCTCGTCGATCTCGACGTCGGACGAGACGCTGGGCTCGATCTCCCACACGCCGACGGTGACACCGGCGAAGTCGCCGAGCACTCGTTCGCCGACCATCGGCACGCTGTCGCCGATCACCTGCTCGTCCGGGAGGCGGTGGTAGTCGAGATCGGCGGTTCGAGCCTCGATGTGCGGTCCGGATTCCCAGGCGACGACCCCGGTCGCGGGGTCGATCACGAGTCGAATCCCAATCCCACCGCGTCGAGAGCCTTGAGGAACAGGTTCCGCCGGCCTTCCGTGTGATCGGCGCGATCGAGGGACCACCGGGTGGCGTTGATGCCGGCCGCCGCCAACGGTTCGGGCGGGAAGGGGAGGGGCATGGACTTCACCAAGTCCAACTCCGTCAATGCCGTCGTCTCACCGGACACCTTGTCGAGCATGACGTTCGCCGCGAAGCGGGAGGCGCCGACACCGAGACCGGTGAAGCCTGCCGCGTACGCGATCCGCCCCTTCGCCGCGGAACCGAAGAACGAGCAGAAGCGCGTCGACGTGTCGATGACGCCGCCCCACTTGTGGGTGAACTCCAGGCCCTCGAGCTGCGGGAACGTCGTGAAGAAGTGGCTCGCGAGCCTCGTGTGGGACTCGGGGCGGTCTTCGAGGTCGTGGTGCATTCCCCGCCCGAAATGGTAGATCGCGTCGTATCCGCCCCAGAGGATTCGGTTGTCGCGGGTGAGCCGGTAGTAGTGGAACTGGTTGGACATGTCGGCGACGCCCTGCCGGGCAGACCATCCCACCTCCGCGAGTTGTGCGGCGGACAGCGGTTCGGTCATGAGCACGTAGTCGTACACCGGCACCGTGTGCAGCCGGTACCGCTTCAGTAGGGACGGAAAGGCATTGGTTGCCAGGATCACTCGGCCGGCCGACAGGGTCGCGGACGCCGTCCGAACGCCGACCCGGGACGACGATCGGGAGCGGACGAGATCGAGGACCATGGTGTGCTCGAACATCTCGACACCGTGCTCCGCACAGGCCCGGCCGAGTTCGGTGGCGAGCTTGGCCGGATGCACGAGCGCCGTGGACTGCTTGTCCCACACGCCGGCCAGATACGTCGGCGAGTTCACCTGCGCCCGCATCGCAGGACCGTCCAGCACCGTGGTGGTAGCGCTCGGCGGCGTGTCGAACACGTCCTTCGCCTGGTAATCGGCGATCGCGACCGAGATCGCGCCGTTCCGTTCGAAATCGCAGTCCAACCCCAGGGTGTGGACGGTCTTCTCGATGGCGTCGAGGTTCTCGAGCCCGAGCGCCTCCAGAGCGCCGATCTCCCCTGGCCAGCGTCGACGTCCGTTCTCGCTGCCGTGGGTCAGGCTGGCTTCGACGAACCCGCCGTTACGGCCGGATGCCGCCCATCCGATGGTCTCGCCCTCCACGAGCGCGACGGACAGGTCGGGGTGGCGCTGTTTCGCGAGCAGAGCACTCCAGAGCCCGGTGTATCCGCCGCCGACGACCACCAGGTCGTACGCGGCGTCGGCCGAGGCGGCCGGGTAGGTGGGGGTGTCGGCGACGTCCTCGATCCAGAACGGTGCCAACCGGGTGCGCCGGAGCGCATGGTCGACGACCTTCGCGTTCGGTTGATTCTTCTCGAACACTGTCTGCAGCATGGAGCACCTTTGTTGGTGGAATGACCGAAAGGTGACGTGTGAGGCACGTCACCGTGGCACCCATCCTGACCTACGCTGTCCACTATTTCAATAGCAATAGGCGAGAAACATTGCGGAATCAGTTGTCGAAGTAAGAATTGGACACCGAATCGGTTGTTCCTTACTGGCCTGCCTCGTCAGCGCGCGACCGTGCCGAGGTGCAGCGACACCGAGCGGACCGGGCTGATCCTGGCCTCGTCGCCGGACTTCACGGCGTGGACGGTGCCGAACTCGACGGTCTCGTCGGGGAAGGTGCCCGCGAACGCGTAGGCGTAGTAGGTCCCCGCGACCGCATCTCCCGGCACCGTGTAGGCGATGGCCTCCTCGAGCACCTCGCCGGGCTGTAGGTCGACGTCGATCGGCCCGAAGAACGGATCGCTGGTCTGGCCGTCCGGGGAGACCGCGCTGACCCACACCTGCCCTGCATAGGGACGGTCCTCGGGTGCCTCGACGAGCATGGTCGTGTCGACGGTCCCGCCGCCCGCGGGCAGTGTGGTGTCGGAATCCGCGCGCAGCGTGACCCGCACCGGCAGGTCCGTGTCGGGGTTCGCCGGCCCGGTCGACGCGGGCGAACCGTCGCCCACCTCGGGCCAGCCGTTCGCCCACACGATCCGGTCGATCATCCCTTCGCGCCGGCGGGCTCCGCTCGGCAGATCCCGGTTGTCGCGCGGAATGGCGTGGTACACGATCCAATCCGAGCCCGCGTCGTCGGAGACCACCGTGTTGTGGCCCGGCCCTGCCCACGGTTCGCTGCCGGCGAGGATGAGGGCGCCGCCACCCTCGTTCAGGTCCTGGCCCTTCCGGTCGAGGTACGGCCCCGTCAACGACTCCGACCGGCCGACGAGGACGCGGTAGGCGGTGTCGGCGCCGTTGCAGCAGTTGCCGGCCGAGAGGAACAGGTAGTAGTAGCCGTCGTGGAATTCGACGAACGGGCCTTCGAAGCGCTCGTCCGCAACCCGTACGGGTTCGCCGGCCGCCGCGATGCCGTCCGGGCTGAGCGGGATGGCGTGGACGCCCTGGAAGTTGCCGACGAACATCGTCTTCGTCGTGCCGTCGTCCCACACGAACGGATCGATGGTGCCGCCGACGCCGACGTCGTGGGCGCAGAACACGGGGCGGCCGAGATCGGTCCACGGTCCGGTGGGCCGATCGGCGGTGGCGAGACCGATACAGGGATTCGACTCGTCGTAGAGGGAGTAGTACAGGCTGAACTGACCGTCGGACTCGAGCACGTTGGGCGCCCACGCGAGTTTGCCGTCCGGATGCCACGCGGGCCGGTCGGGGAAGACGTCGCCGAGGTACATCCAGTCCATGAGGTCGGCGGACTTGAAGATCGACATGTTGTGCATGCCCTGGCCGTCGCCCCAGTCGTCGGCGGTCGTGTACATGTAGAACATGCCGTCGGATGCGCGGACGACGCTCGGGTCGGCGGCCACCGGTTGCACGATCGCTTCGGCCGTCGCCGACGGGGCAGGCGCACCCATGAAGACGAGAAGCGTCAGAGTCGCCACGATCCAGCCGCGCCGCGGACGGTGTCGGGTGCCGGACTTGCGCAGCGCAGCATCGTCAGTGTCCACGTCACTCCCAACCTCGCCCGCCCGGAACCCGCAAATCTATAAGGGTGAGGTCGAGGTTAAGGGGGGAACCGGCTCACAGCGCCGGACTGCAACCGAACCGTGTTCTGCCGGCGGTGACCGGCGTCAGGTCGTGGGGTCGAGCAGAACCAGGGGGATCTCGCGGTCCGTCTTCTTCTGGTAGCCGGCGTATCCCTTGTAGGCGGTGGTCACCTTCGGCCACAGACGGGCCCGCTCCTCGGCGGTTGCCACGTGGGCGCGCATGGACTGCGCGGGGTTTCCCTGGAGCGACAGTTGGACCACCGGGTTGGCCTGCAGGTTCAGGAACCACGCGGGGTGGCGGTCGTCCCCGCCGCGTGAGGCCACCACGACGAGCGTGTCGCCTTCCCGCACCGGGACGGTCAGCATGACGCTGTGCACCTTCCCGGTCTTGCGGCCGACGGTGGTCAACTCCACCGCCGGCATCTTGCCGAAACTCCGCCCCACCCGCCCGCCGGTAACGCGCAGCAGGGCGCGGTGGGCGGCGTTCATGAACTTGAGCCTGCGGTCCGTCGGCATAAATTTCAGCGTAACGGGGTCGGTGCCCGCGCCTTCCTCGATTCGGACGCGCCCGCGCCGAGTCCGGCGCTGTCAGCAGGTCGACGACCGGCAGAGCGGGCGCCCCGCGGTCCGCCAACTTGGTCATCGTCTGATCCGTTCGCGGGTTCACGATTTCGGCGGTGACTCGCGCCTACCGCTGGTTGATCCACCCAATTCGATCCGAAGAGAAGACGAACGAAGGATCGTTGAGCACGACGTACTGGCCAGGAGGAGAGCCCTGCGGATTATCGAAACAGACGTCGCCACTGGCAGATCCGCCCGGTGCTACCTCGCCGGAGTTCAGCTGGTTTTCAGTCCCGGTGAAAGACGAATTGCGAATCGCTCCCGCCGGATCTTGTAGCTTCCAGTCGAAGGTGTTGAAGCTCGCGGGGGTGCTACCGCCATTATTGATTGTGATTGTGGTGCAAAGGAACGGCGTCGAGAAGGCGGTTGTGTCGAACAGCGGTGTTGTTGTGGTGGTGACGTCGTCGAGGGTTACCGAATCTCCTGCGTTCGCTGCAGTGTCGCCGCCCTGCTTACCGGGAAAGGTCAACCCGTTCTCGGCCGGCTGGCTGCCCCCGTCGCCGCCGGAGGTGACGGTGGCGTCGTCCCCTCCGCTCATGCCCGCGATAATCGCGATGCAGCCGCCGAAGAATAGTACGACTACGCCGATCAGAATCCAGGGCCAAATTCGACGCTTCTTCTGCGGCGGTTGCTGGTAATACCCGTGAGGTGGGTACCCAGGAGGGTATTGGCCGGGAGGATACGACGTCGGCCGTCCAGGCTCGTGTTCGGGGTTGGGCGGCGGTGGTTGATCGGACATGTGAGTTCCTTGGTCGCGAGACGGGATGTGATTCATATCACATATCGGGATCTCGGCCTCCGTGTTACTCAGGAGCCGGCTCGAGTAAGTAGGCGCCGGGCCCTGGTGCTTCCCCGGCCGTCAGGTGATAGCGGTTCTTAACGGCAACACCTACGGCCTCCTATGTCCAACAGACCGCATGAAGTCCGCATCGGATTCGCGACGATCTCATCCGCAGGTGAAGCGACGACCCAACCGTTCTGCGCAGCGGCCGATGCCCGGCTAGTGCGACGTTCGGTTCGTCGGATCGTCCGTGGTCACCGACACAAGTTCGCTCGGGCCGATGCCGGCTTCACCGGCGATTCCGGCGAGTTCCACGCCGACCGACTCGTGCGGCGCGTCCGCCGTCGCGTTCTTCTGCGGTCCGGTGAGCAGCGAGGCGATTCCGCCGATCACGCACGCGACGATCGCGAAGGCGAACGCCATGGCCAGACCGTCGGCGAACGGGCCGGAAATCAGCTGCGGAAAGAAGTCCAGGCCGGTCAGGTGTGCCTGCTGCTGCTCGGTCAGTGACGACAGATTCGGCCCGAGCAGTTCCTGAATCGGGTTGACGCCGAGGAACGCCGCGAACAGCACGGCGACTGCGGGGAGATTCGCGATCTGGGTGGCCTGCGCCGCGGGCACCCCGTTCGCCATCAGTCCGTCGCTCATCGCGGCCGGAAGGTTGGAGCTGAGTCCGGCGATCATCAGGCTGAAGAAGAATCCGATCGACAGCACCATCGCCGCGTTCTGGAACGTCGTCATCATGCCCGCGCCGACGCCGCGTGCGTCGGCGGGAAGGCTGTTCATCACCTCGGCCCGGTTCGGTGCGGAGAACATCCCCATTCCGATGCCGTTGATCAATAGCGTCACCGCGAAGGCCCAGTAGTCGAAATCGACCGGCAGCGCGATCAGCAGACCGAACGTGCCGGCGGTGACGAACATGCCGGTGCTGGTGAACCATTTGGTGCCGAACCGGTCGGAGATGACCCCGGACACCGGCGCCGACAGCAGGAACCCGATGGTCATCGGCAGCATGTAGATGCCCGCCCACAGCGGGGTGCGGCTGTAGTCGTAGCCGTGCTGCGGCAGCCAGATGCCCTGGAGCCAGATGATCAGAATGAACTGCAGACCGCCGCGCCCGAGTGATGCCACCAGATTGGCGATGTTGCCCCAGGTGAACGACTTGATCTGGAACAGATGCAGATTGAAGAGAGGATTCGCGACCCTGGTCTCGATGACGCAGAAGACCGCGAGGACGGCGAGGCCGCCGACGAGGCACCAGAGCACCAACGGGCTGCCCCAGCCCATCGACGAAGACCCGTACGGCTGGATGCCGTAGGTGATGCCGACCAGCACGGCGATCAATCCGACCGCGAACGTGATGTTGCCCCACCAGTCGATGTCGGCGTGCCGACGGACGCCGGTGTCGCGGAGTTTCAGGTAGGCCCAGATCGTGCCGACCACGCCGAAGGGAACCGAGACGAGGAAGATCAGATTCCAGTGGATCGGCGCGAGGATGCCGCCGATGAGCAGGCCGAGGAAGGATCCGGCGATCGCGGCGACCCCGTTTATTCCGAGCGCCAACCCACGCTGATCGGCGGGGAAGGCGTCGGTGAGGATCGCCGACGAGTTGGCCATCAGGAACGCTCCGCCGACCCCCTGGACGACGCGCCATCCGATGAGCCACAGTGCCGCCTCGGACCCGTCGAACCACGTCACTGCCAGGAAGATCGAGGCGATCGTGAACACCGCGAAGCCCATGTTGTACATCCGGGCGCGGCCGAACATGTCGCCGAGACGTCCGAAACTGACGACCAGGACTGCGGTGACGACGAGGAAGCCCATCATCATCCACAACAGGTAGCTCGTGTTGCCGGGTTCGAGTGGGTTGAGGTGGATGCCTTTGAAGATGTCGGGGAGCGCGATCAGCACGATCGACGAGTTGATCGTCGCCACCAGCATGCCGAGGGTGGTGTTCGACAACGCAATCCACTTGTAGTGCGGGCCGAGTTCGTCGAGTGTCCGGGTGTCGTCACCGACTGGCGCGGAAGGTTCCTTCGTGTGGGAGACCAAGGGATTTCACCTCTCGGGTTTTCATAGTTTTGAAAAGTAAGTAATCGGAAAGCAAAGTGTTCGGTTGTCGCGTCTTCGTTGTGGTGGGCGATCGGACGACCGCGGCACCCACCGAATGGGATGCCCGGATTGTCCGGTATGTCACTGTCGCTCAATCGGTTCCGTCGAGAGGGCCGATCAGGGTTGTGATGATACGACGTCTCGATTCAGCCCGCACCCCAGGCACTGTGGCCCGATCGGGGGACAGCCGAACCACCCGATTCCGGGTCCGATCGGGGGACAGTCGCGGCACCCGATACGCGACAGGATGATCTTCATGCGAGTCGGACGCAGGAACAGGACGAGGTAGATGTCGACGATAGCGAGCACCACGCTGGCAGAGGTGGCGTACGAGTGGTGCACCGAGGCGGAAATTCAGGTGCAGTCATCGACCGTCGCGGGCGGACGGAACATCACGCGGAGTGTGCTGTTCATCGGCAACCCATCCACCGTCACCGAAGTGACGCACTGGGCCGCCGTGCGGCACTGGACGGTGGAACAGGGACTGAAACCCGTACGCGAACTCCAGGGGGACGTGCTGTACGCGATCGTCACCGAGGCCGTCGCCGACGGGACCTGCGCGTCGGCGGACGCGGCGGTCGTGCAGCGCGTGCGCGCCCGCGGCCTGGACTGCATCCCGGTCTACGACGTCGAGCCGTGGGGGACGGCCCGGCTGTCCGGTGCGCTGCCGCCTACGTCGGCTCCGTGAGTGCGCGTTGGGCCGCGGGCCAGAACTCGAATCCCGCAGTCATCAGTCCACCGAGCCCGATGATGATCACCGCGGCGTCGACGCTGGTCCGCCCCTCCTTCGCCCAGTAGACGTCTTCCAGATCCAGCAGCAACGCCAACTCGTCGACGATGAGCGCGGTGCCGACGCCGTACGAGATCGGCACCGTCGGATGGCGACGCTGCTTCTCGGAGCCGCGCACCGCCACGGCCCCTACCCCGGCTAGCGCGGCGATGCCGAGGTTGTAATGGTGAAAATGGCGGCCGTGGAGACTCAACCCACCGCCGGCCGGTCCGTGCCCGCGCCGGATCCAATGAGTCAACGCCCGCACCCCCGCGAACGTCAGCGTGAACGCGCCCCACGACACCACCGCCGACTGCTCACTCGGATCGAGCTTCCTCCGCCACGCAGCACGCAGACGGCGCAAGCGACTGCGGTGGGGTTCGGTCGCCGGGTCCTGGGTCGTCACACCGTCAAGCGTGCCACCCGTCCGGGTGCTCGTATGTCATTTTGTCGCGAAACCATTGACTCGAACATCTGTTCGAACTAAAATTCAAGGATGGGGCTCGGGGGAGATATCCAGGCGGCGTTGTCGGACGAGATTCTGGCGACCGCGGTCGGTGATGCGTGGCGTCTGGCCGAGGCGGAGTTGCTCGAATCGGTTGTTCTCGTCTCGGAGGAGATTCAGCGGCTCGAAGCTTTGCGTGTCAAGCTCGTCGGTGCCGTCGATCATCGCTGCAAGGTCGATGTGCTGGGATTTCCGAACGCCAAGATGTGGCTGGCCTCCAAGACGTTGCTCGAGGTGGGCGCGGCGGGGCGAATCGTGCTGTTGGGCCGAGGTTTGCGTCTCCAGCCGGAAATTGCGGACGAGTTCTTCGACACCAACATTTCGGCGGAGCACGCTGCGCTGATCATGAAGTTCTGCGAGCGGCCACCCAAAGGCATGCCGCTCGAAGCGTTGGATGACTGCCGAAATGCGTTGCTGTTCGCCGCAACCGGTCCCATGGCCAACACGGATGCGGTGCGCGCCGTGATCGCCAGGCTGGAACGCGCCTTCGAATCCGACGACCCGCCGCCCAGTGAAGATACCGAACTCAACGAGTTCCACGCCTCCAAGACTCTTAACGGACGCGTCGCCGTTAAAGGCGACCTGGATGCCGTCACCGGCGAGATGCTGCTCTCGGCGCTGTCCGGACTGTCCAAGCCGAGGCCCGCGCAGGATGGCACCAAAGACCCCCGCACGCCCGGGCAGCGACGGGCGGACGGGTTCACCGAACTCCTGCGCCGCTACCTCGACTCCGGGATTGCCGGCGAAGAAGGCGGCGAACGACCACACGTCTCACTCCACGTCAACGCCAAAGATCTCGCCGACCACACCGACTGCAGTGCACGAGCACAGCAGGATGCCGCTTCGTCCGACGACTCGCTTTTCGCTGTCGATGGAGTGGCGTGGACGGAGTGGATGGGGCCGTTGAGTCTCAGGGCAGCCCGGCTCCTCAGCTGCGATTCGATTTATACGCCGATCGTGCTCGACGAGAACAGGGCGCCACTCGACCTCGGCATCTCCACCCGAACAGTCACGAAGAGACAGCGAAAAGCGTTGGTGGCGAGAGATCGAGGATGTGCATTCCCCGGGTGTGGTGCGCCGCCATCGTGGTGCGAAGGTCACCACATCGTCCACTGGTCCGCAGGCGGGCCGTCCGACATGGGCAACCTTGTCCTGCTCTGTGGATTCCACCACCGATTGCTGCATCACAGTGACTGGGAGATAGAGATGGGAGCCGATCGGCACCCCACGTTCATTCCACCGCGGCAGGTCGACTGGGAACGGAAGCCGCTGCCGGCGCACAACCGGGCCCGGCCCCGAGCATCCTGACCGCGCGGCACAGCGCACCACGCCGACTCTGCAACAGGATGATTCCTGTTGCCGAGCCGGCATGTCGTCGTGCCCGGAGACCGGCGGGTGTCACCGAACCGTCGTGCCCATCGCCTGCGCAAGACCGTTGCGATCGGCGACGTCGAGCTTGATGCACGCACGGTAGATATGACCCTCCACTGTCCGCACAGACACGAACAACCGATCGGCGATCTGGCGGTTCGACAATCCGGCCGCAACCATCGACCCCACCTCACGCTCACGACTCGTCAAGGGGAGTGGATGGGCCGCCTCCACCAGTGCGGGAGAGGACATGTGATCGCATCGGGCCGACAGGGCTTCGGCCGCGGCAGCGCACTCGATCGAACGCCGCTTATCGCCGGCATTCGTGAACGCGATCGCCGCCCGAGCGTAAGCGTCAGCGGCATCCGGCAAGGCGCCGATGATCTCGAACTCGGTTGCTGCCGAGGCCACACCGCATCCGTTTCCTGCCGCGACTGCCGCCGCATGCCGGGCAACGATGTCCACGAGTTGGCCGTCGCAGATGTCGGCCAATTCGGCGACACGAGTGGCGGTGGTCGTGTCGCCGAACCGGGTGGCAAGGTGAAGCGCGACCGCCTCGATGCCGAACTGTCCTGATTTACAAGCGCACTCTGCCGCCGACCGCGATAGATCGACGGCCCGCGAGGTTTCACCTCGCGCTGCGGCGAGCCACGCCTGCGACATCATGAGTTGGGGCCCGAACACGGCCACGTGCCGGCCGTTCCGGGCCTGCGCTGCGGTGATGATGCCGTCCGCCTCGTGAATGCGACCGAGCTCCGAGTACGCCTGACCGAGCACGATGTAGGCGGGGAAACTCCACGAGATCGCATCGGCGGTATCGCCGACGTTGAGGGCGGCGATCGCCTGTTCGAGTCGACCCGCGGCGTCGGTGAACCGACCGCGGGCAAGTTCCACGGTTCCCACCAGGATGTTCGCGAGCCCCCATGCAACGTAGCGGCCGCTCGACGCCAACGAGAGGTACTCATCGGCCCGGCGCTGAGCCGCAGCGAACTGTCCGGTGAGGGTCAACGCGAGGATCTCACCGTGCGCGGCCGGGAACCGCAGCAACCCGTCGATCTGATCGGCCACCGCAGCGCTGCGTGCCGCCAGTTCCGGCACTTGGCCGCCGCGCCCCATGAGTGCCAGGGACAACCCGCCACCGAAGAACGCCCACTCGATCGCCCACGGCAGCACTCGGTCGGCGGCCAGAATCGCCTTCGCGGCTACTGCTGCTTCCTCGGGCCGATTCTCGAACACCGCGCACACCGAGCCGATGCCCTCGATGATCGGGACGAGACTGGGATGCGTGACCTTCTCGCGAAGTACCGCGAGGACCTCGTCGGCCTTCTCCGACTCGCCGCTCGCCCAGAACAGGTTTGCGATCCGCGATGTACCCCAGCGCACCAGTTGCACCTGGTCCAGGCTGTCGGGTGAAAAGGGCAGCAGCAGCGATTCGGCCTCGGTGGCGTGGCCCTGCCACAGCAGTGCCCGGGCCAGGAGGTCGGCCGCCTCGAAGCTGCCGGTCTGGTCGAGTGCCGCGCGCGCGAGCTGTTCCCCCAGAGGGACATTCGCCAAACCGATCGCATCCTCCGCGGCGTTCACCAACAGATCGGGTTCGACCGACCGATCGCTGTCGAGAGCCAGCTCTGCCAGGCGAATCCGATTCGAAGATCCGACCACGGCCCGGCTGCTCAGGGCCTCCACGAGCCGTCCGCGTAGTCGCCGCCCTGCTGCGCGCCCCACCCGTCGTCGAATCACCTCACCGAACAGTGGATGCGTGTAACGGACGTCGAGGCGGTGTCCATCCTCGACGATTCTGACGAGGCCGCGTCGCTCGGCCTCCTCCACCGCGTCGTCACCGGCCAGCTGACCGAGGATGTCCAGATCGAGCGGCTCGCAGAAAGTAAGGAGCTGCAACGCCTGCAACACGTCGTGGGGAATCTGATCGATCCGGTGCTCCAGCAGGGAGGCGAGTTCGGACGTGATGGCTGCGCGTCCCCGCAACTGCCAGACCCCACCGGAACGGCGCAGCGTCCCCGCTTCGAGAGCGCCCTCCACCAGGTGCCGGACGAACAGCGCGTTCCCGCCCGACGCCTCCCAAATCATGTCCGCGCTCAGCCCCTCGAGGGGGCCGTCCAACACGGACTCGATCAACTCGATGCTTTGTTCCCGGCTGAACGGCGCCAGTTCGAGCCGCAGGAGGTGACCGTCCTTCCACAACGACGTGATCGCGTCGGGTACGGTCTCGCCGTTGCGGACGGTGGCGACGATGTGCACGGCCCTGTCGAGGGCAAGCTGATGAAGGAATGTCGCCGAGAGCTGATCGAGGAGGTGCGCGTCGTCGACACCGATCACCACATCACGACTGTGGCCGTCGTCGAGGAGCGCCTGCCGCGCCGCCGACAGAAAGGCGACCGGATCCCGGGAGGTGGACGCGCCGACCAGATGCGCGAACACACCCAGCGGGATGCTCCGAGCCGATTCGGTGCCCGCCACCCATTTCACCTCACGTGGCAACGACTCGGTGGCGAACCGCGCGAGGGTGGTCTTGCCGACTCCGGGATCGCCCGTGAGGACGACACCGCATCCCCCGGACCGAGTCGTGAGCGACGCGGTGATCGCGTCGAACTCGACTTGCCGCTGAATCAGAGGCCACGCCGGACCCATGCATTGATTCTAAGTTTCTCGCGGCACGGGGGACAGCACCGTGACGAGTATTGGGCGCGAGTTATCCAGCAAAGCAGTGCAATACAACCTTGGAGCCGCTTTAGGCTGCAGTACTCCTCAGATGTCGATGGATTGAGTGGTGCGACACGGGCACGAGTTCGGTTTCGAGATCGACCGAAGGCGTGTCCGCACGATCGGGTAGGACGCTACTCGCGAGATTAGCCGACATCCCGGCCACGCTGAATGGGTACCGCGGAAAGTTATTGCGTCGAACTACAGGAGTATGTCATGACCGCGCGGCCGGAGCCCTTCTTCAGTTGGACAGCGAGACGAGTCGAACTTCGTGAATCCGAGTCCGCCGTTCTGGTGTTGGACGAAGTCGTGCCGGTGGGAACCGGCACGGCGCGACTGATCGCCACCCGCGTCGACGACGTCGACTACATCGCACTGATCGTCGGCGACGTCGCCGACGGACATGACATCGCGGTCCGCGGCGTCGACGAGGAAGCGCTACTCGTCGAGGGCAGCCGAACAGAGTCCTCTCCGGAGATCCTGATCGGGTTGCGGACCGCACCGAGCATCTGCGGTTGCGATACTCGGCACGTGGACAGCCAGCTGTGCCTGGACGGTCCGATCCGGACGATGATCGCATCGATCGGAGTGAGGTCCGTCATCGTCGACTGGTACCACGTGATCTCTGCGGTCGTATGAACCTAACTACTCACCCCGACAGCCCGGCCCGACACAAATTCGGGTAGTGCGCCACTCGCGGAATTCGGGAGCCCACACCGGAGGGTGGGGGAGTCCCACGAGCGCCACCGGCGATCGAAAACTGAAGGTAATTAGACACATTGACGCGACGGCGAGCGCGCCGCGATCCAGAGTAAAGGACGAAACAGTGATATTTCCACAAGATTCCGACCGTGACGGCGACGGGCCCGTCGCCGATTCGCGGGCGGAGACGACGGGCCGTCAGGTCGTGGTGTTCACGGACGACGGGAGGCGAGCGGGTCCCACAGCACTCCTACGGTCCCTCACCGGGGTCTCGATCGTAACGAGAAGTAGCGAGTTCGATTCTTCAGCAATGGATCTCGAACTGGCGGAAGCGTCCGACGCAGTTCTGTTCGACGAACTCGGAATTGCAGTGGTGACCGCGGACCCCGACCAGTTGGCCGCACTCCACACCGCAGCCGCCTCGCCCGACGTCGCGGTCCTCTCGGTCGAACCCGAGTTGGTCCACCATGCGCTGGACAGTGAAGACACCGTCGTAGAGATTGCACCGCCTGAGAACGGTGCAGTCGCGGCAGTAGACACCGAGCGCTTCCTGGATACGCCGGAGTTCACGTGGGGACTGCAGGCGACGCGCACCACGACGTCGGCGTGCAGTGGGCGCGGTGTCAGGATCGCCGTCCTCGATACGGGATTCGACCTCACCCACCCGGATTTCCACGGTCGCACCGTCACGGCCCAGTCGTTCATTCCGGGCGCAGAACCCCGGGACGGGCACGGACACGGCACGCATTGCATCGGAACGGCCTGCGGTCCGGCGGCAGCGGCCGGCACCCGCCGATACGGAGTGGCTCACGAGGCCGACATCTTCGTCGGGAAGGTTCTGTCGGATCAGGGGCGTGGCGTGGACGGTGGGATCCTCGCAGGAATCGACTGGGCCATCGCCAACGGTTGTCAGATCGTCTCGATGTCGCTCGGTGCCGACGTCGCGTCGGTGTCGGTCGCCTACGAGACGGTGGGGCAGCGTGCGCTGGCGGCCGGAGTGCTGATCGTTGCCGCGGCCGGCAACAACGCGAACAGAGCCGCAGGACGCCCGGGACTGGTGGGCGTACCCGCCAACAGTCCGTCGATCATGGCCGTCGCTGCAGTCGACCCCGATCTCGGGCTGGCCAACTTCTCTGCCGCGAGCAACCCCGTCGCCGGTGGTCAGATCGACGTGGCAGGACCTGGAGTGCGGGTGTTCTCGTCGGTGCCGATGCCTGTGCGCTACGGCTCGAAGAATGGAACGAGTATGGCCACTCCGCACGTCGCGGGCATCGCTGCCCTGTGGTGCGAGAAGACCGGGCACACCGGCCGCGAGCTGTGGTCACTGCTCACCCAGCATTCCCGGCGGCTCGCGTTGCCGTCACTCGATGTCGGTGCCGGGCTGATCCAGGCATCCGGATAGAAGGCACTCGACGTATCGTGCCGGGCATCGTCGGAATCAGTGTCACGGTGGACGCCGACCACGTCGAGGACATCGACGTGGTCGGCGTCGCGCTGGCCGAGGAGGGCATGCGGGTCGACGCGGTGCACCGCACGATCGGAATCATTTCCGGTTCCGTCCCCGCGAGCCGACTGGCAGCCCTCGAGGCAGTCCCGGGCGTCCTGGCCATCGAACTGGAGCAGCACGTCGACGTCCGCAGTAACGGCCCTGAACCGGGGTAGGCGACGCCCTACGACTTCGGGAGGGTGGGCTATTTCGTCTCGTCGTTTCTAGCTCACGTTGCCGAAATTGGGGGCGTGCAACAGCCCCGAGACGAACTGGGCGAACATGCCAAAAGGCGTATCCCAAACGCCGCTGTCCATGAGCACTCTCCCGGTAGATATGACGAAACTCTGCTCAACGTCGGGGAGAAGGCGGGGTTTCTGCGCCGGCAGTCGGATGGGTCCACCGACGCGAGCTGATGATAAATGGACAACTCGATCACTGGCCAGTCAAAGTGAGCCGTGTATATCCTCCGAATGACAAGGGCATGAACCGCTTCCATCCAGAGTTGCTCAGCTTGTCCCTCGCGCCTCTCGGGATGCGAGGCTTTCGTCGCCACGCACCCCCCCATGAGTGGGCGTTCCAGTAAGAAGAACAGGAGAATGCTCCCAAGTAGGAGAAACAGGAGACAAGGATGAAGATGACTTTGGTCGCGGTTCTGGCCGCGCTCGCGGTGACGCTCGGTGTCACCCCGGTGGCGCAGGCGGGACCGACCATCCATGTCGGGCCTGGTACCGCCTACACCCCGTTCCCGGACGTCGAGGGGTACTGCTCGATCGGCGCGGTCGGCACCGACAACGCGGGCCGCTTGGTTGCGCTGACTGTCGGCCACTGCCACCAGGGCGCGGGTACGGCTGTCTATAAGGTGGGTGACGCTGCCAAAGGGCCGATCGGGTGGGAGACCGACGTGTACTCGCGCAACACGGACGGCACGTTCACGGCGCTCGATTATGCGGTAATCCGGCTGAACCCGGATGTTGTCGTGCCGGGCAAGTACAGCGACACCACCGACGTCGTCGTCTCGACTGTCGGCGATGCCTCGCTGTCGAACATGGGGTGCAACCACGGGGCAACCACCGGCAAGAATTGCGGGATCATCGGCAAGGTAGATGGTATTCACATCCAGAACTGGGCGGTGATGTGGCAAGGCGATTCGGGCGGTCCGATCGTGGTGGGGGAGACGCTCGTCGGCCTCAACATCGGCATGGACTTCGGCACCCAGCCGACGACGTTCTACGGGAAAATCACGCCGATTCTGGCGGATATCAATGCAAAAGGTAGCTACGGCGCCGGGTTCACTCTCGTGCAGTAGCCACGGGGGCCCACCTCACCTTCGAGGTGAGGGATTTGGTCCTTCAGGAGGCGCTACCAGTGGATCTACCAAGGGGCACGACGACGCCCCACGCCTTCCGGGGCGGGGGCGCTTCGCAACTTCTAGTTGACGCTGCCCCAGTTGAGGGCGTGCAGCACTCCCGAGACGAACTGGATGAACATGCCAGAAGGTGTATCTTAAACGCCGCTGTCCATGAGCACGCTTTCTGGAGGTATGACGAAACACCCCGATCGACGTCGGGGAGGGCGGGGTTTCCGCGTCGACTGTCGGATGGGTCCGCCGGCGCGAGCTGATCATCAACAGGAAGATCGGCTACCAGCCAGTTCGGTGCGTGTGCGTATACCATCCGAATGACAAGGAGCTGAGCCATTTTCTGGTTGGTACTGGATACGGCTATTCCGCACCAGGTGTCGCGCTCAGGTTGGTGAGCAGTGTGTTCAGCTGCGCTTCGAGTTGCATGACGCTGACGAAGTCGTCCTTCCCATAGGCGTGCTTCAGGAGGGCGGCAAGGTCGTAGAGTCGGTCGGGAATAGAGTGCATGGTGCTCCTCCGGAGCGCGTGCCTGAGCTGATGCTCATCGGGAACATGGGGAGCGTCGGCGTCACAACGATGTGGTCCGGCGGTGTTAGATCAGCGAGTGGAGGTCGAAACCCTGTCGGAACCAGCGGGCGAGCATCAGCGGGTCTCTGCACTGGCGCTGGGTTGGGGTCGCGACCAGTGTGCGCTGAGCGTATCCGCGGGTTCGGTTTACCGCTACGGCGGCGAGATTCTCACCGCTGACTGCCTTCCACTCTGCCGCGAAAGCAGGATCTCGAACCCACTGCAGGCCAGTCGTTGTCACTCGCACGATGTGCTGGGAGGTGTGTCGAGGGCGCGCCGTTGCCAGGTCGGAAGTGGTTGAGGAACAGGTTCATCGCCGTCGAACAGGGCGGGAATGGGAGATTTTGATGCTACGAGCTACGGTTGATCAGGTTTGCGGTCGCTTTTCCGGGTTCCGGATAGTCTTTCGGTCAGTAGTGTAATGCGCTGATCTACTTCGGGATTGATGTGAATATCTGAAATAGCAATTCGAATGCGATCAGCCGTCATGCCCGCATCGCAAAGAGGGTACGGATCGCGAGAGCGAGTTCGTGCCCTCGGTCCCCTGCTGTTGCAAAGTCTTTTAACTCGTGTAGAAAGAACGAGTGCCCGGCAGGGGTACGGATCGAGATTCCAACACCATCGCCTCGGCAGGAGTGAAATATGTCTGTAGATTTCGCCAGCATCTCGGAATTGATCAACTTCTTTGCTTCGTTCCTGACCTTCAGTTCGGAGGGTGGGTCCGCCGGAGTGTAAGTCCGGCACCGATCTGAAGCTGGGGCTCACAGATATGCTGTGGGCCCCAGTTCTGGTTTCGATGGCCTCCGGTATCGGGCAGTGCCTCGTTGCTGTGCCGAGCAAGTACAGCGACACGTCCGACGTCATCGTTTCCACTGTCGGTGATGCCTCGCGTCGGACGTCGGGTGCAACCAAGGAGCAACCACCGGCAAGAATCGCGGGATCATCGCCAAGGAAGACGGAATTCATTGACAAAACTGGGCGTTGATGTGGGAGGGCGATTCAGGCGGCCCAATCGTGTTGGGGGAGAGGCTGGTCGGTCTAAACATCGGCATGGACTTCGGAACCGAGCCGCCGACCTTCTATGGGTCGATCACCGCGATACTGGCGAATATCAACGCAAAGGGTAGCTACCATCACCTCACTGGCGTCGAAGGGATCCAACACGGTAACCCTCGACACGATCACTGGCGGATTCGCCAAGCCGACCTTGAAGCATTCCGCGGCGAACGGGCACGCCGCGCTGCTGTTCAATGGGTCGAATTCTCTGAAGACGGCGGCCAATCCGGAGTTGCTCGCACAGGGCCAGGACGCGACGTTCGTGTCGGTGGCGAAGGTGACCACCGGAGTGTCGGCGCGAATCTTCGCTCTGGGGCGCACGGACTCGACCGCCAACTATCGCAGCCTGAACGTGAACACGGCGTCGATCTTGTTCTACAACTCAGCGAGCTCGACCGTGGTGTCGACGGCTACGCAGGCGTTCACGGCGGGAGCCTGGTGGGTCACGGTCTGTGTCAACCGTGGTACGGCGATCGAAATGCACACGTCGTTGGCGACGGCCGCGCTAACGAATACGGTCTCGGTGTCGGGCAAGCTCGAGGGCTTCACGCTGGGATCGAACAGTGGCGCGTCGCTGCGGCTGACCGGCGAGATCGCCCGACAGCAGGTGTTCACCCGCGCCTTCTCGACCGACGAGATCAACGCGGTGATCGATGTGATGTGCAACCGGTACGGGATCACGCGGGTGATCTAGTCCTACATCGGATCACGGTCGTAGCTCGCCTGAATCGCTTCGCACTCAAAGTCGCCTCAAGTGAGACACCGACACAGCGAATGCCGGGCACGCAGTGCGGTAATTACTTCCGTCCGACACGACGATCGAATGGAAGAGCTTCAACGTGCCGGTCAGTGCCGCGGCTCTTCCGCAAGCCTCGCGTCGAGACCTGACGGCTTCCCGCTCTCGGACTCCCGGCCCTTCTTCGGTATCCGCTTCTCGCCCAGGAGGCCGACGCGGATCGGGTTCCACCCGCCGAAGAGCTTCACGAACACGACGGGCAGTCCGAGAGCGGCGACCATGCAGACCGCGAACACCGCGATCTCCTGCTCGATGCCGATCTTGCCCAACGCCATCCGGGCCGAGGATGAACCGAACACGTGCAGCAGGTAGATCGCGAACGAGAAGCCACCGAGCGAGGCCAGGGCGCGGAAGTGGATCAGATGCCGCGCCGAGTAGAGCAAGACGACGCCGGCGAAACCGATGGCGAAACTCAGCAGACGGGCGAGCTGTGGAGCTGGGTGCAGCGAATCGAGAACCACCGCGGTGCGCGGCACGTACAGAACGGCGAGGACCAGCACGACGCCGAGGGCGCGCCACCCGCGCAGGTCCATCAGCTTGTACCGCTGCATCCCATATCCGATTAGGAAAAACGGCAGCAGGCGAAGCGCACCGTTGATGCTGAACAGATTCCACAGGCTCGGGAACCGCAAGAGAACGAACAGCACCGCGGAGATGGCCAGGGTGATCGCCCATCCGCGTCGGGTCGACGTCACCCCGTGCGTATCGAGCAAGGCGACCACGGCGAAGATGATGAACACCGACAGCAGGAACCAGAGGTGGTCGTGGCCGTAGACGGCGATGCGCCATATATCGGTCAACGGAGGCGTTGAGTTCGTGCCGGGGATGACGATCTGCATCGCGAAGAGCAGCAGGCCGACTGTCACCAACGGAAACAGCAGCCGCCGCCCCTTCGCCTTCAAAAACCCCTGCAGTGCACCCGGTTGGACTGGGCGCAGTGCGTAGACGAGTCCCGAGATCACTGTGAACAGCGGCATCCGCATGTCCTCGAGCAGCAGGTAAGAGTACCGCCACACCGAATCGTCGGCGACAGTCATTCCGCGTGAGGCTTTGTTGCCGATGACGTGGCCGGCGACCATCAAAATGACGGCCAGTCCTCGCAGCGATTGGATGGAGAGGTCTTTGCCCCTGCCGCTCGGAGCGGGCGCATCGATCTTCGATGTTACGGTCACATGGCGACATACTTCCGTACCGCATGGTTAGCGCAAGTCGATCGATCGAATGACATCCCGTTACCAGGGACACACGGGTGCTCTAGTCGTCGACGTGGGCGAGCTTCGCCTCGGAGATGCTGGCGACGACGTTGTCCGCGTGGATCGGGTTCGCATCCGCACATGATCGAGTCGTCCATCCCCGTTTGTCCGGTAGCTGCTGCACCGCGGGCCGCGACGACGCGCATCGACCAGCGACCGGATTTGGTTGGTGAACGTCGACGGTGCGATCCCCTCGTTGGGGTGCCGGCAGTCCGTGCAAAGGTAGGCCACGTCCGCTATGTCGCGCTGCCCCGAGGATGCGTTATGTGACTGGCGTGACGGGTGTGGTCGCGCTCGCTTGTCGTTGCTGCCGTTCGGATCGGCGGTCGCGGATCTCCTCGTACCGCTTGCGGGCGGGCATCTCGATCCATCGGTACATCGCGTACCCGGTTGCGACGGCGAGCGCTGTTCCGATCGCCGCGTGCGCGAGCAACGGCAGCTTCTTGGTGAGGTCGTCGATGGTCATGATGATGCTGAGGTGGACGAGGTAGATGCTGTAACTGGCAAGTCCGATGAGCTGAACGAGGCGGACTCGGCAGAAGGCCGCGAACACCCTGTGAACAACGCCGGGGGTCGCTGTGAATCCGTAGAGAATGACGACGCAGGTGGAGGTGCTCTGCAGCGGGTATCGGAGTGTCTGCCGGAACCAGTCGTCACGGATCACCAGGCTGACGAGAAACACCAGGACAGCAACATTGAGCGCCCACTGACTACCGCTGATGCGCTGAAACCATCCGCGGGGCGACCCGGACTTCTGCCACTTGTACAGAGCGATCGCCGCCAGGATGCCCCATGCGAGGCTGTCGGCTCGGGTGTCGGACCCGTAGTAAATGCGATCGGCGGCCTGCTCGTTTCCCGGGTCGGCGAGAACGAACCGGAGGGCCGTACTTGTGATGATGACCACTACTGACAATCCTGCGAGCCACGGGATAGTCCGGGAACTTCTCACGAGCCACAGCCACAGGGCTGCGAACACGATGTAGAACTGTTCCTCGATCGACAGGCTCCACACGACCGGAGAACCGGGGAGGACCTGCGGATGGTCGAGCTTGACCCAGTTGAAGTAGAAGAGGATCTGCCCGCCGAACGCGTTCCAGTTGATCACTCCACCGAGGGTTGCGTAGATCAGGGTGGGGATGATCAGTGCGACGACGAGCGGCGGGACGAGCTTCACTGCGCGGCGGATGTAGAACCCGCCGATGTCGAACCGGCCAGTCTTCTTCCACTCCTTCAATAGGACGGTGGTGATGATGAACCCAGAGATGGCGAAGAAGATTGTGACACCGCTACCGCCTGGAATCAGGTGCCCGAGTCCAGCATGCGCTATGACCACGAGCATCACAGCAATTGCCCGCACCGCGTCGATGTGTTCGTAGCGTTTGAGTGTTGTCGCCACAGCTCTGCGTCCGCCCTGTTAAGTGAATGTGCTGAACCGGCTGCATTCTTCCGTACCGCCCGGTCTGCGCAAGTCGAGCACCCGAATGACCCCGCCCAGTGTTGCTCAGCAAGAGGACCGCTCGTCCCTGCATAGTTAGCCGCTACTTGCATAGATCCCGACGAGAACGCCAAAGCCGATGATGGCCATAGCTGCAATCCAAGGTGCTGCTTCGCGGATTAGGTTCATAGTGAGCTCGTTCCTGCGGCTGGGTCCGCAGTCCCCGAAGGGGTGCGCGTATGGGCTGAGAGGTGCCGGACAAGTTCGAGACATCCTATGGCGAGGATCAGGTTACTGGCGCGTAGTAGACCGCCTGAATGACATCGCACGACCCGCCCAGAATTGCTCACTATGCCTCGCGTTCCGCACCGGGACGGCGGGCATTCCTGCCTCAAAAGTAGGCCACGCCGATTGTGGAGTTCCTGGTTGGCTGCGTCGTGTCCTAGGGTTGCCGAGGGGTGCGCTCAACCGCACTTCAAGCCGTGTGACGCTGATGAGGTGGCCCTCCGCAATTGCGTCCGGGAGTAGCGCGGCCATGTCGTAGAGCTGATCGGGAATAGCTTCTCCGACAGCGCATCGATCACCCGATCGTATTGAGCATGAACAGAATCGGAGTCTGGCTGGTCGTAGACGGAGTGCAGGAGCGCACGCACCCAGGGCCACGAATTCTTCGGCGTCTGGGACATGAGATTGGTCGAATAATGCGTCCGGCACCTTTGCCAAGCGGCCCCGGGCAGGGAGGCGCCGATCGCCGACACGAGGCCGGCGTGGGCGTCGGAGGTCACCAACCGCACTCCGGACAGGCCGCGGGCGACCAGCGACCGGAAGAACGCCAGCCAACCGGCCCCGTCCTCGGCGGAGGTCACCTCGATTCCCAGGATTTCCCGGTAATCCTCGGCGTTCACTCCGACCGCGACCAGGGCGTGCACGTTCACCACCCGCCCGTTCTCCCGGACCTTCAACACGAGGGTGTCGGCGGCGACAAACGTGTACGGTCCGGCATCCAAAGGTCGGCTGCTGAACGCCTCGACCTGGCCGTCGAGGTCCTTGGCCATGACGCTGACCTGGGATTTCGACAGTGAGGTGATTCCGAGGGAATCGACGAGTTTCTCCATCCGGCGGGTGGAGACGCCGAGCAGGTAGCAGGTGGCCACCACCGAGGTCAGGGCACGTTCGGCGCGCTTGCGGCGGTGCAGTAACCAGTCTGGGAAATACGAACCTTGACGCAGCTTCGGGATCGCGATGTCGAGAGTGCCGCCGCGGGGATCGAAGTCGCGGTGTCGGTAGCAGTTTCGGCTGTTGGTGCGGTCCTCGGAGCGTTCGCCGAAGCCGGTGCCGCACAGGGTGTCGGCCTCGGCGCCCATGAGCGCGTCGATGAACGTGGACAGCAGGCTCCGTAGCAGATCGGGGCTGGCGTCGGCGAGCTGATCGCTCAGGAACTGGTGCAGGTCGATATCGTGGGCAGTGGCCATCGCGTGGTCCTTCATCGAGTGACTTTGGTCGGTCTCTCGAAGAGTCACGCGATGGCCGCCTTCATAGGGCTACGACACGCCGGTCAGGTTGGGATCCGGTTCGTACACCACTCTGCTGGACGCAACCACCCGTTTTGGGGCAACGAGCTAGCGGGGTTCCTACCGCCCGACGAAATTCCCTCCAACGTTTGGAGCAAGGAAGGGAGATCGCCCGCAGCAAGTAGCGAGACCAAGATCATGTTGGGAATGACCCCGCCGCAACCGCTGGCGGAACCTTGTGATGAGAGATTGCGTCACATTCGCCTTCACGCCACGATAAAGACCCGCTCACGCAACGACCGGACGGGGTAGCTGGCGCTTGTTTGTGTGACGGGGGTTATGCGGCGGTCTGGTCGGGCGGCCCGCCAGTCCGGCTCTTGCGCCGGCGGGGCAACTTTTCGCGCCGATCTTTTTGCCGGGCTGCTCTCCCGATCAGTATTGCGAGTGGTATCGACAACACCACCCACGCAATGACGATCCCGATTGTCCACCACCACACGACACCAGTATGCCGCACTCGAAGGGTCAGCCAGGCTGCCGTCCTCGACATTCGTAGCTGCGAAAATTCTGAGATTTCCGGGCCGATCGTTCAGAATGCGGGCAGGTAGTTATCGGGACCCGGACCGCGAGCAAATTGCGGCCGGCACCGTACCTGCTCGCTGGCGCGATCGCCAGCATTTCGTGTGACCTCCGGTATCAGATGGTCCGCGTGGCAATGTCATTCGTTCGATATACACACCTGCTGACCTGCGATAGAAGGGCTGTACCGCCCTGTTGAACGGGTACTGTGAAACTGATCACTTGATGTCTCAACTTGGGGGTCCGCGTGCGAATATCGACGCGGCAGCAAACATTGGGCGATCGTCGTCTTCGCCATGTCGTGAGAACACACGAGCTCGCCAGTCAGGATGGCTCGAGCTCGGAAGGCGAATGGTGACGGCATTCGATGTTTCACCCGACTCGTCTCGGGCTCCGGAGAACGCAGCGGCGTTCGCGGAGGAAGAGGGTGGGTCGCACAGTCGCCGCGAGTGGCAGGCCGCGTACATCCGACGGCTGCTGATCTCGGACACGCTGATCGTGATCGCCGCGGTCGCGCTCGCGCAGTGGGTGCGGTTCGGTGACAGCGGCATCCTGACCGCGAGCGGTATGGGACACGACCTGAGCTACACGCTCGTCTCCGCTCTGCTGATCGTGGCGTGGCTGACCACCCTGACGATCTTCCGGACTCGCACGGCGCGGGTGATCGGGAGTGGGCCCGACGAGTATCGACGGATCTTCGTGTCCAACGTGCGGCTGTTCGGCTTCATCGCGATGCTGGCGCTGTTGTTCCGCCTCGATCTGGCTCGGCTCTACCTCGCCATCGCGTTTCCCGTCGGTCTGGTGGCTCTGATGGCGAGCCGCTGGGCGTGGCGTCAGGTGATTGCTCGTAAGCGGTCGCGCGGAGAGTTTCAGACGTCGGTCCTGGTCGTGGGCAACGAACGTGCCGTCCGTAATCTCGCGGAATCCTTCGCCCGACGTACGGCCGACGGGTATCGCGTGGTGGGCGTCTGCATTCCGGGACACTCCGGCGACCATGGCGACAAGATCACCGTCGCCGGCCGCGACATTCCCGTGCTCGGTAGCGAGCTCGATGTGATCGATTCGCTCGAGTTCTGTCACGCCGACACCGTGGCCGTCACGGCTACCGAGCATCTCGGGCACGAAGGGATGCGCGCGCTCGCCTGGGACCTAGAGCCGCACGACGTCGAACTGGTGGTTTCACCGGGAATGATGGATGTGTCCGGTCCGCGTCTGTCGATGCGGCCGGTGGCGGGATTGCCGCTGATTCATGTGGAGAAGCCGCAATATCACGGCGCGCAGAAGTTTTCGAAGCTCGCGTTCGACATGATCTTCGCGGCATCGGCGCTCGTCTTGACGAGCCCGGTGATGATTCTGGCCGCGCTCACGATCAAGCTGACCAGCAAGGGCCCGGTGTTCTACAAATCGGAGCGGATGGGCCTGGATGGGCGTCCATTCCCCATGCTCAAGTTCCGCAGCATGGTGGTGGACGCTGATAAACAGGTCGCGGCGCTGATGACGGCGAACGAGGGTGCCGGCGTCCTCTTCAAGATCCGTGAGGATCCGCGGGTCACACGCGTGGGCGGCGTTCTGCGCAAGTACAGCCTCGACGAGCTTCCGCAGTTCCTCAACGTTCTGCGCAGGGAGATGAGCGTGGTAGGCCCGCGCCCGCCTCTGCGCCGGGAGGTCGAGGCCTACGACGGCACCGTCCGTCGCCGGCTGCTGGTGAAGCCCGGCATCACCGGCCTGTGGCAGGTGAGTGGGAGATCGGACCTGTCGTGGGAAGAGACCGTGCGGCTCGATCTCTCGTATGTGGAGAACTGGTCGATGATGGGAGATGTCCTCATCATCGGCAAAACGGTTCGTGCTGTGGCGGTCGGTGACGGTGCGTACTAGGACATCGAGAAACTGGCGACGGACCTTGCCGTCGAACACTGTGCGTTTCAGTGCACATCAACGTTCCAGCGCGTCACAGCTAGATTCTCGACGGGTGTCTGATCGATGAATCGCCTCCACGGAGCAATCCGGTCGTACCGCTGGGGCTCCCACACTGTGCTGGCGGAGCTCACGGGACGACCCTCGCCGTCCGATCGGCCCGAAGCCGAACTCTGGCTGGGTGCACATCCAGCAGACCCGGCTCGCGTGGACGACGCGGTCTCCGGCGTCTCACTCCTCGACGTGATTTCGGCCGATCCGCTCGGGCAACTGGGGGCGGCCAACGCGGAGCGGTTCCGAGGTCGCCTTCCGTTTCTACTCAAGGTGCTCGCCGCGGAGGAACCGTTGTCGTTGCAAGCGCACCCGAACTCCATGCAGGCATGTGAAGGATTCGAACGGGAAGACGCAAACGGTGTCCCGCTGGACTCGCCTGCCCGCAACTACAAGGACGACAACCACAAACCGGAACTTGTGGTTGCGCTGACGAGATTCGAGGCGCTCGCGGGTTTCCGCGACGTGCGGCGAACCGTCGCGTTGCTGCGAGCGCTGGGTGTTGCGGAGTTGGACCGGTGTGCGGAGCAATTGGCAGCTCAGGCCGACTCCTCTGGCGTGCGCGCCCTGTTCACGCAGTGGATCACGGGTGACGAACACTCGGCGACGCTGATCGGTGCTGTGGTCGAGGCCTGCCGGCGTTATATGTCGGGAGAGCCCAACGGAGCGGTGGGTGAGTTCGCGGCTGAGGCGCAGACCGCGCTCGAGCTGGGGAGCAGGTATCCGAATGACCCCGGTGTGCTGATCTCGCTGCTGCTCAATCGGATCACGCTCGAGCGGGGGGAGGGCATGTTTCTCGCGGCAGGAAATCTGCACGCATACCTGCGAGGCGTGGCCGTCGAGATCATGGCCAGCTCGGACAATGTGCTTCGTGGCGGTTTGACACCCAAGCACGTTGATGTGCCCGAGCTGCTGAAAGTCCTTGATTTTCGGCCGGGGTCCATGCCGGTGGTGCGTGCGGGCTGTGATGGCCGGGACAACACACGTGTGTACGAGATGCCGGAGAGAGAATTCGAGCTCACCCGGCTGCAACTAGACACAAGCCGGAGTGGTGCCTCGGCATCCACAGTGAATCTTGCCGCCGGGGACCCACGGATCCTTCTCTGCACGGCGGGATCGACCGTACTCTCGTCTCCGGGCGCCTCGCTCGAACTGAGTGCGGGGCAGTCGGCGTGGTTGCCGGCATCGAACCCGGCGGTGACCATCGTGCCTGCACAACAGCACGCCCGGTCTTCGTCGCCACTATCGGCTCCGGATGATGCGGACTCTCCTCACCGCCAAGAGATCTGCGCTCACGTGTATTCGGTAGACCTGGACGACTGACCAGTGTGACGGTCGGTTCACACGCGCAAGTCGTGACACCGCAGCACAGTCAAGTTCTTCGAGAAAGGCATAACCATGGGGGAATTGGATTCGACTGCTTTTCGGACGGCTGTGGTGCCTGCCGCGGGAATGGGTACGCGATTTCTGCCGGCGACCAAGACGGTCCCCAAAGAGCTACTTCCTGTGGTGGATACGCCCGGGATCGAGTTGGTGGCCGGCGAGGCAGCCGCATCGGGAGCGGAGCGGCTGATCATCGTGACAGCGCCTGGCAAGGAAGGTGTGGTGGCGCACTTCGTCGAAGACCTGGTGTTGGAAAACAACCTTGCGGCCAGGGGTAAACACAGTCTGCTGGATAAGGTGCGCAGGGCACCGGGCCTCCTCGCTGTGGAGTCGGTAGTCCAGCATCAACCGCTGGGGCTCGGCCATGCGGTCGGTTGCGCTGAACCGGTGTTGGGCGACGACGACGATGCGATCGCGGTTCTGCTGCCGGATGACTTGGTTCTGCCGAACGGCGTGCTCGATGTCATGTCGCGCGTGCGAGCCAAGCGTGGCGGAACGGTGCTGTGTGCCATCGACGTCCCCAAGGATGAGGTGAGCGCATATGGAGTCTTCGACGTCGAGACGGTCCCCGATGCCGTGAATCCGAACGTACTGCGGGTGAAAGGCATGGTGGAGAAGCCGAGCCTCCAGGACGCACCGTCGACTCTCGCGGCTGCGGGCCGTTACCTCTTGGACCGGGCGATCTTCGATGCGCTCCGACGAATTCGGCCGGGAGCGGGCGGCGAGATGCAACTGACGGATGCGATCGCACTGCTGATCGCGGAGGGGCATCCCGTACACGTCGTGGTTCATCGGGGTCCTCGGCACGACCTCGGCAATCCCGGTGGGTTCCTTCGCGCGTCGGTTGACCTGGCGCTCAGTCGTCCGGAATATGGGGTGGACCTGCGCACGTGGCTGGAGCAGAGGGTCAAGGGCTAGCGCGATGTTCCGTTCGTTCGTCTTGGCGTTTCGGCGCACCTGCCCATGGTCAGAGCAACGTTACCGCGTTGTTACTGTCCAGTACGGAGTGCGCAAAATACTCGAAGATCGGAAACCGTGCCAGCAGTTGGGGCTGAGTTCTGCCTGTGGCCTGATCTCCGAGCGCGTCACTCTAAACACAGATCCTCTGGTTGACCAGGGTCGAAAGTCCCTCTCTCTGAAGAAAAATCGACGATGTGAGTCGCATCACTCCGGGCCGTCTCGAGTGTAACGAGGCGGCCACTGGTGCGATTATTAGCTGGCAGCAAAACTCCGGGGGGCGGACTTCCTCTACCGCCACGCAGGTCGCGAGACAGTGACGCTCGCCGACTCTTTGGTCCTAGTTGGAAGGCTCAGATGGTGACGTCGTTCGGTGTTTCGCTCGACTCGGCAACCCCGGATGGGGGCAGCACGCCCGCATCAGGGCTCGACGGCCGACTCAGCGGCAGGCGTGCCTGGCAGGCCTCGTACATCCGGCGGTTGTGGGTCTCGGATACTGTGGTCGTGATTGCCGCTGTAGCCCTCGCGCAGTGGGTTCGGTTCGGCGACAGCGGCGTCCTGCACACCTCGGCCTTCCCTCAAACACTCAGCTATGCGCTGGTGTCTGCGCTACTCGCGGTGTCATGGCTCGCCACGCTCGTCATCTTCCGGACCCGCACGGTCCGGGTGATCGGGAGCGGACCGGACGAATACCGGCGAATCTTCGTCTCCACCGTCAGACTGTTTGGCCTCATCGCGATCGTGTCGCTTCTGCTCCGCCTCGACCTCGCTCGCCTCTATCTCGCGATTGCCTTTCCGGTCGGGCTGGCCGGTCTAATTTTCAGCCGTTGGGCGTGGCGTCGGGTGATCGCCCGGAAACGTTCCCGCGGCGAGTTCCAGACGTCGGTACTCGTGGTAGGTGGCGAGCGCTCGGTGCGGAGTTTGGCCGAATCGTTCGAGCGCGGCACGGCCGACGGTTACAAGGTGGTGGGCATGTGCATACCAGGGCACACTGGCGCACACAACGACACGATCGTTGTCGGAGAGCGCGATATCCCCGTGTTTGGTGACGAGGGTGACGTGGTTCGTGCGTTGGGTTTTTGCCACGCTGACACCGTTGCAGTGACTGCTACAGAGCACCTCGGGCACGAGGGTATGCGTTCCCTTGCGTGGGACCTCGAGCCACACCATGTGGATCTGGTGGTCGCGCCAGGCATGATGGACGTGTCCGGTCCGCGCCTTTCGATGCGGCCGGTCGCGGGTCTGCCCCTGATCCACGTGGAGAAGCCGCAGTACCACGGCGCTCAGAAGTTCTCGAAACTCTCCTTCGACTACGTGTTCGCGGCCCTTGCGCTCATTCTCATCAGCCCTGTGATGATGACGGCTGCTCTTGCGATCAAGCTGACGAGCACGGGCCCAGTGTTCTACAAATCGGAGCGAATGGGCTTGGACGGGAGGCCGTTCCCGATGCTCAAGTTCCGCAGCATGATCGTCGACGCGGACAAGCAGGTGGCGTCGTTGATGAAATCGAACGAGGGCGCCGGCGTGCTGTTCAAAATGCGCGACGATCCTCGAGTTACCAAGGTGGGGAAGTTCCTCCGCAAGTACAGCCTCGATGAGTTGCCACAGTTTGTGAATGTCTTGCGCCGAGAGATGAGTGTGGTTGGCCCGCGGCCGCCGCTGCGCCGGGAGGTGGAGGCCTACGACGGGACCGTTCGGCGCCGGCTGTTGGTCAAGCCTGGGATTACAGGCCTATGGCAGGTAAGCGGACGCTCGGATCTGTCCTGGGACGAGACTGTGCGGCTTGATCTCTCGTATGTAGAAAACTGGTCGATGATGGGCGACGTGCTGATCATCGGGAAAACGATCAGGACGGTGATTGCCGGTGACGGAGCGTACTAGTGTGACGATACTCGTACCCGCAAGCCTCAGGGCTTCTCAAAATTGGGCCTCTGTCACCGATCGAAAGTCGCGGGAATCGCGAGTGTTGCCTTGGTTTGAGACTGATCGGTGCATCCTCACTCATGGAAACAGCCCGTGCGCGACAGGATATCGGCGTCCCGAGCAATCGATCATGAGCACACGTCGCCGGTATATTCCCGCACTTGAGGAAGTTTGAATGTGAGTACCAAAGTTGCGATTCGCCATGGCTATTTTACGCAACGTGTCCGTCCGGAAAAGGTCGTGCTCGCTATGGCGCGCGCATTTCCTGAATCGAAAATTCATACCAGCCTAAACAACGAGAACGAAGCGCGCCCAGATTTTAAAAGTTTGGATATGCGCTATTCTGCCCTGAATAGAATCCCCGAAAGGACGAGGATGCTGCAGTATGCACCCGAATCAGTCCGCCTGCGCATTCGAGGTGCCCAAGTGCCTTTCGACGTGCGCACACTCGACGAGATCACCAATGAGATTGTCGGGAACGCCCCAGACTCATGGCACGTGGTCATTACGCCGAATCTTCACCACATCCATCTGCTTCGGCAGGACACGTCACTGCTCGAGGTCTACAAGGCGGCGAAGCTCATCATTCCCGACGGGTGGCCGGTCGCTTGGATGCTGTCTCGCGTGTCAAAATCCAAAGTCGGTCGGGTCACCGGATCTGACCTTCTGGAGCGCATACTCGAAGTCCACGGTGGGGGGAGGCGGCTGGTACTTGTGGGGGGTGCGGATCCCGACGTGCTGTCCTCCCTCGCAGAGCGGGCGCAACGAAACCAGTGGGACGTCATGGTTGAGCCCGCGCCGAAGCCCGAGGTCGAGAACGTGGATCGGCGACGAGATCTGGTTACTCGAGTCGCAAAGAAGGGCGAAGGTGGAATCGTAGTACTCGGCTTGGGGGCTCCAAAGCAGGAGCTCTTCGCACATGAGTTGCTTACACAGAATGGTTCGGGCCACATCTTGTGCCTTGGGATGGCGATTAATTTTAGCTCCGGAAGATACCGCCGGTCGCCAAAGTGGATGCAGCGCGCCAAACTGGAGTGGATTCACCGAATCATGACCGAGCCCCGCCGGCTCTTTCCCAGATACGTGCGGGATGCGCGCGCTTTGGTACCTACTCTCGCAGAGAACAGCCGGCGCGCCGCATGAACTACATCACAAGTTCGTACAACACCGAGCCGATGATCATGGCAAAGCCACAAATCGTCGCAACTTCCAGCGCCGCGAGCGGGAATCTCGAGCGCGTAACACGTTTCAGGTTGCACACAACGACTGTGCCCGTAGTTCTCGACGGCCGTCCCACCATGCGTGCCGCATCTCGGATTGTCGAGTGTGTCGCGCATCAAGTTCGAAATGATACCTAGAGGGACTGACATGGGACGTTTTGGCCAACTGAGAAAGCGACGCTCGACCCGCAAGCGCGTCTCCAAGCCTCTACTGCCAGCTGTACTCCAAATTGGTCCTGCACCGGGCAGTTCTGGCGGGATCGCTTCGGTCATAGAGGAAACTCTGAAATTCAATCCTAAGGAATTTCAACAACGCACCTACCCATCTTGGACGCCAGAAGGGTACCTAGCGTCGTTTCCACGAGCGTGGCGGACAGCGGTGATAATGTGTGCCACGACCCGGCACTGGAGTATTGCCCATGTTCACCTCAGTGAGTACGGCAGCTTCCTCCGTGAGGGGGGGCTACTACTAGTCGCTCGAGCGCTGCGCCGACCAGCGGTAGCGACTCTTCATGGCGCGAATCTGGCTCAGCATGTCGAGAGGTATCCACAACTCACACGGTGGGTCTTCGGTGCAGCCACCATTATCCTGTGCCTTGGTGAGAAACAGGCGCAAATCGTCGCAGGCATTTCGCCCAAAACGTCGGTACGTGTAGTGGCAAATCCTGTGGATGAAATGACTTTCCGCTCGGCCGGAATCCAAGCCCAGCAACACGACTCGGGACCTGTGTTTCTATTCGCAGGCGAGGTAGGGCATCGGAAGGGCCATGATCGCCTCGCGAAAGCGTGGGATACGATTCTCGATCAGTATCCGGATGCGAAGTTGCGCGTCGCCGGCCCGGTAGCCAACGGATACAAGGTGACATCACAACGCAACGTCGAATATTTAGGAAACCTGAGCCGCGATGAACTTCTCGGCGAAATGTCGACGGCCACAGCTGTAGTGCTCCCCAGTCGCGCCGAAGTCCTCCCGATGGTTCTAATCGAGTCTCACGCGCAAGGCACGCCGACGGTTTACACAAAGGTCGGTGAGTGGAGCGAATTCGACGGTGCTCCAGGCATCCGCCTGATCGATACCTCTGGGCTACCTGAACGTGACATCATCGCCTCCATTGCTGACGCAATGCTCGACATCGCAACGGCGACGAATTTCAACCCAGATGCGCTTGTCGACTGGACTCGACGCAAATTTTCTGCGCCCGTTGTTACTGAACAGTTGAACTCCGCCTATCGCGATGCAATTGGGCGAACCCGCCCGTGAGGCCGTCGACATCAGGCAAGGCCTGCCGATTTTCTTCAAAAGAAATTCAAGCAATAGATAATGGTAGCAAGTGCAAGTCTAAGGAGGGGCAGTGAAGACAGTCGGGATCCTAACTCGCCACGTCTATCCGAACTATGGGTCGCTGCTGCAGGGCCACGCGCTTGTAAACGCCCTGACCTCGGCGGGTGCGAGAGCAAGCATTATAGATTACTTCCCTCTTACCGATCGGCCATTCAGGCTGGCGACATCCCGTCTTCGAGAGTCGAGAATGCGAACCTCGGTGACCAAACGGGCCGCGTATCTCGCTATACAGACGCCAAACATGGCGAACATGAGTACTAGATTTCGAAAGTTCCAGCATCGGCACCTCCCTCTCACCCGAATGTGTGCAGATGATCTGGGCGTCGCGGAGATCATCGATGGGCTGGACATCGCGCTAACGGGGAGCGATCAGATCTGGAACTCCATCCACGGAGACCTAGACCCGGTGTACTTCCTCGCAAACCAGCGGAACGAGAATAAGTTCAGCTATGCCGCCAGCTTCGGATCAGGATCGCCCTCCCTGGAAGACAAGGGAAGAGTCCATTCCTGGTTGCGAGAATTCAGGGAAGTCTCGGTGCGAGAGTCCTCGGCCCAGACTGCTCTGGCTTCGATCGGAATCCCGTCACGTGTCGACGTCGATCCTGTGCTACTCCATGACAACGCGTTCTGGAACAGCTTCGCAGACGCACAACCAGCTACGGCGGGCAGGTACATCCTGGTCTATCAGCTTCACAACACACCGGATTTCAATCGCAGACTGAAAGTCATCTCAGACCGCCACAAACTGCCGATTCGCCGCATTACGCCGGATGCGAAAATGTACCTGGCTCACCGGGCGTCAGACTATCTAGTCGAGCCACGGCGATTTGTGAGTCTGTTTCGTGACGCTGACATCGTTGTTACCGATTCATTCCACGGCACGGCGTTCTCGCTGGTATTTGGGAAGCCGCTCTACGCACTTCTGCCGCAGGAGAACTCCACACGTAATACGGACCTTCTTACATCGGTCGGTCTGGATCATCTAGCTTCGGCCCCCGATCAAGCGCCGGTCGAGAATCCGGACTATGACGCTGTAGCAGTCACAAACTTACTCCGCTCTCATGCGGACGACTCGTGGCGTTACCTTCGGGCGTTGCTCGGCGAGGATGATGCGTCATGCCAGACACGGTGAGCGGAGCCGATGCCCCCTCGCGCGAGGACGCCAATCGAATCCTACCAATCGACATTATCCAACTATTCCTGTTTACGGGATTTGCGTTTTCGTATTCCCTGTACATGTCGGACCTGCTGCCCGGAACCTTGTACTACACATCCATGGCGGCATTCATCATATTTGCGGCCGCACGCGTTGCTTGGCTTGTTCTAGTAGCCCAACCTAGGGCTCCATTGGCATTCGGTAAATCAGCGTGTGCATTGTTTGGCGCAGCGGCAGTATTGGTCTTCATCTCGATCGTGCAGGAAATCAATGCCGCCGGCGACTTCAGTTACACCAGCTTCGGGGCGATCATCTATATTGTGATACCAGTATTGTCCGCACTGTGCATCGCGAATACAGTTACACTACGTCTCGCCGACGTCTACATGACGGTCCTACTGGCGCGTTACGTATTCTTTTTTCTAATCTCGGACAAATTCTCTATTGAAGCAATACAGTCAATCAGTTGGGTTGACTCGCAATCTCCCTTCGAATCGTCGTTTGCCCACGACCTCCTGGTAGTTGGCTTGTACTTCGTCGTTCGGCAGAAGGCGATCCGTGCCGGACTGGCGTTGGCCTTCACCATGTTGGCCCTCAAGCGTGCCTCTTTCCTTCTATCGCCATTGCTGATCATATTTCGTCGGCAAATTCGATACTCACCTCCACCCAAAAGTACGTCGGTTTTGGCGCTATTCGTTGTCGGCGCAGTAAGTCCGTTCGCCGTAATGGCTGCGTATTCACAGACTTCTTCCGAGTTCTTTGAGAACACCTTCGGTGTCGATCTCGACGAATTCACGAGCGGGCGCTTGTCCATCTATCAACTGGCCACGAACTGCGCGGAGTCGTCGCATGCATTCGGTTCTCTCAATATCTGCTTGAGTGATACAGCATTTCGAGTCGGGGGGACCACATGGAACGGTCTGCTACACAATGACACGTTGCGTGTGTACATGGAGGTTGGGCTCATAGGAGTCGTAGTTTACGTAGCCGCTCTCACGTACGCTTCTCGCACTAGCCGCCCGGCTTTCATACTCATGATGTATGCCTTCTTTGTTTTGATCACATCCCGCTTGATAACTCACATGAGCTTTTGGATCGTGCTCTTCATAGCGATTGCGTTGTTGGAGCGGTTTCAATCGTCACGAGACGAATTTAGCGGAAGGTGCATCGCATTGCCCGAGCAGGAAGTTCGCATCCAAAGCACGCAGAGGGAAACCAAGTGAACAGCGGCGCATCGAAGGTGGGGATCCTTACCCTAACTCAGTCGGAGAACTACGGGACGGTCCTGCAGGCATACGCGACCTACCAACTATTGAATCGAGACCCCCGACGGAAGCACTTCTCTCTTGTCCCCACGGATGTTCAGTCCGTCAGGCGTCGCCGCCTTATTTCCCTTGCGAATCCGCGAAACGCCAGCACAGGACTAACTCGATACCGCAACTTTGCGGATATGCGGAAATTTATTGCTCCGTACACAGATACTTCAGATGGCAAGAATTGGGTGAATATCAGCAACAGGCGGTCTGCGCTGGAATATCTGAACTCCCGGTTCGACGGCTTTGTTACCGGATCGGATGAGATTTGGAATCTCGCTTTTGTCGGAGATAAGAGTATCTATTATGCGCCCGAGACCCTTGGGCGGATTCGCGTTAGTTTTGCGACATCCGCCAACCGGCTCGATATTTCGAAGTTATCGAGCGAGAGCTTGGATATACTTCGGCGTTCGCTACAGTCGTATCGATTTATTTCGGTTCGGGACTCGAACACGTTCGCTTTTGTGGAGAGCCTCCTCGAAGGGGCTAGCTCGATCGAGCAAATTGTGGACCCCACGATAATCCACGGCTTGCCCGAGTTTGTTGGGTTGCATCAACCGTCCGCTGATTCAGGGCGCAAGCGCATTTTGATGATGGTTCGAGACCGGGCCGTGGGCGAAGGTCTGGTATCCCGTTTCCATAATTCCGCGGATATTGACTCTGTGTTCATACGCTACCCGGGGACCCGATTCTTGTCCTTGGATCCTGCCTCCTTCGTTCGGGCATTCGGGGCATACGATTGTGTGGTCACTGATTTCTTTCATGGGACTTGCATGAGCGTCTTGAGCAGGGCGCCCTTCGTTAGCTTTGACAGTGAGCCGGTGTATTCGAAGTATGAGAGCAAGATTTGCAACATGTTGATGAAGCTGGGCCTGAATGGCCGCTATGTCAATCTGTCTTCCAACGGACGGGTTGCAGGCAATTCTGCCGTGCATGACCTGGTGGATAATATGCTGACAGAACCGCCTGTTTGGGTGGCGGACGGAGCAATTCAGCGCGAGCGCGAACACGGTCTTGCAGTACTGGCACGCGTGCACGACGCAATTAGCGAGGGACTCGCCGGTGTCCGTTGATTCCAGTGCAGTTACAAGGCATTCCGTAATATACGTGGCTGCCTCTATTCTTCAGAAGCTGTCGTCACTCATTCTTCTGCCTGTCTACACACGCCTTTTGACACCTGAGGAGTACGGGTACTTCAATCTCATAATCACCTTACTGCTGCTTGGTGGAGCGGTAGCGACTCTGGGGTTAGAGTTCGCAGTTGCGCGGTACTGTCACCCGGAAATATCGGACGATGTGACTGATACCAGGGACTGGAAACTAGGGGACAGTCAGGGCAGATACTATACCGCGGCATATTTTGTCGTGGTCGCAGCATCTATGGGTGTGACTGCACTGCTGGCTGCCACTGGGCCGCTGTATTCGCCAATCGCGTTTCCGGATTTCGATTTCTATCCGGTCGTGCTCATTGCGCTGGTGTCGATCCTCTTCCAGCCACTGACAGCAATCTACCTTTCGTTGTTGCAGGCGCGATCCATGGCCCGCGCCTACGGAACGTTCTCGCTGGCCTTATTTCTCTCAAACGCCCTGCTCACCGTTGCTCTGTTGGGTCCGCTCGATCTCGGCTTACTTGGTGTGGCGGTTTCTCTTGTTGCAGTGAACGCCTTCTTTGCTTTGCTCGGGACGTTGCGTGCGAGCAGACTTGGAATGTTGTGGATCAGATTCTGCGCGGACGACGTTCGTCGTATTCTTTCGTATTCACTTCCAATGCTTCCACACACCCTTACGCTGCAAGCAACCTCGCTTGCAAGTCGCGTCATCATCTCCAACCTCGTGAGTGTCGCTGCCGCCGGACTTTTTAACATTGCGATGTACGCGGTGAATTTTATCGATGCGGTGCAGACCGCGTTGCATCGAGCTTTTCTTCCCTGGTATTTCACGCAAGTAGAGCAACAGACGGTCGGTTGGCAAGACAATGTCCGGGATGTCATTGCGGCGTTCGTCGGGGCGTCTGTCGTGGTGTCATCGGCTGTGGCCCTTTTTGCTTCCGAGTTGTTAGTCGTAATGACACCGGAAAGCTTTCATGAGGCGGCAAATATTGTTCCTATACTTGCGTTAAGCATGATGGTGAAGTCGGTATATTATCCATCGTTATCAGCCCTTCTGTACAACGAGAGGGGAACGAACTTAGTAATGGTTATATCAGGCACCGCGAGTGTTTTCTCAATTCCTCTCGCTGTTGCGGGCGCATTCTCCCTGGGGCTCACGGGAGTAGCTCTTGCGCAGCTAATGCAGCGGTTAGTCATGAGTGCAATGGCGGTGAGGCTGTCTGCGCGCGTTGATCGTCCTCCGATACCCTGGGGAAGTGTTATGCGACTGCAAGCCGGCGGGGTAACCGTCGTGGTGTTGGTCATGATCGGCGATCATGCTGCGTGGTGGGGGCTTGGATTCTGGTGGTTGCTTGTCGCTAAGTCCGCGGTTGGGATAGCTCTGGCTTCCTACCTGTTTGTTTGTGATCCAAATCTGTTCCGAGCTGCAAGGAGAGTATTGAGCCATGGGCGTTAAAGAGAAACTGAAAGCGGTGGACCCACTTCGCCGGGTTGTGAAGCGAGTAAAGATACATCGTGAGTACTTTTTGGACGCTAGGTTCATGTCTAGCCACCTCTTGGATGGTGGCTCCGCGTCTAGCCATGAACAGTATCGAATCATGCTGCGAGTGCATTCGCTAGAGAAGGGGATGGCGCATCGGTCGCCTCGCTCGTTTGGTGCGAGCAAGGCGACTTCGCTTGTCCGCATGTTGGAAGTGTCCAGCGCGGAAACCCGAGACTCTACCGCCTACGGGATGGGCGTGTCGGTGCTTCACGCTTGGTTGGGTTTTCACGCTGATCGGGATGATCGAGATGAGACTTCGTACGAGTTGGTCGAGTGGTTCCTTAGAGATGCTCGCGGCGACGGCTACGGCGGCGAAGGTTTTGCGGCGGGTATCCGGTCTATTTCCGGGCGAGATCCTCAAGAGTGGGTCGGTCTCCCGTTTGCGGAGTTCGTCGCTACTCGTCATTCGACCAGACGCTACTCCGCGGAGCCCGTCAGTGACGATGTGGTGGACATGGCCGTCTCGCTCGCGTTGCTATCGCCCTCGGCGTGCAATCGGCAAATGATGCGACTTCATGTGATCGATGACCCTGGCCGTAAGCGCCTGCTGTACGACACTCTGCATGGCACGGGTGGCGTGGATTTCGACAGCTGCAGGATTGGGGTTGTCACGTATGACTCGCGCAGTCTTGAGTTCTATGGCGAACGAAACCAGGGCTATTTCAATGCTGGGTTGTTTGCCATGACCCTCGTGTATGCGCTTCATTGGAAGGGTGTCGGTGCGTGCCTTCTTCAGTTTGGCAATACCGTTGCTGAGGAACGGATGTTGAGCCAAGGTCTGGGGATATCTGATTTTGAGCGAATTGCTGTAGGAATCTCGTTTGGACATTTGGAGTCCAGTGACGTCGTTCCAGCGAGTGTCAGGCGTACAGTTCCGGAGGTTCTGAGGATTGATACACAAGGTCCTGCTCTCGTTCACTCAAATGATTAGGTAGTCGAAATAGCGTCGCGCCACGACGGGCCACACAGAACGCTGGGACGGTGTTGCTCGGGCTGCGAGGAGTACGGGTGATCAGCGTGTTGCGGGAATCGGTCGGTATCCGGCTGGTGGGTTGGTGATCGCTGAGGACGCCGCGGCGGCGTGCGTCGTGCGGGGTGTTCTCGCCTCGGTCAAGGAGCGGGCGTCCCACTAACGTTGAGGTTCTGTCCAGAGGGACCATTTGGCTTGACACGGGCACGTTCTATTCGCTGCTCAAGACACCCAACTACGTCCGCACCATCGAGCAACGGCAGTGTCTCGAAATCGTAGCTGCTGAGGGAGTCGCCGGCAGGGATTCATCTCCGATGACGAGTTGCGGGATCGGGCAGCGAAGCTGGTGAAGTCCGGGTACGGTTCCTACCTCCTCAAGCTTCTCGAAAGTGGCGGGACGCGCAGTGACCGTTGTTACTAGTTGGTCGGACGCGACCGATTGAATTCGCCCGGGCCGAGACAAGCGTTTAGGTTGGTGAGATGCGGCGTGCAGCGAAGTTGGTAGTCAGTGCGATAAGTGCTCTCGTCGTGCTCATCGCGATTATGGGGGGCGCGGGATTCTTCGTCTACACCAAGTCGCGGGTGGACAAAGTGAAGCCCGTAGACGCGATTGTCGTACTTGGCGGCGGGCACGATGGTCGCGAGCAATACGGTATCGAGCTGGCACGGCAAGGGGTTTCGAGAAACGTTGTGCTTTCTAATCCGTATTCGAGACGCGACACGAGGATGGCCAAGTTTTGTGCGACCAAGGATCCACGCTTCACCGTCACCTGTATACCCCCAGTGCCAGGAACCACGCGCGGTGAGGCGCTTTTCACCCGGGAGCTCGCGGAGCAACACGGCTGGAACAGCATACTGGTAGTCAGCTGGCGGTACCACTTACCGCGAGCGCGTTACATCTTCTCTCAGTGCTTCGATGGCGACATCGTCATGCGGCCCGTTCCTCGTGATTACAATTTCAGCCTGGCAGAATGGGAATATACGTATCTCTACCAGACGGTGGGGTTCGCCAAAGCTCTTTTGCAGGGTCGGTGCTGACGGGCCCTCTGTTTTGCAGCTACTGCAAGCGCGTCGGAATCTTCTCGAACGCAATGCTCCCCACGTCGGCCAAGATGTAGCCCACAATCGCCATCGACACGCCAGCTAATACCGTCCAGCCGCAAGCGATACCGTACGACGGTGCGAGGTGTCCTGTCCGAGAGCCTGCGAGGCCAGGGCGGTAAACGGGGCCACAGCTCCAAGGAACCCGATGCCGATCAGCGCGTAGCCATCCTCGTCGCGACCCGACGCCACCACGATTCCCAACAATGCGTACGCGCACATCGTCAACGCAACCACTGTGCGTCGCACACCCAGCCGTGGACCCACCACAATCACCGCCAAATAGTGCAGCAGCGCTCCCGCCGCGGCACACCATAAATAGTTGATTGACGTCGACACGTTCACCGCGCATGCCTCCCAGCACGAGCGGTATTCCTCGCCAGCGCGGATGCTGACGCCCTGCCCACCCACGCTGCACTGACGGCCACGAGTGGTGTTACCACCAGGTACAACGCACCCTGCCGGGGAGACAAAAGGTTCGCACCCTGCACGGCAAAGATACTGAAGCTCGTTAAGCCGCTCAACAATCCGAACATCACTAGGGCGCGCACAATCGTTGCCGAACGACGCTCGGCGTCCGAAGGCGGCCCGGCGCACACCCCGAACATGAATCAGCCCATCACGTTTATGGCGAACGTGGTGAGTGGGAACTCCGCGATATCGTCTGGCCACCACCGCCACAGCTGGTACCGAAGTGCGGCATCCCCGGCACCACCCGCCGCCACGGCCATGGCGGTGGCGGCGGTGCGAGAGGAGCCGGAGAGCATTCCGAATCAGGCGCCGCAGTTCGGCACGTTCACCGTCACAGTCGGATCATCTACCAACGGCTGCAACGGCACCCGCGCCTCGCCGGGCGTGGAGGGCTCGGTCAACTGGTACTTGACCTCCGTCGTCCGTCCTCGTGGCACCGGAACCAACACATCGAACATCGGATGGCCCAGTTCCCGGCCGGTGAGGAACATCGTCGGCTTGCCGTCGATGGTCACATTCCGCAGTTGAGCGCCCTGCGTGGCAACGAGGGATACCGCCGACACGTTGGTTCCCTTCGGCACGCCCAGTGTGTTGATGTGCGTCCCCGACACGTATTCGGGGAAATCGCCGCCCGGAATGTTATTCGTCAGTTTGACGGTCACCGTGGAACGCCGAGTGTCCTCCGTGCAGCTCTCCGCCGTGTAGTCGATCTCGCGAGTCAGGTAATAGTCGAGCTTATTTCCGGCCTGGTTGTTGATCAGCACACCCGCAAACGGTGCTGCGTCATCAGGCACGACGTGTCCGAGCGGTGTGCCGGCCAGGACTTCCTGCTCCTCGGGGTGTGAGCTCCACACCGCAATTCGGCGTTCGCCAGCTGCGCGGCCCAGCGCGTCGAGCAGTTTCTGTGGCGACTTGATCTCTCCGGTCATCTTGTCGATCACCCGGGCCGCCACGGTCTGCAGATACTGCTTGCGGGCGGCGTTATCGTCGGCGAAGCGGACATAGGCAGTCGACTCGGTCAGCTCCACAACGTTGTCGGCATTGATGACTTCGCCGTCCGGCATCTTGACCGGACCGATCGCGTCCAACACATAGCTGAGGGCGATCGGGTCGGTGGCAATTACTCCGTCGACCTGCTCGCCGGATTCCTGCGCCCACAGTGACTTCCAGATCTGCGCCGCATAAGGAAAGTGTGAACTCAAGTTACTGTTACGGAAGTCGGTGGTTGGCCGGCTTCGGCCATACTGCGCCGCGAACTCCGGACCCAGATCGATCGGCTGACTGTTCATCGGTAGATCGGAGTTGCGACCCAAGGTGTCTACGCGTGCGACACCGTCATTCGCGCGAATGACACCGTAGCCGCCCAGTAGTCCGCCTGTACCCCGCGCTTCCGCATTGGTTTGGAAGGCCATGAAGTAGTTGCGCGGACCGTCTGCGCCCAACATCGTGGGTGCCAGCTTCGCAGCAATTGCGGTATTTCCCAACAGCTTCGACAGCTCCGAAAGCTGGTCCTGTAGTTGCGTACGCGCATCGGAAACCGACGCCAGGTATGTCGGTTCGTCGATAGCCTGTGCCTGATCGTTCCACCGTTGGGCAGCGACGGCAGTCTGATCCAGCACTGGTGCAGCGTCCTGCAGGGGCTGCAAATTCACCTTGCCGCCCGAGGCGATGAGTTGGTTTGGCGCCAGAGAGGTTCCGGCTGCCACGGCCGGTGCGAGTACCTCCGACGTCAGGCCGCGCACGACTTCGGAAATCTGCTGTGAAGTCCCGAGCGGGCTGCCCAGCCACGGAATGGCGGAAGCGACGCTCCACGGGACGTTGTGCGTGTAGTCGTACGCCTTGTTCGCGTACTTGTCGGCGTCGGCTGACGACCGCTCCGCGTTTTCGGTATTACCGTCCAGTAACGCATCTTTCGCGAGCTGTGCATGGTTGCGCGCCTCGTACAGATTTGCGCGTGCTTCCCTGGCCGAATAGCCGAGCCACAGACCCAGTGCTACCACTATCAGCAAGGCCGCAAAACCGCCCGTGATCAGGCCACGCTTGCGTTTATAGGACTTGCTGTGGACATTCGTTCGCTTGCGGATGCGACGAACCGAGGGCTCGCCCGCGGAAGTGCCCGAAGCGCCGGGGTTCTCGGCGTCACCGCGGGAATGATCGTTCACGGATCGTGGCTCCTGTCATCGTGGTTGCGTAGAGGATACTGTGACGTGCGTCGCAGGTTTGACCCCCGCGTGGTGAGCAACGCGCTTGCTCATTATTGTCTGAGTAGCGAATTTCGCGAACCGGGGAGTCAGCAAGGTTCAGGCCCATCCAGATCGAGGGTGGGCCAATTCACAGTAACGAAGCGGCGTGCAGGCCCGATTTCTGCTCGGATCGGGAAACATGGACGGGGGACAATCACTGTGAGTGAGTTCCTCCTGTCGAGAGCACAACAGGGAATCTGGTTCGCCCAGCAACTCGACCCTAGCGTTCCCCTCAACGTCGCCCAGTATGTGGAGATTCAGGGGCACGTCGACGTGGGGTCCTTGGTGGCCGCCACCGACCGTGCATGCCGCGAGCTCCAGTCACCCTGCGTCAGCCTCATCGACAACGGTGACGAGGTTGTGCAGGTGGTGGATGTCGAGATCGACGATGCGATCTCCTACCGCGACCTACGCGGCGTCGGCAATGCAATCGCCGAGGCCCACCGCTGGATGACCGCGGAATACAGCCGCCCGCTCGGCGTGCTGAAAGACCGGCTGATCATGGCCACCCTGCTGCACGTCGGCGACGACCATTACTTCTGGTTTTCCCGCGTCCACCACATCGTCATCGACGGCCACGGCGGCATGGTGCTCACCAACCGTGTGGCCGAGATCTACAGCCACCTCGTGAACGGCACCGGGCCGCCGCCGTCCAAGGCGCTGAGCCTGCGCGAGCTGTACGACGCCGAAGACGCCTACCGATCCACGAGCCGGTTCGAGACTGACGGAGACTATTGGGCCGAGCGCATCGCCGGCCTGCCCGACCCCGCCCGGCTCACCGACCGGGAAGCGCCACCCGTCGCACCCTCACTTCTCCTCGGCGGCACCATCGCCGACGGCATTTCCCATAGCATCGGCGACGTTGCCCGACGCTGGAATTCGTCCGACGTCCCCGTCGTCGTCGCCGCGTTCGCCGCCTACCTCGCACGGATGACCGGCACCACCGACATCGTGCTGAGCCTGCCTGTGTCTGCCCGCACCACCGCGGCCACACGTCGTTCGGCGGGCATGGTGTCGAACATCGTCCCGCTGCGCGTGCAGGTGGACGCCGAGGGGAGCGGTGCGGAGCTTGTTCGGCGGGTGCAGCTCGAGCTCACCGGGGCACTGCGGCACCAGCGCTATCGCTACGAAGACATGCGACGCGACCTTCCCGACGGCGGTGCGCGGCGCGGCGGCTTCGGCCCCACCGTGAACCTGATGATCTACCACCAGGAGATCGTGCTTGGAGACGTCGTCGGCGTCTTCCATCCACTCACCAGCGGTCCGGTGGACGACCTTGCACTCAATCTTTACCCATCGGTAACTGGCCGGGGTACGCGCGTCGACTTCGAGGCCAACCCCACCCTCTACGAAGAAACCGAGTTGCACGCTCACTACCGCCGCTTCCTGAACTTCCTCGAGACGTTCGTCCGCGCGGAGGACGACACCCCGGTCGGGGCACTGCCGATTCTCGATGAGGCCGAGCAATCGGAATTGGTGCCCTGCGCCGGCCCGCCCGCCGTCCCGCCGGCGACTCTGCCCGAATTGCTCGACGCCGGTCTGCGTGACCCCGACGCAATCGCACTGCGGCATGCGGGTGCCGACCTTTCCTACGGACAGCTGGACGCGTGGTCGAACCGGCTCGCCCATCGGCTGATCGAGCGCGGTATCGGCCCCGAAGACGTGGTGGCCGTGATGCTGCCGCGCTCACCCGAATCGGTGGTGGCACTGTGGGCCGTCGCGCGTGCGGGCGCGGCATTCCTGCCCGTCGACCCCGGCTATCCGGCTGAGCGGATCGCGTTCATGCTCGCCGACTCCGAGGCCACGGTGGCATTGGCCGCAGACGCCTCGGTGGTGCCCGCGGGAGTCGACTGGGTTGAGGTGGCCGACCGGCCCGGCGGCTCGTCACCCGTTGGCGACGCCGATCGTGTCCGCCCGCTGCGCATCGACCACCCCGCGTACGTGCTCTACACGTCCGGCTCCACCGGAACGCCCAAGGGTGTGACGGTGACGCACCGGGGCCTGGCTGGCCTGGCCTCCGCGCGCGACGGACTCTACGACGTCGACGGCTCCGCCCGCGTCGCGCACTTCGCCTCCCCGTCGTTCGACATCTCCCTGGACGAGCTGCTGCTCGCGTTCACCGTCGGAGCCACGCTGGTGATCGTGCCGCCCGACGTCTTCGGGGGCGAGATTCTGACGGAGCTGTTGCGCACGGAGCGCGTGACGCACGCCGTACTCACCCCCGCGGTCGTAGCCACCCTGGTGCCGTCGGAGCTACCCGACCTCCGAGTCCTCGACGTCGGCGGCGAGGCGCTGGCAGGCGCACTGGTCGAGGCGTGGGCCCCCGGCCGCGTCATGGTCAACGGCTACGGGCCCACCGAGGCCACCGTCACCACCCTGTTCAGCCCACCGCTGGTACCGGGTGAGCCGGTCACGATCGGCCGTCCCGTGCCGGGCACCGACGCACTCGTGCTCGATACCCGACTCCGTCCGGTCCCGGTCGGCGTGGTCGGGGAGTTGTATCTGGCGGGGGAGAGCGTCGCGCGGGGATATCACCGGCGCACCCGGCTGACAGCCGAGCGATTCGTCGCCTACCCGCACGGCGCCGGGTCGCGGATGTACCGCACCGGTGACCGGGTGCGGTGGACCCCCGACCACCTGCTCGAGTTCGTCGGCCGCACCGACACCCAGGTGAAGATCCGCGGCTTCCGGGTGGAACTCGGCGAGATCGACGCCGTGCTCACCGCCGCGCCCGGCGTCGACCATGCCGTCACCGTGGTGCACGGTGCCGGAATGTCCCCGGGCACAGTGGTGTCGTACGTCAGCGGCGCGACCGACCCATCCGCAGTGCTCGATTTCGCCGCCGCCCGGCTGCCGCACTACATGGTGCCGGCCTCGGTGACCGTGCTCGAGCAGATGCCGCTCACCCCCAGCGGCAAGATCGACCGCGCGGGCCTCCCCGAACCGGTCGTGTCACCGTCCCGTGCGCCGCACGGCGAGGTCGAAGAACTCGTGGCCGCGGTGATCTCCGACGTTCTCGGACTGCACTCCGTCGGAGCCGACGCCGACTTCTTCGCGATGGGCGGAAATTCGCTGTCCGCCACGCAGGTCGCTGCGCGGCTCTCGGCCCGGGGACACGCGGTAGGGGTGCGCGACATCTTCGAGGCACCCACCGTTGCGCTTCTGGCCACCAGAGTCGGCGCTTCGCGTTCGCGGGTGGCCACACCGCCCCTGCGCCGTGCCGACTCGGACGGGGGCGCAGCACCACTCGCGCCGGCGCAGCAGCGATTGTGGCTCCTGGCGCAGGCCGCGCCTGAATCGCCCGCCTACAACGTGCCGTTCGTCGTCGAACTCGACGGTGAGCTGGATGCGTCGAGTCTGGCTGCGGCGGTGCACGACGTCCTCGACCGGCACGTCCTGCTGCGCAGCGTCTACCCCGACACCGACAACGGTCCCGTACAGGTGGTCACCCCCGCCGTCGCGGATCTGAGACCAGTCGGGCTCGAGCCCGAGGCACTCGACGCCGCCGTGGCCGAACTGGCGGGCCGCGGCTTCGACGTAAGCGCCGAGACGTCGGTGCGCATCCGTCTCTACCGGCTCGCCCCCACCCGCCACGCCCTCGTCGTGATCGCGCATCACATCGCGATGGACGGTTTGTCGTTCGCGCCGCTCACCCGTGACGTGATCACCGCCTACGAGGCACGTCGCTCCGGCACCGCGCCGGGCTGGTCCGAGCTCGACGTGCAGTACACCGACTACGCCCGATGGCATCGCGACATCGTGGAGGCCGCCGCCCCCGGCGACATCGACTACTGGACCACCCAACTCGATGGTGCGCCCGAGTTGCTGCCGCTGCCCACCGACCGCCCCCGCCTCGCGGCAGGGTTGCACCCGGCGGGGACGGTACCGCTGGCGTTCGATGCCGACCTGCACCGGTCGGTGGAAGAGCTCGCGCGGACGCATGATTCGACGCCCTTCATGGTGGTGCACGCCGCGCTGGCTGTCACATTGAGCGCGCTGGCGGGCACCGACGACATCGCCATCGGGACCGCGGTGTCGGGGCGCACCCATCCCTCGCTCGACGCGCTGGTCGGGATGTTCGTGAGCAATGTCGTGCTCCGCACCCGGGTATCCGCGCATCAGACCTTTGCCGACGTGCTGTCGGACGTTCGCCGCACCGATCTGGACGCCTTCGCGCATTCCGAGACGCCGTTCGACCGCGTGGTCGACGCCGTGACGGGTGGGGTGTCGGCGCCGCATCATTCGCTGTTCCAGGTCGCGCTGGCATTCGAGAACGCCGCCACCGAACCCGAACTGACCCTGGGCGATCTCACGGTGCGCCCGTACGCGGTCCCCGCTCCGGTCGCACGTTTCGATCTGGAACTGGCATTGGCCGAAAGGCATTCGCCGGATGGTTCTGCGGCCGGGTTGCTCGGTGCCGTCACGTACTCCCGCGCACTGTTCGACGACACCACCGTGCGCCGCTGGACGCGACTGCTCGAACGGGTGCTGCGAGCCATGGTGGCGCGCCCCGACAGCCCAGTGCGGACGGTGGACCTGCTCGACCCCGCCGACCGGGCCGCACTGATCCCGCAACACGGACCCGCCGCCGCACCGGCCGTCACCCTGCCCGCGCTGCTGGACGGCACCGGCATCGCAGTCGTGAGCGATTCCGTCGAGCTCACCCCCGCGGAACTCGACGATCGGGCCAACCGGCTGGCACACCAACTGATCGAGCGCGGCCTCGGACCCGGCGACGTGGTGGCCGTGCAACTGCCGCGGTCCGTCGAGTGGGTGACTGCGCTGTGGGCGGTCACCCGCACCGGTGCGGCGTTCGTGCCCATCGATCCCACCTACCCCGAATCGCGTGTGGCGCACATACTCGCCGATTCCGGGGCGCGCGCTGTACTCACCGACAGCGACATGCAGCACCTCGGCGACAACCCGTCCCCGGTCGCCGACGCCGACCGGGTGCGCCCGCTGTGGGTGGACGATCCCGCGTACGTCATCTACACCTCCGGGTCGACCGGAACTCCCAAGGGTGTCGTCGTCACCCATCGCGGACTGTCGAGTCACGCTGCGGCTCTCCGGAAGTCCTACGCCGTGGACAGCGGCTCGCGGGTACTGGCGTTCGCGTCGCCGAGCGTCGACGCCTCCGTCCACGAAGTGCTGTCGGCGTGCGGCGCGACTCTGGTCCTCGCGCCCACCGACGTCTACGGCGGCGACGAACTGACCGAACTCCTGCAGCGTGAGCGCATCACCCACTGGACCACCACCCCGGCCGTCCTCGCTCTCACCAAGCCCGACGGTCTCGACCGCCTGCGTGTCGTCGCCGTGGCCGGGGACGTGTGCCCGCCGGAACTGGTGTCGCGGTGGGCGCCCGGCCACACCTTGCTCAACCTGTACGGGCCCACCGAGGCCACCATCTGGGCCACCGGCACCGGACCACTGGCCGCGGATGACCCGGTAACCATCGGCAGTCCCATCGACGGCATGTCGGTGCTGGTGCTCGACGCGGCGCTGCGTCCGGTCCCCGTCGGCGTCGTGGGGGAGCTGTACCTGGCCGGACCGGGCCTCGCCCGCGGATACGTCGGCAGACCCGGGTGGACGGCGGAACGCTTCGTCGCCAATCCGCATGCGGGCGGTCGCATGTACCGCACCGGGGACCTCGTCCGCTGGACCGCCTCGCACCACCTCGAATTCGCCGGACGCGCAGACGATCAGGTGAAGATCCGCGGCTACCGCGTAGAACTCGGCGAGATCGATGCGGTCCTGGGGGCGGCACCCGGAGTCGACACGGCGGTCACGATCGCGCGCGGCGGCACCCTGCACTCCTACGTCCACGGAACCGACGTGGATGCCGACGCGGTGACGGCCTTCGCGACGCAGCACGTGCCCCGGCACCTGATTCCCGCATCCGTGACCGTACTCGAGCACCTCCCGTTGACGCGTGGCGGGAAAGTCGACCGGGCGGCGTTGCCCGAACCCGTGATCCGGACAGCATCGAGCCGGGAAGCACGCACCGCGACGCAGGAACTGGTGGCCGCCGCCTTCGCGACCGAAATCGGGACCCCGGACATCGGTCTCGACGAGAGCTTCTTCGACCTCGGCGGAAACTCGCTGGGAGCGACACGTCTCGCCGCCCGAGTGGGATCGGTGCTGGGACGCCGGGTCTCCGTGCGCGACATCTTCGACCACCCCACCGTGGCCGAACTGGCCGCCCACGTGACGGGGGCCGCCGATCGCCCGGCGCTCGGCCGACGCGAGACGTCGGGACCGGTGCCGCTGTCGGCGCAGCAGCAGGGACTGTGGCTGGTCAACCAGCGCGACCCCGCCACCGATCCGTACGCCATGGAATTCGAGGTGGACCTCGACGGCACTCTGGACGTGAAGGCCCTGGGGGCCGCTGTCCGGGATGTGCAACACCGGCATCGGATGCTGCGCACGGTGTTCCCCTCGCTGGACGATCAAGTGGCGCTCGAGGAGGCGGACTGCGTTCTGGAGGGCGTTGCCGGCTCAGGAATCGACCTCACTCGTGAAGTTCCGATTCGGGTGACCCTGTCGCAGCGTGCCCGCGACCGACACACAGTTGCCATCCTGCTGCACCACATCGCCGTCGACGGACTGTCCCTGCGGCCGCTACTGCGCGACCTTGCCGTCGCCTACTCCGCGCGCACCGCCGGCCGCGTTCCCGACTGGGCACCGCTGCCCGTGGAGTACTCGAGCTACGTGCTCTGGCAGCGAGAAGTACTCGGAGACGCGGAAGACCCCGACAGCCTCGCCGCCCGCCAACTGGGCTATTGGGCAGAGGCATTGGACGAGCTTCCGGCTGTGTTGCCGTTGCCGCTGGACCGACCGCGGCCCGCCGGCGCGCTGACGCTGGGACACACAACGTTCGCTGTGGGCGCCGAACAGCACCGTGCGCTGGTCCGGTTGGCACGCGAGCACGACGTGACCCCGTTCATAGTGCTGCACGCAGCGGTCGCCGTCCTGCTGCGTGCCCTCACCGGTACCGACGACATCGTCGTCGGCACTTCCATCGGTGGTCGCGCGGATCCGGCACTCGACGATCTGGTCGGCATGTTCGTCGGCACCCTGGCGCTGCGCACCCCGATCGACCCCGCCGCGAGCTTCGCGGATCTCCTCGAGACGGTGCGAGCAGCAGACCTCGGGGCATTCGAACACGCCGACGTGCCCTTCGAACAGGTCGTGCGACAGCAGGGCACGGAATCCGGCCAGCTCGAACACCCGCTGTTCCAGGTGATGTTGGCGTACGAGAACTTCGGTGCAGCCGAAATGGCACTGCCGGGTCTGGCGGCCCGGGTACGGGACGTCCAGACCCACGCTCGACCATTCGACCTGGACCTGACCGTACGCGAGCGACGCTCGGACGACGGCACTCCCGACGGACTGCACGCGGACGTGAATTTCCCGGGCGAACTCTTCGATACCGAGACGATCGACCGGTGGATGGCGTTGCTCCAGCGAGTACTCCTCGCCGCAACATCGGATCCGTCGGTGACTGTCGGGAATCTGGACCTGCTCGATCCGGACGAGTGTGCCGCACTGGTACCGCGCGTCGGGCCGGTCGCCGTACCGTCGGCGACTCTGCCCGAACTCCTCGGCGGCAGGCACGACGGGGTGGCGGTGCGGTGCGGTGGCGTCGAGGTCACCTACCGCGAGTTGGATGCCCGGGCCAACAGGTTGGCGCGGCGGCTGATCGCGCGAGGGATCGGACCCGAGGATCTGGTTGCCCTGATGCTGCCGCGGTCCATCGAGTCGATCGTCGCCGTATGGGCCGTCACGCGCAGCGGCGCCGCATTCCTCCCCGTGGACCCGGGATATCCGCCGGAGCGGATCGCATACATGCTCCACGACTCCGGTGCCATGGTGGCGCTGGCCGCCGACGTGTCGCACGTGCCCGAGGGCGTCGTGTGGATCGACGTCGCCGACGGCCCTGGTGACGCGGCCGCGGTGACCGACGGTGACCGCGTTCGTCCGCTGCGGGTCGACCATCCGGCATACGTGCTCTACACGTCCGGCTCGACCGGAATGCCCAAGGGCGTGGTGGTTACTCACCGCGGGCTGACACCGCTCGCCGACGCGAACGCGACGCTGGGACTGCTCGATTCGGAAGCGCGCGTGGCGCACGTCGCGTCGCCGTCGTTCGACCTCTCCATCAACGAGATGCTGCTAGCGTTCACCGCCGGCGCCACCCTGGTGATCGTGCCGCCCGGGGTGCTCGCCGGCGACGAACTGGCCGGTGTGCTGCGCCGCGAACGGGTCACCCACGTGATGGTGACACCGAGTGTGCTGGCGTCACTGGAGCCGTCGTCGGTGCCGGACCTACGGGTGATCGACCTGGCCGGCGAAGAATTGCCGTGGGAACTCGCTCAGCGATGGGCGCCCGGACGCATCGTCGTCAACGGGTACGGGCCGACCGAAACCACCATCGTCAACTTCATGAGCGACCCCCTCACACCGGGCGGTCCGCTGACCATCGGCGGCCCCATCGAGGGAACCGAAGTGCTGGTGCTGGATTCGCGGCTGCGTCCGGTTCCGGTCGGTGTGACCGGCGAGGTGTACCTGGCGGGGGAGAGCCTCGGCCGGGGCTATCACAGCAGACCAGGGCTGACGGCCGAGCGGTTCATCGCCTACCCGTCCGGCAACGGCGCGCGGATGTACCGTTCCGGCGACCTGGCCCGATGGACGCCCTCGCACGAACTCGTCATCGTGGGGCGCGCTGACAACCAGGTGAAGGTCCGTGGGTTCCGCGTGGAACTGGGCGAGGTGGACGCCGCACTGCGGACGGCACCCGGCGTCGAGAGCGCGGTGACGCTGGTGCACGGCACCACCCTGGCGTCGTACGTGACCGGATCGGTGGAACCGGCTGCAGTGCAAGCATTCACGGCCGACAAGCTGCCCCACTACATGGTGCCCGGTTCGGTGACGGTCCTGGACGCGATGCCGCTGACCGCTAATGGCAAGGTGGATCGGGCCGCGCTGCCCGAGCCCGGGGCGTCCGTGGTGCGGTCACGGAAGCCGCGCGGCGCCACCGAAGAGGTGGTGGCCCGGGTGATCGCGGACGTGCTCGGCCTGCCGTTCATCGATGCCGAGACGGATTTCTTCGCGGTCGGCGCCAGTTCCCTGACCGCCACCACCCTGGCGTCGCGGGTCGGGCATGCGCTCGACCGGCAGGTGAGTGTGCGCGACGTCTTCGAGGCTCCCACCGTGGCGGCGTTGACATCCAGGCTGCTCCGCAGCCCGTGCGCCTTTTCGGCTGCTCTGACTACCACAAAGGCGCACGGGCGCGAAGCGCCTCTCGCACCGGCGCAGGACCGGTTGTGGCTGCTCGACCGGATGACCCCCGGCTCCGCCGACTACGTCGTCCCGTTCGCGGTGGACCTGAGCGGCGCCGTCGACGTGGACGCGCTGGCCGCGGCCGTGCGGGACGTGGTGGACCGCCACGAGCCGCTGCGCACGGTGTTCCAGGAGACCGAGACCGGAGCGGTGCAACTGGTATCCGAGGTCGCACTCGATCTCACCCCGGTCGCGGTCGACAAACACGAACTCGACGAGGCGATCACCGCACTGACAACCGCCGGGTTCGACCTCACCCGGGATACGCCGGTTCGCGTCCGGCTCTTCGACCGCGGAAGCCACGGCTACACCGTGGTCGTCGCCGCCCATCACATCGTCTTCGACGGACTGTCGGTCGCTCCGCTCACCCGCGACCTGATGGCCGCGTACCGCGCGCGCCGGGAGGGCGACGCCCCCGGTTGGGACGCCCTACCGGTCCGGTACGGCGACTACGCCCGCTGGCACCGCCGAATCGTGGAGGACGGCGCCGACCGAGACCTCGCGTTCTGGAAGGCGACCCTCGACGGACTGCCGGAACGGCTGCAGCTACCCACCGATCGGCCGCGGCCGGCGACGGCAACCACCCCGGATCGCGTCCCGTTCACGGTGGACGCGAGTACCCACAGTGCCGTGGAGGAACTGGCCAGACTATGCAGCGCCACCCCGTTCATGGTGGTGCACAGCGCCTTGGCCGCCACCCTGGCCGTCCTCACCGGTACCGACGACATCGCCGTCGGCACGCCGGTGTCCGGTCGCGGCGATCCCGTCCTGGACGATCTGGTGGGCATGTTCGTCGGCACCGTCGTTCTGCGCACCCGGGTGGATCCGAGCATCCCGTTCGCCGACCTCGTCTCCTCCACCCGCGTCGCGGATCTGGCGGCATTCGCGCACAGCGAGCAACCGTTCGACCGAGTGGTCGACGCCGTCGCGCCGACTCGCTCCGCCGCGCATCACCCGCTGTTCCAAGTGATGCTCGCCTACCAGAACTTCACGGAAGCCGAGATTCGATTCGACGACGTCACCGTACGCAGTCGCGACACCCCGAGTAGCGTCAGCCGCTACGACCTGGAGATCGAGATTCGGGAACGGCACGCCGAGCACGGCGCCGCAGCCGGACTCGACGGCGTGATCGCCTATCCGACCGAACTGTTCGACCGTGTCACCATCGTCCGGTGGTCGCGACTGCTGCAGCGGTTGCTTCAGTCGGCAGTAGCGGACCCGTCGGCGGCGGTCGGCGATCTCGACGTGCTCGAGCCGTCCGAGGATGCTGACCTGGTCCCCGCGCGCGGGGAGGTGGCACTCTCGCCGATCACCCTTCCTGAGCTTCTCCGTGGCAACTCCACACACGTTGCGGTGCGGTGCGGCGAGGACGAGCTGACCTATCGTGAGCTGGACGAGCGAGCGAACCGGCTGGCGCGCAAGCTGATCGGACTGGGCATCGGACCCGAGGACGCGGTGGCGCTGATGCTGCCGCGCTCGATCGACTCGGTGACCGCGGTGTGGGCCGTTGCCCGTAGCGGTGCCGCGTCGCTGCCGATCGACCTGGACCATCCCGCCGAACGCACCGCCCGCATCCTCACCGCCGCTGGAGTGCGCGTCGCGATCGCACACGACGCCGAGCTCGTTCCCGACGGCATCGTGTGGATCGATGCGCGCGAGAGTCAGGGGGATTCGGCACCGATCGGCGACGGCGAGCGCGTCCGGCCGCTCTCGGCGGATCACCCCGCGTACGTGGTCTTCACGTCCGGGTCGACAGGCGAACCCAAGGGCGTCGTGGTAACTCACCGCGGCTTCGCGAACCACGCCGCCGAGGTCCGTGCCCGCTACCGAGTGGGGCCCGACTCCCGCGTCCTGCACTTCGCGGCCCCCAGCTTCGACGGCGCCTTCCACGAAATTCTGGTGGCCGCTATCGGTGGCGCCACCCTGGTGATCGCCCCACCGGGCGTGGTGGGCGGCGACGAGTTGAGGGACCTGCTCCGCGGCGAACGCGTCACCCACTGGACCACCACCCCCTCGGTGCCTGCGCTGATGGACGCGGAAGGCCTGGACTCGCTCGAGTTCCTGGCCGTGGTGGGGGAGGCGTGCCCGCCGGAAGTGCTGGAACGCTGGGCCTCCGGACGCCGGATCGTCGTGGATCTGTACGGACCCACCGAACACACCGTGTGGGCTACCGGAAGCAGCGAGTTGCAGTCCGGCGACCCGATCACCATCGGCCGTCCGATCCGCGGTGCGTCCGCGGTGGTGCTCGACGCCCGGCTTCGGCCGGTGCCGGTGGGTGTCATCGGTGAGCTGTACCTGTCGGGTCCGGCGCTGGCCCGCGGCTACCTCGGTGCACCCGCCCTGACGGCGGAACGATTCGTTGCGAACCCGTACGGATACGGTCGTATGTATCGGTCCGGCGACCTGGTGCGCTGGACCGCAGACCACACCCTCGAGTTCGTCGGTCGCGCCGACAGCCAACTCAAGATCCGTGGATTCCGCGTGGAACTCGGCGAGATCGACGCGGTGCTGTGGTCGGCGCCCGGAGTCGACACCGCCGTCACCGTGCTGCACGACAACGTCCTCGCCGCGTACGTCCACGGCACCGTCGAGCTCGACCCCGCAGCATTGCGGGCGTACGTGGCGGAGCGGCTGCCGCACTACATGGTGCCCGCGACTGTGACCGTGCTGGACGCCGTGCCGCTCACGGTGAACGGCAAGGTGAACCGTGACGCCCTGCCCGCACCCGAACTTCCGGCGGCGACCCGGCCCCCGCGGACCCCCGTCGAGCAGACGGTGGCGGACGCAGTGGCAGCTGTCCTCGGGATCCCCGACATCGGCGCCGAAGCTGACTTCTTTGCCCTGGGCGGAAATTCGCTGTCCGCGACCCGGGTTGTCTCGCACCTGTCAGCGGTGTCCGGACTGCGTATCGGTGTGCGTGACCTGTTCGACCGCCCCACCGTTGCCGCGCTCGCCGCCCTGATCGAGGAGGGCGGTGACCAGCGTCCACCGCTCGTCGCCGAGCAGGCCGACCAGCCGGCGCCGCTCGCCTACGCGCAGCAACGGCTGTGGTTGCTCAACCGGGTCGACCCCCAGTCTCCCGCCTACAACGTGCCGTTCGCCGTCGACCTCGACGGTGACCTGGACGTCACTGCATTGACTGCCGCCCTGCACGACGTGGTCTCCCGGCACACCGTGCTGCGCACCGTCTTCCCCGACACCGAGACCGGACCCGTCCAGAAGGTCGTGCCCGCCGCCGTCGACCTCACGCCCACCGGGCACGAGACCGCCTTCGCCGTCCGCGGATTCGATCTCACCACCGAGCCACCGCTGCGCGCCGCTCTGTTCGAGGTCGCGCCGTACCGCCACACCCTCGCAGTGGTGCTGCACCACATCGCCGTCGACGGCCTGTCCTTCGGGCCGCTGATCCGGGACGTGGCTATCGCCTATCACGCGAGGACATCCGGCCGTGTTCCCGACTGGGCACCGCTTCCCGTCGCCTACACCGACTACGCCCGGTGGCAGCGCAGCCTCCTCGGCGACGCCGCCGACCCTGACAGTCGTATGCGACGCGAACTCGACTACTGGACATCCGCACTCGCCGGACTGCCCACCCTGCTGCCGCTGCCCACCGACCGGCCACGACCCGGCACCGATCGGCTGACCGCCCGGCACCTCCCGTTCTCGGTTCCCGCCGAGTTGCACCGACGCCTGGAAACAGTGGCTCGGCAGCAGAACGCGACGCCCTTCATGGTGCTGCACGCCGCACTCGCCGTCCTGCTGTCCAAGCTGACCGGTGCCGACGACCTCGCCATCGGCACACCCACGTCGGGGCGCATCGACCCGGCGCTCGACGACGTGGTCGGCATGTTCGTCGGCACCGTGGCCCTGCGCAGCCGGATCGACCCACGTGCTGGGTTCGACGCCCTACTCGCCGCCGTTCGCGAAACCGACCTCGCCGCGTTCGCCCATTCCGAGGTGCCGTTCGACCTGGTCGTGGATGCGGTCGCGCCTACCCGCTCGGTCGGGCATCACCCGTTGTTCCAGGTGATGCTGGCGTACGACAACTTCGGGTCTCTTCCGGCTGCGACGATGTCGGGGCTGGATGTGCGCGGCCGTGACCTGGGCACCGGCACCAGCCGGTTCGACCTCGAGGTATCGATAAGAGAACAGCGCGGCGAAGATGGTGAACCGGTCGGTCTCGACGGCGTATTCGTCTATCCGGCAGAGCTGTTCGATTCCGAGACGGTCGAGGGGTGGGCGGAGCGTCTGCTGCGGGTGCTGCGGGCGATAGCTACCGATGTGCAGGTGCCCGTGGGGTCGATCGACGTCCTCAGCGAGTCCGAACGCAACGCGAGTGTTTCGGGTGTCGACGGCGCGCTATGGGAAGCGTCATCGTTGGCAGAACTGTTCGAGCACCGCGCCGCCGAGAATCCCGACGCGGCGGCGATCACGTTCGGTGACACCACGGTGACCTACGGCGACCTGGATCACCGCTCAGCGGAGATGGCCGAGGGCCTACGGGCAACCGGCGTGGGAGCCGAAGACCTGGTTGCCCTCGTGCTGCCTCGCTCGGTCGATCTGGTGGTGGCGATGCTCGCGGTGATCCGCGCCGGTGCCGCATACCTGCCCATCGACGTCGACTACCCCGCCGAACGTATCCGCTACCTGCTCGACGACGCTGCGCCGGCGGTTGTGATCTCCGAGATGCCGCAGGTGAGTGGCACGGTGTCCACGCGTGCGCCTCGCCGCTCACCTGGGGGAGCGGCGTACGTGATCTACACGTCGGGCTCCACCGGGCAGCCGAAGGGCGTGACGGTCACCCACGCCAACGTACTGTCGCTGCTCGCGAACACACGCGAGGACTTCGGCTTCGGCCCGGGCGACGTGTGGACGATGTTCCACTCACACACCTTCGACTTCTCGGTCTGGGAGATGTGGGGCGCCCTCACCACCGGCGGACGACTCGTACTGGTCGACCACTACCTCGCCCGCTCACCCCACGAATTCGCCGATCTGCTGGTACGCGAAGGCGTCACCGTCCTCAACCAGACGCCGTCCGCCTTCGGGCAACTCGTCGAGCACCTCGACAGCTCCTCGCTCCGGCTGCTGATCTTCGGCGGTGAGGCACTCGACCACACGCTCGTGGCATCATGGCTCGGCCACCACCCGAACGTGCGCGCGGTCAACATGTTCGGCATCACCGAGACCACCGTGCACGTCACACGACACGACCTGAAGTCGGGAGATGAGCGCCGGTCGGTGGGCAGGGCGCTGCCGGGACTGCGGACCTACGTTCTGGATGCGTCGCTGCATCCCGTGCCCCCGGGGACGGTCGGCGAACTGTACGTCTCCGGCGCACAGGTCGCGCGCGGCTACATGGGACGCCCCGCGCTCACCGCGGAACGGTTCGTCGCCGACCCCTTCACCCCCGGCACCCGCATGTACCGGACGGGAGATCTCGCCCGATACCGCTCGAACGGTGAACTCGACCACCTGGGCCGCGCCGACACCCAGGTGGCGGTGCGCGGCTACCGCATCGAGCCCGGAGAGATCGAGGCGACACTTCTGCGGCGTCCCGACGTCGAGCACGCCGCAGTGATGCTGCGGGGCAGCGCCGTCGGCGACCAGCTGGTGGCCTACGTGGTGAGCGCAACGGACCCGCGCACACTCCTCGGCTACCTGCGGTCGGTGTTACCCGAGTACCTCGTACCGGGCGCGGTGGTGCCCGTCCCGACCTTCCCGCTGACCCCCAACGGGAAATTGGACCGGCACGCGCTGCCCGAACCGACCGTCCTCGCTGCGGACTCCCATGCACCCCACGGGCCGATCGAGGAAGTGGTCGCAGGTGTATTCGCCGAGCTTCTCGGCGGCATCGAGGTCGGCGCCCGGCAGAGCTTCTTCGACCTGGGCGGCAACTCGTTGATCGCCACCCGGGTGGCCGCCCGGCTCAGCGCCGTCTTCGACACGGACGTGACGGTCCGCGACCTCTTCGAGGTACCCACCGTCGCCGAACTGGCGACGCGGGTGGAGGAGCGGGCCGGGGACGGCCGCCGCCGACCGCCTCTGGTGCCAGCCGCCCTCGGTGAGCAGCTTCCGCTCTCTCCGGCGCAGGAACGGATGTGGATTCTCAACCAGTTCGACACGGGCGCAGCAGGATACAATATTCCGCTCATCGTCCGACTCAACGGCGACCTCGACGTGGAGGCGCTGGCCGCGGCGGCACGCGACGTCGTGCAACGTCACCGCACCCTGCGCACCGTGTACCCACGGACCGCCGACGGTGTGCGGCAGGTGGTGCTCGACGCCCACGAGATCCCGCTGGACCTCACTGCGATCGCCATTCCCGACGACGCCGTCGACGCCCACGTCCGGGCACTCACCGGTGACGGTTTCGACGTGGCCGCAGAACCGCCGCTGCGGGCGCGCCTCTACCGGACCGCCGCAACCACCCACGTGCTCACCCTGGTGGTCCACCACATCGCCGCCGACGCATGGTCGCTGACCCCGCTGATCAGGGACACCCTGGAGGCGTATCAGGCCCGGCTGAGTGGCGTCGGACCCCAATGGTCCTCGCTGCCCGTGCAATACAGCGACTACAGCATCTGGCAGCGTCGGATGCTGGCCGAGGACAGCGCGAACCTCGAGAACGCACTGTCGAACTACTGGTCGACTGCCCTGGCGGGGCTGCCCGAACAGGTGACGCTCCCGCCCGACCGTGCCCGCCCCGCCATCCCGTCGGGGGAGGGCGCCGCCCACTCGGTGGTGGTGGACGCCGCGCTGCACGAATCACTGACCGCGCTGGCGCGCACCTACCGGGCTACGACGTTCATGGTGTTGCACGCCGCACTCGCGGCGCTGCTGTCTCGGTACAGCGGCAGCCCGGATGTGCCCATCGGCACCGCCGTAGCCGGCCGCACCGACCCGAAACTCGACGACGTAGTCGGCATGTTCGCCAGCACCCTGGTGTTGCGGGCAACCGTCGACCCGACCGCCAGCTTCGCCGAACTGCTCGCCCAGGTACACGAACGTGACATCGCGGCCTACACCCACGCCGACATGCCGTTCGAGACGCTGGTGGAGTTGCTCAACCCGCCGCGATCGGCATCGCAGCACCCGCTGTTCCAGGTGGCACTGTCGATGCAGCGACACCGCCCCGGACACCTCAGCCTGCCCGGGCTGACCGTGACCCCGGTGATCCCCGACGTCGAGCACGCGAACTTCGATCTGCAGCTCACCGTCGCCGAGTCCGGCCCCGGTGAGCCGATGGCACTCCACTTCGGCTACAACGCGGAACTCTACGACCACGCCACCGTCGTCGAGTTCGCAGCGCAGCTGGTGCGGTTTCTCGAGGCTGTCACGGCCGACCCCGACAGCTCCGTGGGCGATGTGGACCTGCTGAGCGCGCGCGAGCGTTCCGTCCTGGTCCCCGCAACCGGACCCCGCACACCGGGTGCGCTGACGTTGCGGGGCATGATCACTCGCGGCGCCCAGGTGGCGCCGAATGCCGTGGCGGTCCGCGACTCCGGCACGCAACTGACGTACCGGGAACTCGACGCCCGCTCCGACGTAGTCGCGCGCGAACTGCTCGAATCGGGTGTGCGGCCGGGTGAGGCCGTCGTCTGGTCGGCGCCTCGTTCGACCGAGTCGGTGGCGAGGTTGTGGGCGATCGCGAAAGCAGGCGCAGCGCCCGTCCTGATAGACCCGGCTCTGCCCGCAGCGCGGGTGGCCGTGATGAGGGGTATCGCCGACAGCCTGCCGCGGGCGACCGGCACGGCGTATGTGGTGTTCACGTCCGGCACCACCGGCACACCCAAAGCCGTGGTGGTGACAGACTCCGGCCTAGGCGCGCTGGACGCGGACGTCGCGTCGCGCTTCGGCGCCGCACCGGGATCGCGCGTGCTGCACCGCGCCGCCGCCGGGTTCGACATGACCCTGCTCGAGGTACTGATCGCAGGGGCATCCGGGGCCACACTCGTGATTGCCTCCGACACCGAGTTCGCCGGCCCCGCACTGGGTGAGCTGCTTCGCCGCGAACGGATCACCCACGCCTGTGTCACCCCCACCGTTCTCGCGACCGTCGGCGACTTCGCACTGCCCGACCTGGAAGTACTGATGGTGGGCGGCGAGCGGCTCGGAGCCGAACTGGTCGACCGTTGGGCCCCTGGACGCCGGCTGATCAACGGCTACGGCCCCGCCGAGTCGACGATGTACACCATCGCGACTCGTCCGCTGTCGTCCGGAGCGCCGGTGACCATCGGCACACCCATCCCGGGCGTCGCCGCCCTCGTGCTCGACGAGCGGCTACGCCCCGTGCCGGTGGGCGTGCCCGGCGAGCTGTACCTGTCGGGCGGTGCGCTGGCCCGCGGCTACGCCGGACAACCCGGGCTGACGGCGGAACGCTTCGTCGCCGGCCCGGACGGCACACGCTTGTACCGCACGGGCGACCTGGTGCGCTGGCGAGGCGGTGACGAACTGGAGTACCTGGGCCGCAACGACAGCCAAGTCAAGATCCGAGGAGTCCGCGTCGAACCGGGTGAGATCGACGCCGCCATCGCCCGCGTCGCCGACGTCGACTTCGCGGCCACGATCGTCCGCCCCACACCCACCGGCTCCGACTCACTCGTCTCGTACGTGTTGCCGCGGCACACAGGCTTCGACGCGGACGGACTACGGCGTCGCCTGGCCGAACTGCTGCCGTCGTACCTGGTACCGACGGCCGTCGTGGTGCTCGATTCGCCGCCGCAGACGATCAACGGCAAGCTCGATCTGCGTTCCCTGCCCACGCCCGAACTCGCTGCGGGCGAACACGAACCGCCCGCCACGGATACCGAACGTGCCGTGGCCGCGGTCTTCGCCGAGGTCCTCGAACTGCCCGAGGCCGGTCGCGGGGCGCACTTCTTCGATGCGGGCGGCAACTCGCTGCTGGCCACACAGCTGACAGCCCGGCTTTCCGAGGTGATGGGCCACCCGGTCCCGTTGCGCAGCCTCTTTACGCACCCCACGATCGCGGAACTTGCCACCGTCCTCGATGGTGCCGTCCCCGAACCGGACCTGCGCCCCGCACTCGTCTCACAACCTCGTCCGGATCGAATTCCATTGTCGCGCAGTCAGTACCGGATGTGGGTGCTCAACCGCCGCGACCCGTCGTCCGCGGCCTACAACCAGCCCGCGACACTCCGCCTGGACGGGCCACTCGACGTGCTCGCGTTGTCGGCGGCACTCACGGACGTCGTTGCCCGGCACGAAGTACTGCGCACCCAGTACCCCGCCGCGGCGGGGGAACTACCCCACCAGCAGATCCTCCCGGCCGGCGAGCTGGACCTCACGCCCCAGGACACGCACCCGGAGTCGGTGGAATCCGTGGTGGCCGCATTCGCGTCCGAGGGGTTCGACCTCACCTGCGAAATGCCACTGCGGGTCCGGCTGCTGCAGATCGGTCCCGACTCGCACGTGTTGGCCGTGGTGCTCCACCACATCGCCGCCGACGGCTGGTCGCTCACCCCTCTGGTGACCGACATGCTTGCCGCCTACGACGCTCGTCGCGCCGGCCACGCACCCGGCTGGGCGCCGCTGTCCATCCACTTCGCCGATTACGCGCTGTGGGAGCAGGAACTGCTCCGCAGCGAGTACTCGGCGCGCGGTATCGAGCACTGGCGGCGCGCGCTCGACGGTGCCGAGTCGGGTGCCGCACTCATCCCGGATAGGCGACCGACCATCGATGCACCGGACGGCGCCGCCGAGGTGGTGACCTTCCGGATCCCCGCCGCGGTCCAGCGAGCGGTGCACCGGTTGGCTCACGACCACCGCGCCACGCCGTTCATGGTGCTGCACGCGGCGCTGTCGGTGCTGCTGTCGCGGCTCGGTGCCCAGCGCGACGTCACCGTTGCCACCGCGGTCGCCGGCCGCGGGGATCGCATCCTCGACCCGCTGGTCGGAATGTTCGTCAACACCCTCGCGCTGCGAGCGCAGGTCCAGCCGGACATGCCGTTCGCAGGACTACTGGCCCAGGTGCGCGACTTCGACGTGGATGCGTTCGATCACGCCGACGTGCCCTTCGAATCGATCGCCGACCTACTCGGGGGACGCACACCACAGGTTGCGCTTGCAGTGGAGAACCTCGACCTACCTGCCGTCGACGTGGCCGGCCTTCGCGTGGAAGTTCAGGAAGTCGATACTCGTACAGCAAAATTCGACCTCCACGTGACGGTTCGCGAGCACTGGGACGACGAGGAGCCCGGCGGTATGGACGGGGCCGTCGCCTACGCCGCCGACCTGTTCGATCGCGGTACCGCAGCCTCGCTGGCGTCACTGCTGGGGCAGGTGCTGGACGCTGTCACACTCGATCCGCAGGTGCTGGTGGGAGAGATCCCTCTGGCTCCGGCACCGCCGCTCACCGGTGGGCCCGCGGACGACACCCGCACCCTCACCCTCACCGACATCCTCCTGTCCACCGCTGCCGCGCACCCCGACCGTCCGGCTCTCACCGACGGCACCCGGACACTCACCTACCGCGAACTGGCCGCGGCGTCGGAATTGCGGGCCGGTCAGCTTCGCGCCGCGGGTAGCGGACCGGGAACGGTCGTGGAAATCTGCATGCCGCGCTCGATCGACTTCGTGATCGAACTCTGGGCCGTAACCCGGACTGGGGCCACCTTCCTGCCGCTCGACCCGGCCCACCCGGCCGAACGCCGGGAGGCGATGGTGGCGCAGGCGCAGGAGTCGGCGCAACCCTCGGTGGCGTACATCATCTACACGTCCGGATCGACCGGCACCCCGAAGGGCGTGGCCGTCACGCACCGCGGACTGGGTTCCCTCGCCGACGAGGCCGTCCGCCGGTACCGAGTACATCCCGAGGCGCGGGTACTGCACGGCTACAACCCCACCTTCGACGCAGCGCTGCTCGAGATGCTGCTGGCCTTCCGGTCGGGTGCCTGCCTCGTGGTCGCACCCCCTGAGGTCTACGGCGGCGCCGAGCTGCAGCACCTTCTCACCGCTCAGGGCGTGACGCATTACCTCTCCACACCCTCCGTCTTGGCGACCCTCGAACCGCGGGAGCTGGACGCCCTCCAGGTCGTCGCCGTGGGCGGCGAGCCTTTGAGCCCGGAGCAGGCCGCAGCGTGGAGCGAGGGGCGGCTGATGCTGAACGCCTACGGGCCCACCGAGTCCACGGTGGTGGCCACCCTGGCCGAGGTGGGCGCCGGCGTCACCATCGGCGTACCCGTCCCAGGCACGACAGCGACGGTCCTGGACGACCGGTTGCGTCCGGTACCGCTCGGGGGCGTCGGCGAACTGTACTTGGAGGGACTGGGACTGGCCCTCGGCTACGTCGCGGACCCAGCGCTGACGGCCGCGAACTTCGTTGCCGGACAATCCGGAATCCGCCGTTACCGCACCGGCGACGTGGTGCACCGTCGCGTCGACGGCACACTGTCCTACGTCGGACGCGCCGACCGTCAGGTGAAGGTGCGCGGCATGCGCATCGAGCCCGCCGAGGTGGAAGCCGCACTGCTGGTGCAGCCCGGTGTCACCCAGGCAGTGGTGCTGCTGCACCACGGACGGCTGGTCGCCTTCGTCACGGGGTCGGCTGTGGACGCCGAGTCGCTCCGCGCGCAATTGATCCGGCATCTCCCGGCACACCTGGTGCCGCAGCGGATCATGATCCGCGACAGCCTGCCGCTCACCCCCAACGGCAAACTCGACGTGCAGGCGCTGGAAGCGAACGACATCGACAACGACACCAACTCGCCGGAGCGACTGCGGACCGTGACCGGGGAACTGGTTGCCGCGGTGTTCGCGGCAGTGCTCGGCGAGGTGAGCGTCGGTGCCCACAGCAACTTCTTCGACATCGGCGGCGACTCCCTCTCCGCCACCGCGGTGACAGGACGGCTGTCGGCGGCGTTCCGCGTGGACGTACCCGTCAGAGCGCTGTTCGAGCATCCCACCGCCGCCGGAATGGCGGTGTGGCTCGACCAGCGGCACACGGTCGCGACCCGCATTCCACTGGTGCGACGGGACCCGGACGCCCGGATTCCGCTGTCGCCGGCGCAACAACGGATGTGGCTGCTTCACCGCGTCGATCCGAGCGCCTCCATGCACCATGTCGTGTTCGTGCATCGTCTCGGAGACGACATCGACCTGGGCGCACTGCGGCACGCACTCGCGGACGTGGTGCAGCGGCATGCCGTGCTGCGCACCGTCTTTCCCATGGACGACAGCGGACCACGCCAGGTGATCGTCCCCGTGGACATCGACCTGCATCCCGTCCACGGCGCCGACGTGTCCGCCGAGGTCGCGGAATTCGTGCGGCGACCCTTCCGCCTGGAGTCGGATACCCCGCTGCGCGTGCGACTGTGGTCCGAAGCCGACGGTGACCACGTGCTTGCCGCCGTCGTGCATCACATCGCGCTGGACGGCGGATCCATGGACCGGTTGGCCACCGACCTCGAGGCCGCCTACGCCGCTCGCCGCGGAGGACGCGAACCACAGTGGGCGTCGCTTCCCGTCGATTACGCGGATTACAGTGTGTGGCTGCGCGACGTGCTCGGCGACCCCGCGGACCCTGCCAGTGTCGCCCATGCCCAGCTCGGCTACTGGACCCGGACGCTCGACGGCGTCGACGCCCCGATCGCGTTGCCCACCGACCGTCCGCGGCCCGCCGAACCGAGCCACACGGGCGCCACTGTCGAGTGGACCCTGGACCCCGAAGTGCGTCAACGGTTGTCCGACGTCGCCCGCAGTCAGGGCGTCACGGTGTTCATGGTGCTGCACGCGGCGCTCGCCGTTCTGCTGTCGCGCGAAGGTGGGCACCCGGACGTCGTGATCGGGACCGCTGTTTCCGGTCGACCCGACCCGGCGCTCGACGCGCTGGTGGGGATGTTCGTCGGCACCGTCGCCCTGCGCACCGAAGTGAACTCTGCCGCAACCTTTGCCGCGCTCCTCGAACAGGTGCGTTCGGTTGACCTCGACGCGTTCGCCCACGCCGACGTGCCGTTCGACGACGTGGTCGCGCGCGTGGCACCCCGCCGCTCAACCTCGTACAACCCGCTGTTCCAGGTGATGCTCGCGTACCAACACGCGGCGCCGCGGCCGGGCGGTCTGCCCGAAACCGAGACCGAGACCGAGTTGATCGGATCCGCCACTGCCACCGCCGAATTCGATCTGGTGTGGGATTTCACGGAGTCGGTGGGGGAGCTGACACTGCGGCTGTTGTACGCCACGGACCTGTTCGACGACTCCACCGCCCGGGCGCTGGCGCAGCGCTTCGATCGAATCCTCGACGCAGTCCTGATCGATCCGTCCGAGGTGGTCGGCGACATCGACATCCTCGAGGCGGGCGAACGTGCGACCCTCGTCAGTGGCCCTGCACGGAACTATCAGCCGAAGACTCTCGCCGAGATCTTCGAGACACAGGTCCGGGCCACCCCGCACGCCGTCGCCGTAGAAGACGGCGCCGTGCAGTGGACATACGAAGAACTGGACGACGTGGCGGAACGGTGGGCCCGGGCGCTCTCGGACCGTGGCGTCGAACCCGAGGATGTGGTCGCGGTCGCCACCGGTCGTGGCCGGCACTGGGTGGCCGCCGTGTGGGCTGTGGCGAAAGCGGGTGCGGTCTGGCTGTCGCTGGATCCGACGCATCCCACCGAGCGTCTGGAATGGATGCTCGCCGACTCCGGTGCCGTGGTCGGGCTGACCGTGCCCGAGCGCATCGCCGAGCTCCCAGCCACAATCCCTTGGCTCCCACCCGTGAGTACTTATCAACCACCCGTGGTTAAGAAGTACTCACAGGTGGAGGGGGCCGCGTACGTGATCTACACATCCGGCACCACCGGAACACCGAAGGGCGTCGTGGTGCCGCATCGCGGCCTGGTGAATGTGGTTGCCGCACAGGCGCCAGTGCTCGACATCGACGGCGACGTGCGGGTTCTCCAGCTGGCCTCCCCGACCTTCGATGCCTCACTGTTCGAAATGCTGTACGCGCTGTCATCCGGCGGCAGCCTGGTGATCGCCCCCGACTTCACTTATGCCGGCGATCAGCTGGCCGAGGTGGTGCGCCGGGAGCGCATCACCCATCTCGTCGCGACGCCCACCGTGCTGGCCACTCTCGATGCCGACAGCCTGGGTGGCGAAGGGCCCCGGACCGTGGTGTCGGTCGGCGAACGCCTGCCGTCCGCGTTGGCGGCGACCTGGGCGCCGCATCATCGGCTCTTCAATGCCTACGGTCCCACGGAATTCACAATCCTGGCGTCGGTCGCAGGACCGCTCACGCCGGCCGACGTCGATGACGGAGTCGACATCGGGGACGTGATCGACGCTGCCGCCGCCCTCGTGCTCGACCCGAGGCTGCACCCGGTGCCCGACGGCGTGACCGGTGAGCTCTACCTGTCCGGAAGCAGCGTCGCCCGTGGCTACCTCGGGCGGGGTGGTCTCACTGCAACGCAGTTCGTCCCCAATCCGTACGGGAAACCCGGCGACCGGATGTACCGCACCGGAGACCTCGTGCGCCGCAATGCACACGGTGCCCTGGACTATCTGGGACGTAACGACGCTCAGGTGCAGCTGCACGGCATCCGCGTCGAACCTGCCGAGGTGGACGTCGCCTTGGCGCGGCACTCCGACGTCCGGTTCGTGATCACCACGCCGGTCGTGGCTCCCGGTGGACCGTTCGTCCTCGTCTCCTACGTGGTGATGGAGCCGGACTCCACGGACACCCCCCACAGTGTGCGCGAATTCGCCCGCGCTGTCCTGCCCCGACATCTGGTGCCGTCCGCCGTCGTCGTGCTCGACAGCCTGCCGGTTCTGCCGTCGGGCAAAGTCGACCGATCCGCGCTTCCCGAGCCGGAATTCGATTCGGACATGCCAGGAATGACACCGCCATCCGGATATCTGGAGACGGTGGTCGCCGAGGTAATGGCCAACGTCATCGGAATGGATTTCATCGGTGCGGATCAAGATTTCTTCGCGCTGGGCGGCACCTCGATGGGCGCGGTGACGGCGGCTGATGAACTGCGCACGAGGCTGGGCCGGGACGTGCCGCTGCAATGGCTCTTCACCGATCCCACCGCCGCGCGACTCGCCAAGCGCATCGAATCTGGTAAGTCTTCGTCCGACGATCCGTTCGACGCTGTGGTGCGCCTCGGAGGAGAGGGCGATGGTCCGCCACTGTTCTGCATCCACCCGGCGGCGGGAATCGCGTGGTGCTACACGGGCCTCGCAGAACATCTCCCCGGACGTGTGTTGTACGGAGTGCAGGCAACCGGTGACGCGGACTTGCCCTCGTCCGTCGCCGAGCTGGCCGCTCGCCACATCGACGCCATCCGCACGGTGCAACCGGCCGGACCGTACCACCTGCTCGGCTGGTCGCTGGGCGGCACCGTGGCACAGGAAATGGCCGTGCAACTACACGAAGCTGGCCACGAGGTGGCCACCCTCGCGATGCTCGACACCCTGCTGCCGGAACATCGCGCGGCGCTCGTGAACCTCGGCGACAACCGGCCCGATCTGGACCTTCCGGCCGAGCTCGGAGCCGCAGTGGCGGCCGATCGGGTGCAGTCGCTGGGCGAGCTCCTCATCCGTCTCGAACAGATCGCGTCGACACATCAGCCCCGGCGCTTCGACGGCGACGCCATGTTCTTCACGGCCGCATATGATCTCGATCATCATCCGGAACTCGTTCCGGACTGGCGGACACACTTCGGCGGTGACGTCACCGAACACCGCATCGATGCTGTGCACGCAGACATGGTCGGGCGTGTACCGGTGTCAGTGATCGGCCGCAGACTACGGGGATCGGGAGGCCACTCCGGACCGTGAAGCACCTGCCGCCCCTGACCACGGCCATCACTACGATGCAGAGGTTCAGTCGGGTCGAAACGAAGTTAATGACAGCACGATCACGCAAGCCCCGAGCGTGAAGTCGATGGGAGACTCGATAATGGAAATTCAGGACTACCTGCGGATACTGCAAGCACGATGGAAAATCATCGCCGTGACCACCGTGGTCGCTATTCTCGGCGCGCTGGGAGCATCACTGCTCACCACGCCGATGTACGAGGCGTCGACCCGCATGTTCGTCTCCACCTCGTCCGGGGCATCAGTCAACGAGATATACCAAGGCAACCTGTTCTCGCAGCAGCGAGTGACGTCTTACACCAAGCTGCTCACCGGTGAGAATCTCGCGCAGCGAACCATCGACAAGCTCGGCCTCGACATGACGGCGCCCGCACTCGCATCGCAAGTGAAGGCCAGCTCGGCACCGGACACGGTGCTGATCGACGTCAAGGTGCAGGATCCGTCGCCGGAACGCGCCCGCGACATCGCCAACGCCCTGTCCGACGAGTTCGTCGTCATGGCACGAGAATTGGAGACGCCCGAGCGTGGCGGCGCCCCGGCGGCGCGCGTCGTAGTCGAGCAGCAGGCTCAGACGCCGTCGGTGGCGGTCTCCCCGAAGACCGAACGGAACCTGGCGCTGGGTGCAGCGGTGGGCTTGCTGCTCGGCCTCGCGCTGGCAGTCCTACGTGATCGCCTCGACAACACGGTCAAGGACCGGCGCACCGTCGAGGAGCTGGCCGGATCCGCACTGATCGGCACCATCCCGTTCGACAAGGAGCGGCAGACGCAGCAGGCCATCAACTTCGCCGAAGGCAACTCCTCGAGCGCCGAGTCCTACCGCGAACTGCGCACCAACCTCCAGTTCCTCGAGGTCGACAACCCGCCGCGCGTCATCGTCGTCACCAGTTCGCTGCCCACCGAGGGTAAGACGACCACCGCCATCAACATCGCACTCGTGCTGGCGGAGGGCGGCCAGAACGTGTGCCTGGTCGAGGGCGACCTCCGTAAGCCGCGGGTGTCGAAGTACCTCGGTGTCGTCGGTTCCGTCGGCCTCAGCAGCGTCCTGGCAGGCAAGGCCGACCTCGACGCCGTGCTCCAGCCGACGCAGTACTCGGGTCTCACGGTCCTGGCGTCCGGACCGATCCCGCCGAACCCGAGTGAGCTCCTCGGAACGGAGACCGCCCGCCAGGTGCTGGCCGACCTGCGGGGGCGTTTCGACTACGTGATCGTCGACGCGTCACCGCTGCTGCCCGTCACTGACGCGACCGTGCTGACCGCGATGTCGGACGGCGCGCTGGTCATCGCGCGGCACGCCGAAACCAAACGGGATCAGCTGTCGCGGGCCGTAGGCAACCTGCACAGTGTGGGGGCAACCATCCTCGGAACGATCATCACGATGACGCCGAGCCGCGGACGGGGCGTCTACGAGTACAAGTACTACTACGAGACCGACAAGTCTCTGCCGCAGATGCAGCAGGCCGCCGTCGTGCAGCCTGCCGTGCAGCAGCAGCCCCCTCAGCATCAGGCACCTCAGCAGCCGCAGCCGGCCTCGTACGTTCGCGACGAGTACCCGTCGCAGCAGTACGGTCCGAACGGGGGAGATCCGCAGGAAGTGCCCGCCTATCAGGGCGCCCCGGCCTACCAGGGCGACCAGGGTCAGCAGTGGTACGGCGGTCCCGACCACTACGGCAACGAGCAGCAGGCGGGCGCACCGGTGCCTCCCACACCGCGACGCACCCGCCGCTACCGCGACGACCAGGAATCCTGGTCAGAGACGGACGCTCCGCGCGACCACACCCAGTAGATCGGCGATCTCGGACCCGATGGTGAGGAAGGTGTCCTCGTCCTGCCCCATCGGGTCCGGAACGTCCTCCGGGGTCTCGTCGGCCTTGTGTTTGGGACGTGCCGCAGCCAGGTCAGCCACCGACTTCGCATCCGCCGCCTCCGCGAGCCGAGCCGCCTCTCGGAGCGTGAACGTCTTCTTCAGCTGCTCCGGGGCCAGCGCCAGCACCTTCTCGCGCTGACGCTCGGTCATCGTCAACACCAGATCCGCGTCCGCCGCCAGATCGGCGGTGAGCATCCGCGCGGTGAAATCGCTCGGATTACCGCCGAGACCCTCGAGGACTTGCGCGGCCGTCGGTTCCATCGGGCGTCCGACCGCGGCGCGGGTACCTGCGCTTTCGGCAGTCAGATCGGTGATCCCGAGCTCCTCGGCGTATGCCACTGCGAGGCGCTCAGCCGTTGGGGAGCGACAGACGTTTCCGGTGCAGACGAAGAGAACATGCATGGGCGAAGCATAGGGTCTCGCCTCGCACCGTTCGTACACGCACTGTTGGCTTCGAACATCAGTCGGGTAAATATCGCGCTCACCTGCGCTGGTTATCAAGGGTGCATGCGCTGCACCGTGTTTGGAACCGGATACCTGGGAGCCACCCACGCCGCCTGCATGGCGGAACTGGGCCATGAGGTCCTGGGCGTCGACATCGATCCCGGAAAAGTGGCGAAACTCTCGTCCGGGGAGGTCCCGTTCTACGAGCCCGGGCTGGGGGAGGTTCTGCGCCGGAACATCGACGCCGGCCGACTGCACTTCACCACGTCGTACAGCGAGGCCGCCGAGTTCGCCGACCTCCACTTTCTCGGTGTCGGTACCCCGCAGAAGAAGGGGGAGTACGCCGCGGACCTGCGGCACGTGCACTCGGTGATCGACACCCTCGCCCCGCTGCTCGATCGTCCCGCCGTCATCGTCGGCAAGTCGACCGTTCCCGTCGGGACGGCGGCGGAGCTGGGTGCGCGGGCCCGGGCGCTTGCACCGGCGGGTGACGCCGTGGAGGTGGCGTGGAATCCGGAATTCCTGCGGGAGGGCTTCGCCGTCGAGGACACCCTGCACCCCGACCGGATGGTGCTGGGTGTGGACCGGCAACGCCCCGGACGCGCGGAGACCGAGTTGCGCGAACTGTATGCCCGCCTGCTCGGTGAGGACATTCCGTTCCTGGTCACCGACCTCGCCACCGCGGAACTGGTGAAGGTCTCGGCCAACGCGTTCCTCGCCACCAAGATCTCGTTCATCAACGCCATCTCCGAGGTGTGCGAGGCCACCGGCGCCGATGTCACCCAGCTTGCCGACGCCCTGGGATACGACGCGCGGATCGGCCGGCGATTCCTCAACGCCGGACTCGGCTTCGGCGGCGGCTGCCTGCCCAAGGACATCCGCGCGTTCATGGCGCGGGCGGGTGAGCTGGGCGCGAACCAGGCCCTGCACTTCCTCCGGGAGGTCGACAGCATCAACATGCGGCGCCGCACCCGGATGGTGGAGTTGGCGGCGCAGGTGTGCGGAGGTTCGCTGCTCGGCGCCAACGTCGCCGTGCTCGGCGCGGCCTTCAAACCCGAATCCGACGACGTCCGCGACTCGCCGGCACTCAACGTGGCGGGGATGATGCAGTTGCACGGGGCGGTGGTCAGCGTCTACGACCCGAAAGCCCTGGACAACTCGCGCAGACTGTTCCCGACGCTGAACTATGCGACGTCGGCGGTCGAGGCATGTGACAACGCCGACGCGGTGCTGCTGCTCACCGAGTGGGCGGAGTTCGCGGCCCTGAAACCGGAGGATCTGAACGATGTGGTCCGGGCCCGGGTGATGGTCGACGGCCGCAACTGTCTCGACGCCGCGGACTGGCGCACCGCAGGGTGGGTCTATCGAGGTCTCGGGAGGGGATAGCGCGCTCGGATAACGGTTTGTGACCTTGCGGCGACCTGCGATAACGGGTTGACGATCTCCGCGCCCGGGAACATCGTGGGCGGTAGCGTCAGCCTCAATCGCAACGGAGGGCTGGCGATGTCGAAGGCACGTCACGGATCCCGACTCGCATTCCTCGCTGCCGTTGTCAGTATCTGTGCGCTCGGGGTCGCCCCGGCTCAGGCGGCGGAAGTACCGACCCTGCCGGGGCCGGCGCAATCCGACGCCGGCGCGGCCATCTCGTACGCGAAGCACCATCCGCATTCGGCGCCGCCGGGAACCAACGATTTCTCGTGCCGCCCCGGTCCCGCGCACCCGCACCCGGTGATCCTCGTACACGGGAGCGACGGCAGTGCCTATTCGAACTGGGCCGGGTTGAGTCCGAAATTGAAGTCCGCCGGCTACTGCGTGTTCGCCCTGAACTACGGACGGAAACCGGGCACCGAACACTTCGGGATGCAGACGATGACCGAGGGAGCGGCCGAACTCGAGGTGTTCGTCGACGATGTCCTGGCCGTAACCGGAGCGGAAAAGGTCGACCTGGTCGGGCACTCGCAGGGCGCGACGGTGGCCCGGTACTACATCAACAGGCTCGGCGGGTCCTCGAAGGTGAACCGCTGGGTCGGTCTCGCGTCACCGTCCTACGGTGGAACGTTCTTCGGGATCGCGACGGCTCTGCAGACGCTGCCCGGTGGCAACGAGTTGATAGTGGGGATCGGTTCGGAGGCCCTCGCCGAGCAGGTGCAGGGATCGCCGTTCCTCACCGCGCTCAACGCCGGCGGCGACACCGTCCCCGGCGTCGAATACACCACGATCGGGACGCGGTACGACGAGGTGATCCAGCCGTACACCAACGTTGCGCTGCACGATCCCGGTGCCACCAACATCCTCGTCCAGGACCTGTGCCCGCTCGATCAGACCGGACATTTCAACCTGCCCTACGACCCGTTCTCGCAGCAATTGGTTCTCAACACGCTTGATCCTGCACACGCGATCGTGCCGCCGTGCACGTTCGTGCCGCTGGGCACGGGCATCGCGGGAGTGATCATCGCGAGCAACTTCTGAGTTGCCTCTCGCCGAACGGTTGCTCGGTTGCTCCGTCGGACCGCTTCGCTAGACTGCGGGCCATGGAGTGGGGGGATTCCGGATCGAACCCGTGCACAGTCGAGTTAGGCGGCCCATGAGTTCGGTTCTAGGTGTGTCGGTCGGTGCGAGCGCGGTGCGCTTGGCACGACCCGACTCCGTGAACCGTGACGACGCCGGGAGCCGGCACGTCCCCGATTTCCGGGCCCAGGTCGTCGCCGCAGGGCGGGACCTGCCGGAGGAACTCGCCGCCGAATCGATCGGCGTCGTCCTCGCCGGGGCACCCGACGCCGGGCAGGTCCGCGCCACCGGGGTCGCCTACCGCGACGAAGCGCAGGCAGGCGCCGTCCAGGCGGCGATGGCCCGGCAGCAACTCGCCAACTACCAACTCGTCACCGAAGCCTCGGCGGCACTGAAGTTCCTCGACGTCTCCGGCGCCCTCGGCGACAATGCGACGCTCGTGTTCTACGACCTGGGTAGCTCCGGGCTCACCGTGAGCGTCGTCGACCGGGCGACGGGGGAGGTGGTGGAGACGGTCCGCACCGACACGGTGAGCGGAGACGTCTTCGACCGGCTGATCCGCGACAACCAGTTGGAGAACAAGCGGATCGAGGAGCCCGGCGACGCGGCCGCCGGCCTCGCGCTCGACCTCCGCTGTCGTGAGGCGAAGGAGCGGCTGTCCACCGGCGGCGCCGTCGCGGTGCCCGGTGACGGCGGGCTGCTGTTGCTGTCCCGCGACGTCTTCGACGCGCTGATCGGTGTCACCGTCGAATCCTCGGCACGCCTCGCCCGCGACGTCGTCACGAGGTCGGGACGAACCGCCGACGCCGTGGTGCTCATCGGCGGCGGTGCCCGCATTCCGCTCGTCCGGTCGGTGCTGCAGTCGTGGCTCGGGTTGCCGGTCGTGGTTCCCGATCACCCCGAACTCGTTGCGGCACAGGGTGCTGCGCTGCTCGCCCAGCAGGTGGTGCAGCCACCCGCCGAGGTCGCCAGGGTCCTCCCGCCGCCATACACGCCGCAGTCCGCACCGGACGCAGTCGTATCCACCTACCAGGCGCCGAGCGCGACCGTCGCACGAACCGGTGCGCCGTCGAGTACTCCGTCTTGGCTGAGCGCCGCGGCGCCGCCGCCGAGTCAGCAGGTGGCCAAGCCCCAGATCCGGGGGGCCGCGCTGGCGGGCAGCGCTCTCGCCGTGGTCGCGGTGATCGGTCTCGGGCTCGGGTACGGCAAGAACCTGCTGGCCCGCACCGAGGGCTCGTCTCAGCCGGTGACCACGCAACTCACCCCCGAGTCGCCGGTCATGACCGAGGTGGCCACGCCGTCGCCGACGACGCTCCCGCCCCCTCCGGCGTCCGAGGCCGTCGAAGCGCCGATCCAGACGGCGTCGCAGATCCGGATTCCCGAGCCGGCGCCCGCGCCGCCGCCCCCACCGCCTGTGCCGTTGTTCCCCGGTCTGCCGCAGATCCAGTTGCCGCCGCTCCAACTGCCCGAACTTCCCAGGTTCCCCGGAACGTAGTCGCCGCCGTTCTCCGGGCCTACGATGGGAATGGTTCCGGCGTAGAGAGGATGTGTGCAGTGACTGCAAATCCGGCGGAGTTCCACAGCACTCCCAACGTTCCCAGGTCCTCGGCGGCCTCGCCGGCAGACACGCGCCGGCTCGTCGCCTACTCCAAGCCGATCCTGAAGATGTTCCCGCCCACCAGCGAGCATGCGGCCAAAGTGACGATGCTGACCGTCTACGCGCTGATGATCATCGCCATCATCTTCATCGTCCTCCGGGAGTTCGGCGTCTTCAGCTAGCGGACGCCGCGCTACTTGGAGTGGCGGCCACCGCGTGACGGCTTGATCGCGGGCACCCTGTCGGAGGGACCCGCGCCGATCGGACGTGCCAACATCACCGCGATCGCGGTGGTCAGCGGAACCGACAGTGCCAGGGCGATGCCACCGACCGCCGAACGCACGATCTCGATGGCCACGGCATCACTGAGCAGCACGTCCTGGATCGACCGCCCCGCCACACTGAACAGCAACAGCAACGGCAACGCCCCGCCGGCGTACGCGAGGACGAGGGTGTAGACGGTGCTGGCGATGTGATCGCGACCGACGCGCATCGCCGAACCGAAGATCTGCCGCCGGGACGCGTCGCGGTCCAGCGACGCCAGTTCGAACGCCGACGCCGCCTGCGTGATGGTGACGTCGTTGAGCACACCCAGCGAGCCGATGATGAAGCCGGCCAGCAGGAGTCCGGTGATGCTGACGTGCTGTATGTACGTCTGGACGTTGGTGTTCTGCTCCTCGGAAAGCCCAGTGAGACGAGTCATCTCGATGGTGGCGTAGGAGAGGATCGCCGCCACCAGCATCGACGCGAGAGTGCCCAGCAACGCCGAACTCGTTCGCAGGGAGACACCGTGCGCGAGATACAGCACGGCATACAGGATCACGGCGCCGGAGACGAGGGCCACCGGGATCGCGGGTTGTCCGTCCAGCAGGGCCGGGAGCGTGAACAGGACGAGCACGCCGAACGAGACGACGATGCCGACGAGTGCCCGGAATCCGCGCCACCGCGCGACCGCGATCACGACGACGGCGAACGCGAGGGCAATGAGGGTCACGGGCAGGCCGCGGGCATAGTCCTCGAACGAATACTCCGTGGTGCCGTTCACATCCGTCTGACGGGACAGCCGGATTTTCTCGCCCACCCGGAGGTCGGGCTGCCCGGGGCCGGGAATGATTTCGAGGAGCGTCTGGGTGCCTGTGTTGGGACCGGACTCGATGTCGACGATGCTGCGCTGGCATTCGTACGCGCCCGCGGGCGGCGGCAGCGGGGTGCCGGTGAAGACGCGTCCGGCCGACGGACTTCCGCAGTCGCCGATGTTCTGCATCGTGACCGTGCCCGACTCCGTGACGACCGCACCGCCCTGGGCGCTCTGGAAGGGTTGTTCGACGTCGACGCCCGGCTTGCCGGGCCACAACGCGATGACGCCGATGAGCACCGCGACGCCGATGGCGACGAGGAGTCCGACGACCACCTTGGCGGCCACGGGCCCCATCGGGGCCGGTCCGTCGCTGTGGCCGTGGCCATGTCCGTGTCCGTGGAATTCGCTCATCGGCCGCATCGCGTCGGCTGCTGGGGGGATTGTCTCGGCACGCACGACAGGGTAGTCGGACGGTGACCGGAGACGCTGTGACGGAAGTGGCGTGCGATGCCAGTGTTGCCACGCTGTCCGGCTCGTATTGCTCTCGTGTCGCTTATATGTCGCCGGTGTGATTAGATATCGAAGCATGGCACGCAGCAGCTAATCTGCAGCGAACGCCGAACTCCACGCAGGGTGGTCCGGAACTCCGAACGAGGGGTGTGTTCCGCGGACGCAGAGCCGCTGCGTGGAGAGATTTGCCGAGCTGGGTGGCGGGGTACAGGGGGGTTGACCCCGCCACCAACCTGGCGCCCACAGGGGGGGGAGGGGCGACAGGTGCTCGAGGCACTCGAGGTGCCGGTTGCCAATCTACCGACACGGTAGGGGTATTCGTCAACCGGGCAGGTGAAATCGCCCACATGTCGTGACCTCGTGCCCCGACGGCCTAGGATTATGGCCGTTCGGAGGTGTTCCAGTGCGAATCTCGCGGCAGTCGCGATCCAGCAACCATCTTCGCCGGACCGTGGCGGAGATGGGTATTCCCGTGCCCTGGAACAGGGATCAGCTCGTCGCCGGCGTCGCAGCCCGTCGTGGGCGCCCGATTCACCTGGTCCCCGTCTCGCACGCCCTGGTCCAGGGCGGTCATTCAGGACTCTGGCTCGCACGGGCCGAGGACGACCTGATCCTGTACGCAGCGGGGACATCGGACGTGCACGCCACCCACATCATCTGCCACGAACTGGCGCACATGGAGCTCGGCCACGACCGCGACACGATCGGGGACACCTCCGTCGACTCGACGGTGTTGTCGGCGGCAGCGCCGACGGTCGACACCGCGCGCGTGGTCCACATGCTCGGCCGGTCCAACTATTCGAACGACCAGGAATACGAGGCGGAGCTTCTCGCCACCCTGATCATGGCGGGTCGTCGAGCAGGGACGAGCGACGACACCGTCGGTGACGCACGGGTGTCGCGGATGCTCGGAACGTTCTGACGCCGTGTACGAACCGCCCACCTATGTGAGCTGGCCGCTCCTCGCCGTCGTCTGGGGAACGACTCTCCTGCGCCTGGTTCTCGTCCGGTCGACGGTCGCCGAACGCCGGATGAACGCCGCCCTCGTCTTCGCGTCCCTCTCCCTGGTCCTGCAGCGATCACTGGCACAGACCTGGCTCGACCGCTGGTTCGGGTACGGGTTCGCGAACACCCTCAGCAACGTCTGCATCATCCTGACCGCGGCGTCGCTGATCAGCCTGTTCTCCGCGTGGGCGCTCGGCCCGGCGCGCCTTCCCCGCATCCACGTCGTCTCGCTGTCGATGTGTGCCGTCGCGGGAGCGATCCTCGTCGGCCTGAGCACACCGGCGCGATCGCGCGGCGTCGCCATCGCCGACGAGGGTGGCTGGCCCTTCGCGGCGTACTGCATCACCTACGCGGTTCCGATCCTGTCCGTCGCCCTGCTCAACCTCTGGATCTCGCTGAAGGCCGTGCGCACCGCGACACCCGGACGCGAGCGCCGGGTGTTTCTCGCGGTCATCGCCCTGTCGTTGTTCGAGGTGTTCGACATGGGGGTCGTCGTGACGACCGGCGTGGTCAACGCGGTCAGCGAAGACAACGCCCTGACCGAATCGCACAGCGACTCGGGGGCGTTCATCCGCCTGCTCGTCGTGTCGGCGGGCGCGCTCATCTCGGTCGGACCGGTGGCGCGGGTGCTCGGTCACCGGCGGCGGTCGCGGCAGGTGGCCCGGCGTCTGCAACCGATGTGGCGGACCCTGACCGCCGCTGCGCCCGAAGTGGTCCTGGAACTGCGACCGGCGGATCGCCGGGCACTGTCGGCCCGTAGCCGCCTGGACCGCATGAGCGTCGAGATTCGCGACGCGATCATGATCCTCGACCGGCACGTGGTGTTCGAACTCGGCGGGCATACCGGCGCCGCACCACCCGTGGTCACGGCGACGCGGCTGCACCTCGCGTGCCTGGCCCGCAGGGCCGGTCACCGGGCGCACGGCACGGGCGGGACGGCCCACCTGTTCACGACCGACGTCGGCGGCGAACCGTGGGAGTTGGCCCGGCTGGCCGATCACTGGCGGGACGCCGAGCACGTGGCGGCCGAACTGTGGGCGCGTCGCCTCCCTCAGTTCGGCGGCCCCGCCGACCCGTCGGCGCGCGTCCCCGCTCAGGTCTGACGGCGGTCCGGCGTCGCGACCGGCAGCGGTCCGCGACTCCGCCGCAGATTCTCCAGAAGGGGAATCAGCGATTCCATCTCCGCGGTCGTCGGCTCCGCGGACGCATCGAGCGATCGCATCGACAGGTGCCGGACGCCGGCCTCGCGGACCGCGATCTTGAAACGGACCAGCGTGTCGTAGTCGTGGTAGCCGTCGGCGGCGAGGTACTGCTCGGGGGCGTGGAAGTGCTGCGCGACCGCCCGCAGGACGTCGGGCTCGGGCGCGTGATGATCGTTGCTGCGCAGGGACTCGATCTCGGACGGCTCGACGGGCCGGCCGAGTATCCGCGACACACCTGCGGCGACGGTGTCTTCGCCCGGTTCGGGACCGTCGAGGTCGTGGGCCAGCGAGAAGAGGCGGTTGACCCGCACCGACAGTGGCACGCCGTTCATGCGTTCACCTCCGCGTCTCCGCTGCGTTCGGGATCCTCGGTAGCCACGAGTTTCACCGCGTCCTCCCATCGCCGCCAGAAGCGTTCCCGGGTGGCGGCGTCGAGGCCGTCTCCCCGGCCGTAGAGGAAGCGGCGATACCGTGCTTCCTCCAGTTCACGCGGGTCGGTGACCGTGGACGGTTCCTCCAGCAGGTGGCCGAATGCGAATTCGACCAGCGGCTGGCGCGGCCCGGCGGGTCCTCCGTTGACTTCCAGCAACCGCGTCACGTACGCGCCGGTGATCTTCGAGACAACCCGGCTCAGTTCCCCCGCTGCCTCGACCAGCCCCGGAACGTCGGGATGCGCCGCGCTCAGCTTGGTGATCTGGGTATGCGGCCCCAGGATCTCGATGATCGTGTCCAGATCCAGCGGAATCTCCGACGGCCCGAGCGTCAGCGGGCGCGCGGTCGGCGACCGGTCCTCCCCGTCGAGCGCCTCGAGCGGGGTCGGATGACCGCCGTCGAGGGTGCGAGCCGCGCTGCCCGGAGCCCAGCGGAGCGCGACGTCCAGTTTGCGGAGGGTCTCGATGCTCGGATCCGGGCCGGTCCCGTTCTCGGCACGCGTCTGAGCTGCGTCGGACGGGCCACCCGCGGCCGTGACCTCGTCCTGTGTGAGGTTCAGCAAACGCCGTCGCCGGTGGACGAATTGTCCGAAACGCGCGCGGGTGCTGGTGACCATGCTTTTCCCCCAGGAGACACGCAAGCGACGCGCGTGTCGCTTGCTGTGTCTCGATCCTACTGCTTGTAGCTGGTGAGGAAATTTCCGAACCGCTCGATGGCGACAGCGAGATCACGCGCCCACGGCAACGTCACGATGCGGAGATGGTCGTGGTCCGGCCAGTTGAAGCCGGTGCCCTGCACCATCAGGATCTTCTCCTGCAGCAGAAGGTCCTGGACCAGTTTCTCGTCGTCGTAGATCTCGTACACGTTCGGGTCGAGGCGCGGGAATGCGTACAGCGCGCCCTTCGGCTTCACGCAGGAGACACCGGGAATCATGTTGAGGCGTTCCCAGGCCACATCGCGCTGCTCGAGCAGTCGCCCACCCGGCAGAATCAGGTCTTCGATGCTCTGGTGCCCACCGAGCGCCACCTGGATGGCGTGCTGACCGGGCACGTTCGGGCACAGACGCGTCGACGCGAGCAGGTCGAGTCCCTCGAGGAAACCCGCGGCGTGTTCCTTCGGGCCCGTGATGGCCACCCAACCGGACCGGTAGCCGGCGACGCGGTACGCCTTCGACAGGCCGTTGAACGTCAGGCACAGCAGGTCCGGGGCCAGCGTGGCGAGTGAGATGTGCTTGGCGTCGTCGTAGAGGATCTTGTCGTAGATTTCGTCCGCGAGAAGCAGCAGCTGATGCTTGCGCGCCAGGTCGACGAGCTGCTGCAGCACCTCCATCGAGTACACCGCACCCGTCGGATTGTTCGGGTTGATGACCAGCAACGCCTTGGTCTTGTCGGTGATCTTCGACTCGATGTCCGCGATGTCGGGGTTCCAGTCGTTGCCCTCGTCGCACAGGTAGTGCACGGGGGTGCCGCCGGCCAGGCTCGTCATGGCCGTCCACAGCGGGTAGTCCGGTGCCGGGATCAGCACCTCGTCGCCGTTGTCGAGGAGCGCCTGCATCGTCATCGTGATGAGCTCGGACACACCGTTACCCAGGTAGATGTCGTCGACGTCGAGTTCGGGGAATCCGGCGACCAGCTCGTAGCGGGTGACGATCGCGCGCCGTGCCGACAGGATGCCCTTGGACTCGGAGTACCCCTGCGCGTACGGGAGCGCGGCGATCATGTCGCGCATGATCACGTCCGGCGCGTCGAAACCGAACGGCGCGGGGTTGCCGATGTTGAGCTTGAGGATCCGGTGGCCCTCCGCCTCCAGCCGGGCGGCGTGGGCATGTACCGGTCCACGAATCTCGTAGAGCACGTTCTGAAGCTTGGTGGACTGCTCCAGCTTGCGGTGCGGCATGCGGTGATGGCCGTGGTCTGGGTTGCTCACGAGCGTCATTCTCCCACTCCCGGGCAACCCGATTTCTACTGGTGGGTATCAGACCGCCGTCGCGTCGTCGAAACACCCCGCCCGCGCAGGTGCCCGTCGTACCCTCGAGAGGGGGTCGGATCCGTCTCGCATTCACCGCGCCCGGAGGGAATGACGCACATGTCAGCACCGGTATCCCGTCGCCCCGGACCCGTCGACATCGCCCACCACAGCCATCTCGTCGGGGTGTTCGCGCCGCAACGGGAGGAGGTGGACGTCCGGGGTCTCGAGGTGATCGGCGAGCTGCCCGCCGATCTTCACGGCGCCTATCTGCGCAACGGTCCCAACCCGCGGTTCGACCCGATCGGCACGTACGTCTACCCGCTCGACGGCGACGGCATGGTCCACCGAATCGAACTGGCCGACGGCACGGCCCGGTACACCAACCGCTTCGTCCGAACCCCGATGGTGCAGGCGGAGGAGAAGGCCGGGCACGTCATCTGGCCCGGGGTCACCGACCTCTACACGCCGTCGGAGGAGGAAGTGGGGCCCGAACTGACGGGCACGTCACGCGAGTTGCCCGACATCAACATCGTCCGGCACGGCGGACGGCTGCTCGCGATGGCCGAGACCACGCTGCCGTTCCGCCTCGACCCCGCCGACCTGAGCACGCTGGGGCGGGAGAACTGTGACGGCGCCATGAGTGTGGGGAGCACCGCGCACCCCAAGATCGACCCGGTCACCGGACAGATGGTGCTGTTCAACTACATGCTGGAGGCCCCGTACCTGACGTGGTCGGTGGTCAACCCCGACGGCTCGGTCGCGCGGACACCGACGACGGTCGAGGGCGCGGAGACGCCGCTGATGATCCATGACATGGCACTCACCGAGCGCTACATCGTTCTGATGCTGTGCCCGCTGGTCTTCGACATCGCCGCCGTGCTGACCGGCGGGTCCGTGCTGGACTGGCGGCCCGAGGACGGCACGAGGATCGCGCTGGTGCCCCGCGACGGCGGGCCGGTCCGGTGGACGACGCACGACGCCTATTGGGTGTGGCATTTCGCGAACGCCTTCGATCTGCCGGACGGCAGGGTGAGCGTCGACTACGTGGAGTGGACGTATCCCGGTGGGTTCGCGAAGGCCCCGTCGCCGTCGCTCGGCTCCTTGGTTCGCGCCGTCGTCGACCCCGACAGCGGACGGGTGACGCGAGAGGTGGTGTGCGACCGCGACGTCGAGTTCCCGCGGGTGGACGACCGCGAGCTGACCCGAGGGCACCGCACTGTGGCGACCGTCGGCAAACTCGACCGCAGCCAGGGACGGCAGGATTCGCTGTGGTTCTTCGACACGGCCTGCGGCACCGAGGCGCACTGGGATCCGGGGAGCGTGTCGGTGGGTGAGCCGATCTTCATGCCCGGCGCCGAGCACGAGTACTGGGGAATGATCGGGACCGACCGACGCGACATGTCGTCCTGGTTCTTCGTGCTGCCCGCCGACGACCCCGGGGCGGGGCCGATCGGGAAGGTGCGGCTGCCGATCCGGGTTCCGGCGGGCCTTCACGGCGCGTGGCTGCCCGCGGAGTAGGGGACGGCGGAATATCCTCGGCGGATGACCTCTGCGCCGTACGGTTCCTGGCCCTCTCCGATCGCGGCGGCGGATCTCGCCTCCAGCGGCCACCCCGTCGAGGGCGGCCGGTACGTGGGTGACGACGTGTGGTGGTCGGAACTGCGGCCCAGCGAAGGTGGGCGGGTCGCGGTGCGGCGCCTCGGTCTGGACGACGAACCGGAAGATGTCCTGCCGGCACCGTGGAACGCCCGCACCAGGGTTCACGAGTACGGCGGCGGCGCCTGGACCGTCACCGACGCCGGCCGCCTGGTGTTCGCCGAGTTCAGCGATCAGCGTCTGTACCTGCTCGAAGGCGGGACCCCGGTGCCGCTGACGCCGGAGCCGCCGCAGCCCTGCTCGCTGCGGTACGGCGACCTGTCGGTGGTCGACGGCGAGGTGTGGGCAGTCCGCGAGAGTCACGACACGGACGGCCGCGTCTCCCGCGACATCTGCGTGATTCCGCTGGACGGGTCGGCGGCGAACGATCCGCACCGGGTGCGGTCCGTCGTCGCCGGCTCGGACTTCCTGGCCAATCCGCGGCTGTCCCCGGATCGCAGGCACCTCGCCTGGATCGCGTGGGATCACCCGCAGATGCCGTGGGACGGCACCGAGCTCAGGGTCGTGGCGGTCGAGGGCGGCCGCGTGACCGGGAAGGTACGGACACTTCTCGGCGGTCCCGAGGAATCGGTGCTGCAACCGGAATGGGTCGGGCCCACCGACCTGTATACGATCAGCGACCGCAGCGGTTGGTGGAATCTCTACCGGGTCGGCATCGACGATCCCGACCCGGTCGCGTTGTGCCCGATGGACGCCGACTTCGGCGGCGCGCTGTGGATGCTCGGCGGCCGGTGGCACACCCGCCGCGACGACGGCACGCTCCTGACCGTGCGGACGTTCGGCACCGACACCCTCGCCGTCCTCGATCCCGCGACGGGTTCGCTCGTGGACATCCCGCTGGACGGCCTCACCAGCGTCGGCCTCGGGGACCGCAACGGCAACCGGATCCTGCTGCTGACCGGCGGCGCCCAGACCCCGTCGGGCCTGCGCGAACTCGACCTCGACACCGGTGCACTCCGCACCGTCCGGCTGTCGGTCACCGAACTTCCCGAGGCGGCATATCTGCCCGAGGCCCGGCAGCTGACGTTCCAGGGCGACGAACGTGAAGTCCACGTGATCGCCTACCCGCCGCGTCACCCGCGGTACCGGGGCGAGGACGGGGAGTTGCCGCCGTATGTGGCGTTCGTGCACGGCGGACCGACGTCGCGGGTCGCGCCGTCGCTGAATCCGGTGTTCGCGTTCTTCACCAGCCGCGGCATCGGCGTCGTCGACGTGAACTACGGCGGGTCCACGGGATACGGGCGCGAGTACCGCAACCGGTTGCGGGGACAGTGGGGGGTCGTCGACGTCGAGGACGTGGTCACGGCGGTGACCGGCCTCGCCGAGGCGGGCATGGCGGACCCCGGCCGGCTCGCGATCGAGGGCGGATCCGCCGGCGGGTGGACCGTGCTCGCGGCGCTGACCACGTCGGACGTGTTCGCGTGCGGTGCGTCCTACTTCGGGGTGGCCGAACTCGACGGGTTCGTGAAGGAGACACACGATTTCGAGTCCCGGTACATCGACGGCCTGATCGGCCCGCTGCCCGAGGCGGCCGACCTCTACGCCGAGCGTGCACCGCTGAACAACGTTGCCGGACTGAACTGCCCGGTTCTGCTCCTGCAGGGGCTCGACGATCCGATCGTGCCGCCGTCGCAGGCGGAACGGTTCCGGGATGCGCTCGTGGAGAAGGGCATCCCGCACGCCTACCTCGAGTACGAGGGGGAGTCGCACGGATTCCGGAAGCTGGCCACCCTGATCAGCTCGCGTAACGCCGAACTGTCCTTCTACGGACAGGTACTGGGATTCGAGCCACCGGACATTCCGCGACTCGAACTCTGGCGACCGCCCAACGGCTGACCGTCCACCCGGAATCCAAACGGTGTGATGCACAAAACAAACCATTTGTTGTGCTCTTCTCTGATCGCCGAGATTTAGAGACCGCGCGGTATCAACGGAGCGAGGTCTCGCGTCGGCGGCTGGGCCGCGAGTAGCGTCGGAAAGAGGAGTCGATAACCGCAGCTGAGTGAAATGGGTGTTCCCCTTCGCGCGCTTCAGTGTCGATATATGGATTGCCGAGGGCCGAGGGTGTCATCGCTGGACGATTTCGATACGACTTCGGTCCTTTCGGACACGGTGATGGCGAATGTTGTATGGCCGTCCGAGCTGTTCCCACTCTCCGCCGCTCAGCGTGGAATGTGGTTCGCCCAGCACCTGCTGGGCGACGTTCCGATCGTCATTGCTCAGTACGTAGAGGTCGGTATCGCTGATCTCGACATCGGCCTGCTCGCACGGATCGGACCCGCCGCACTCCGGGAACTCGGTACGGGGCTGCTCCGAATTGTCGAGTGGGACGGTGAGCCGCTCCAGACGGTCGACGAGTCGCTTGGCTTCGAGATGACACATCTCGACTTCCGTTCCGACCCTGATCCGCGGGCTGCGGCTCTCGCGTGGATGCGCGCCGAATGCAGCAACCCGATTGATCTCCTCCATGATCGGCTGATCCGTTCGGCAATGTTGCGCGTCGCCGACGACTGCTACTTCTGGTACTCGCGAATTCACCACATCGCCCTCGACGGCTTCGGCGCCATGACGTTCATGAACCGTGCCGCGGAGCTGTACACCGCGGCGGTCGAGGGTCGCGCGCCCGCCGAGTTCACCGCCAGTGGATTGCGGGAGGTCGTCGAGGAAGAGGCCCGCTACCGCACGTCGAGCCGGTTCGAGACGGACCGCAAGTACTGGGCCGAACGCAGCCACAATCTTCCACCGACGATCAGCCTCGCCGGGCGAGCGGCCGAGATCGGCGCGCAGTCGCTGGTGAGCAGCGCACCGCTGTCCGCCGCTACGACAGCCGCACTGCAGAGTCTGACCGACCGGGAACCCGGGGCGACGTTCGCGACAGCCGCGGTCGCTGCCGTCTCTGCATTCTTTTCCCACCTGACCGGCCAGGACGACGTGGTGTTGAGCTTGCCGGTCTCGGCACGCACCACCTCCCGGTTGCGCCGCTCGGGCGGCATGATCTCCAATGTCCTTCCGATCCGACTCTCGGTCGGGGACGAAACGACCTCCGTCGACTTGATGAGACGTACACAACTGGCGCTGACCGGAGCGCTACGTCACCAGAGATACCGGCACGAGGACATACGACGGGACGCGGGCGTCCTGGGTGGTCGTCGCGGCTTTTTCGGTCCGTCGATCAACATCATGATGTTCCACGCCGAGATTCGGCTCGGTCCGTCGATCGGCAGGCTCCACGTGCTGACCACCGGTCCGGTGGAGGACCTCGCAGTGAACATCTATCCCGGTGTCGCAGGCGACGTTGCGCAGGTCGACTTCGAGGCCAACCCGAATCTGTACACCGAACAGGAGCTGCGCGGTCACCATGCCCGGTTCCTCGAATTCTTTGCCGCCTTCGCCGCGTCAGCCGCAACCGACCGCATCGCCGCTCTCGATGTGCTGCACGCCGACGAACGTGCGGATCTTGTGCCATGTCGCGGTCCGCAGGCAGAGCCGGAGCGGCTCCTCCCCGACTTGCTGGCCGACGGCGTTGCCGCCGCACCGGACGCAGTCGCGATTCGGGCGTCGGGACGGGAGGTCACCTACCACGAGCTCGACGAGCGATCCAATCAACTGGCGCGACTACTGATCGAATCGGGGGCCGGACCGGAAACCTTCGTCGTGCTGAGTCTTCCCAGGTCGGCGGAGTCACTCGTCGCGTTCTGGGCGGTCGCGAAGACCGGGGCCGCCTTCGTGCCTGTCGATCCGAAGCTCCCACCCGAGCGAGTCGCGCACATGCTGTCCGATTCGGGGGCACTGGTGGGGCTCACACTGCACGAACTGCGTGCAACACTGCCCGACGGGATTCACTGGCTGGTCCTCGACGACGACGAGGTGCGCGCACGCTGTGAACGACAGCGGAGCGCCGCGATCGGCGACGTGGATCGCCGCGCCCCGCTGTCAATCCGTCACCCCGCGTACATGATCTACACATCGGGATCGACCGGGCTTCCGAAAGGGGTCGTCGTCACCCACAGCGGTCTGTCGAACTTCGCGGCCGCCGCCCGCCCGGAACTCGGCATTCACCACGAATCGCGGATGCTGCGGTTCTCGTCGGCCAGCTTCGATGCCTCGGTGTTCGAGATGATCCAGGCCTTCAGCGCCGGTGCCACGATGGTCGTCGCCCCGCCCGAGGTGCACGGTGGAAGCGACCTCGTCGACCTGCTGAGCGAACAGCAGGTGACCCACATCATCACGGCTCCCACGGTGATGAACACAGTCGACCCGCGTGGGCTCGAACATCTCGAGGCGGTGGTGGTCGGCGGTGACGTGTGCACCCCCGACCTCGTGGAGCGGTTCGGGCAGGTGTGCCGCTTCACCAACAGTTACGGGCCGACCGAGACGACCATCATTATCACCGCAGGTGAGCCGCTGACGCCGGGCGAACCGATTGCCATCGGCCGCCCGATCCAGGGTACGAGCGTCGTGGTGCTCGACCGCAAGCTCCGCGCCGTGCCCGCCGGGGTGGTGGGTGAGCTCTACCTCGCAGGCCCCGGAATCGCACGCGGCTATCACCATCGGCACGGGCTGACGGCGAACCGATTCGTGGCCAACCCCTTCGGTGAGCCGGGGTCGCGGCTCTACCGCACCGGTGACGAGGTGCGCTGGGTGCGGTCGTCTCAGGGAACCGGGGCGGGGCACTACACGCTCGAGTTCATCGGCCGGTCCGACACCCAGGTCAAGATCCGTGGCTTCCGCATCGAACTCGGCGAGATCGACTCGGCACTGCTCGCCCAGGCCGGCGTCAACTTCGCGGCGACGGTGGTTCATCGGACGGCGGGCGGCACGACGGCGCTGGTCTCGTACGTGCGCCTCGACACCGGTCGTGAATTCGATCCGGTCGCGATTGTCGAGGGCGTCGCCGAAATCGTGCCGTCCCACATGATCCCGTCGGCGGTAATGCGGCTCGAACACGTGCCGGTGACGGCGGCCGGCAAACTCGACCGCAGTGCACTGCCGCAACCACACTTCGGATCAACTGAACACGAGTTCCGCGCCGCGTCGACACCGGCGGAGGAGCAGCTCTCGGGTCTCGTCGCCGAGGCACTCGGCCTCGACCGGGTCAGTGTGGACGACAGTCTCTTCGCGCTCGGCGGCGACAGCATCGTCGCGATGCAGATCGCCGCCCGAGCCAGGGAGTTCGGTCTCAGCTTCAGTGCGCGGGCCGTGTTCGAGCACAAGACGATCGCCGGAATCGCCGCGGTGGCGGTGCCGGTGGAGGCAGAATCGGCGGTCGTCCTCGAGGAGCTCGAGGGCGGCGGCGTCGGGCGTATCCCACCGACGCCGATCATGTACTCGATGCTCGAGCGGGGCCCCTTCGCCGACTTCTTCCAGGCGCTGCTGCTGACCCTGCCGCCTGATGTCGATACGGATCGGTTGAGTGCGACGCTCGCGGCGGTGCTCGATCATCATGATGCCCTGCGTTCGAAGTTCGTCCCTGACGGTGACGGTACCTGGGCGTTCGAAACGATGGCTGCCGGTAGCGTGCCGGCCGGCGATCGGATTTCGAGGATCGTCACGGCGGCGGCACCCGGCAGCCGCGCGTTCACCGACGTGGTGAGCGCCGAGTGTGCGGCGGCTGCGGCCCGCCTGGACCCGGAAAACGGGATCATGCTCCAGCTGGTGTGGTGTGTCTCCGAATCTGCGGGCGCACCAGGCCGACTGCTGGTTATCGCGCATCACCTGGTGGTGGACGGTGTGTCGTGGCGCGTGCTGTTGCCGGACCTCGCGACGGCGTGGCTGCAGCTGGGCGCGGGGCAGACGCCGACGCCGGCCCCGGTGGGCACGTCGTTCCGCCGCTGGGCGTATGGACTGCAGGACGCGGCAGATCGAGGAGCGCACGCAGACGAATTACCCTATTGGCGAGAGGTTCTCAGCGGTCCCGACCCACAGATCGGCACACGACCGATCGCGCCCGCGATCGACACGATGCGCACGACCGAGCGGGTACATATCGACGTGAGTCCCGCAGTGACCGATGCGGTGCTCGCTCGACTTCCCGATGTGTTCGGCTGCGGCGTCAACGACGGACTCCTGTCGGCGCTGGCGATGGCGGTCGTGCAGTGGCGACACTCGCACGGGATCGACGAGCGTTCGGTGTTACTGACGTTGGAAGGTCATGGGCGCGAGGAGGAGGCGGTGGCCGGCGCGGATCTTGCACGTACCGTCGGTTGGTTCACCAGCGCTTTCCCGGTCCGGCTCGGGCTGCCGGCCGTTGATCTCGGCGGGGCCTTCGAGGGTGGACATGCTGCCGGTGTCGTGATCAAGACCGTCAAGGAACAGCTCGTCGCGGTGCCTGCCCGTGGCGTCGGATTCGGATTGCTTCGGCATCTCGACGAGAGCGCGAGGTCGATTCTCGGGGGCCTTCCTGAGCCGCAGATCAGTTTCAACTACCTGGGCCGCATGGGCGTGCAACACCTCGGCGACTTGCAGGATCTCGGCTGGCTGCCGGACCTCGAGGCACCGGACCTGATCACAGCGAGCGGATCCGGCATGGCCGTGGCTGCGGTGATCGACATCAACGCGATGGTGGTCGACGGCCCCGAGGGGCCGCGGTTGACGGCATCGTTCGCGTATCCGACCGGGGTGATCCGCGACTCCGACGTCGCGGCCCTCGCGGATCTGTGGCGAAGCGCCCTCGATGGTCTTGCCGCGCACACAGTTCAGCCTGTCGCGGGTGGTCTGACACCGTCCGATTGCCAGCTGGTCACGGTGAGCCAGAGTCGGATCGAGCGTTGGGAACACTCGTACCCGGGGCTACGAGAGATCTGGTCGCTGTCCCCGTTGCAGTCCGGTCTGCTGTTCCACTCGACGCTGGCCGCCGATTCGCTGGACATCTACACCGCGCAACTGCGCATCGACCTCGAGGGCGCGGTCGACTCCGCGAGGTTGCGCCGTGCCGCAGCAGGCGTGCTCGCACACCACGCGACTCTGCGTGCCGCATTCGAGTACGACGATCACGGTATCCCGGCGCAGTTGGTTGTCGACAGGGTGGACGTGCCGTGGCGTGAGGTGGATCTGACCGGGTGCGGGTCGGCGGCGGGAGTGGAACTCGAGCGTCTCCTCGACGACGACCGTGTCGCCCGATTCGACCTCGCCCGTCCTCCGCTTTTGCGCCTGCTGTTGATTCGCACCGCACCCGAGCGTCACGTGCTGGCACTGACCAACCATCACATCATCCTCGACGGGTGGTCGATGCCACTGCTGGTGCGCGAGTTGCTGGTTCGCTATGTCGCGGACGACGCTCCCGCCCTGCCGGAGCCGCGGCCGTACAGCACGTACCTGGAATGGGTGGCGACACTCGACCGGGACGCGTCCTTACGCGCCTGGGAACGTGCGCTGGCGGGGCTCGACGAGCCGACACTGCTGGCGCCGCACGCGTCCTCGGAACAGCATGGCGTGCCGGGTGAGGTCGACATCGCGCTGCCCGCGGCCCTGATCGGTGCGCTCGACACGGTGGTGACGCGCCATGGAGTCACCATGAACACCGTCGTCCAGGCGGCGTGGGGAATACTGCTGTCCCGGTTGCTCTCCCGTCGTGATGTGGTGTTCGGTGCCACCGTGTCGGGTCGGCCGCCGCAGCTGTCCGGTGTCGAGAGCATGCTGGGGCTTTTCATCAACACGGTGCCCGTGCGGGTGTGGATGGACCCGGACGAGACGTGCGCGCAGCTGCTCGCCCGCCTCCAGGGTGAGCAAGTTTCCCTGCTCGATCACCATTACCTCGGACTGGGTGACATCCAGGCACGCATAGGTCTGGGCAACCTGTTCGACACGTTGTCGGTGTTCGAGTCGTACCCCGTCGACAAGTCCGGATTCGACGAGCACACCGACATCGCGGGAATGCGAGTGACCGCTCTCGATGCGCGTGACGCCACGCACTACCCGATCACCCTGCTGTCCATCCTCGAACCTCGACTGCGGCTGAGCCTGCGTTATCAGCACGGAATTTTCGATCGCGATACCGTCACGACACTCGCGGCGCGCGTGATCGGGATTCTCGAGACCATTGCGCGCGACGCGGACACACCGGTCGGCGACGTCGACCTTTTCGTTCCGAAGGAACGGGAGCAGGTGGTCGACACCTGGAATGCAACGGAACACCAGGTACCGCGCCTCACCCTCGCCGAGCTGTTCGACGCGCAGGTGGCCCACACGCCCGACGCCCCCGCCGTCGTGTTCGAGGGGACGGTGCTGACGTACACAGAGTTCGACGCCCGCGCGAATAAGCTGGCACGGTTCCTGATCAGCGGCGGTGTGGGCCCCGAATCGCACGTGGGTGTAGCGGTGCGACGCTCGGTGGATATGCTGGTGGGAATCTACGCCGTGATCAAGGCCGGCGGCGCCTACGTCCCGATAGACCCGGACCAGCCGGCCGAGCGGATCGCGTACGTCGTGGCTACCGCCGGTTTAGTCGTCGTTCTCACCACCACCGCGGATCGCGTCGCGCTGCCCGCCGAGGTGCCGGCCCTCGACCTCGACACCCTCGATGTATCGGCGCTGTCCGATGACCCCATCCGGGATCGGGACCGGTTGGGGCCGTTGCATACCCGAAACCCTGCGTATGTCATCTTCACCTCAGGCTCCACGGGCACACCCAAGGGGGTGTCGGTGCCGCACGAGGGCATCGTCAACCGGCTGCTGTGGATGCAGCATCGGTACCCACTGAGCGACGACGACACGGTTCTCCAGAAGACCCCCGTGACATTCGACGTGTCGGTGTGGGAGTTGTTCTGGCCGTTGCAGACCGGCGCGCGACTGGTGATCGCCGAGCCCGACGGGCACCGGGACCCCGCCTATCTCGAGCGGGTCATCCGCGCAGAATCTGTGACCACGGTGCATTTCGTGCCGTCGATGCTCGCCGTATTCCTGGCCGGAGCGCATGTCGATGGGTGCAAGTCGCTGCGCCGGGTGTTCACCAGTGGTGAGGCATTGCCGACTGTGACGGCGGCGAATCTGCACCGGGTGAGCGGGGCGGAGCTGCACAACCTGTACGGTCCCACCGAGGCAGCGGTGGACGTGACCTACTACGAGACCGGGCCGGACGAGACCACCGTGCCGATCGGAGCACCGGTCTGGAACACCCATACGTATGTGCTCGACGGACGCCTGCGTCCCGTCCCCGTCGGAGTAGCGGGGGAGTTGTATCTCGGCGGTGTCCAGCTCGCGCGCGGATACCAGGCCCGGTCCGATCTGACGGCGGACAGGTTCGTCGCGAACCCCTTCGCGGCCGCGGGAACCGTGCAAGACGGCAGTCGGCTGTACCGCACCGGCGACCTTGTTCGGTGGCTGCCGACCGGGCAGCTCGAATACCTGGGCCGCACGGACTTCCAGGTCAAGCTTCGCGGCCAGCGCATCGAACTCGGTGAGATCGAGGCGGCGCTGCACCGGCACGCAGATGTTGCACAGGCGGTGGCACTGGCCCGCAACGACGGGTCCACCGGCGACTACCTCGCCGGTTACGTGGTGCCTGCGCCCGGGAGGTCCCCGGACGTGCGGGCGCTTCTCGACGCTGCCGCAACGGTGCTTCCCCGGTACATGGTGCCGTCGGCGCTGGTCGTGCTCGCGGAACTGCCGTTGACTGCGAACGGCAAACTCGACCGCAAGGCACTGCCGGTTCCCGAGTTCGCGAGTTCGGCGCAGTTCGTCCCGCCCGGCACCCCGACCGAGTACGCCCTCGCGGAGATTCTCGCGGACGTACTCGGCGCCTCGCGGATCGGGATGTCGGACAATTTCTTCGACCTCGGGGGTAACTCCCTCATCGCGACCCGTGTTGTTGCCCGGATCAACAATGAGCTCGGCACCGGGTTGACCGTGCGGTCGCTGTTCGAGTCGCCCACCGTCGGGGTTCTGGCCACCGTCGTCGACCGGATACACGCCGGTGCAGGACCGCGCCCCGCGCTCGTGTCCGGCCCGAGGCCCGACAGGCTCCCCCTGTCCCTGGCTCAGACCCGAGTGTGGTTCCTCAATCGGTTCGACCCCACGTCGAGTGCCTACAACGTGGCGGCGGCACTGCGGCTGTCCGGTCCCCTCGACGTCGACGCACTCCGCCGGGCCGCCGCGGACATCCTGGAACGGCACGAATCGCTGCGGACGATGTTTCCCGAATCCCCTGACGGCCCGTCTCAGGTGGTGCTGCCGGTCGATCACGCCGCGACCGGCGATCTGATCGACGTTGCGCCCGACGTCGTCCCGGCCGCTGCTCTGGATACACGGATCCGGGAGGCAATGGCACGCGGATTCGACGTCACCACGCAAATCCCGATCGCTCTGACATTGGTGCGGTGCGAGGCTACTGACGAACACGTGTTGGTGATGGTGGTGCACCACATCAGCATCGACGGCTGGTCGATTCAGGTACTCGCCCGCGATCTGGTGCACGCCTACTCCACGCGCACAGCCGGCGACGCGCCGTCGTGGACCCCGCTGCCGGTGCAGTATGCGGATTACACCCTGTGGCAACGAGGCTTTCTCGGCTCGGAGGACGATCCCACGTCGCTGATGTCGCAGGAACTCGAGTACTGGGCGGATGCGCTCGCGGGTGTGCCGGACGTGCTGGCTCTGCCGCTCGACCGGCCACGTCCGGCCGTACGGTCGGGGGTGGGTGCGAGTGTCGATTTCGCGGTGCCGGTGGCGACGGTGGTGCGTCTCGCGGCGCTGGCCCGTGAGCAGGGTGCGACCCCGTTCATGGTTGTGCATGCGGCGTTGGCGGTGCTGTTGGCGAAGTTGAGTGGGACATCGGATATCGCGATCGGGTCGCCGGTGGCGGGTCGTGGTGATGCGGCGTTGGACGATCTGGTGGGCATGTTCGTCAACACATTGGTATTGCGGGCCGATTGTGAGCCGAGTCAGTCGTTCACGGGTCTGGTGGGGCGGGTGCGCGATTCGGACCTCGAGGCGTTCGGCAGGGCTGATGTGCCGTTCGAGCGGTTGGTGGACAAATTGAATCCAGTGCGGTCGCAGTCTTTCTCGCCGCTGTTTCAGGTGCTGTTGGCGTTCCAGAATTTCGCGCCGTCGAGGGTGGAGCTTCCGGGTTTGACGGTGTCACCGGTGGAAGTGGAGTGGGAGGCTGCGCAGTTCGACCTCTCGATGGCTCTGAGTGAGGCGGCCGGGGGTGGGTATGCGGGGAGGCTGTCGTATGCGGCGGACATCTTCGATGGTCCGACGGTGTGCGGGATCGCCGAGGGATTCGTGCGGGTGCTCGACGCGGTCATCGAGAATCCGTCCGTCGCGGTGGGCGACGTCGACTTGCTGGGTCCGGCCGAGCGGCAACGGGTGCTCGCGGCTGCGGCCCCTGAGCCACTGCCTGTGCAGGCACGGACGTTGCCGGAGATTCTGGCGGCCGGCGTCGCGTCGAACCCCGTGGGTGTTGCGTTGACCTGCGGTGGTGTGGAGATGTCGTATTCGGACCTCGACTCCCGATCGAACCGACTGGCCCGAGTGCTGATCTCTCGTGGTGTCGGTCCTGAAACATTTGTCGCGTTGGCCTTCGCTCGGTCCATCGAATCAGTGGTTGCGGTGTGGGCGGTCGCGAAGGCGGGCGGCGGGTTCGTGCCGATCGATCCGAAACTGCCGGTCGAGCGGATCGAGTACATGGTGGCCGATTCAGGGGCCGTGATCGGTCTTACCAGCGCCGAGACCACGTCGCTGCCGGGAAAGGTTGCCTGGCTGGTACCCACCGCGGGTGACGTGCAGGATCGGTGGGACGAGGTTTCGGCGGCACAGATCACAGACGGCGAGCGCGGTGCGCCGGTCGCGTTGTCCAATGCGGCCTACATGATCTACACGTCGGGTTCGACCGGGGTCCCGAAGGGTGTCGTTGTAACCCATGCCGGGCTGGCGTCGTTCTGTGCGGACGCCCGCCTCGAACTGAACTTGACCGGCAACTCGCGGGTGTTGAGGTTCTCGTCGTCGAGCTTCGATGCGTCGGTATTCGAGATGATCGCGGGGTTCAGTGCCGGCGCCACCTTGGTTGTCGCTCCACCCGAGATCATCGGTGGCGGCGAGCTCGCGGAGTTGCTGCGCGTCGAGCGGGTCACCCACATCATCACAGCGCCGGCGGCGCTGGGGATCGTCGACCCGGACGGGCTCGACGACCTCCAAGCCGTGGTCGTCGGAGGAGACGTCTGCCCGCCGGAGTTGGTCGCGAAGTTCGCACCCGCCTGTCGCTTCTTCAACAGTTACGGTCCCACAGAGACCACCATCATCATCTCCATGACCGAGCCGCTCGTGCCGGAGGAACGAATCACGATCGGCACCCCGATCGAGGGCGCCGGAGCTGTTGTCCTCGATGCAAGGCTGCATCCCTCTCCGGTCGGCGTGATCGGCGAGCTGTATCTGTCGGGCAGTGGGCTCGCCCGCGGCTACCATGCCCGCGGTGCACTCACGGCAGGTCGATTCGTGGCTAATCCCTTCAGGGGTTCCGGCGAACTGATGTACCGCACGGGCGATCTGGTGCGGTGGACGAAAGACGGACGACTGGACTTCGTCGGGCGAATCGACTCACAGGTGCAATTGCGGGGTCTGCGGATCGAACTCGGTGAGATCGAGACAGCGCTCAGCAGGTGCGAAGGAGTCGCGCAGACCGTCGTGGTCTTGCGCCACGATCCCCACACCGGTGAACAACTGGTGGGATACGTAGTTCCCGATACCATGGCTGCCCTGGACCCGGCGGCGCTGCGCATCAGGGTGGGCGAGACTCTGCCGACCTATATGGTGCCGTCGCAGGTGATGGTCGTCGACGCGTTGCCGTTGAATCCCAGTGGGAAGCTCGACCGACGGGCGTTGCCCGCGCCGTCGTTCGTCGTTCGGGAGTTTCGGGCGCCGACTACGCCGGTCGAGGAGGTCGTGGCGGGTATTTTCGCGGAGGTGCTGGGGCTCGAGCGGGTCGGTCTGGACGACGATTTCTTTGCGTTGGGCGGTAATTCGTTGGTTGCGACGCAGGTGGTGTCCCGGTTGGGTGCGGCGTTGGACACGCGTGTGCCGGTTCGGGTGATCTTCGAGGCGTCGACGGTGGCGGCGCTGTCGGTGCGGGCCGAGCAGCATGCCGGTGAAGGTGGGCGGCCGGCGTTGACCCGTCGGGTGCGGCCGGCGCGGATTCCGTTGTCGTTGGCGCAGCAGCGGATGTGGTTCTTCAACCAGTTCGACCCGGAGTCGGCGGCCTTCAACATTCCTCTGGCGATTCGGCTTTCCGGCGATCTGGACATCGAATTGCTGCAGACAGCATTGCTCGACGTGATCGACCGGCACGAAGCCCTGCGCACCATGTTCCCGGACTCGGGCCACGGGCCGTCTCAGGTAATCGTCCCCACATCTGCGCTCCCGCTGAGTGTGGCGCCGGAGCGGGTCGCTCCGGAGGAGGCACATGCCCGCGTATTCGACTTCGTGGGGCGCGGGTTCGACGTGGCCCGGGAAGTTCCGTTGCGCGTGAGGCTGTTCCAGCTCGACGATCACGAGTTCGTGCTGGCGATGGTAGTTCATCACATTTCCAGTGACGGCGGCTCAGCAGCGCCGATGTCGCGCGACATCGTGGTGGCGTATGCCGCGCGGCGTGAGGGACGGGAGCCAGGCTGGTCGCCGCTCGAGGTGCAGTATGCGGACTACACCCTGTGGCAGCGGGAGATTCTCGGCGCGCAGGACGATCCGACGTCACTGATCTCGGAACAACTGCGGTACTGGACCGAGGTTCTGGCAGATCTGCCGGAGATGGTGGAGCTGCCGACGGATCATCCGCGTCCGCCAGTGCAATCACCGCGCGGCGCAAAGGTCGGCTTCACTCTGAGTTCGAATCTGGCCGAGCGTATCGATCAGCTGGCGCGAGAATATAACTCGACCTTCTTCATGGTCGTCCACGCGTCGCTGGCGGTGCTGATGGCCCACCTGAGCGGAACTGAGGACATCCCCATCGGCACACAGATCGCCGGACGCGGCGACCCGGCACTCGACGACCTCATCGGCATGTTCGGCAACACACTGGTGCTGCGCAGCCGCGTCGACCCCGCACTGTCGTTCGCCGACATTCTGGCCGACGTCCGGGAAGTCGACCTCGCCGCATTCGGCAACCCCGACGTTCCGCTGGAACGCCTGGTGGAAGTCCTCAATCCCACGCGTTCCACGGCCCATTCAGCGCTGTTCCAGGTACTGCTGGTGGTTCACAATTTCGTCCGGTCCAGGGTGACTCTGCCGGGCCTGGAGATCGCCCCGCTGGAAACGGACATCGTCGGTGCGAAACTCGATCTCGAATTCCACTTCACCGACACCTCGGATTCGGAGGGGCATCGGACCGGAATCGAGGGATCAATCGTCTATGCGCTCGACCTGTTCCAGGAATCGACGGTCGCCCGATTCGCGACCCAACTCGTCACCATCCTCGAGACGGTCACACGCGATGTGACCATACCGGTCGGCGAGCTCGAGTTGCGAAGCGTCGACGAGCGTGCGGCGATGGATCGGTGGAATGCCACAGCTGTGGTTGTCGAGGGCGGGACCCTGGTGCAGCTGTTCGACGAGCAGGTACGCCGGACGCCGGATGCGGTGGCGGTGGTGTTCGAGGAACAGTCGTTGACCTACGCCGAGTTCGATTCTCGCGCGAATCGGCTGGCCCGATACTTGATCTCACGAGAGGTAGGACCGGAGTCGCTGGTGGGGCTGGGCATGAGTCGCTCCCTCGCGATGATGGTGAGCATTTACGCTGTGCTCAAAGCCGGTGCCGGGTACCTGCCGCTGGATCCGGAGCATCCTGCAGACCGCACCGAGTACGTGATTGCGACCGCGAAACCCGCCGTGGTGCTGACCACGTCCACGGACCGTGGTGACCTGCCGGCGTCGGTGGACGCCGACGAGGTCGACATCCTGGACCTGTCGGTCTTCGACTCGGAGACGGTGACCGACGCGTCCAGGCTGGCGCCACTGCGGCCCGAGAATCTCGCCTATGCGATCTTCACGTCCGGGTCCGCAGGGCGACCGAAAGGCGTCGCTGTCAGCCACCGCTCGGTGGTGAACCAGATTGCGTGGATGCGTAGCCGCTACGCGCTCGGCGATCGCGACACGGTGTTGCACAAGACGCCCATCACCTTCGACGCGTCGGTGTGGGAGTTGTTCTATCCACTACAGGTCGGTGCCCGATTGGTGATTGCCGCGCCCGGGGGACATCGTGACCCCGAGTACCTGATGCGGATGTCGGACCGGTGGCACGTCACGATCTTGGAATTCGTGCCGTCGATGCTCGCGTTGTTCCTCGCGGAATCGTCGCTCGCACTGCCGCGGTCGCTGCGGTACGTCTCGGTCGGCGGAGAAGCGCTGCCCTCGGACCTGGCCGCTCGGTTCGCTGCGCGCACCGACGCAGTGCTGGACAATACCTACGGTCCCACGGAAGCCACGGTGACCTCGACCGTGCATCGCTGCCTGCGGGGCGTGTCCGGTCCGATACCGATCGGGAGACCGATAAGGAACACCCGCACGTTCGTGCTGGACCGCCGGTTACACCGCGTGCCCGTCGGCGTGCCGGGGGAGTTGTATCTCGCCGGAATCCAGCTCGCCCGCGGCTATCACGCCCGCGGGGCGCTGACGGCAGAACGTTTCGTCGCCCATCCCTTCGCCGACTCCGGTGAGCGGCTGTACCGCACGGGTGATCTGGTGCGGTGGAATTCGAGTGGTGACCTCGAATACCTGGGTCGCACCGATTTCCAGGTGAAGCTACGTGGCCTGCGGATCGAACTCGGGGAGATCGAGACCGCGCTGACGGCAGACGAGTCGGTGGACCAGGCCGTGGTGGTCGTGCGCGACGGTGAATTCGGTCAGCAATTGGTCGGGTATGTGCTGCCGTCCCGCGGGCGGACCGTCGACGTCGAGGCGACACGCGAGGTGGTGAGCACATCGCTGCCGAACTACATGGTGCCTGACGTGCTGGTCGTGCTCGACGCGTTGCCGTTGAATCCCAGTGGGAAGCTCGACCGACGGGCGTTGCCTGCGCCGTCGTTCGTCGTTCGGGAGTTTCGGGCGCCGACTACGCTGGTCGAGGAGGTCGTGGCGGGTATTTTCGCGGAGGTGCTGGGGCTCGAGCGGGTCGGTCTGGACGACGATTTCTTTGCGTTGGGCGGTAATTCGTTGGTTGCGGCGCAGGTGGTGTCCCGGTTGGGTGCGGCGTTGGACACGCGTGTGCCGGTTCGGGTGATCTTCGAGGCGTCGACGGTGGCGGCGCTGGCGGTGCGGGCCGAGCAGCATGCCGGTGAAGGTGGGCGGCCGGCGTTGACCCGTCGGGTGCGGCCGGCGCGGATTCCGTTGTCGTTGGCGCAGCAGCGGATGTGGTTCCTCAACCAGTTCGACCCGGAGTCGGCGGCATACAACATTCCGCTTGTGGTCCGCCTGTCCGGTGAACTGGATGTGGCAGCGATACAGGCTTCGGTGCTCGACGTGTTCGCTCGGCACGAGGCCTTGCGGACGGTGTTCCCGGACTCGGACCAGGGGCCGGCACAGCGCATCGTGCATGCGTCGAGAGTGTCGATGGACCTGACGCCGATTCCGGTCGCGGACGAGGACGAGCTGCGGATGCGGGTGGCTGCATTGCTCACGGCGGGCTTCGAGGTCACGGAATCGGTGCCGGTGCGCGGGGCGCTGTACCGGATGTCGAAGTCCGAGCACGTCTTGGCGGTGGTGGTGCACCATATCTGCGCGGACGGTTTCTCGACCGGGCCGATGGGCCGAGACGTGTTGGTGGCATATGCCGCCCGGCACGCAGGGCACGAGCCGTCCTGGACGCCGTTGCCGGTGCAGTATGCGGATTACGCGTTGTGGCAGCGGGAGGTGCTGGGTTCGGAGGACGATCCGGGATCGTTGATGTCGCAGCAGATCGCGTACTGGTTGGGTGCGTTGTCGGGGCTGCCGGATGCGCTGGCGTTACCTACCGACCGGCCACGCCCGGCGGTGCGGTCGGGCCTCGGTTCCAGCGTGGATTTCACCGTGCCGGCGGCAACGGTGGCGCGTCTCGTGTCGCTGGCGCGAGAGGCGGGTGCGACGCCGTTCATGGTGGTGCATGCGGCGTTAGCGGTGCTCTTGGCGAGGCTGAGTGGGGCGACCGATATCGCGATCGGGTCGCCGATCGCGGGCCGTGGTGATGCGGCGTTGGACGATCTGGTGGGCATGTTCGTCAATACGTTGGTGTTGCGGGCGCAGTACGAGCCGGACGAATCGTTCGCGGAGCTACTGGGGCGGATGCGCGATGCGGATCTCGAGGCGTTCTCGCGGGCGGACGTTCCGTTCGAACGATTGGTGGAAAAGCTGAATCCGATTCGGTCTCAGTCGTTCTCTCCGTTGTTCCAGGTGATGTTGGCGTTTCAGAACTTCAGTCGGCCGGCGGTGCAGCTTCCGGGATTGACGGTCTCGCCGGTGGAGGTCGATCGGCAAGCGGTGCAGTTCGACCTGTCGATGACTGTGGGTGAGTCGGCAGATGGAGGGGGTGGATTCGTGGGAAGGCTGTCCTACGCGACGGATGTGTTCGACGGCGCGACGGTGCGCGAGATCGCGCGCAGGTTCGTGCGAATTCTCGAAGCGGTGGTGGATGATCCGATGATGCCGGTGGGCGACATCTCGATCGTCGAAGAGAACGAGCGGCGTCAGATGCTGCGCGAGTGGAACATCACGGGACACGACGTCCCGGATGGACTGCTGCTCGACGGATTCGATGCGCAGGTGGCCCGAACACCGGACGCGGTGGCAATCGTGTACGACAACGAGTCGCTGTCGTATGCCGAGTTCTCTGCTCGGGTGAACCGATTGGCTCGAAGATTGATCGACGAGGGTGTAGGACCGGAGTCGTTGGTGGCATTGGGGATGCGCCGGTCGCTGGAGTTGGTGACAGGAATCTACGCGGTGCTCCGAACGGGTGCTGCATTCGTGCCGTTGGACCCTGATCAACCCCCGGCACGCAACGACTACATCCTGGAAACCACAGGACCCGTCTGCGTCCTGTCCACCTCCCGAGACGGATTCGACACGTCCCGGAATCGAGTGCTGAACGTTGACGCCCTCGATTTGTCGGTGTATTCGTCCGAGCCGGTTGGGGAGTCCGAAGTCGTGACGCCCGCACGGCCGGAAAATCTGGCGTACGTGATCTTTACATCTGGATCGACCGGGCGGCCCAAAGGGGTTTCGGTCAGCCATCGCGCGATTGTCAACCAAATGGCCTGGTTGGCAGCCGAATACGAGCTCGGCGACTCCGATGTCGTGGTGCAGAAGACGCCGGTGACGTTCGACGTGTCGATGTGGGAATTACTGGTTCCGCTGGCCGTCGGTGCCCGGATGATCGTCGCGCGTCCAGACGGTCATCGGGATCCGGACTATCTGCTGTCACTGATGCAAGACTCCGGTGTTACCGTGGCCGCGTTCGTACCGTCGATGCTGGCGGCGCTCCTGGCCGATCCGGAGGCGTGTCTACCGGATTCGTTGCGGTGTGTTTTTGCCGGTGGGGAAGAATTGCCGGTGGAGTTGTCTGCGCGATGTGCGTCGCGGTCGAAGGCTCGTCTCGACAACAAGTACGGTCCCACGGAATATGCGGTCACTGCGACGTCCCACCGATGCGACGGACTCGAGCGGGAATCGGTCCCGATTGGTGAACCTGTGTGGAACACCACCGCACTGGTCTTGGATCGACGTCTCCACCCGGTGCCCATCGGGGTCGAAGGAGAGCTGTATCTGGCAGGAGTGCAGCTGTCTCGCGGCTATCATCGCCGCCAGGGGCTGACGGCGGAGCGATTCGTGGCCGATCCGTTCGGGGCAGCAGGGACGCGTCTCTATCGCACGGGGGACGTGGTCAAGTGGAACCCACGCGGACAGCTGATGTATGTGGGTCGGCTGGACTCTCAGGTGAAGGTGCGCGGGCTGCGTATCGAGCTCGGCGAGATCGAGACCGCGCTGGTGGCGCAGCAGACGATCGTGCAGGCCGTTGTGATCGTGCACGACGGCGAGTTCGGTCAGCAGCTGGTCGGGTACGTGGTCCCCGCAGGGGGTCGGTTGATCGACGTGGAATCGGTCCGTGTCACGGCCGGCAGGTCGCTGCCCCAGTACATGGTGCCGGATGTGCTGATGGTGCTCGACGAATTGCCTCTGACCGCGAGCGGCAAGCTGGATAGGAACGCATTGCCTGCCCCGGCGTTCACGAAGCGGGAGTTCCGGGGGCCGACGACGCGCGTCGAGCGAATCGTGACCTCGGCCTTCACCGACATTCTCGGTGTCGAACAGGTGGGGCTGGATGACGACTTCTTCGCGTTGGGCGGCAATTCCCTGGTCGCGCCCAGGATCGTCGCCCGATTGAAGCAAGACCTGAGTGCGGCAGTTCCGTTGCAGTGGCTGTTCACGGATCCCGCCGTCGAAGCATTGGCCGCTCGGATCGAGAACGGAGCCAAGGGTCCGGTGGAGGAAGGGTTCGGGCCGCTGCTTCGGATCCGAGCGGACGGTGAAGGGGGACCGCCGCTGTTTTGTATCCATCCCATCGTCGGACTGTCGTGGTGCTATTCGGGTCTACGTCAGTACATCGAACCTGATCTGCCGATCTACGGGATCCAGAGTCCGTCGATTCTCGAGGACAGCTATCTTCCGGAGTCTCTCGATGAACTTGCGGACCGGTACGTCCGTGAGATTCGCCAGATCCGACCATCCGGTCCGTACCGATTGCTCGGCTGGTCACTCGGCGGTGTCATCGCGCATGCGATGGCGGTCCGGATTCAGGCAGCCGGCGAGGGTGTGGAATTGTTGGCAATGATGGACAGCTTCGCCGGCGTGACGGCGGTCGAGGAAGGGTCGCCCACGGATGTCTCGGTGCGTGAGTTGCTGGGTGGGTTCGGTATCGAAGAGACAGCAGTCGAGCGCATCTCCGACCCGAGCCTCGGTGGTGTCGCGGTCGCGCTGGCCGAAATGTCCGGGCACTCCGTCGAGCACACCGAGAAGGTCGTGGGGCGGCTCGTGTCGGCGGCGGACCGAAACTCGAGGTTGATGTCGGAGTACCGGCCTGCATGCTTCGACGGAGACATCGTGTTCTTCACCGCGGCGGCCGACGATGCCACCGGCGCGAGGGCGGCCCGCGGATGGGAGAACGCGGTCACGGGGGTGGTGCACAACCATGCCGTGGCAGTCACGCATTGGCAGATGACGTCACCCGACGCTCTCGCCGTCGCCGGCCCGATCTTGAACGAGGCACTGAGAGAGCAATCAACATGACGGGTGAACCGGCCGGTCACCGCGCGAGCAGAGCCTCGCAGGAACGCGCCGCGCACGCGCACGCCTGAACCGTCGCGGTGTCGATGGCCGGGCGTCCCGCCTGGGACCGCCAGAACCGAAGGGCCGTCAGCGCGACACGCGAGATCTGCTCGGGGGCGGCGTCGGCGCGCGTGATGCCCCCGTCCGCATCAGCCGAGGCGCCGACCCTCGTTGTCGCGCCGACCAGTGTGCCGGTGAGAAAGACACCGAGGTCGGGTATCCGGGGATGGATGGTGGCGGCCCAACTGATCGGCCAGGACGACACACCCTCGGCGACAACCACCACAACCTCGTCCGTCGAACAGGCCTCGTCGGCCGGCGAAACCGGGCAGGACGACACGGTGCAGAACCCGGCACCTGCCCAGCCGATGGGCGGCGGAACGCCGGGACGCGGCGGCGCCGGACCGCGGTAGGTCAGACCTCGGTCAGTGCGCCAGCCGACAGTGAGGCGTAGATGAGCATGAACACGAACAACATCCAGCCCGCACCCTGCCAGATCGGCCACCGGCCACCGGCCCGCCACACCCGGTAGGTCTGCACGAAGGCTCCGACCCCGCCCAGGAGCAGCAACGCGGGTGGGCCGAAGACGAGGACGTACTTCTCCCCGCCGGCACACGTCATCATCGACTCGACGCAATCGCCGGACCCGATCGACATCCACGCGACCGAGAGGAGCGCAACGACGAGTGCACCGCCCATCACCGCCACCGTGTACGTGGCGGCGCGGCGAAAAGTGAGATCGGCGCCCGAAGTCATCATGTCGGAGGGTACTCGGTTCGCAACGCGGGCCGTCACGGAAAACAGCAGCGCCCCCACCGATCACGGTGGGGGCGCTGCTGTCACTGCTGTCGGCTAGCTCTTCCGGCCGGGTGCCTTCGCGCCTGCCTTGAAACCGAGTCCGCCGGGCTTGGCCGGCGGCGGAGCCTTCACCGTTTCCGGTGCCTTGCCGTTGGATCCATCGCCGTTCGACTCCTCGACCTTCGGAGCCGCGGTCTCGGTTGCCTCGACCTTCGGCGCTTCAGCTGCGGGAGCCTCCGCCTTTGGTGCTTCGGCCTTCGGAGCTGCGGCCTTGGGGGCCGCGGCCTTTCGGGCTCCGGGAGCCTTGGCGCCGCTCTTGAAACCGAGTCCACCGGCCTTCGCCGCCGGGGGAGCCTTCGGCGCCTCGGCTGCGGGGGCCTCCGAAGCCGAGGAGGTGTCGGCGACCTGCGGTTCGGCAGCCTGGGGTTCGGCGACTGCCGGCTCGGCGGGAGCGTCCGCGGGAGCGGCCTTCGCGCCGGGAGCCTTCGCCTTGCCCTTCATCTGCAGACCCTTGCCGCCCGGTGCCTTGGCGCCGGACGCGAGTCCGAGTCCCTTCGGCTTCGCCGCGGAGGCATCCTGAGCAGGGGTTTCCGCTGCGGGAGCCTCTGCCGCCGGTTCGTCGGCAGCCGGAGCGGCGGCCTTCGCGCCGGGAGCCTTGGCGGCACCCTTCATCTGCAGACCCTTGCCGCCCGGTGCCTTCGCACCGCCGGCGAGTCCCAGACCCTTGGGCTTGGGTGCCTCCGCTGCGGGCGCCTCCGTACCGTCGGCTGGTGCGGGAGCTGCCTTCTTGGCGCCGGGAGCCTTCGCTCCGCCTGCCATGCCGAGTCCCTTGCCGGGAGCCTTCGCCCCGCCTGCCATGCCGAGTCCCTTGCCGGGTGCCTTGGCGCCGGGAGCCTTCGCCCCGGGTGCCTTGGCCAGGCCCTTCATCGCCAGGCCCTTGCCCGTTGGAGCTTCCGTGGCGGCCGGCGTTGCAGCGGCCTCCTCGACCTCTTCGACGCGCTCCTTCTCGATTACCTCGGCCGTGGCCTCGGCTGCTGCCGGCGATCCGGCCGGTTCGGCCGGCTTCTCGCGGGGAATGACCTTGATGTTCTCGCTCAGCTTCTCGGGCTCGAGACGCGTGATGGACGAGAGCATCAGCTGGGCGACGTCGACGACCTCGACGCCCTCGCCCTGGCCGGACTCCTGGCGAGCGGTGACACCGTCGGTGAGCATGACGCGGCAGAACGGGCAGCCGGTCGCGATCTTCTTCGGATCCGTGCTGAGCGCCTCGTCGACCCGGTCGATGTTGATGCGCTTGCCGATGTTCTCTTCCATCCACATGCGGGCACCACCGGCACCACAGCACATGGACCGTTCGCCGTGACGGGGCATTTCCTTCAACTTGGCGCCGGAGGCCTCCATCAGCTCGCGGGGAGCGTCGTAGACCTTGTTGTGGCGGCCGAGGAAGCAGGGGTCGTGGTAGGTGACGTCCTCCCCGACGGATGCGACCGGGATCAGCTTCTTCTGGCGGACCAGGCGGTTGAGCAGCTGAGTGTGGTGAACCACCTCGTAGTCGCCGCCGACCTCCGGGTACTCGTTGCCGAGGGCGTTGAAGCAGTGCGCGCAGGTGACGACGATCTTGCGCTTGCGCTGCTCGACGCCGTCGAAGACCGAGTTCAGCAACTCGATGTTCTGCATGGCGAGCTGCTGGAACAGGAATTCGTTACCTGCGCGACGAGCGGAGTCGCCGGTGCACGTCTCGTCGGCGCCGAGGACCATGAACTTCACGCCGGCGGTGGCGAGCAGTTCGGCGACGGCCTTGGTGGTCTTCTTGGCGCGGTCCTCGTAGGCGCCGGCGCAGCCGACCCAGAACAGGTACTCGTAGTCCTCGAAGCTGTCGGCATCCTGGCCGAACACCGGGATCTCGAAGTCCATCTCACTGATCCAGTTGAGACGGTCCTTGGAGTTCTGACCCCAGGGGTTGCCCTTGTTCTCGAGGTTCTTGAACAGGCCGGCCAGCTCGGACGGGAACTCCGACTCGATCAGCACCTGGTAGCGGCGCATGTCGATGATGTGGTCGACGTGCTCGATGTCGACGGGGCACTGCTCGACACACGCGCCGCAGTTGGTGCAGCTCCACAGCGTCTCGGCGTCGATGACCGGGGCCAGCTCGCCGTCGACGGTCTCGCCGACCAGCTTGCGCTCGGCCTCCCGGCGCGCAGCCTCGGGGATTGCGGCCAGTTTGGTCTCGTCCACGGCGCCGTCGCCGTCCACCAGGCCGATCTCGTCGCCGCCCATGTCCTTGCGGCCACCGGCCAGCAGGTACGGGGCCTTCGCGTAACCGTGGTCACGCAGCGAGGTGATCAGCAGCTTCGGGGACAGCGGCTTGCCGGTGTTCCAGGCGGGACACTGCGACTGGCAGCGCCCGCACTCGGTGCAGGTGGTGAAGTCCAGCCAGCCCTTCCAGGAGAAGTCCTCGATGTTGCCGGCGCCGAACGTGTCGGTGTCGGGGTCGGCGTCCTCCATGTTGATGGGCTTGCCGCCCGACATCATCGGCTTGGCCGCACCGAGGGCGACGTCGCCGTCGTCCTCACGCTTGAAGTAGATGTTCGCGAACGCCGCGAAGCGGTGCCAGGCGACACCCCAGGTGATGTTGCGTCCGACGACGTAGAGCCAGATCATGCCCGACATCAGCTTGACGAAGGCGAAGAACGCGACCATGTTCGGGCTCGCGGGCAGCAGCTTCGCGAGGTTCATCGTGAAGAAGTCGGTCCACGGGTTGGCGTGGCCGTAGGTGGCGATCTTGCCGGCCTTCACGAAGATCATGCCCAGGCCCTCGATGAGGACGACGGCCTCGACGAAATACGCGGCCTTGAAATCGGAGCCACTGAACCGGGACAGCCGGGCGGGCACGCGGGGGTGATTGAGCTGGCGGATCACGATCAGCGTGGTGATACCGATGACCGTGCCGAGGCCCAGGATCTCGTCGATGAAGTGGTAGACGGCGGTGTTACCGACCAGTGGCCAGTGGAACGCCGGGTCGAACGTCTGCCCGTACGCCTCGAACCACACGATGGCTCCGAGCATGAACCCGACCATGACCAGCCAGTGAGCCCAGCCGACGGTGCGGAACTTGCTCATGCGGGTGTGCGCGATGAACTCCACACACATCTGCTTGAAGCGCGGGAAAAAGGGACGCCATCGGTCCGGGGCCGACTGGCCGATCCGGACGACGTTGACCATCTTCAATGCGCCAGTGATGAAGGAGAACCAACATACGAGGCTCAGCAGCACGCCGATGGTGCCCAACGTGATCGTCAGGGCATTCATGTCGCGGCCTTTCGTTTCAGGGCGGCAGGGCGGCCACCTCGGGACTGCTCGTGATCCTAACGCTTGCTAAGTTACCCGCTAGTAACTTATTCAGTGTACCTGCGGGTAACTTACCGGCGCTCAGCGGGATCTCTGCAGCTCGGGCGCCGATGGGGCATGTGGTGCATGCCACAATCGGACTTTCTGTTCGCCACGTTAAAGGGTCGGAATCGCGGCGTTCACCCAAGGTCGCCCTAACTTCGGCCGGCTGCCGCCGGAAGCGGTACCCGCCTGCTTCGCGAGAGGGCTCCGACGGTCGTTTTCGTCACGAATTCGACGCGTTTGCATTGCGACCGGATAACGATGGGCAACTATTTCGGGTGCTCACGTCGACGCTGCCGAAATCCGTCCCGGGTGAGGTAATTCAGGCCGTGCAATTCGCGCGAATTACACCCATTCGAATCGCTACTGATCGGTAACTTGCGGGTGTGATGAATTTTTCGTCAATGAACATTTCGGCCGTGATTCCGCTGTTACTCTGAGCGTGTTTTCCGGCCCTGGCCAGCGGTCACACGGGGGGCCGAGCAGTGCACTTCGATCACACCAGAACTTCGTCGGGACGCTCCTGAAATGAGGCATCAATGATCGTGAGACAAGCTGCAGTCACGGCAGGGATGGCGGTCGCCGCCATGGGGCTTGCTGCCGGAGTGTCACATGCGGGACCGGTTCCGGCGCCGGCGCCGGCCGTGACGTCCACGGCACCCGGGACGCTTCCGTTCAACGACGTCGCGTCCCGTGAGGAGAACGACAGGGCGTTCGCCCAGTTCGGTGCGCAGGTCGGCATCGCCGTCACGGTCGGAAGCCTGGTCGGAACCATTGCTGGAGCCGGAATCGGCTGTATCGCAACACTTCCCGCTGGCTGTGTCGCCGGACTGGTGACCGGAGCCGGTATCGGCGGGGTTATTGGAACCATCGTCGCCGGCGGCCCGACTCTCGGCGTCAGCGCATATCAGTTGTGGGAGACGTACAACGCCGCTCCGGGGACGTCGATGTACGCGGACAGGGACGAGTAGGGCCCCTCGCATCAGCGCCCGGCCCCGTCGTGTCCTGCACGGCGGGGCCGAGTCGTGTGTGGGGCCGCTCAAAGAAACCGACCGGTTCCCCGCTTTCTGTAGGAATAACTACACCAGCGACTGGTGCCATTCTTCAAATTCGGTCGGAGTCCCGTCCCGGGGCGAAATTTCATAACCCCTCGCCGACTATTATTTCGGCACTTTTCTCGAGTCGAGTCTCAATTGGGATCTATCACATCAGCAAGTTACTGTTTAGCAACGGATGGGGTTGGACTTATAAGGGGAACCGAATGAAGTTGCGTCGAGTCGTCACGACATCGGCTTTGGTGGCGAGTGTCTTCGCCACAGGATCTGGGCTTGCGATCGCTGATCCGGCCGAGCCTCAGGGGCAGATCGGCTACGAGACTCACGTTGAGGATCGTGCCGTCGTCACGAAGATCGATGCAGGTGCATTCGTCGTGTCGTCGGATGGGCAATCTGTTGCGCTCGAAGACGGTGCTGGAAATGCCGTCGTCTCGCTGCCCCTCGCGTACCGGTTCGACGGTCTGCAGTTCCCTTTCGAAGAGAAGGTCAGCGATGACGGTAAGACGCTCACGTTGACGCCGGTCATCGATCGCGCACAGGCGACGCCGATCGCAGACGCTGATCTCCCGCTGCACGATGTTGCTTCGGTCGAAGAAAACACCCGTGCGCAGGCCAATTTCGGTCAGCAACTTGCACTGGCCTCTGCGGTCGGTGGGCTGGCCGGCACTGTCGTGGGAGGCGCGATCGGATTGGTCGGCCTGATTGCGGGGCCTGTGGCGCTGGCGACCGTCCCGGTGTTCGCGGCAGTCGGCGCAATCGCCGGAACCGTCGTAGTCGGTGGGCCGACGCTCGTCATTGCGGGTATCCAGCTGGCCCAGACGCTTGCGGCGCCCGAGGGCACCACGATCTGGGCGAAGAACGACAAGAAGGCGAAGTAGCCAGTTGTCAGGGCGCAGGCGCCCAGGAGAGGTGTGAGAATCCATGGCGGAACTGTTTGGCATCTTGGCCGACATCTTTGGCTACGTGATCACAATCGTGACGGTCGGACCGAAGCTGCTCTGACGTCTTCACGAGAGATGTGAGCAGGGCCTACCTGCATGGCGAAGTGGGTGAAGTAGCCGCACCCCGCAGTACCTCGAACCGCCCGCCTCCCTTCGGAGGCGGGCGGTTCGTCCTTGTGCGGCCTCGCGTAAGTGAACCTCGTCACACCGGCGGAGGTGACCTGCCTGGTGAGCCCATGCTTAGGCTAACCTTCGTCCGTCACAGCGCTGCTCTCGAAACGGATCTCGATGAACCTCCGACGGTTTACTGCCACCTCCCTGCTCGTCGTCGCGGCGATGGGTGTCGGGGCGGCCACGTCATACGCTGATCCGGCCGCCGCACCCCAGCCGGGTACGGAACAGGGCATCCCGAACATCAACTACCAGACCGCCCGCGACGGTGACGCCGCTGTGGCCACCCTCGACGCCGGCGCCTTCTCGATCAACGCCGCGAACGACACCGTCGACGTGGTCGACGACGGCGGCCGCGTCGTCGCGTCCATTCCCACGTTCTTCCGGGTCGACGACCTGCAGCATCCCTTCGCCGTTACGGTCGACGAGACCGCTCGCGTCCTGAGACTCGCCCCGAACATGGATCCGTCGGCAGCGACGCCCGTCCCCGTGTCGGAGCGGCTGACCCTCGACGACGTCGCCGCGCCGCAGGACAAGCAGGAACGCGACGACCGCGCACTCGACGACTTTCAGCAGCAGCTCGGGATCACGAGCGCGATCACCGCGATCGTCGCCGCCATCATCGGCGGGGCGATCGGTTGCGCGATCGGTGTCATCCCCGGCACGGCCGCGTTGGTGATTCCATTTCTCGGCCTCGCCGGCCCGGTGGCCGGGTGCATCGGAGGTGCGCTGATCGTCGCGCCCGTCGTCGCGCTTGCCGGCACCATCGTCGTCGGTGGTGGCGCCCTGGTGGTTCTGGGAATCCAGTACTTCAACACCATCAACAGCCCGTTCGTCGCACCGGAACCCACGGCATGAGCGGCCGGTTCGCACGGAACCTGCGGGCCGTCACCGGAGCAGTGTTCCTCGTCGTCGCGGCACTCGGAATCTCCGCGGGGACCGCACACACAGCTCCACTGGCGCAGCAGGATTCGTCCGACATCGGCTACGAGGCGCACGCCGAGGGGGAGTCCGTCGTCACGTCGATCGACGCGGGCGCCTTCCGGATCACCGACACCCGGGAAGCGATCGAGGTGGTGGACGACGGCGGCAAGGTGGTGGCTGCGCTGCCGCTCACGATTCGCGTCGGCGACGCCGTCTATCCGATCGACGCCGACCTCGACGGGCGGACGGTGACGCTCACCCCACACGTTCCCGCCGACGTCGCGTCGGCCCTGAAATCGGTTGCGCAGGACGGTTTCGACACTCAGGAAGAGCGCGACGATTCGGCTCTCGCCGACTTCAACAGCTACCTCGGTTACGCGACGCTGATCGGCGGTCTGATCTTCGGTGTGATCTTCGGTGCCGTGGGTCTCGCGGTCGGGTGCGGCCTGTTCGCCGTGACCGTGATCGGCACGCCGGTCGGGTGCCTCGGCGGGCTGCTGGCGGGATTCGCCGCCGGCGGGCTGGCGGGAACCATCTTCGTGGGCGGCGCCGCACTGGTGATCCTCGGAATCCAGTACCTCGTCACCATCAACACGCCGTTCGTTCCACCCGCGCCCGAGCCCACCACCTGATCACTTCCCGCGCGCTCGGTAGCCGTCGAGGAAGGCCGCGACCCCGTCAGTGACGATCGCCGACGGCGCGGTCCGGCCTCCTGCCAGGCGTCGAGCGCGGCCTGCGGGAAGTGGGCAGCCTCCGCGTTGATCTGCCGAACCATAGCGAAATGGTCCGCGAAATCCCGGGTGGGGATCGTGACCCACTCACGGCCGAGTGCGACGAGGTCCGACTCGAGGTCGTTCACGTCACCGAGGTGGCGATCGATCATGTCCGTCTGGCTGTCGGCCACCCGCGTCGCGCTGTCCTCGATCACTGCGGAAAACAACTGTTCCTTGCACCACCCTGCGCGACGCGCGAGCGGTCCGGCCCTACGCGGCCCGAGTGCACGACCGACGACAACGGCCCGCCTCCCGAGAGGGAAGCGGGCCGCTGTCGCAGGCGGAGTGCGTTACGAGGTGCGCACGCGCAGACCCGGGTTCTCGGCCAGCACCTCGTTGATCGGCGTGGCGAACAACTCGGGGCTCTCGCCGAGGACGAACGTGACGACGTCCGCGACCTGGCAGATCGGGTACTGCCCGACGTTGGACGCGCTCGAGATTCCGAGTGCCAGCGTGCCGGTCACGATCGTGCCGCCGCTGTCGCCCTGCAGGGCGCACATGCTCGTCGAGAAGCTGTCGGCCAGCGTGCGCTCACCGACCGAGACGGTCTGTGCCACGGACGTGACGACACCGCACGTGAAACCGGTGGTCAGACCCGACTTGCACACCGGGGCGCCGACAATCGGGTCGGCGGTTCCGGTGATGGCGACCGGCGCGGCGCCGGGAACCCGGACGCCGTTGTTCTCGAACCGGCGTGCGGCGCTGTCGTCGGCCCGGATGATCGAGTAGTCGTGGATGTCCAGGCTGGTCTTGGCGAACGTGCCGATCCGCGGACCGGTGCCACCCGGGACCAGAGAGAACGCCTCCGACGCCTCCGAGGTGCCGGCAGCGTCCCGGTTGGGGTCGCAGTGTCCGGCCGTGATGTTCACCGGGCCGCCCGAACTGTCGGTGCCGTTGAAACCGAGCGAGCAGCGCAGCCCGACTCCGCCGCCGAGCGAGCCGTACGCGTCGCCGCCCAGCAGGGCGTCGGCGGGGAGCGGTTCGGCGATGGGGGTGAGGTCGGTGGACGGCAGCGGAGCCGCCGTGGCGGGCGACTGCACGACGCGTGCGCCCTTCAGGAAGTCCGGAAGCTGCAACCCGCCCACGTTGTCGGCGCGGAGCACGAGATCGTTGTTCACGATGTCGATGGCCACACCGCGAACGAGATCCGCGACGGCGGGCGGCTGGGTGTCCAGCCAACCGTCGAGCGACTTCACCTGAGCCTGCAGGCTGCTCTCGCTCTGTGCCACATCCTTCACCTGGAAGCCGGCCTTCTCGGCCGCGGCGACCGCAGCGTCCTTGTCGGCGCCGTCGGCGAGCCCGACGATCGGGGTGCCGGCGTTGTCGAGCCAGGTTCCGGCGAACGCGTCCGGGAACTGGGTGCGGGCGGTCTTCGCGAACTCGGCCAGCTTCTGGCCCAGCTCGGAGTGCTCCAGGTACTGGTCCGGGCTCAGCGACAGATCACGCTGGATCGCGTCGATCAGTTCCGCGGGAAGCTTGCCGGCCTGGCCGGACACTCCGGGCTCGACCGGATCGGCCTGAGCGGAGGCGGCGACCGGGCCGAGGAGCAGCAGCGCGGCGGAGCCGAACACGGCGGCACGACGTGCGATGGAGCTTCGCATGGGGGCCTTTCTATTTTTGTTTGTTCGCAGTCGCCTCGCGGGCGCATACGAATACGACCCCCCGACAGGTAAGGCCGTACACAGTCGGAGTCGACTATATGGGTTCGCCCCGTCTATTCCCACCTGTAACACTCTCGGTGGACGACGCTGCAGGACAAAGCGGACACGAGGCCGGAACACACCTGTGCCCGGTGTCCGAGCGAACGGACACCGGGCACAGGGTGAAGCGGGGCAGAACTAGTCGGAGATGGTGCGCACGCGCATCCCGGATCCGAGCGTGTCCACGATGTCGGCGACGGGGATGCCGAGGCTGGCGGTGCCACCCTCCGGTGCCAGCACCAGGTTCGCCTCCGTGCAGTTGGGGGCGCCACTGGCGTTGGAACCACTGGTGATGCCCAACGCGAGGGTTCCGGTGACGATGGCGCCGCCGCTGTCACCCGCGAGGGTGCAGGCCGTGCCGGCGAAACCGTTGACCACGCGGCTCGAACCGTCGGCGACGAACAGTTGCGTCTCGACGTGATCGGCTGCCACCACACCACACGTGAACGACGACGTCTGGCCCGACTTGCAGATCGGGGCGCCGACGACGGGCCGGGCGGTGCCGGTGATCTCCAGCGTGGTGCCGTTCGCGCCGCGAACCGCGGGACGGTCCAGACCGGCCTTGACGCCGGCCTCGTTGAGCTTGATCACCGAGTAGTCCAGCTTGTCGGCCGGGTTGCCCACCGACGACTTCGAGAAGGCGCCGATCTGCTGGCTGTCGTCGACGTTCTGGTGATTGGGAAGGAACACCGGCGACGGCTGACCCTCGGCAGGGTTGCAGTGTCCGGCGCTGATGTTGACGGCCTGGCCGCTGTCGTCCACGGCGTTGAAGCCCAGCGAGCAGACGGAGATCTCCGAGATCGGCGTCTTCGGCAGCTCACCCGCAGTGGTGATGTAGGTGTCACCGGCGAGGGGACCGCGCTCCACCGGACCGCCGCCGCCGGGGCTCAGCATGACCTTGACGTTCGCGAGCAGCGTCGGCAGGTTCAGCGCCTGGCCGATGGGGCTGTTGACGACGTCGATGACGACGCGGTTCTCGAGGACGTCGATCGACGCGGAGTTGACCTGGGAAGCCACGTCCTTCGGCAGTCCCGCGATCCAGCCGTTCACGTCGGAGAGGGTCTTCTCCAGGCCGTTCGCGGACACCGGCGCAATGCGGGTGTCGTACCCGGCCTTGGCTGCGGCGTCGGCGGCCTCGTTCGTGGTGACCGCGACGACGGGCTGGCCGTCGAGGCCGATCCAGGCCCCGGCGAAGTCGTCGGGATGCTGCTCCCGGAAGTCCTCGGCGTAACTGCCCAGCTCCTGTGCCTTCGCGGCGCGGTCGAGGTACTCCTGCGGGCTGATCTTCAGGTCGCGGGTGATGGCCTCGACGAGTTCGGCCGGCAACTTGTCGGCGCTCAGCTGAGTGGTGTCGGGCTGCGTAACAGGGTCGGCCTGGGCGGCAGTGGAAAACGGAAAGAGAAGAAGCATTGCCGAGGCGCCTACAACAGCGGCGCGGTGCGCCAGCACGTTACGCATGAAATCCCTTCTGCACGGAATCCGTTCACTGAGGATTCCTTCTGGGGTGGGTATCAGCGCCCCACCTTAAGCTACGGACGAGTCAGACGGTCGGGGAGGTGTGACCAGAGCCTCACTCACCTGGGCTTTTGAGAGCAGGCTTTGCGGGCGTGGTCGTGGTGGTGGTCGCGGCCGCGGGTTCCTTCAGCGTCGTCGTCGTGGTTGTTGTTGTGGTGGTCGTCTCCGGCGTCGTCGTCGTGGTCGTAGCGGCGGTCGTCGTCGTGGTGGTGGTCTGCGTGACCGTGGTGGTCGAGGGAAGCGTGATCTCCGGCGTCGTCGTCGAGGGCGGAGGCGGCGGCACGAACACGGATGTCGTCTCCACCGGTGCAGGCGGCGGAGCGACCGGGACGGGGGCCTGAACCTCCGTCGTCACGGCCACCTCCTGCGTGCTCGCCGTCGGCAAGACAACGGAAGCGGCCGTCGTGGGTCGTGCGCTGGACGTCGTCACCGACGCGGTCTGGGCGTCCTGGATCGTCGGGACCGCGGTGCTGCCGTTGCCGGTGAGCGCGAACGCGAGCGCCCCACCTGCCACCACCAGTGCGGCCGCGGCGACACCGGCGATGATCAGCGGCCGACGGTTCGTGCGCTTGGCGGGTGGCGTCGGTGTACTCGTGGGAGCGGACGCCTCGGTCTCGGCGGGCGGATATGCGGCAGCGGCCGCGGCTGCGGCTGCGGGCACCGCCGTCACCGCGGAGTACGCGGTGTGCATCGGGGCCTCGACGACCGGAATCGACTCGGTGTCGGCGCTCGTGTCCTCGTCGGTCAGTGCCAGCCCGGCCGCCAGCAGTGCCGCGCCGTGGGCCGGGGACTCCGGCGAGGCGGCGAGCGCCACCGACTCCGGGATGAGTGTCGCCTCGCCCAGGCCCATGTAGTCGAGGGATTCGCGCAGTTTCGTGACGATCTCCGGCGCCCAGTCCGACGGATGGGTCGCGGTGACCTTCACCGTCCCCGACAGTCCGTCCGCGGCCTCCCTGAAGAGGCAGAACATCGCCGTCGCGACGAGGTCCTCGGCGCGGGTCAGCGAGCCCGCGTACTCGATGCCCGCGGGCTCACCGACGCGGGCCAGGAAGTCGCGGACGGCGCCGGTCGATTCCGTGCCGGGGTCGCCGAGCTGAACCGTGCCGTCCGGGGCCGTGAACAGGACAGACGGGTGTTCGATCGTCCTCACGTCGGTTCCGGAAGCGGTCACCACCGCTGTGGAAACCGCATCGCCGACGGTGAGTCCGACTCCGGTGGTCATGAAAGATCCTTACTGGCACAGTTCGAGGGAGTGCGTCATCGCACCATGTGCACAGTGTGTCGCCTGCCGCAGTCGAATGGTTACACCGGGCGCTGCTGTGCCTCCGGCGCCCGTGAGTACTTATTAACCACCCGCGGTTAATAAGTACTCACGGGTCAGGAGTCGGCGGAATACCCGTGGCCCATCGCACGCAGCATCGACAGCAGCTCCGACCGCGACCCGGCGCCCAGCCGCCGCCGGATCCGCGCGACGTGGTGCTCGATGGTCTTGGCGGAGATGTAGAGGCGCGACCCGATCTCCCGGTACGTCAGCCCCTGGACGAGCAGTTCGGCCACCTCGGCCTCGCGGTCGGTGAGCGATCCCGGTGTGCTCGGACTCGACACGACCGCGGAGTCGGTGCCGTTGCCCGCGGACGTCGGCTGCCGCAGGGCCCTCGCGACCTGCAGGAGCGTGGTCGCGACCCTCGTGTCGGACGCGCGCAGCGCGGCTTCACCCGCGAGGCGCGCACCGTCCCACGGCAGGCCGATCCGGTCGAGGGTGCGGGCCGCGTCCTCGACGGATGCGGCGTCGATGTCGCCCTGCAGCACACGCAGCCAGGCGCGACCGGCGGTGGCGAGCCCGGACGCGTACGTGCTGACCTTGGCAGCATCGCCGAGTGCGCGGGCGTGGGGCATCAGATCTGCGGGGCATTCGGCGAGGATCGAGGCCTGCACGCCGTACCAGTGCAGCGCCGAACCCCACATCGCCGGCTCGCCGAGCGTCCGCAGCAACGATTGCGCGTCCTCGACGAGGTGAGTGATCCGGGCGGGTTCGCCGACCCGGATCGATGTCAGCCACAGTTCGCCGAGCGGCAGCAGGCTCAGCAGGTCCACCGAGTACTCGGCGAGGACGCCCTGCGCGCCTGCCCAGGCCTGGAGCAGTGCGGCGTTGTCGCCGGTGCGCCGGGCCAGCCCGACCCGCAGGCCGTGGAGGAACAGCAGATCGCGTTGCCGCATCGACGCGGCGTCGAGGCCGTCGAGCCGGGACTGCGCCGCGGCGAGGTCGCCGCGGACCATGGATGTCCAGGCGGTGAGCAGCTGATGCCGGTTCGCGGTGACACTGCCGGGCCGTTCGGTTTCCCGTGCCCGGGCGAGGACGGCGTCCGCGTGGGCGAGTTCGCCGCAGTGGAGCGCGGCGAGGGCGGTGATCGCGGCGGGGGAGTCGGGAAGCACCCGTGGCCGGGACGCGCGACCGGGCAGCGACAGCGCACGCGTCAGTGAGTTCAGTGCGGCGTTGGCGGACGCGGTCACCGATTGGACGAGTCCGGTCGCTACGAGTGCGGCTCCGGCGGTGGCGGCGGTGGGGGGTGCGCCCGCGCTGGTGGCGAGGACGGCTTCGGCGTCGTCGAGTCGCCCTGCCACCACCAGGACGGCGGCCGCGAGGGAGGCGTCGGCGCCCGCCCGGTCGGCGCCGAGCCAGGCGTACAGTTCGGCGCTGCGATCGATCATGCCGCAGAACGCGGCGCCGGCGGCCGAAATCCTGACCGCCGCAGCGAGTTCCGCATCGCCGACGGTGCCGGACCGTTCGAGGACCGAATCGGCCAGGCCAACCGCGGTGTCGAGGTCGCCGTTCAGGGCGCTGGCCTCGGCGTATGCGACGACGGCACTGTCGCCGAGCCTGCCGACCCGGCAGGCTTCGGAATACAACGCGACGGCGGTGGCCGGTTCGGCGAGTTCGGCCTGGGCGCAGAGAAATTGGCTCAGATCGTCGCTCGGTGTGCCGGTCGCGGCGATCGCGCGGGCGACGGGAAGCGTGAGCGTTCCGCCGTCGACGTGATGGGTGAGCAGGCGGCGAGCGAGCGTGGTCAGCCGGTTTTCGCCGAGCGTTGTCGTGAGATGCGTGTGGTCCGCCAGAACCAGCGCGTCCCGTTCGTCGACCCAGCCGTCCGCGCGGAGCGCGTCGACAGCGGCGCGGGCACGGTCGGGTTCGACGTCGAGTACTCGGGCGACCACGGTCTCGTCGAGGTCGCTGCCGAGCAGAACCAGTGCGAGAGCGGACAGTTGCGGGCCGTCGAGCTCCGCGAGTTCCGTGGGAGGAAGCGGTGAGGGCAGCGTGGACACCGGCGCCCTATCCGCCGTTGCCGAGGACGCCGGGCACCAGGCCGGTGACTCCGCCGACGACGCCGCCGACCGTGTCGCCCACTCCGTTGACGGTGTCACCCACCGCGCCGGCACCGCCGACGATGGTGTTGGCGATCGCGGCGCCGCCGTCGGTCTGGGGAACGCTCGGGGCCGGAGCGGGGGCAGGTGCGGGCGCGGGAGCCGGGGCAGGTGCGGGTGCGGGTACCTCGGCCGCGGGTGCCGGTGCGGTGCCCGGCGCTGCAGCGACCGGTGCGGCCGCGGCCGGTGCGACGGTGCCGGGTGGGACGGTGCCGGGTGCGGCGATCGGGGTGGCGACGCCGGCCGCGGTGCCGGGGACACCGGTCGCGGCGGCGATGCCTGCCGCCTCGGTGCCGGGAGTGGTGGCGCCCGTCGCGGCGGCCTCGGCAGGAACACCGGACGTGGATGCCGCGCCCGCCGACGTGCCCGACGACTGCGACGTGGTGGAACCCGAGCTGGACGACGACGGTGCGCTGTCGAGGGCCGTGCCGAGCGACAGCCCACCCGCGGCGAGCAGGGCGATGGCCGCGGCGGAGGCGGTGATGATCCCGGCCTTCTTCTTCCGCGACATCCCGGTGGCGGCGGGCTCGCCGAGGGTCGGTGCGGGGGTGCGGGCGGCGAAGACGACGGTCTCGGCGTCCGGCTCGACGGTCGGGGCGGCGACGGGCGCTGCAGGTGCCGCGGTGGGCACGACGACCGGCATCCGCGCGACGGTCGGGGCGGCGGCGCGTCCCGCGTCGTTGTCGGCGGCGAGCAGGGCGGCGCCCAGGGCCGCGGTGTGGCCCGGACGTTCGGCTGCGACGACGGGAACACGCAGTTCCGCCGACAGGAGTTCGGCGACCAGCGGGATCGCGGCGCTTCCGCCGGTGAGCACCACCTGGGTGACGTCGCTGGATTCGAGGCCGGCGGCGTGGATGCTCTCGCGCACCAGCGTCACCGATTCCTGCAGGGACGCGCGGATCAGGTCTTCGAGTTCCGAGCGCACCAGCCGCACGTCGGTGGAGATGCCGGGCAGTTCGATGCCGATGGTGGCTTCGGTGTCGGAGGACAGCGCCTCCTTCGCCGCGGTGCAGCGGGTCCGCAACCGGGTGAGGGCGGCGACCGTGTCGGGGGCGAACGGGTCGATGTCGCCGAACTCCTCGGCGACGTTGCCGAGGACGTACTGCATGGTGGCGTGGTCGAAGTGGGCGCCACCGAAGTCCTCGGACCGCACCGGCTTGCCGAGGACGCCGGTCTCCGTGCCGTGTGCGTCCGAACGGAAGAGGGTGATGTCGAGCGAGGTGCCGCCGAGGTCGTAGATGACGGTCAACGCGTCGCCGAGAGTGCCGCGGGTCCGTTCGAGCCACGTCATCACCGCCTGCGCCTCCGACACCAGGGTCGCGTCCGTGACGCCGGCCTGCTCGAGCGCGTCGGCGAGGACACCGACGGTGTACGGCGGCCAGACGGTCGGGTGGGCGACGACGGTGGTCGGGAGGCCGTGGCGGCCCGACGCGGCCTCGTGCACGATGCAGCTCACGGCGGTGGCCACCAGGTCTTCACCGGAGTAGGTCGAGCCGTCGTCGGTGAGGATCCCGACCGGGTCGCCCACGCGGTTCGCGAAGTCGGACACCGTCACCGCGTCCGGGTCGCTCGCGTCGTCGCCGAGGACCGGAGCGCGATCGGGGGAGAGGTGGAGAACACTGGCGCGGGACAGGACGGTGAGGTCGGCGGCATCCGTCACGCTCGCCCCGTCCGTGTCGACGGCGGCCACCGTATTGACCGATCCGACACCGATGCCGAGCGCTGCAGCCATGTTCCACTCCTGTGGTCCGGGCGGGCGTCACGCCGCCTGCGTCAGGCGGACGGTGCCGCCGTCGTATGTGACGGCCGAAGCCGTCGTGGTCACTCGAATTGTCGCGTGGAGCGGCCGTTTCGTTACGCCGACTCCGCTGGTCGACGGCAGTTACGGGGCCGATCCCCTAATGGCCCCCTATCCCCTAACGGGGAGGCCCCGACCCCCGATGGGAGATCCCCGATACCGGGGTCCCCGAGTAGGGGGCGCCGCCCCGTTGGGAAGGGGGCCGCCGATCCATAACGTGTATTTCACTCGCCGTCACAGCAGTTGTGGTGGCCACCCGAACTCCCCGAACCTCGACTACAGGAGAGCTGCCATGGCTACCAACGCCGTCCTCGACTTCATCCTCGGCCTTCTTCGCGACGAGCAGGCTGCGGCTGCCTACTGCGCCAACCCGACCGAGGCGCTGTGCGCCGCCGGCCTGCAGGGTGTGAGCCACGCGGACATCGTGTCCGTTGCTCCGCTGGTCGCGGAGTCGGGACTGTTCGCAGGCGGCGGGGCCGACCTGGCCGCGATCGTCAACGCCGGTGCCGACGTCGCCGGTGACGTGGCGGGCGGTGTCGGCGCAGGTGTCGGTGGCGGCCTGGGCGGCGGCCTCGGTCTCGGCGGCGGCCTCGGCGGTGCGGTCGGTATCGGTGCCGGCGCAGGCCTCGGTCTCGGTGCCGGCCTGGGCGGCGACTTCGACTTCGCGGCGGAACTGGCTGCCGGCCTGAGTGCCGCACTCGGTGCCGCGCTGGAGATCGGCGGCGAGATCGGTGCGGAGCTCGGTGCCGCGCTGGGTGCGGCCCTCGACGCAGCACTCTCCCTCACCGGTGGCCTCGACCTCGGTAGTGCCCTCGACCTCGGCGCAACGATCAGCGGGGCCCTCGGAGGCGCCCTCGGGTTGGGCGCCGACCTGACGGCGCAGCTCGCCACCACCCTCACCGCGGCGATCACGGCCCTGCCGGTGGTCGACGTGGCCGGTGGTCTCACCGGGATCCTCGCCCCCGCACTGTCGATCGGCGGCGACCTGGGCGCCGAGCTGGGTGCGGCTCTCGGTGCCGCCCTCGGAAGCGTCGTCGACCTCGGTGGCAGCCTGGACGGTGACATCCTCGCCGGACTCGGTGGCGGCCTCGACCTCGGTGCTGTGCTCGGAACGACCCTCGGCGGCGTGCTCGGTGTCGACGCCGGTCTCGGCGGCGCGCTGGGCGGTGCGCTCGACGCGGCGATCGGCGCAGGCGGCGGACTGGGCGCCACCCTCGAAGGCCTGCTCGGCGGTGAACTGCTCGGTGACGTCGCCGGCTCGCTCGGCGGAGTTCTCGGCACCGACCTCGGCGCGGTCCTCGGTGGCGCTCTCGGTGGTGTCCTCGGTGCGGGCGGCGACCTGAGCGCAGACCTCGGTGGCGCACTCGGCGCGACGCTCGGTTCGATCGCGGACCTGGGCGGCGGACTGGACCTCGACGCGATCCTCGGCGCGGGCGGCAGCCTCGGCGGTGCGCTGAGCGGACTGCTCGGCGGTGAACTCGGAGTCGGCGGCGACCTCACCGCCGGTCTGGGTACCGCGCTGGACGCCGTTCTCGGTGCCGGTGGCGGACTCGACCTCGGCGCCGTTCTCGGTGCCGACGGCGACCTCGGTGGCGCGCTGAGCGGCATCCTCGGCGGCGTCCTCGGCGCGGGCGGTGACGTCAGCGGCGATCTCGGTGGAGCCCTGGGCGGCCTGCTCGGCGGCGCCCTCGATCTGGACGGCGGCCTCGGTGGCGCCCTGTCCGGCGCACTCGACAGCGGACTGGGACTGGACGCCGCACTCGGCACGGTCCTCGGCGGCGCCCTCGGTCTGGACGGTGGCCTGGCCGCCGAACTGGGCAGCACCCTCGACGCCGTGCTCGGCGCGGGCGGAGTGACGGACATCGACCTGGGTGGTCTGCTGGACGGCGGACTGGACCTCGGGCTGGGCGCCGACCTCGGTCTCGGCGGGGAACTGACGTCGGAGCTGACGACGGCGCTGAGCGGGGCCCTCGGGCTGGGCGGCGAGGCAGGCGCGAACCTGGGCACGGTCCTGGGTGGCGCTCTGGAGAGCGGCCTCGGGCTGGGCGGTGTCCTCGACACCGGTGCCGACCTGGGAACCACCATCAGCGGCGCGCTCGGCGGAGTGCTCGGAGTCGACGGTGACGCCACCGCCGGTCTGGGTGCGGCCCTCGACGCGGTGCTCGGCGCGGACGGCGGAGTCGACCTCGGCGGCGTGACCGACCTGGGCGGCCTGCTCGGCGGTGCGTTCGGTGTCGGTGGCGGCGCGGGCGCCGACCTCGGCGCGGCGCTCGGCGGCGTGCTCGGCGGTGCGCTGGAGACCGGCGGCGCCCTCGACCTCGACAGCGTTCTCGGCGCGGAGGGCAGCATCGGCAGCACGCTGGGCACCGCGCTCGGCGGCGTCCTCGGAGCCGACGGCGATCTCAGCGCGACCCTCGGTTCCGCACTGGAGACGGCTCTGGAGGCCGGTGGCGGACTCGATCTGGACTCCGCTCTGGACGCCGACCTCGGACTCGGCGCCGCAGCAGGCGTGGGCGGCGCCCTGGACGGTGCGCTCGACGCGGGCACCGATCTCGCGGGTGGCCTGACGGGCGGCATCGACGGCGCGCTCGGTGGACTGCTCGACGTGGGCAGTGACGTCACGGGCAACGTGGGCGGCGCGGTCGGCGGCGGCGTCGCAGGCGGCGCGGACGCCGCGGCAGGCATCGGTGCCGGTGTCGCCGCGGGTGTCGGTGCGGTTGCCGACGCCGGAGCGGACTTGGGCGGCAGCCTCGGAACCAACCTGGTCGGCGGACTGGACACGGCCGGTGGCCTGGGCGCCGGTCTGACCAGCGGTCTCACCGGTGGTCTCGGTGGAATCTTCGAAACCGGTGCGGGCCTCGGCTCCGCACTGACCGGCAGCGTCGGCGGTGCCGTCGACGCGGTGGGCGAGGCAGGCGCCTCGGTCGGCGCGGTCGCCGACGCCGGTGCGAACGTGGACGCGAACCTCGGTGGCGCCCTGGACACGGCGGCCAATCTGGGTGGCACGGTCGGTGGCGCCCTGGACACGGCCGCGAATGTCGGCGGAAGCCTCGGTGGCACGGTCGATGCCGCGGCCGGAGTCGGCGGTGACGTGGCCGGTGGAATCGAAGGCGGCCTGGACAGCGCGGTCGACGCCACTGCCGGTCTGACCGGTGGCCTCGATGCCACCACCGACGCGGTCACCGGTCTCGGCGCCGGATTGTCCGGCGGCGTGGGTGGCCTCGGATCGCTCGGCACCTCGGTCGGAGGCGCTCTCGACGGTGCGGTCGGCGGAGCGGTCGACGGTGGAGCCGCAGTGGGCGGTGCCGTCGACGGCGGAGCGTCCGCCGGCGGTTCGGTCGACGGTGGAGCGTCGGCCGGCGGTTCCGCCGACACGGACGCGACCACGGACGGTTCGGCCGACCTCGGTGCGGTCGGCGGGGTCGTGGCCGACACCACCGGGTCGATCGCAGGCGGACTGGGGTCCACCCTGGGCGGTGCCGTCGACACCGGCGCCGACACCTGGTCGTCGATCGACGCCGACAACGCGTTCGGCGCCGACTCGGGCCTGCAGGCCGACACCGACGGCTCGCTGTTCGGTGACACCGACACCTCGGTGGCCACCACGCACGACGTCACGGACGTGGTCGATCACCTCGAGCCGTGATGAGACGGCGGTTCCGGCATCCCCCAGACGGGGCGGCCGGAACCGCCGTACGATGTAACGAAATCAGCCCCGGACGCGTTATGCGTGCGGGGCTGTTTCACAGTCGGGTGTCGGTGCACTGAACGTGGTGTCCGCACAGAGGTCGGAAGAATTGCGGGTCAACGAAGCTCATGGACAGTGCAGCCGCCGAGAAGAGTCCAGCCGGGTCCCAGTCGATGACGGCGTTGCTCGAGCAGGCCCTGGACGTGGCGAAGAGGTTCGGTCGCGGCGATCTGGCGCAGCGCCTCGACTCGGCCCGGACCCGGGTGCAGGACCCGCGGATGCGGATCGTGGTGGTCGGACCGCTCAAGCAGGGCAAGAGCCAGTTCGTGAACTCCCTCCTCAACCTCACCGTGTGCTCGGTGGGCGACGACGAGACCACCGCGATCCCCACCGTCGTCCAGAACGCCGAGACCGCTTCGGCGGAACTGGTCCTCGCCGATCCGGGTGCCGACCCGATCCGGGTTCCTCTTCCGCTCGACGAGCTGAACGGCATCACGCCGGCCTCGCCCCGCGCCGAGGGCCGGGAGGTGCTGCGGGTGGAGGTCAACGTCCCGAGCCCGCTGCTCGCCGACGGTCTGGTCCTGGTCGACACGCCCGGCGTGGGCGGTGCCGGCAACCCGCACGCCGCGAGCACCCTCGGGCTGATCCCGGCGTCGGACGCCGTGTTCGTTCTGTCCGACGCCAGCCAGGAATTCACCGAACCGGAGCTCGGCTTCATCCGCCAGGTCACGAGCCTGTGCCCGTCGGTGGCGTGCCTGATCAGCAAGACCGACCTGTACCCGCACTGGCGCGAGATCGTCGAAGCCGACCGCGGGCACCTCGCGCGGGCCGGTCTCGACGTTCCCCTGATCCCGATCTCCTCGGTGCTGCGTTCGCACGCGCTGCGACTGCAGGACGAGGAACTCAACACCGAATCCGGTTTCGTCGACCTGTACGCGTTCCTGCGCGAGCGGGTGGTGGCGCGGGCGGAGGCGAACACGCGGCGGGCCGTGTCGCTGGACGTGTCCTCCGCGGCCGAGCATCTCACCCTGGGGATCGGCAGTGAGCTTGCCGCCCTGCGTGATCCGGCGAAGGGCGTGGCCGCGGTCGCCGAACTGCAGAAGGCGAAGGCCGCCGCCGAGGAGCTGCACAAGAAGACGTCGCTGTGGCAGCAGACGCTGGGCGACGGTATCGCCGACCTGGCCGCGGACATCGATCACGACCTCCGGGACCGGTTGCGCCGCGTCACCCGGGAAGCCGAGGAGACCGTCGACGAGGGCGACCCCGGCAAGGACTGGGACGCGCTCGGTCAGTGGCTCGAGCAGGAATTCGCCACCGCGATCGGCGACAACTTCGTGTGGGCCCACGACCGTGCGCTGTGGCTGGCCGAGGTGGTGGCGCAGCACTTCGCCGAGACGGGTGCCGTCGAACTGCCGCACCTGGACGTCGCGAACGTCGACGGTGTCCTCGAACCGGTGGCCTCGCTCGCGGACCTCGAGGCCGGACGCATCGGCATCACGCAGAAGGTTCTCGTCGGGATGCGCGGGTCGTACGGCGGCGTCCTCATGTTCGGTCTGATCACCACGATGATGGGGATGGCCCTGGTCAATCCGATCTCGATCGGCGCCGGAGTCCTCCTCGGCACGAAGGCGTACCGGGAAGACAAGGAGAGCCGGATCCTGAAGCGGCGGGCGGAGGCGAAGGCCGCTATCCGCCGGTTCGCCGACGACGCCAGCTTCCAGGTGGGCAAGGAGTCGAAGGATCGGCTCCGGTCGATCCAGCGGTTGCTGCGCGATCATTTCAGCGCGATCGCCGAGCAGGCGTTGCGGTCGATCAACGACTCGCTGCGAGGCGCGCAGGAGGCGGCGAATCTCGAGTCCACCGAACGGACCCGCCGGATCGCGCAGCTCGAGAAGGATCTGCACGTCGCATCCGAATTGAAACAGCAAGCCGCGCAACTCGTCGCAGGCGACGCGGGAGCGGTCACGGCATGACGGCCGCTCCACTTCACGAGGCCCGGGCACTCATCGCGTCCGCCCGGCAGTTGTACGCGGGCAGACCCGAGATCCGGGATCAGCTGACCGAATGTGCCCGGCGACTGGAACAACCGCTGCGGGTGGCTCTGGCCGGTTCGCTGAAGGCAGGCAAGTCCACTCTGCTCAATTCCCTGGTGGGACAGGACATCGCGCCCACCGACGCGACCGAGTGCACCCGCGTCGTCACCTGGTACCGCAGCGGGTCGACGCCCACCGTGACGGCCTGGTACCAGCCGGACAACGGTAGTGGCGCCCAGCGTTCCGCCAACGTCCCGGTGCTGCGCCGGGACGGACATCTCACGTTCGACCTCGGCCACCTCACCGCCGACCAGGTGGACCGTCTCGACGTGGAGTGGCCGTCGTCCGCCCTGGCTCACACGACGATCATCGACACCCCGGGCACGTCCTCGCTGTCGCGGGACGTGTCGGCCCGCACCCTCGAGATGCTCACCCCCGACAACGAGGCGTCCGGCGCCGACGCCGTGGTCTACCTGCTGCGAACGCTGAACGCGACCGACGTCCAGTTCCTCGGCCAGATCGGCGACCACGTCGGCGACGAATCGGGACCGCTCGGTGTGGTCGGTGTCGTGTCGCGGGCCGACGAGGTGGGGGCGGGACGCCTGGACGCCATGATGTCCGCGAAGGAAGTGGCGTCCCGGTTCGCGGGTGAACTCGAGCGCACCGGGCTGTGCCAGGCCGTGGTCCCCGTCGCGGGTCTGCTGGCGCTCGGTGCCCGCACGATGCGTCAGGCCGAGTTCACCGCGTTCCAGCATCTGGCCGAGGTCCCGGTGGACGATCTGAACCTGGCGATGCTGTCGGCCGATCGGTTCGCGCGTGAGGACAGTCCGCTTCCCGTGGACGCACGGATGCGCGCTCAGCTGGCAGACCGCTTCGGGCTCTTCGGGATCCGGATGGCCGTCACCCTGATCCGGTTGGGCACCAAGGACTCGCCGACGCTGGCGGCGGAACTGGTGGAACGCAGCGGCCTCGACGAATTGCGTCAGGTGATCGACATCCAGTTCGGGCAGCGGGCCGACCAGTTGAAGACCCATTCGGCGCTCGTGGCACTCAAGCGGGTGCTCACGGCGCATCCGGTGCCGGGTGCGGGCGAGATCCTGATGTCGGCCGAACGGCTGCTCTCCGATGTGCACGGTTTCCAGGAACTGCGGCTGCTCGGGCGGCTGCGGTCTACCGAGGTGGGGTTGCCCGCCGACGACGTGGCCGAGTTGCAACGCCTGATCGGCGGATTCGGGATCCAGATCGCCGAACGACTGGGCACCGACGGCGACGACTCCGTGGAGTTGCAGCGGATGCGGGCACTTGCCGCGGTGCGGAAGTGGCGCGAACGGGCACGCCACCCGTTGCTCGACCAGTTCACCGCGCGGGCCTGCACCGTCGCCGCCCGCAGCGCGGAAGGTGTTCTGGAGGAACTGAACACCGTCCGACTGTAGTTCGGCTAGGTGGCGGAGACGCCCGCGATCTCCCCTTCCCGGAACGCGTTGACGAACAGCTGGTGGTCCCTGCGGCTCACCTCGGCGTACGCGATGCCGAAGTCGACGATCTCGCCGACGAACTCGTCCAGCCTGCCGTCGACGACGTTCTGGATGGCGTTTTCGGTCTGGAACGTGACGAGGGTCTGATCGCTGTCCTCGTCGGAGACGCAATGCACCTTCGCCGTCGCCCGGCCGAGGTCCTCGAGCACCGGCGCGATGTCCTCCGGTTCGGTGAGATCGGACCAGTCCAGGTCCAGTTCGTACGGGGAGAGTTCGGCGACCACGAAACCGGTGTCGCCGATCTCCGTGTAGCCGAGCAGCGGATCGGTGTGTACCTGCAGGGCCCGCTGACTCACCGCGGTGCGGTGACCTTCGTGTTCGAAGTAGCCGCGGACGGCGGTTTCGTCGACGATGCGGCTCGGGGCGGCGACGTTGCCCTGCTTGAGCGACAGCACGATGTCGTTCTCGAGTGCCTGCGTCGCCCCTTCGATGAGCACGTTGTACGCAGGAAGGCCGGCGCTGCCGATCCCGAAGCCCTTCCGCCCGACCACGTCCTTGATCCGGTAGAACACCGGCCGTGCCGACCGCTTGCTGCGCGGAATTCTCTCGACGTACGTCTCGACCGCCTCGCTCACGGTGGTGCGTTCCTGCTCGTCCACTTCGCGGACGCCGCGGCCGCGCCGGAAGTGCCGATCGTAGTCCTCGAGCACCGTGACGGACTCGAGCAGGCTCACCCGGGTGGCGAGGCGCGCACGAAGGAGGAGGTCGTGAATGGCGCCGCGAGAATTGTCCAGGCCCAGCGCGAAGTCCTCGTCCGTCTCCTGCCGCGCATAGTGCAGGACATGGTCGACGTAGCTGCGCAGATACGTTTCGGCCAGTTCGCGGACGTCCTTCTCGGGGAGGGCCTTCTGCCAGCCCATCAGGGCCAGGCTCGCGACGAAGCGACGAAGATCCCAGCTGAAGTGCCCCACGTACGCCTCGTCGAAATCGTTGACGTCGAAGACGAGGGTGCCTTCCGAGTTCATGTACGTGCCGAAGTTCTCCAGGTGCAGATCGCCGTGGATCCACACTCGGCCGGTGCGCTCGTCGGCCCACGGATCGTCGAAGTCACGCAGATCGTCGTAGAACAGGCAGGCGCTGCCCCGGTAGAAGGCGAACGGATCGGCGGCCATCTTCCGGAACTTCGTGCGAAACGCACTCGGGTCCGCCTCCATCAGATCGGCGAAGGCCTCGACGAGGACCTCCACGATCCGACCCTGCCTCGTGGAATCGGCGACGTCCACACCAGCCTCCTTCTCGCGGTCCACGGGGCGCCGCACGCCTCGTCACGACCGCACTGCACCACGGTAGCGTTCCCGCGCGCCCAGCGACTGCAGATACGCCCACGCATCGGCCACGATCGCATCGAGGTCCGTGTGTCTCGGCCGCCAGCCCAGTTCGGCCTGCACACGTGCGCCGGACGCGACGAGGACCGCCGGATCACCGGCGCGCCGCGGGGCGTCCCGGGTGGCGATGGTTCGGCCCGTCACGCGTTCGCAGGACGAGATCACCTCCCGCACACTGAACCCGGTGCCGGTGCCGAGGTTGTAGACGCGGTGCGTTGCGGGCCGGGCCGACTCGAGCGCGAGGATATGCGCCTCCGCCAGGTCGTGGATGTGGATGTAGTCGCGGACGGCAGTGCCGTCCGGGGTGGGCCAGTCGGTGCCGAACACCGAGATCTCGTCCCGGTGCCCGGCGGCGACCTGCAGCACCAGCGGGATCAGGTGTGTTTCCACGAGACGGTTCTCGCCGAGCCCGGCGTACGCGCCGGCGACGTTGAAGTAGCGCAGACTGCACGCGGCCAGACCGTGCGCGACCGCGTACGACGTGATCGCGTGGTCGATCGCCAGTTTGGTGGCACCGTACGGGTTGGTCGGCCGGGTCGGTGCGTCCTCGGTGATCGGCACGGAGTCCGGTGATCCGTACGTCGCTGCGGTGGAGGAGAACACCAGCCGGCCGGTACCGGACGAGCGCATGGCCTCCAGCAGGGTCAGGGTCTTGACGACGTTGGCGTTCCAGTACGTCTCCGGCGTCACCACCGACTCCCCGACGAGGGAGCGGGCGGCGAAATGCAACACGCCGTCGAAGTCCCCGCTGCCGAGAACCCGCTCGGCCGCACTCGCGACGTCCTCCTCGACGAACTCCGCTCCTGCCGGCACCGCGTCGGCGTTGCCGGTCGACAGGTCGTCCACGACCACGACCGTGTGGCCGCACTCGAGCAGCCGCTGGGCGCAGACGCTGCCGACGTAACCGGCGCCGCCGGTGACGAGAAGTTTCACTTGTTGCTCCTTCGGTTCGGCGGTGGGGGGTCGGTTCGCTCAGTCGCCGAGTCGCGCCCCCGTCGTCGGGGAGAAGTAGTGCAGGCGGGCCGGGTCCGGTGCCAGCCGGATCACCTCGCCCTTGGCCGGGGATGCGGAGTCGCTGACGCGCGCGACGATGTCGTGTCCGCCGAGTTCGCCGTCGCGGACGATGCGTCCGTAGATGTAGGCGTCCGCGCCGAGTTCCTCCACCACGTCGACCTTCACCGTGGTGCCCCGGTCGGACACGGTCCACGCCTCGGGGCGGACACCGACGACCACCCGGCCGGTGTCCAGGGCGCCCACCACCGACCGCTCGATCGGCGTCGACAGTGAACCGATCCGGGCGTCGCCGTTCACGACGTCGACCTCGAACAGGTTCATGGCCGGTGACCCGATGAACCCGGCGACGAAGCTGTTGACCGGCTTCTCGTACAGCGTCTTCGGGCTCGCGCACTGCTGCAGGATGCCCGCTTTCATGACGGCCACGCGGTCGCCCATGGTCATGGCCTCCACCTGGTCGTGGGTGACGTACACGGTGGTGGTGCCCAGCCGGCGCTGCAGCAGTGAGATCTGGGTGCGGGTCTGCACCCGGAGTTTCGCGTCGAGGTTCGACAGCGGCTCGTCCATGAGGAACACCTGCGGGTCGCGGACGATCGCCCGGCCCATCGCGACACGCTGACGCTGCCCACCGGAGAGGGCCTTCGGCTTGCGGTTCAGGTAGTCGCCGAGATCGAGAATCTTCGCGGCCTCCTCGACGCGGCGGCCGATCTCACTCTTGTCCATGCCGGCGATCTCGAGGGCGAAGCCCATGTTCTTCGCCACCGTCATGTGGGGGTACAGCGCGTAGTTCTGGAACACCATCGCGATGTCCCGTTCCTTCGGTGCGAGGGCGGTGACGTCGCGTTCGCCGATGCGGATGGCACCGTAGTCGACGTCCTCGAGACCGGCCAGCATCCGCAGCGACGTCGACTTGCCGCACCCGGACGGGCCGACGAGGACGAGGAATTCGCCGTCCTCGATGTCGAGGTTCAGCGAATCGACGGCCGGCACATCGGAACCGGGGTACATCTTGGTGGCTGCGTCGTACGTGACTCGTGCCATGGTGTTCTCCTGGTCGTGGAAGGGGATCTCAGAGTCGGTGTGCCGAGCCCGACGGCTCGGCGTGCAGGAACTGGGGGACCGGCAGGCCGGCGGTCTCGGCGCGTCGGGCGACGTTCTCGACGACGGCGTCGACCCGGTCGGCGGGTACGAGGGCGATCGCGGAGCCGCCGAAGCCGCCGCCGGTCATCCGCGCACCCCAGGCGCCGGCCTCGAGGGCGGCGTCGACGGCGGAGTCGAGCTCGACGGAGCTGACCTCGTAGTCGTCGCGCAACGAGGCGTGCGAGCGGTTCAGGGCGTCGCCGATGTCGGCGATCCGGCCGCGGTCGAGCAGGTCGGCGACTTCCCGGACGCGGCGGATCTCGCCGAGCACGTGCCGGACCCGCTGCGCTGCCGGGGAACTCAGTCCCGCGACGGCGGCGTCGGGGTCGGCGACGTCGCGCAGGGTGGCGACGCCGAGGTCGACGCAGGCCTTCTCGATGGCGGCGCGCCGGTTGCCGTACTTGCCGTCGACCAGCCGGTGCGGCGCGTTGGTGTCGATGACCACCAGCCGGGCGTCGGCGGAGTCGAAGTCGAGCGAAACGTGGCGGGTGGCGCCGTCCCGGCAGTCGAGGAGCAGAGCGTGGCCGGGGCGGGCGAGCATCGCGACCGACTGGTCCATGCCGCCGGTGGACGCGCCGGCGATCTCGTTCTCCGCGCGGATGGACGCGGTGATCAGCGGGCGGCGGCCGGCGTCGTCCGTGGACAGTCCGGCGAGGTCGGCGGCGGCGAGAGCGAAGGCGCACTCGAGCGCTGCCGAACTCGACAGCCCGGAGCCGACGGGGACCGTCGAATGCACTGCGACGTCGAAACCGGTTCCCGCCGTGAGGTGTCCGGACCGGTGTAGCGCCCACACCACCCCGGCGACGTACGCGGCCCAGCCGGCCGGGTGGCCCGGGGCGACGTCGTCGAGCGGACCGCGCCAGGACTCGCCGGTGTGCGTGGACACGGCGTGCAGGATCCCGTCGCCCCGCACACGGACGGCGACGACCGTCACGTAGGGGAGCGCGAACGGCAGGACCAGTCCGCCGGCGTAGTCGACGTGCTCACCGATGAGGTTGACTCGGCCGGGTGCCGTCCAGACGCCGTCCGCGGCGCCGCCGAACGTGCTGCGGAACAGCGCCTCCGCGGGGCCGGCGACCGAGGCGGCGTCGACGGGGGTGACCCACTGCGCACCATTCACGACGCCACCTCCCGCAGCCGGTCGGCGATGCGCTCGGGGGTGGTGTCGTTGACCCACGCCCCCATCCCGGACTCGGATCCCGCCAGGTACTTCATCCGGCCCGGCGACCGCATCATCGAGAACAGTTGCAGGTGCAGGCGTCCGAGCGGACGGTCCTCGCCGACGGGCGCCTGGTGCCACGCGGCGATGTAGGGCACGGCGTCGACACCCTCGAAGAACCGGTCGACCCGCCGCAGCAGTTCGAGATAGACGTGGGCGAGTTCGTCCCGCTCGTCTTCGGACAGTTCGGTGAGGTCACGGACGTCGCGGTGCGGTGCGAGATGCACCTCCAGCGGCCAGCGCGAGGCGGCGGGAACGTACGCGGTCCAGTGCTCGGCGGCCAGGACCACGCGCCTGCCGGATCGTGTTTCGGCGTCGAGGACGTCGGCGAGCAGCAGCCGCCCGGTGCTCTCGAAGTGCTCGCGGGAGCGCCGGATCAGTGCGTCCGTGCGGGGCGGCAGGTACGGGTAGGCGTAGATCTGCCCGTGCGGATGGGTCAGGGTGACGCCGATTTCCTTGCCCCGGTTCTCGAAGCAGAACACCTGCCGGACCCCCGGCAGCGCCGACAGTTCGGCGGTGCGGTCGGCCCAGACGTCGACGACGGTGCGGACCCGGTCGACGCTCAGGGTGGCGAAGGCGGCATCGGGGTTGCTGGTGAAGCACACGACCTCGCACCTGCCCGCTCCCGGTGCCAACGGCCACAACGCTTCTCCGTCGACGCAGTCCGGAAGGTCCTGCTCGGCGGCGGCCGTCGCCAGCGACGGGAAACGGTTCTCGAACACCACCACGTCGTAGTCGTCGGCCGGAATCTCCGTAGGTGCCTTGCCCGGCACGCTCGGGGCGAGCGGCGACGCGTCCGGCGGCGGCAGGAACGTGCGGTCCATCCGCTGGGCAGCGATGACCACCCATTCCCCGGTGAGCACGTCGAACCGCATCTGCGACTGCGACACCGCCGGCGGCAGCGGACGTGAATCCACCAGCTCGCGGGTGGCTCCGCCCGACACGTACGGCTCGGAGTCGTCGAAGTAGATCAGTTCGCGGCCGTCCGCGAGGGTCGTCCGGGTCTTGCGCATCCGGAGCCGCGTCCCGGTCTCCGGCGCATCCTGTTCGTCACGCACGGTCATCGGTGGGTCCTTCCCGGTTCTCCCGTGTCACCACGAGGTCGCCGACGTGGTCGGCGAGAGCTTCCTGGGCGGTGCGCTCGAGCCCGGCGTCGGTGATGAGGATGTCGACGTCGGACAGTGGGATCGTGTTCGCCAGCGCGGTCACCCCCCACTTCGTGTGGTCGGCGAGCACCACGACCCGCCGCGACGACGCGACGAGCGCCTGATTGGTCTGTGCTTCCATCAAATTGGGGCAGGTGAGTCCGGAGTCGATCCCCATGCCGTGCGTACCCAGGAACAGCATGTCCACGTGGATCCCGCGCAGGGCGGCGACCGTGAGCGGCCCGACCAGCGCGAACGACGGGGTGCGCTGACCACCGGTGAGGAGGATGGTCTGGTCGTCGCGGCCGCCCTCGTGGAAGGCGTCGGCGACGGGCAGCGAATTGGTGACGACGGTGATGTCGGGGACGTCGAGGAGTTCGCGGGCGAGGGCGTGCGTGGTGGTGCCGCCGGAGATGCCCACCGACGTGCCTGGCCGCACCAGCCGGGCGGCGGCGCGGGCGATGGCCCGCTTGGCCTCCCGGTCGAGTTCGGACTTCGCCGAGAACCCCGGTTCGTGCACACTTGCCGACCGCGGCAGCGTGACCCCGCCGTGCACCCGCTCGACGAGACCCTGCTCGACGAGTTCGTTGATGTCGCGCCGGATGGTCATGTCGGAGACCCCGAGCGTCGCGCCGAGGTCGACGACCTTCACCGCACCGCGGGAGGTGACCTCGTCGAGGATCACCTGCTGGCGCTGACGAGCGAGCATCATGCGTCCGCCTTTCGGGTCCGGGCGCCGGTGTCGGCGCTGTCTTCGCGAATCACAGCACAGCTGCCGGGTGCCAGCGTGAGCGGTCCGTCGACCACTCGTTCGGTGACGAGGTCGGTGCCGGACACCTCGACGGTCACCTTCTCGGGCGTGTGGTTGAGGACGAACAGCCACGACCCGTTCTCGCCCCGCCTGCGTACGATCTCGACGGCGGAGTTCTGTCCCGCGTGGAGATCGAGACCTGCTGCGGCGCAGATCGTCTCGGCGATCCTCGCCCAGCCCTGCGTGTCGGGGACGGTGGCGAGGTACCAGGCCGCGCCGTCGCCGACCGGCCTGCGGGTGAGGGCGGGCACGCCCTGCAGATGCCCCTCGGTGTGGCGGGCGAGAACGTCCACGTCCTCGGACACCGTCAGGTACTCGGTCCAGATGCGGGCCGCGGTGCCGTCGTCGAGGGCGACGGTCTCGTCGGCGCCGAGCGGGAAGAACTCCTCGGTGCGGACACCCAGCAGGTCGCGGAACGCCCCGGGGTAGCCGCCGAGCCGGATGTGATCGTCGCGGTCCGCGATCCCGGAGAATGCGGTGACCAGCACCTGGGCGCCGGCGCGGGTCGCGGCCTCGATGCGCGCGGCGTCCTCGTCGCTGCACAGGTACACGGCCGGAACGACCACCACGGCGTACCGGCTCAGGTCGGCGTCCGCGGGGATCACGTCACACGTGACGCCGGAGAAGGCGTGGTGGGCGCGTTCGGCGATCGCCATGGGCTGCATCAACCGGGACGGGTGCCCGTCCTGCTCGCACGCCCACTGCGACTCCCAGTCGAACAGCACACCCACCGGCGCCTCGACGCGACTGCCTGCCACCGGTTCGAGGCGGCGCAGCACGGCGCCGAGCTGGACGACTTCCCGCCATCGCGCGGAGTCGGTGCCCGCGTGCGGAACCAGGGCCGAATGGAATTTCTCCGCACCCGCGTCGGACGCGCGGAACTGGAAGAAGGCGATGCCGTCCGCTCCGCGGGCGACGTGGGCGAGGGAGTTGCGCAGCATCTCCCCGGGTGCCTTCGCCCGGTTGACCGGCTGCCAGTTGACGGCGCTCGTCGAATGTTCCATCAGCAACCACGGCCGTGAGCCGGCGATGCCGCGGGTCAGGTCGGCCGAGAACGACAGCCGGTGGTGGGCGGCGCCGTCGCCCGTCGCGGGCCCCACCAGGTAGTGGTCGGTGGACACCAGGTCCTGTTCGGGCGCCCACTGCGTGTAGTTCATGTCGCCGGCGAGCGACTGCGGTGAGCCCATGCCCACCATGAAGTTGGTGGTGACCGGGATGTCGGGGGTGATGCGCCGCAACACCTCCCGCTCGGCGAGGTACTGGTCGAGGAGGGCGTCCGAGCAGAACCGGCGCCAGTCCAGCAGATGCGTGGGATTGCCGAACGTCGTGCTCGCGGCGGGCGGCACCACTTCGTTCCAGTCGCTGTAGTGCTGGCTCCAGAACGTCGTGCCCCACGCCCGGTTGAGTTCGGTCAGGTCGCCGTAGCGACGCTGCAGCCACCGCCGGAACGCCCGCGCACTGTCGGGGGAGTAGCAGCGTGAGTTGTGGCAGCCGAGTTCGTTCGACACATGCCAGAGCGCGAGTGCGGGGTGGCCGCCGTATCGGGTCGCCATCTTCTCGACGAGGACGAGGGAGTGGTCGCGGTAGATCGGGGAACTCGGGCTCCATGTCTGCCTGCTGCCGATCTCGTACCGGTAGCCACGCTCGTCCACGGGCCGGACCTCGGGATGCGCGGCCGTGAGCCAGGGCGGTGGGGACGCGGTCGCGGTGGCCAGGTCGACGCGGACGCCGCCGTCGTGCAGGAGGTCGAGGACGCGATCGAGCCAGCCGAAGTCCCACGTGTCGGGGGTGGGCTGGAGCCGCGCCCAGGAGAAGACGCCGACGGTCGCGAAGTCGACACACGCCTCGCGCATGAGTTCGACGTCGCGCTGCCAGATCTCTTCCGGCCACTGCTCGGGGTTGTAGTCACCGCCGAAGGAAATGCCCCGGGTCGGCCACCGCAGGTGCCGCCCGCCGGAATCGCTCGCTGTGTGCATGCTCACAATCTGTCGGATCGCTGTTCAAAAGTCAACACTAATGAACATTTCTGCACTTGTGCAGGTGAACGCGCATGCGACTGGTTGACAACGCGCAGTGCGGCGTGATTTTGTAACCTGCATCACGTAAGGGCGTGAGGCGACAGCACCGAAATGTGATCGAAGTTGTTCGATTTCGATCAGGTGGTGAGCGACTCCGCCCCCACCCGGTACTCAACCGAAAAGGGCACCATGAACCGAAACGAGCTGCCGCACCCGTGGCAACCCTCCCGGCGCACCTTTCTCAAGGCCGCGCTCGGCGCCGCGGGCGCCCTGTCGACCGCGGGCCTGCTGTCCGGGTGCACGAGCGGTGTCGACCCCCACGTGATCACCCTCGGATCGCGGCTGTCGGACAAGAACGCCAAACTCGGCGTCCAGGACGTCGTCGGGATGTTCCAGCAGCAGACCGGCGCCGCCGTGCGGATCAACTCCGTCGACTCCACCTCGTTCCAGGAGAACGTCAACAACTACTTGCAGGGCACCCCGGATGACGTCTTCACCTGGATGTCGGGGTACCGCATGAAGTACTTCGCCGACAAGGGTCTCGTCGACGACGTCAGCTCGGTGTGGCAAGCGCACGGCAGCGGCTTCAGTGACAGTTTCCGTGAGGCGTCCACCGGAACCGACGGCCAGCAGTATCTGATCCCGTTCTTCTACTACCCGTGGGCGGTGTTCTACCGCCCCAGCCTCTGGCAGCAGCGGGGCTACGCGCCGCCGAAGACGTTCGACGAATGGGTGGCCCTGTCCAAGCGCATGCAGGCCGACGGACTCACCCCGGTCGGGTTCGGCGTCCGCGACGGCTGGCCCCCGTTCGGCACGTTCGACTATCTCGACCTGCGCCTCAACGGCGTCGACTTCCACCGCTCCCTGCTCGCGGGCGAGGTGAGCTGGACCGACAACCGCGTCCGGTCGGTGTTCGACACCTGGCGCGAGATCCTCCCGTTCCACCAGTCGCAACCGCTGGGCCGCAAGATGTCCGAGGCGCAGCAGGCACTCCTGAACAAGGAAGTCGGCATGCTGGTGGCCGGCATGTTCGTCGCGCAGAGCTTCCCCGCAGGGCCCGACCGCGAGGATCTGGACTTCTTCGCGTTCCCCGAACTCGACTCCGCCGTCGGCGCTTCGGCGGTCGAGGCGCCGATGGACGGATTCATGATGCGCAAGGACCCGCGGAACCTCGGTGGCGCGCAGCAGTTCCTCTCCTTCCTCACCAGCGCCGACGCCGCAGTCGCGTATGCGAAGCAGGACCCCCAGGCGATACCCGCGCACCGCGACGCCGATCTGTCGAGTTTCTCTCCGCTCGTGCAGAAGTCGGCCGCCCTCGTCCAGGGTGCGGGGTCCATCACCCAGTTCCTCGACCGGGACACCCGCCCCGACTTCGCGTCCGTCGTCATGATCCCGGCGATGCAGCAGTTCCTGGGCAACCCGAACGACGTCGACGGCCTGGTCCGCAGCATCGAGCGTCAGAAGGCGGCGGTGTTCGGGCAATGAGAGCACACGAGAAGACAACGACCACCATCACGGTCCCGACAGGTCAGGTGAATTCATGACCAGCACAGTTCCTCCCCAGGCCGGAACCGAACCCAGGGTTCGGGCACCGAAGATCCGGCGCAGCCGGGGTGACCGGTGGACCATCGCCGTCATGCTCGGGCTGCCCGCCGCGATCGTGATCGGGATGGTGTGGATTCCCACCGTGTTCACGGTGATCCTGTCGTTCGCACGCTGGGACGGCATCGGCGGCACGTCCACCATCGAGTGGATCGGCCCGCAGAACTACGTCGACGCCGTCCAGGCGTACCCCCCGTTCCAGCAGGCCCTCCACAACAACGTCCTCTGGCTGGCGTTCCTGTTCGTCTTCCCGACGATCCTCGGCATCTTCCTCGCGGTCCTCCTCGACCGGGGTCTGAAGGGGAGCCGGCTGTACCAGAGCATCTTCTACATCCCCGTGGTGTTGTCGATGGCACTGGTTGGGTTCGTGTGGCAGCTGATCTACGCCACCGACGGCGGCGTGCTCAACACCATCCTCGGCACGGACGTCGACTGGCTAGGCAACCCCGACGTCAACATCTGGGCCGTCATGGTCGCCGCCAGCTGGCGGCACACCGGCTACATCATGTTGCTGTACTTGGCCGGTCTCAAGGCCATCGACCCGTCGGTGCGCGAAGCGGCCCTCATGGACGGTGCGGGTCCGATCCGCACGTTCTTCCGGATCGTGTTCCCCCTGATGAAGCCCACCAACCTGCTGATCATCGTCATCACCGTCATCGAGGCCCTGCGCGCCTTCGACCTCGTGTGGGTGATCAACAAGGGCCGCAACGGACTCGAACTCATCTCCGCCCTCGTCACCGCCAACGTCGTGGGCGAAGCGGGCCGGGTCGGATTCGGGTCTGCCCTGGCGACGATCATGCTCGTGATCTCGCTGGTATTCATTGCCCTCTATCTCTGGATCGTGATGCGGAGCGACGACTGATGACTATGACGACACCCCTCGCCGACCACAGTGCGCCCGTCGACCGGACCTGGCCCCGCAACAAGGCTGCGGTGGCCAACCGGCGCCGGCTGAGTACCGCGCACGCCGCGATCTACCTCCTTCTCACCGCCCTGGCATTGCTGTGGATCTTCCCGCTGCTGTGGGCGCTCTACAACTCGTTCCGCGACTACGACTACGTCCTCAGCCACGGCTATCTGTCGGTCGGCGGATTCACGCTCAGCAATTACACCGAGTCGTGGGAAGTCGGCGGTATCCCGCACTACTTCCTCAACTCGATGCTCATCACCATCCCGGCGGTGCTGCTGATCCTGTTCATCGGGTCAATGGCGGCGTTCGTGCTCGCCCGGTTCCCGTGGAAGTTCAACGTGATCATGCTGGCGGTGTTCATCGCGGGCAATCTGCTGCCGCAGCAGACACTGCTGACCCCGTTGTTCCGTCTGTACAACGCGATTCCGCTGCCGTACTGGATGAGTTCGTCGGGCTCGCTCTACGACAGCTACTGGGGACTGATCCTGGTGCACGTCGCGTTCCAGACCGGGTTCTGCGTGTTCGTGCTCAGCAACTACATGAAGACGGTCCCGCCGGAACTGCTCGAGGCGGCGACGGTGGACGGCGCCGGGCTGTTCCGTCAGTACTGGCAGGTGGTGCTCCCGCTGTGCCGTCCGGCGCTGGCCGCGCTCGCGACGCTCATGATCACCTGGATTTACAACGACTTCTTCTGGGCACTGGCGCTGATGGTCAGCGGCGACAAGCTGCCGGTCACCACCGCACTGCAGAATCTGCAGGGCAGCTTCTTCACCGACACCAACCTGCTCGCCGCCGGATCGGTGCTCGTCGCACTGCCTACGGTGCTCGTATTCGTCGCGCTGCAGCGGCATTTCGTTTCCGGACTGACGATGGGAGCCAACAAGTGACTGCGACTCCACCGCACGCATACGTCCACCTCACCGCCGGCGGCGTGTCCGTCGTTCTCGATCTCACCGGGGGCCGGTTGCCGGCGATCGTGCACTGGGGCGCGGCGCTCGGCGACCTCACCCTCGCCGACGTCGAAGCCCTGGCGCAGGCGAACATCGAGCCCCCGGCGGGCAACGTGGTCGACCTCCCGGTGCGGCTGTCGATACTCCCCGAACACCACACCGGGTGGGTGGGTAAGCCCGGGATCGCGGGGCACCGGGACGGCGCCGACTGGTCGCCGCTGTTCACGACCACCGCGCTCACGGTCGACGCAGCCGAGCACCGGTCGGGACTCGTCGCGGTCGGTGCCGGCGCGGTGCGGGTCGCCGCGCACGACACGGTCGCCGATCTCGGTCTGGTCCTCGACATCGAGCTGCTACCGAGCGGCCTGCTCCGGGCGCGCGCCGAGGTCACGAACGCGGGCGACTCCTTCTACGTTCTCGACGACCTCCAGCTCGCCTTCCCGGTCCCGCCGCAGGCCCGCGAGATCCTCGACTTCGCGGGCCGGTGGGGGAAGGAACGGACCCCGCAGCGCCGTGAACTCACCGTCGGCATCCACGAACGCGAAGGACGGAAGGGACGCACCGGCCCGGACGCCGCGACGGTGCTCTCCGTCGGCGTACCCGGATTCGGGTTCGGCCGCGGCGAAGTGTGGGGCACCCACGTCGCGTTCAGCGGCAACCACCGCCACTACGCCGAACGTCTCTTCACCGGTTTCCAGGTGGTCGGCGGCGGGGAACTGCTCCTGCCGGGCGAGGTACGGCTCGCGGACGGCGAGAGTTACGCAACGCCCTGGGTCTACGGCGCCTACGGCGACGGCCTCGACGCCCAGGCACATCGCTTCCACGACTATCTCCGGTCGCGGCCCACGCACCCGCGGCGCGTGCGCCCGGTGACGATCAACGTGTGGGAGGCGGTCTATTTCGACCACGACCTGGCCCGGTTGACGGACCTGGCGGATCGCGCGGCGAAGCTCGGCGTCGAACGCTATGTGCTCGACGACGGCTGGTTCAGGTACCGGCGCAACGATCTGGCGGGCCTGGGGGACTGGCACGTCGACGAGACGGTGTGGCCGAACGGTCTGCATCCGCTCGTCGATCACGTGCGTTCCCTCGGCATGGAGTTCGGCCTGTGGTTCGAACCGGAGATGATCAACCTCGATTCCGACCTCGCGCGGGCGCATCCGGAGTGGGTCATGGCGACCGGCGGGCGCACGCCCGTGCCGTCCCGGAACCAGCAGGTGCTCAATCTGGGGATCCCCGAGGCGTACGACCACATCCTGGAGCGCATGTCCGCGATCCTCGGCGAGTACGACATCGCCTACATCAAGTGGGACCACAACCGCGACCTGATCGACGCGGGCACCGCACCGCACGGCCGCGCCGGCGTCCATGACCAGACCCTCGCGACCTACCGGCTGATGGACGAACTGAAGCGCCGCTTCCCCGGACTGGAGATCGAATCCTGCTCGTCGGGCGGAGCGCGGGTGGACCTCGGAATCCTCGAGCGCACCGACCGCGTCTGGGTTTCGGACTGCATCGATCCGCTCGAGCGCCAGCAGATGAACCGGTGGACGATGCAGCTGCTTCCCCCCGAGCTGCTGGGCTCGCACATCGCGTCCGGCATCTCCCACACGACCGGCCGGTACCACCGCCTGTCCTTCCGGGCGGGGACGGCGCTCTACGGTCACCTCGGAATCGAGTGGGATCTCGCGACCGCCACCGACGACGAGAACGTTCAGCTCGCGGTATGGATCGACGTGTACAAGCGACACCGGGAACTCCTGCACACGGGAACGATGGTGCGCGCCGACGAGATCGACCCGACCCTGCTCGTCTACGGCGCGGTCGCGCAGGACCGGGCGGAGGCGCTGTTCTTCCTCGCGTACGTGGGGCGCTCCGAGGTGTCACCGCGCGGCAGGTTCACGCTGCCCGGGCTCGACCCCGACCGGCGCTATCGGGTGCGTCCCGTCTTCGCCGGTGCACCGGACGAGGGCCTGAAACCCCCGGCGTGGTTCGACGTGCACCCACAGGGTGGTCGAGCCGACGGGCTGTCCGCGGGGAGCGAGGTTCCCGGCGTCTCGATGACGGGCCGGGCCCTCGCGGTCGCCGGACTGCAGACACCCGCGTCCTTCTCCGACGACGTGGTCGTGCTCTCCGTCACCGCGGAGGCGTAGCCGCGGCACCAGGTGGGCAGGATTCACCCTGGGGTAGGTGGCCGGTGCCCCCGCAGCGGGGCACCATGGTTTTCACCAGTCGGCGAAAAAGTTGAACCGCGGGAGGTAAGTCAACACTCGAACGCCGCATGAAGAGAACACCTCACCGGAACCCGAACCCGGTGAGGTGTTTTCGTCTGTTCTGCCGTGCGGGTCAGAACTCCATGCCCGCGTCGGCGCCCATCTGCATGGTGGTGTTTCCGCCGTCGAGGGATTCCCGGATGATGTCGGCGTGACCGGAATGGTGGCCGGTCTCCCGGATGATGTGGAGCAGGGTGCGGCGGATCGTCCACCACTGCCGCTCGGGTGCCCAGGGTGCGGTGGGCAGTGGGACGAGCACGTCCAGGTCGTCGAGGCCGGCCACGGCGGCCTCCGTTGCGCGGGCCACTTCGGCGTACTCGGTGAGCAGTCCCTCGAGGGTTTCGTCGTCGCGCATGTAGTACTTCTCCATCGCCCACTCCATGTCGAACTCCGCGTTCTCGTCCGGCTCGAGAATGGTTTCGACCCAGTGCTTTTCCGTGTGGGACACGTGCTTGATCAGTCCGCCGAGCGTCAGGTCGCTGACGGTCGAACGTTGCCGTGCCTGTGCGTCGTCGATGTCGCGGACGGTGATCAACAGGGTGGCTCGCTGCTCCTGCAGGATCTGGAGGAGGTCGGCGCGCTCACCGGTGGCCGGGGACTTCTGCGAAGTGGTCATGAGAAGAACAATAGAAGCGATTGAGGTCAGAAACAGTCCTCATTAGGAAGGCCTTCTCAGGGTTTTTCTCGGGGTCCAAGTTGGGTGCCTTCCTGGATGTGTGGAAAGCGCGCGCCGCGAAGGATTCTCGGTATGAACTTCGACTCTCCGGGACCGGTGCCCCGGCCTTCGCACCGACGCGTATGGCCCCGCGTTCTCGGGGGCATGGTGTCGCCCGTCCTCGTCGCCGTCACGGTGGGAGTCGGCACGTTCGCGTACGCCTCGACCGCCGCCGAGAGCGATACCGGCGGGCAGATGGAATTCCGGCGAGCCCTGACGATTCCGCCGCTCGCGCCGGGTGTTGCGGGCCCCGATTTGGGTACCCCCACGGTGACGCGCCATACCGATATCGCCGGGTCGAGCCGGATCGGCGCGGGCGAACCCGCGATGCCCCACCAGCCCGCACCCGGGTGACCCCGCTCGGTTCTCTCGTCTGGGTCCGCCCAGCCCACCGATGATCAGCCCACCGATGAAAGGAATCATCATGATCCGCACGACGATGACCGCACTGGCAGCCGTGGCTCTCGTGTTCGGCGCCGCGTCCGTGACCCAGACCGCTGCCGCCCACCCGGCCTGCAACTCCTCCTACGAGGGCACGACCAACGACGAGTACGACCCGGACCCCGACTTCACGGGGACGACCAACGACGAGTACGACCCCGATCCCGAGTATTCGGGTACGTCCAACCGCGAATACGACCCCGACCCGGAGTTCCACGGCAGTACCGATCCGTGCCAGGTGTGAGTCCGGTCAGCGGTTCCGGCGCAGCCACGGAGACACACCGGGAGCGAACAGGGCGAGCACTCCCACCGCGACGAGGGCGCTGTAGGCGAGCGGCGCCCACTGCAGCACACCGGCGGTCGCGTCACCGGCGTCGGACAGCAGGGTCCACAGGCCCACTCCGCCGGCGACGCTGAGGACGCCGACGACCGCGAGGGTGATCTGGCCCGCCGGTTTCCGGGCGCGCAGGAGTTGTATGCCCAGCAGTCCGAGGAGGATCAGGACGACGGCGATGGCGCCGCTGCCGATCAGCGTCAGGTTCACCGTGTCGGTGATGTCCGTCGCGGAATCGCCGGGATTGTCGGCGGCGACCGACGCCTCGAGGGCGTCGCGGACCGCGCCGAGGTCGAGCGCGATGGCGCCGGCGATTCCGGCGAGAACGACGAACGATCCCACCCAGGCGGACAGCGACACCGCGACGGCCTTCGGGGTGGTATCGGTGGGGGTGGCGCGCAGCGGGGTGACCGCGAACTCCGGACGCGGCGGTACGGGTCGCGGCGGTTCGGGCCGACGTGGCGGCTGTTCGGGTGTCGTCACGCTGCGATCCTATCGACCTGCCGTACCGTGGCGTGCCGACGCGCGGGTCCGCGTCGGCGGCCCCGAAGCAAGGCCTCGAAACACGGCGCCGAAAAAGATGTGGGCATCCGGGAACAAATCTCCGCACCCCTCCGTTGAGCCTTACGACAACATGAGCGTGCAAGACTCAAGTTCGAATTGACTCCCGACGGTGTCGGAGTGCAAACTTGAGCGGAGGGCGCTCACTAAGCGCCAACATCGCAGTTCAGTAATGAAAAACCTGCCCACAGGACTGCAAAACGAAAGTGAGGAACACTATGGCTCGTGCCGTCGGTATCGACCTCGGTACAACGAACTCGGTCGTGTCTGTGCTGGAAGGCGGCGAGCCCGTAGTGGTCGCCAACGCCGAAGGTTCACGCACCACCCCGTCGATCGTCGCCTTCGCCAAGAACGGTGAGGTGCTGGTCGGCCAGCCCGCCAAGAACCAGGCCGTCACCAACGTCGACCGCACCATCCGCTCCGTCAAGCGCCACATCGGCACCGACTGGAACGTGGAGATCGACGGCAAGAAGTACACGCCCCAGGAGATCAGCGCGCGCACGCTCATGAAGCTGAAGCGCGACGCCGAGGCGTACCTGGGTGAGGACATCACGGACGCCGTGATCACCGTCCCCGCGTACTTCGAGGACGCCCAGCGTCAGGCCACGAAGGAAGCCGGCCAGATCGCCGGTCTCAACGTCCTGCGCATCGTCAACGAGCCCACCGCGGCCGCACTGGCCTACGGCCTGGACAAGGGTGACAAGGAACAGACCATCCTGGTCTTCGACCTCGGTGGCGGCACCTTCGACGTCTCGCTGCTCGAAATCGGCGACGGCGTCGTCGAGGTTCGCGCCACGTCCGGCGACAACCACCTCGGTGGTGACGACTGGGACGAGCGCATCGTCACGTGGCTCGTCGACAAGTTCAAGGCTCAGAACGGCATCGATCTGACCAAGGACAAGATGGCCCTGCAGCGTCTCCGCGAGGCTGCCGAGAAGGCCAAGATCGAACTGAGCTCCTCGCAGAGCACGTCGATCAACCTGCCCTACATCACCGTCGACGCGGACAAGAACCCGCTGTTCCTCGACGAGCAGTTGTCCCGCAGCGAGTTCCAGAAGATCACGTCTGATCTCCTCGACCGCACCCGCGCGCCGTTCCAGGCCGTGATCAAGGACAGCGGTATCGCCGTCAAGGACATCGACCACGTCGTGCTCGTCGGTGGTTCCACCCGTATGCCCGCCGTCTCCGATCTGGTGCGCGAGCTGACCGGTGGCCGTGAGCCCAACAAGGGCGTCAACCCGGACGAGGTCGTCGCCGTCGGCGCCGCCCTGCAGGCCGGCGTCCTCAAGGGCGAGGTCAAGGACGTGCTGCTCCTCGACGTCACCCCGCTGTCCCTCGGCATCGAGACCAAGGGTGGCGTGATGACCAAGCTCATCGAGCGCAACACCACCATCCCGACCAAGCGTTCCGAGACCTTCACCACGGCTGACGACAACCAGCCCTCGGTGCAGATCCAGGTGTTCCAGGGTGAGCGCGAAATCGCCTCGCACAACAAGCTGCTCGGCTCGTTCGAGCTGGCCGACCTGCCGCCCGCCCCGCGTGGCGTGCCGCAGATCGAGGTCACCTTCGACATCGACGCCAACGGCATCGTGCACGTGACCGCGAAGGACAAGGGCACGGGCAAGGAGAACACGATCAAGATCCAGGACGGCTCCGGTCTGTCCAAGGAAGAGATCGAGCGGATGGTCAAGGACGCCGAGGCTCACGCCGAGGAAGACAAGGCCCGCCGCGAGGAGGCCGAGGTGCGCAACCAGGCCGAGTCGCTGGTGCACCAGACCGAGAAGTTCATCAAGGACAACGAGGACAAGGTGCCCGCCGACGTCAAGGAGAAGGTCGAGGCTGCCATCAAGGAAGCCAACGACGCTCTCGCAGGCACCGACATCGCGGCCGTCAAGACCGCGGTCGAGAAGCTGGCCACCGAGTCGCAGGCCCTCGGCCAGGCGATCTACGAGGCCAGCGCCGCTGAGGAAGCCGCCAACACCGACGGCTCCGGCGCGAATGGTGCCGACGACGTCGTCGACGCCGAGGTCGTGGACGAGCCGTCCGACTCGGAGAAGAAGTGACGTCCGACAACACCGAGCAGGAACCGGTCACTTTCGTGGACAAGCGGAAGATCGACCCCGAGACCGGTCGGACACGGGACGCGGAGCCGGTAGTGGAGCCCCTCGCGGGCACCGCTGCCGCACCGCAGCCCGGCTCGGTGGACGAGGGGGCCCTGCCGGAGACGGCAGCTCCGGAGACGGACGAGTTGGCGGAGCGCACCGCCGACCTGCAGCGACTGCAGGCGGAGTACGCCAACTACCGCCGCCGCGTCCAGCGCGACAAGCAGGCCGACATCGCGAACGCCAAGGCGTCCGTCGTCGGTGAGCTCATCGCGGTGCTGGACGACCTCGACCGTGCACGCAGCCACGGCGACCTCGACTCGGGGCCGCTGAAGGGTGTGGCGGACAAGCTCACCGGCACCCTCACGTCGCTCGGCCTGAGCGAGTTCGGCGCCGAGGGCGACGCATTCGATCCGGCGCTGCACGAGGCAGTGCAGCACGAGGGCGAGGGTCACGACCCCGTTCTCGGCACAGTGATGCGAAAGGGCTACAAATTCGGTGATCGCGTCCTGCGGCATGCGATGGTAGCTGTGATCGATCGCGCAGGCGATGCCGGCGCGAACACCTCCGACGAGGCGGCGAAGCCCGCCGAGTCGGAACAAGAGTAAGAGCGAGAGGAGGAGACGCCCAGTGAGCCAACGGGAGTGGATCGAAAAGGACTTCTACAAGGAGCTGGGCGTCTCGTCCCACGCATCCGCGGACGAGATCAAGAAGGCGTACCGCAAGCTCGCCCGCGACCTTCATCCCGACGCGAACCCCGGCGACACGAAGGCCGAGGAGCGTTTCAAGTCCGTCAGCGAAGCACACGCCGTGCTCTCGGACCCTGCCAAGCGCAAGGAATACGACGAGGCCCGGCGACTGTTCGCGAGCGGCGGTTTCGGACAGGGCGGCGGCGGATTCAACCCCGGAGCCGGCGGTTTCGGCCAGGGCGGATTCGACATCAACGACCTGTTCGGTGGCGGCGGCGCGGCGGCCGGTGACGGCGGCCTCGGCGACATCTTCGGTGGCCTGTTCAATCGCGGCGCCGGTGGCGGCGGCGCGACCCGCACGACCAACCGTCCCCGTCGCGGCAGCGACGTCGAGACGGAGACGACCCTCGAATTCCGTGAAGCCACGCTGGGCGTCACGGTTCCGCTGCGGCTGACCAGTCCGTCGCCGTGCACCACCTGCCACGGCAGCGGTGCCAAGCCGGGAACCAGCCCGCGAGTCTGCCCGCGCTGCAACGGGACCGGAATCGTCAGCCGCAACCAGGGCGCGTTCGGGTTCAGTGAGCCGTGCGACGACTGCCGCGGCACCGGCTCCATCATCGACTCGCCGTGCGAGGTGTGCCACGGCAACGGCGTCACCAACCGGACCCGCACCATCACCGTCCGCGTCCCCGCGGGTGTCAGTGACGGACAGAAGATCCGGCTGGCAGGCCAGGGTGAAGCGGGCCTGCGCGGCGCACCGTCCGGCGACCTGTTCGTCACGGTCCGGGTGCGTCCCGACAAGGTGTTCGGCCGCAACGGCGACGACCTCACCCTCGTCGTCCCCGTCAGTTACGGTGAGCTCGTGCTCGGAACCACCGTCTCCGTCCCCACCTTGGAGGGGCGTGTCGGTGTGAAGATTCCGGCGGGCACCGCCGACGGCCGGGTTCTGCGGGTGCGCGGCCGAGGCGTCCCCAAGCGTGCCGGTGGCGCCGGTGACCTACTGGTCACGGTCAAGGTCGCCGTTCCGCAGAAGCTCGACGACCCGGCCACCGAAGCATTGAAGACCTATCTGGAAGCAGAGAAGGCCAGCGGATTCGATCCGAGGGCCGGGTGGGCGGGTGCTTGATGAGCGATACGACCCAGGATCCACGCGAGAGCGCCGTTGATCCGGACGCCCAGATCTTCGTGATCTCGGTGGCCGCGGAACTCGCCGGCATGCATGCGCAGACGTTGCGCAACTACGACCGGCTCGGTCTCGTCACCCCGCACCGCACGTCCGGTGGCGGGCGACGGTACTCGCCGCGGGATGTGGCGTTGCTCCGCGAGGTGCAACGCCTCTCGCAGGACGAGGGCGTCAACCTCGCCGGGATCAAGCGGATCATCGAACTCACCAACCAGGTGGAGGCTCTGCAGCACCGGGTTCGCGAGCTGGCCGAGGAGATCGCGAAGATTCATGCCGGGTACCGGCGTGACCTCGTTCCGATCCCGCGGAGCAACGCCCTCGTCGTGTGGAAACCGCGGCACCAGCGCTGACCCGGCGATCTCTCGGGTGAACCGAACCGATGTCGCACTGGTCCTGTCGGAGTGAACCAGTGCGACATCGGGCCCCAACCCCCGGCTTATCGGTCGCGGTTGCCCCAGCGGGGCCCGCGGCGGGTGCGTGATCGCGGAATGTTCATCTCCTCGAGGCGTGCCTTGATCTCCTCGGTGGTCCACATCGTGCGGGAGACGGTGGGGGTGGGGGTCTCGGTGACGTGCATGATCATGTTCTCCGGCTTTCGTCGAGTGTTCGGTGGACGGTCGGGATCGTCTGTCAGGGGTGCCCGTACAGGTGGTAGCCGGCGTTCATGTTCGGGTAGCCCGAGTCGATCCAGCTGCTGATGCCGTAGGCGTGGCCGTAGTTGGCGTCGACGCGAGTTCCGTCCACGTCGGTCGTGTTGCTGTAGTTGTCGGCGCGGAACACAGCCTGGGCACCGCCGGGGAGCGAGTACGTGGCGTCCACCTCGACGCCGTTCGGGTCGGTGGAGAATGCCTTCACGATCTGGCTGCTGTGCGGGGCGAGGTAGTCCGACGGCGCCTGAATCCACTGCCCGTAGGGGTTCGACGAGCCCGCGAGGACCATCGGCAGATCGGTGTCGTTGCTGATCGTCATCGCGATCGTGGGTCCCGACGTCGGCATCGTGCCCGCGGTGGCAACCCCGGCGGCGGCGATGGCGAATCCGGTGACGGCCACTGCGGTGGCGGGCAGTGCGATGAAGAATGCGACGCGGCGGCGGGCGGTGGTGCGCATGATGGCTTCTCCTGGGTTCTGGAACTTCGGGGGTCTGACGCTTCGGGGGGAACGTCTGGGGCCGTGGGGGTTTCGGTTTCCGATCTCCCCGTTTTCCGGTGTGCATCAACTATGTCGCGAAGGCGCGCCGTCGTCTGTCCACCGACAGGACGGAGGGCGGGATGAATCCGCTGTCCACCGATCGGGGGACAGCGGGGTCGCGAAGTGCTCCGCGCGGGCCTGCTCTCGTGAGAAAGTGAGCAATGGACTTCGCCGGAGTCGCTTCGCCTCGGACCGCGCCGTGAGCGCCGTGCGTGTGGTGGTGGGCGACGACCACCCGATCTTTCGGGACGGTGTCGTCCGTGCGCTCCTCGCGAGTGGCGACATCGAGGTGGTCGGCGAGGCGGACGACGGTGCGGCGGCGCTCGCCCTGATCCGCGAACTCGCCCCCGACGTCGCACTGCTCGACTATCGGATGCCGGAGCTGGACGGTTCCCAGGTGGCGGCGGCCGTCCGACGAGCCGAACTCGCCACGCGGGTGCTGCTGCTGTCGGCGCACGACGAGTCCGCGATCGTCTACCACGCGCTGCAGGAGGGGGCAGCGGGGTTTCTGCCCAAGGAATCGACTCGGGCGGAGATCGTGAAAGCCGTCCTGGACTGTGCACAGGGCCGCGACGTCCTTCCCGCCTCCCTCGCCGTCGGACTGGCCGGCGAGGTGCGTCGTCGCAGTGAACCGGTCGGGCCGGCGCTGAGCGGCCGGGAGAAGGAAGTGCTGGCGCTCATTGCGCGCGGCCAGAGCATTCCCACGATCGCCGGTGAGCTGTATCTGGCGCCGTCGACGGTCAAGACCCATGTCCAGCGCCTCTACGAGAAGCTCGGGGTGAGCGACCGCGCGGCCGCGGTGGCCGAGGCGATGCGACGCGGCTTGCTGGAGTGACGTGCCGCTTCCGTCCCAGAGTCGCGTAGTTCGTCGTTACAGCACCGAGGCGGTCCGGGTGACCGCCATACTCCGGTTACCGCTGATCGGTCTGATGGCGCTGCTCGGGCCGGTGATCCGCGTGACGCACTGGCAACCCGACGTCTTCGCGGGTCTGCTGATCGGGTATGCGGCGATCGCTCTCGGCTGGCTGATCTTCGTCCTGGTGCGGGACGTCGGACCGTGGGCGGGCTGGGTGTCCACGGCCGCGGACGTCACCGCGGTAGTGGCGTTGTGCGTCGTCTCCGGCGGCGCGACGTCGGTGCTGCTGCCGGTGTTCTTCCTGTTGCCGATCTCGGTGGCGTTCCAGTACCGGCCGCGTCTGACGGCGATCGTCGGCGTCTGCACCGCCGTCGGGTACCAGGTGGTGTGGATCGTCTACTCCAAGCGCGACGACGCAGTCGGCTTCCCCGACGAGGTGTACCTCTACTTCGGGTTCCTGTTGTGGCTCGCGGCCGCGACGACGGCGTTGTCGTACGTGCTGGTCCGGCGCTCTGCGACGGTGATCTCGCTGATGGATGTGCGCAGGCAGCTGATCGCCGAATCGATGGGCGCCGAGGAACGCGAGCGACGGCAACTGGCCGAGGACCTCCACGACGGGCCCCTGCAGAATGTCCTGGCCGCCCGGCTGGACGTGGAGGAGGCCCTGGAGCGAAACCCGGACGACATGCTCGTCGCCGCCGAGTCCGCCCTCCGCGAGACGGCGGCGCAACTGCGGTCCACGGTCACCACACTGCATCCGCAGGTCCTCGCGCAGCTGGGCCTCACCGCGGCGCTGCGCGAGCTCACGGATCTCTACGCCCGACGGGGGTTCGAGATGTCGGTGAGCCTCGACGACGTCGGTCACCCCGACTGCCAGGAGCTGTTCTACCGGGTGGCGCGGGAACTGCTCACCAACGTGACCAGACATGCCCGCGCCACGACGATCGAATTCGCACTCACCCGCGCCGACGGGCGGACCACGCTGACGGTCGCCGACGACGGCGCCGGTTTCGATCCGGCCGTCGTCCCGGAACGGGTGGCGCAGGGGCACATCGGGCTGGCGTCGCACATCGTGCGGGTCGAAAGCCTCGGCGGCACCTTCGACGTCACGTCCTCACCCGGATCGGGCACCCGCGTGGTGGTGACGGTGCCGGACTCGCGCTGACGGCGCTGGGCGGTTGACGTGTTCGCTGACGGGTAATCGGGGACCAGTCGATCGCGAAGGAAGGGCAGAGCAATGGGTACGCGCGAGTCGTCCCGGACGAAGTCGCCGGTTCAGATCGCCGCGCTCGTCGTGGGTGCGGTATTCCTCATGGTCGGGATCCTGGGTTTCGTTCCCGGCATCACGACCGACTACGACCTGCTCGGCGGCGCCGGGCACCATTCGGGCGCGAAACTGCTGGGGATATTCCAGGTTTCGGTTCTGCACAACGTCGTTCACCTGATTTTCGGCGTCGCCGGCATCGCATTCGCCAGGACAGTGCAGACTGCGCGCCTGTACCTGATCGTCGGCGGTGTGGTCTATCTCGTGCTGTGGATTTACGGACTGGTGATCGACCAGGCCAGTGCGGCGAACTTCGTGCCGGTCAACACGGCAGACAATTGGCTGCACTTCGCACTCGGCGCCGGAATGGTCGCGCTCGGATTCTTCACGGCGCGGGTCGGGTCGTCGCCCGCAACGGACCCGACCCGCCCTCACTCGCCGATGGACTAGTCACTGCGGGTGGCGGCCCTCGGCGAATTCCTCGACGATCTTCGCGCAGAACGCGGGCAGGTCGTCGGGGTTGCGGCTCGACACCAACCCGTTGTCGACCACCACTTCCTCGTCGACCACGGTTCCGCCCGCGTTGCGGATATCCGTGCGCACGCTGGGATACGACGTGAGAGTGCGGCCGCGGACGACGTCGGCCTCGACCAACGTCCACGGTCCGTGGCAGATCACGCCCACCGGTTTGCCCGAAGCGACGAAGTCACGGACGAAGGCGACGGCGGACGCGTCCATCCGGAGGTGGTCGGGGTTCGTGGTGCCGCCGGGCAGGATCAATGCGTCGAAGTCGGCGACCGCCACGTCGCCGACGACGGCGTCGACGGCGTAGGTGCCTGCCGCGTTCACGTCCGAGTTCATGGCCTGGATCTTGCCGGGGGACAACGAGATCAGCCGGACCTCCGCGCCGGCGTCCTCCACGGCCTTCCGGGGTTCGACGAGTTCGACTTCCTCGACGCCGTGGGTGGCCAGGATCGCGACCTTCCGGCCGCGAAGTGTCTCTGCCGATGTCATGGGCACTTCCTTCCTTTCGTGAGAACAAGCGACGGGTACCCAGATGGCCCGCGGCCAATCGGGTGGGAATCAGAGTCGTCGGAGATCGGTGGTTGCGGGGCCCTCGAGAAGTGTTCCGCCGGCAGTGAATCGGGACCCGTGCAGCGGGCAGTCCCACGACGCCTCCGCATCGTTCCAGCGGAGCACACCACCGAGGTGCGGGCAGACGGTGCAGACGCGCTCGGTGTGACCGTTCGAGGTGTACTCGCCGACGGGCAGCAGACCCTCTCGCACGATGCGTGCCCGGCCCTTCCCGCGTTGCCGCCCCACGAGTGCGTCGCCCCAGCCCGCAGCCATCTCCCTCGCCACCTCGCCGTTCGCCTTCACTACCGCGGGAAGGTCGAAAAGCTGCGTCGGCGAATAGCTCTGGAAGGCCTCCGCCCACCGCATGTGGCCACCGAGAATGCGTCCGGCGAGCGCAAGAGCGGCGGCGACGCCGTTCGAGAGTCCCCACTTTCCGTAGCCGGTCGCGACGAGAATGCCGTCGCTGCCCGGAACCAGTGGGCCGACATAGGGAAGCGCGTTCAGCGAGGAGTAGTCCTGTGCCGACCAGCGGTGGGTCGGCGTCGCCCCGGGAAAGTGGCGGCCGGTCCAGGCCAGCAGATCGTCGACCGCGGCCTGCGGCGACGTGCTTCGGCCCACGTCGTGACCGTTGCCGCCGACGACCAGAACACGACCGTCGTCGGCCGGGCGCAACGACCGGGTGGGCTGATCGGCGGTCAGGTACATGCCGCCGGGAGCACCGCCCGGCACCCGGAACGCCGCCGCATACGATCGTTCCGCCTTCAGCCGGGCGAAGAATCCTCCGCGATCGAGGATCGGAGTTCCCGTCGCGAGAACCACGCGTCGGGCTTCGATGTCGCCGTCCGGCGTCGACAGGACGTGGAATCGCACCAGCGTCCGGACCGCCGTCACACGACGGTGCTCGAACACGTCGCCGCCGTGCGTGATCACGTCGCGGGCCACCGTGTGGAGAACGGGCATCGGGTCCAGGAACGCCTGGTCGTCGATTGTGACGGCGTCGACGTGGGGCACCGGGATGTCGAGTTCCGGCACCAGTCGGACGGGCAGGCCCGCTGATCGGGCGGCCGTGTACTGAGCGCGCACCGCGTCGGTGCCGGACTCGGTCTGCGCGAACGTGAAATCCGATGCCGTGCCCACGGGAATCTCGCGATCGCGACAGTACCGGAGCAGCCACTGCTGGCCCTCCAGATTTCCCTCGACGTACGAGCGCAGGATGTGCACCGCGTGGCGTCGGCCGATCTCGGCGAGCCGGGTCCCCTGCAGCACACTGACCTTGCCTGTGGTGTTCCCCGTCGTGACGGCGCCGATGGTCCGCGCTTCCACGACGGCGACGTGTTGTCCCGCGCGGGCGAGCAGCAACCCGAGGATCAGTCCGGTCACCCCCGCGCCCACCACCACGGTGTCGTACCGTCCGCGTTCGTCCCACGACCGCCCGGTGACCGCACCGCGGTGCCCAGCGACGTGATCGAGCCACAGAGAAGGCATTACGGCTTCAGGAGAATCTTCACAGCGCCGTCTTCCTTCTTCTGGAAGATCTCGTACGCGTGCGGGGCGTGGTCCAGTGGCAGTTCGTGAGTGGCGAACGTGTCGACGCCCAAGGGGTCGGCGTCGGTGAGCAACGGCAGGATGTCCGGGACCCACCGCTTCACGTTGGCCTGGCCCATCCGCAGCTGAATCTGTTTGTCGAACAGGGTGAGCATCGGTATCGGGTCGGCCATTCCGCCGTACACCCCGATGAGCGAGAGGGTGCCGCCGCGGCGCACGATGTCGATGGCCGCGTACAGCGCGTGCAGCCGGTCGATTCCCGCCGTCGACATCAGCGGGCCCGCGATGGCGTCGGGCAGGAGAGACGTGACCTGCTGCAAAAGTTTCGCGCCGGGGGAGCCGTGCGCTTCCATGCCGACGGCGTCGATGACGGAATCGGGGCCGCGGCCGCCGGTCATCTCCCGGATCACGTCGCCGAGTTCGCCCTCGGTGTCGGTCAGGTCGACCGTCTCGATGTGCCGCGCCTGCGCGCGGGCGAGACGCTCGGGCACGAGATCCACGCCGATGACACGAAAACCCTTGTGCGCAGCGATGCGTGCCGCCATGTCGCCTATCGGTCCGAGCCCGAGAACGACGACGGAACCGCCGTCGGGGATGTCCGCGTACTCGACGGCCTGCCACGCCGTCGGCAGCACGTCGGACAGATACACGAAGCGCGAATCCGGTGGACCTTCGGGAACCGTGATGTGCGTGTTCTTCACGTGCGGCACCCGAAGATACTCGGCCTGGCCGCCGGGAACGCTCCCGTACAGTTTCGAATACCCGAACAGCGCCGCACCCATACCCTCGTCCCGGATCTGGGTGATCTCGCACTGGGTGAACAGCTTCCGATCGCACATGTGGCAACTGCCGCAGGATATCTGGAACGGGATCACCACCCGGTCGCCGACCTTCACCTCGGTCACCTCGGAGCCCACCTCGCGCACGATGCCCATCGGTTCGTGGCCGAGGATGTCGCCCTCGCTCATGAACGCGCCGAGCACTTCGTACAGGTGGAGGTCGGAGCCGCAGATGTTGGTGGTGGTGATCTCGACGATCGCGTCAGTCTTCTGTTCGATCACGGGGTCGGGGACGGTGTCGACGCTGACCTTCCGCTTGCCCTGCCACGTCACGGCTCTCATCGGGCTCTCCGGTTCGCCTTCTCGATCGCGTCGACGAGTTCGTCCTTGGTCATGGTGGACCGGCCGTGTATGTCGAGCCGCTGAGCGATGTGCAGGAGGTGGTCCTTGCTCGCGTTGGCGTCGACGCCCTCGGCCGACTCACCGGACGCGTTCGGGCCGCCGCTCTTCGCGCGCTCGTCCGAGGGGCCCTTCTCGTCCTTGGCCTCCCAGTGGTCCCCGACCTTCTCGTAGCTGTGTTTGAGGGCGTCGTACGCGACGCGATGCGCCCGTTCCTCGTCCCCGTACTGATCCATTGCGGAGTCGTACACCTTGGCGAACGTGCGCTGCGCCTTCTCGGACGACTTCTTCAGCGTCTCGGGGAGCTCGCTCTTCTTCGGCTTGCCGCTGTCGGTGGTCTTCGGCACGGAAATCCTCCTCGGGTGTAGAGGTGCCCGTTCGGGGGATTACCCGACTCTCGGAGATCTATGCGAGCGGGGGAGGAACTCGACCGGGCGCGGAGACCAACGCCTGCTCGAGCAGTTCCAGGGCACGGTCGGTCGTTGCGGTCACGACGTCCTGCGGTTCACCGGCGAATCGGTGCATCTCGGTGTCGATACGGCCGTGGGTGAAGAGTCCGAACCAGACGGTCCCCGGCGGTTGCCCGTCCTGAGGGTCGGGGCCGCCCGCACCGGTCACCGCGACGGCGATGTCGGCTCCGAGCAGTTCCGCGACCGCTCCGGCCATCGCGCGGGCACTGGCCTCACTGACGACGGGACCGTCCGGCACCTTCAGCACCCGGTGCTTCACTTCGCTGGAATACGCGACCACGCTGCCCCGATACCAGTCGGAGGAGGCGGGCGCCGCGCCGAGAATGGACGAGATCTGTCCGCCGGTGAGCGATTCCGCCGTTGCGAGGAATACGTGCGCGCTCTGGGCAGCGGTCGAGATCCGTTCTGCGATTCGGTCCTGCGGACTCATGGACCTCACGTTATCGGACGCGTTCCGGCGCGGAGTTGCCGTCGGCACCGCGCGCCAGATGGAACAGGTTTCAGTTTTTCCGGTTTCCGGTTAGGGTGTCGGTGACCCAGGACACAGAAAATCCAGGCCGCCGGACCACGCGCCTCGGCGTCGCGGGAGTAGAAGGATTACAGATGACCGACGAGTTCGCAGATCTGCATCGACCCGCCTTCGCTGCAGACCTCCTCATCACTGCACTGGAACGCAACTCCGACAAGCCGGCGCTCTACCTCGGCGACGTCGTCCTCACCGGCGGTGAGATGCGCGATCAGATCAGTTGCTTTGCGCAGGCACTGGCTTCACTCGGAATCGGTAAGGGCACGAGCACCGCCATGCTGTCCAAGAACAGGCCCGAAGTGCTCATCAGCATGGGCGCCACCATGATCTCCGGATGCCGCGCCAGCGCGCTGAACCCGATGGGCTCGCTCGACGACCATCTGTACATCGTCGGCGACGCCGAGATCCAGACGTTGATCTTCGATCCCACCGCCTTCGAGGAGCGCGCCGCCGAACTGGTGGCGCAGTCGCCGTCGATCGAGAACGTGTTGTCGTTGGGGCCGTCCGAAGTCGGCACCGACATTCTCGCACTCGCCGAGACGTTCACCCCGCAACGCCTGCGGGCGGCGGACGTGGCCGCCGACGACAACAGCAGCATGGTCTACACCGGCGGCACCACCGGCAAGCCGAAGGGCGTCGTCGGCTCCTACCAGTCCGGCGCGACGCTCAATCAGATCCAGTTGGCCGAATGGCAGTGGCCCGACGAACCGCGATTCCTCATCTGCACGCCGCTGTCGCACGCCGGCGCCGCCTTCTTCATCCCGACCCTGCTGCGTGGTGGCGCGCTGATCGTGCTGCCCGCGTTCGAGCCCGGTGCCGTCCTCGAGACGATCGAGAAGCACAAGATCTCGGCCACGATGCTCGTCCCCACCATGATCTACCTGCTGATGGATCACCCCGACCTGCCGAAGCGGGACGTGTCCAGCCTGCAGACGCTGTTCTACGGCGCCTCGGCGATGTCGCCGGCCCGGTTGAAGGAGGGCATCGAGAAGTTCGGCCAGATCTTCTTCCAGTTCTACGGCCAGACCGAATGCGGAATGACCATCGCGGTGCTGCGGAAGGAAGAGCACCTGGCGGACGATCCCAGCCGGCTCGCGACGTGCGGGCGTCCCGTGCCCTGGTTGAACGTCGCCCTGCTCGACGACGACCTGAACGAGGTGCCGCAGGGTGAGCTCGGCGAGATCTGCGTCCGCGGCCCGCTGGTCATGAAGGGGTACTGGAAGAAGCCCGCCGAGACCGCCGAGGCGTTCCGCGGGGGCTGGCTGCACACGGGCGACGTCGCGCGCAAGGACAAAGACGGATTCATGACGATCGTCGACCGCAAGAAGGACATGATCGTCACCGGCGGCTTCAACGTGTTCCCCCGGGAGATCGAGGACGTCATCTCGGCGCATCCCGCCGTCGGCTCGGTCGCGGTGGTCGGCGTTCCGGACGAGAAGTGGGGCGAGGCCGTCAAGGCGTGCGTGGTGTTGCGGGCCGGGCAGACGGTCGACGCCGCCGAACTCGTCGAACGGGTGCGCGCCGCGAAGGGATCGGTGCACGCCCCCAAGTCGATCGACTTCGTCGACGCACTGCCGCTGACCCCGCTCGGCAAACTGGACAAGAAGGCGCTGCGCTCCCGGTACTGGGAAAGTGCAGACCGAGCGGTCGGATAGCACGACCAGGGCCGGAAAGAAGGGACCTGGTCTGCGGCGTGGCGTCCGCGCCTATAGTCTGCCCAAGTACTTCGCGGCAGGGCCGCGTTCAGTCGGTGACGAGGATGCGCGGTGGATTCACAGGCAATATCGCTGGTCCGGTCGAGTTTCAAGGCTATCGCGGCGGTGCCGGACGGGCCTCAGACTCTGTCCCGGTCCTTCTATGCCCTGCTGTTCGCGCGGTATCCCGACGCCCGGGACTTCTTCCCCGCGGCCATGGACGAGCAACGCGACCGGTTGATCTCCGCCGTCCAGTACGTGATCGAACGGCTCGAGGAGGAATCCGGGCAGATCCTCGCCTACCTCGCCCAGCTCGGCCGGGACCACCGCAAGTACGGAATCGAGGACGCGCACTACGTCGCCGTCGGCAACTCCCTGATCGCCGCGGTCGAACAGTTCCCCTCGACCGAGCCGTGGACCGACGAACTCGAGCAGGCGTGGCGCGACGTCCTCTCGGTCGTCGCCGCCACCATGATGGATGCGGCCAACGCCGAGAGCGGCCCGCCGGCGTGGGGTGCGACCGTGATCGAGCACCTTCAGGTCCGCAAGGACGTGTCGATCGTCCGCCTGCAACTCGACGAGCCGATGGCCTACACCGCCGGCCAGTACGTGAGCGTGCAGGTGCCGTCGCGTCCCCGGATGTGGCGGTACCTGTCGCCGGCGAACCCCGCCAACGACCAGGGCATCATCGAGTTCCACGTCCGCCGGGTGTCGGGCGGCTGGGTCAGCCCCGCCATCGTCAGCCAGACCCTCGTGGGCGAGCGGTGGGTGATCGGATCCCCGCTCGGCGACCTGGGAGTCCGCTACGACAACGGTCGCGACATTCTCATGATCGGATCGGGGACGGGCATCGCCCCGCTGCGCGCGCAGATCCTGCAGATGTCGCAACGCGGCCAAGACCGCCGCGTCCACCTCTTCTTCGCCGGCCGGTACCCCTGCGACCTCTACGACCTGGGCACCCTGTGGGCGCTCGCGGAGCAGAACCCGTGGCTGACCGTCGTCCCGGTCACCGAGGAGGATGAGGACCCCTGGTGGTACACCGGGCCGAGCAGCGCCGCGTTGCCCGGCATGCACCGCCGGCTGACCGGCAAAGTGGGGCAGGTCGTCGCCGACTTCGGGACGTGGGCCGAGCGCGACATCCAGCTCGTCGGCTCCGAGGCGATGATCAACACCACCAAGTTCCGCCTGCACGCCGCGGGCACTCCGCCGGAAAACATCCGGCACGACCCGTCCTACTGACCCGAACGCCTCAGTACGGGTCGAACTGAATGTTCTCCGTGGGGGTCCCGGTGTCGCGGAGACGGTCGAGGGTGGCACGCACCATTGCCGCCGAACCGCACACCAGCACCTGGTGCTCGGTGAACGCGCCGTAGGACGTCACGACGTCGGGCAGTGAGCCCTCGATGAGATCGTCCTCGGTGAACCCCACGTCCACTCTGGTGCGCTCGTACCATTCGTCGGTCCAGTCCGGATTCACGACGTTCTCCACCACCGGAATGACGGTGAGCCACGGCAGATCCTGCAGCAGCAGGTAGAGCATGTCCGACGCGTACAGATCGCGCGGCGTCCGATCGCCCGTGAACAGGAACACCCGCGGCGGATTCGGCTTGCGCGACAGGTCCAGCAGGATCGACCGGAACGGGGCCAGGCCGGTGCCGCCGGCGATCATGATGACGTCCGGCCCGTCCTCGTCGACGGACATCGTGCCGCGCGGTTCGAGGATCTGCCACTGGTCGCCGGGCGAGGTCTCCGTGACGATGTCGCCGCTGACCCAGCCGCCGGGAACCGTCCGGACGTGGAATTCGAGCTTGCCGTCCAACGACGGCGGCAGGGCGGGGGAGAGTCTGCGCAGCAGCCGCGGGTTCTGGGGAACGCTCACGTCCACGTACTGCCCCGGCACGAACGGGACGTAGTCACCGACGAGGCGGATCACGGCGAGGTCGTGCCGCAGACGGTGATGCTCGACGACGGTGCTGGTCCAGGTGGTCTGCGTGGCTTGCATGGCGTGATGCTCTCCCGACGGTCGAACCGGATGGCGGATGGGCGGGGACGGGCTGCGGAACTAGATCAGGGGGTCGTGCCGGATCAGTTCGGGCGGCGTACCGCCGCGCTGCAACGCGTACACGGTGGTCTTGATCATCGCCGGCGAACCGGAGATCTGGATCTGCCGGTCCGCCCACGAGCCGAACCGGGCGACGACGCGGCCGAGTTGCCCCTGGAGGCGTTGATGCAACCCCGGCGGCGCCTCCGGGGCGGGAATCGTGTGCCACCACGGGTCCTCGTCCTCCTCGGACACGGGAACCACGGTCAGCCACGGATTGCTCAGCGACAGGTGCCACAGGGTCTCGATGTCGTACAGATCGCACGGGTACTTGCCACCCACGAACATGTGGACCCGCGGATTGTTCGACCGCATCGCCATTTCCATCACCTGCGCGCGCAGCGGCGCGATGCCCGTCCCCGAACCGATCATCAGGACGTCCTGCCCGCTGTCGCGGTCGACCTCGAGCCCACCGAGCGGGGAGCTGAGCAGCCACCGGTCGCCCACCTGCGTCTCGTTCACGATGGCGGGGCTCACCCACCCACCCGACACGCGGCGCACGTGGAATTCGAGCTGTCCGTACGGGTTGGCGGGAATGGCCGCCGACAGATATCGCCACATCCGGGGCCGTTGCGGGATCTGAACGCTGAGGTACTGGCCCGCACCGTAGGGGATGGGGGAGTCGGTCTCGAGACGGACGATCGCGAGGTCGTCGAGGCGGCGTTCGTGATCGACCACGGTGGCGCCCCATGCGGCGGGCAGGTCGTCGGTGTCCGCGGCGTCGGCCATCGTGTGGAGGAGGAGGTCGAGCAGTTCCGTCCAGGCCGCGGTCAGCGAGGGCGTCCAGATGGCCTGGGTGAAGGAGCTCTGCACGGCGACCAGCAGCGCATTGCCCGACGCGAAGTAGTGCCTGCCCTCGACGCCGTACTTGCGGTGGTCACGGCCGAGCTGGCTCAGGAAACCGAGGACCCGGCCCTCGTCGTCGAGGTTGTCGATGACGAACTGCAGCGCCTGGAACAGGCGGTGGCCCTGCTGATCCAGTGCAGGGGGGAAGAGCGCGCGGAATTCGGGGTGTTCGGCGAACAGGGTGGCGTAGAACGTGGTGGTGAGCCGGTTGCGTCCGTGTTCGGTGGACACGATCGACGAAAAGCTGGCGCGCAGACGCGAAATCACGAGCGGATCGAGGCAATCTCGTGTCAAGCCGTCCCCTGCCTCCGTGCCTGCTGATTCGAACACCCGCATTCTAGCCGTCCCGCGCGCGGACCCGGGGTTACGGCAACGGCCGGCTGGGCGTTCGCCCCCGGTATTTCGGTGGGTCGCTATTGAGCTGTGACCACCGGCAAGGCACGATGCATCCAGTAAACAGGCGGCGTTACCGAGGGGGGCCCATGAGAGTTGGCTGTGCGCGGGATCGGGGTCGGTTTCGTCCGGGGATGGCCAGTTCGGTTCGGATTCGTCGGACCGCCGCGGTCGTGGCGGCCGTGACGCTGACGGTGATCAGCGGCGGAAGCGTCGTCTCGGCGGAACCACGGACGACGATCGAGTCGATCTCGGCCGACGAGGCGCCCGACGGTTCGCGGTTGGTCGAGGTCACCCCAGTGGGCGAATCGCAGATGAACTTCACCGTCCACTCGACCGCCATGGACAAGGACATCACCGTCCGGGTCATCCGGGCCGCGTCGGAGAAGCGTCCCACCGTCTACATGCTCGGCGGCGTCGAGGGGAACTCCGAGCAGTTCGGCTGGGAGCAGAAGGCGGACGTCGAGAAGTTCTTCTCCGACAAGGACGTCAACGTAGTCATCCCGTTCGGTGGCCAGTCCAGTTACTACGCGGACTGGAAGCAGGACGATCCCGAGCTCGGGCGGAACAAGTGGCAGACGTTCCTGACGAAGGAACTACCGCCCATCGTCGACTCGGCGCTCGAGACGACCGGGAAGAACGCCATCGCCGGGCTGTCCATGTCGGCCACCAGCGTCCTCAACCTCGCGATCTCCAAGCCGGGGCTGTATCAGAGCGTCGGGGCGTACAGCGGGTGCGCGATGACGAGCGACCCGGTGGCGCGCCGGTTCGTCGAGATCACGGTGTCGGACTTCGGCGGCAACCCCGAGAACATGTGGGGTGCGGCCAACGATCCGCTGTGGGCCGCGAACGATCCGTACGTCAACGCCGAGAAGCTCCGGGGGACCACCCTCTACATCTCCAACGGCAGCGGGCTGCCGGGACCGTACGACACCCTCGACGCCCGGACCGTCGGCGGCGACCGTCGCAACCTTGCGACGCAGGTCGTGGTGGGTGGTGTCATCGAGGCCGTCACCAACGACTGCACGATGCGGCTGGCCGAGAAACTCCGCGCCCTGGACATTCCGGCCACGGTCGACCTCCGGCCGGTCGGAACGCACTCGTGGGGGTACTGGCGCGACGACCTGTCCGCGTCCTGGCCGACTATGGCGACCGCGATCGGGGCCTGACATCCCGCCCCGCGAAGCGTTGCGGGGCGAGATGATGGGGGTAGCGGAAGATTTCTAAAGTTGAGCGGAACAGACTCAACCCTTCGCGCGTTAAGAAGATGACAGCGTCGCCACGTGCCACTCGGCCCCGGGCGGCGGACCGCTCTACAACGCCAGAAGAGGTGAACAGTGGACTCGTTCAATCCGACCACCAAGACCCAGGCCGCGATGACCGCTGCGCTCCAGTCGGCGTCGTCGGCCGGTAATCCCGACATCAGGCCCGCGCATCTGCTCGTGGCCCTGCTCGACCAGACCGACGGCATCGCCGCCCCGCTGCTCAAGGCGGTCGGCGTCGATCCCACCGTGGTCCATCGTGAAGGGCAGGATCTCGTCGACCGGCTGCCCAAGACGACGGGCGCCACAACCACACCGCAGCTCGGCCGCGAGGCCCTCGCCGCACTCACCGCAGCACAGCACCTCGCCACCGAACTCGACGACGAGTACGTGTCGACGGAACACCTGATGGTCGGTCTCGCCTCGGGTGAGTCGGACGTGGCCGGACTGCTGAAGCGGCACGGCGCCACCCCCGAGGCGCTGCGTGATGCGTTCACCACCGTCCGCGGCAGTGCGCGCGTCACCAGCCCGGATCCGGAAGGGACATACCAGGCGCTCGAGAAGTACTCCACCGACCTCACCGCCCTGGCCCGCAACGGCAAGCTCGACCCGGTGATCGGCCGCGACAACGAGATCCGCCGCGTCGTGCAGGTACTCAGCCGCCGGACCAAGAACAACCCGGTGCTGATCGGCGAACCCGGTGTCGGCAAGACCGCCATCGTCGAGGGACTCGCCCAGCGCATCGTCGCCGGCGACGTTCCCGAATCGCTGCGCGGCAAGTCCGTGATCTCCCTCGACCTCGGATCGATGGTCGCGGGCGCCAAGTACCGCGGCGAGTTCGAGGAGCGGCTCAAGGCCGTCCTCGACGACATCAAGAACTCGGCCGGTCAGGTCATCACGTTCATCGACGAGCTCCACACCATCGTCGGTGCGGGTGCCACCGGTGAGTCCGCGATGGACGCGGGCAACATGATCAAGCCGATGCTCGCCCGCGGTGAGCTGCGGCTCGTCGGCGCGACCACGCTCGAGGAATACCGCAAGTACATCGAGAAGGACGCCGCCCTCGAACGTCGCTTCCAGCAGGTGCTGGTGGGTGAACCCTCCGTCGAGGACACCGTCGGCATCCTGCGCGGGCTCAAGGAGCGGTACGAGGTGCACCACGGTGTGCGCATCACCGACTCCGCGCTCGTCGCCGCCGCCACGCTCAGCGACCGCTACATCACGTCCCGGTTCCTGCCGGACAAGGCGATCGACCTCGTCGACGAGGCCGCGTCCCGGCTGCGGATGGAGATCGACTCGCGACCCGAGGAGATCGACACCGTCGAACGCATCGTCCGCCGCCTCGAGATCGAGGAGATGGCGCTGCAGAAGGAATCCGACGCGGCGTCGAAGGACCGGCTCGAGAAGCTGCGGCAGGAACTCGCCGACGAACGGGAGAAGCTCAACCAGCTGACCACCCGCTGGCAGAACGAGAAGCAGGCCATCGACTCCGTGCGCGGGGTCAAGGAGCAGCTCGAGACGCTGCGCGGCGAGGAGGAACGCGCCGAACGCGACGGCGACCTCGGCCGGGCCGCGGAGCTGCGGTACGGCCGCATCCCGCAGCTCGAGAAGGAACTCGAGCAGGCAGCCCGCGAGTCCGGTGCCGCCGCCGACGGCGACGTCATGCTCAAGGAGGAAGTGGGTCCCGACGACGTCGCAGACGTGGTCGCGGCATGGACCGGCATCCCGGCCGGCCGCATGATGGAGGGCGAGACCGCCAAGCTGCTGCGGATGGAATCCGAACTCGGCAAGCGGGTCGTCGGCCAGGAAGAGGCCGTCGTCGCCGTGTCGGATGCGGTGCGCCGCGCCCGCGCCGGAGTCGCCGACCCCAACCGGCCCACCGGTTCGTTCCTGTTCCTCGGGCCCACCGGCGTCGGCAAGACGGAGCTCGCGAAGTCCCTCGCCGACTTCCTGTTCGACGACGAGCGCGCCATGGTCCGCATCGACATGTCCGAGTACAGCGAGAAGCATTCGGTGGCCCGGCTCGTCGGCGCCCCGCCCGGATACGTCGGGTACGAGGCGGGCGGCCAGCTCACCGAGGCCGTGCGACGGCGTCCGTACACGGTGGTGCTGTTCGACGAGGTGGAGAAGGCGCACCCCGACGTGTTCGACATCCTGCTCGCCGTCCTCGACGAAGGCCGGCTGACGGACGGTCAGGGACGCACCGTCGACTTCCGCAACACCATCCTGATCCTCACGTCCAACCTCGGTGCGGGTGGATCGCGGGAGCAGGTGATGGATGCGGTGCGGCACGCGTTCAAGCCGGAGTTCATCAACCGGCTCGACGACGTCGTGATCTTCGAGTCGCTCACGGAAGAGCAGCTCGAATCCATCGTCGACATCCAGCTCGATCAGCTGTCCCGCCGGCTCGCGGCGCGGCGGCTGACGCTGGACGTGTCCGACTCGGCCCGCTTCTGGCTGGCGGTCCGCGGCTACGACCCGATGTACGGGGCCCGGCCGCTGCGCCGGCTGATTCAGCAGGCGATCGGCGACCAGCTCGCGAAGCTGCTGCTCGCCGGTGACGTCAAGGACGGTGACACCGTCCCCGTGAAGGTGTCCGAGACCGGGGACGCGCTCGTCCTCGGCTGATCCGTACGTGAGTGGCACGGTGTGCTCCCGCACGCCGTGCCACTCACCTGTGTTTTCACAGCGACGTCTTAAGTTTCGCCGTTACCCTGGACCGTCCGTAGCCGCAGGACACCGGCCGGACGAACCCGAGGGAGGGGCCGATCATGACGAACCCCGACGACCCGCGCACCCCGCAGGAACGCGCGTACGACGGAACGGAGTCGTGGACCACCGACGATTCCGCGTCGAGGGCCGGTGACGAGGACCCCACCCAGGCGTGGTCGCGGCAGGACCAGCCGACCGAGCACCTCGGATCGGCTGAGCAGCGCACCGAGCACCTGGGCCCCGCAGGCAGGCCGACCGAGCAGTTCTACACGTCCGATCCGACCGCCGCGTACGGGCAGAACCAGCCCAATCCCACCCAGGCCTACCCGACCTACGATCCGCGGTACGACCCGCAGGCTCCGCCACCGAACGCCACGCAGGCGTATCCGCCGTACGACGCCCAGCAGTACCAGGGCGGGTATCCGACGGGGCAGTACCCGAACGCCCAGTACCCGCCGGGGCAGTACCCGGGCTCGCAGTACCAGGCGCCGGTCACCGAGAGTCCCGAGGAGAAGAAGCCCCGGCGGATCGGCACGTGGATCGCCGCCACGGCGGCCGCGCTGCTGTTGATCGCCGTCATCGGTTTCGGTGTCGCCCTCTTCACGTCCGCGCCGAACAATTCCTCGAGCACCACGGCGGCGGGCCCGACCACGTCCCGTCCGCCCGCCACGACCGCGCCGCCGAAGACGACACCGCCGCCGTCGACCACGTCGGAGTCGCCACTCGATCAACTCCCCGGCGGAATCGGCGAGGCCATCGGCGCTGCGGGCGCCGCGTTCGGAACGATCAGTGCCAACGACGGTTCCACACTCACCCTCGACGCCCTCGGCGGATCCCGGCTGACGGTTCAGACCAACGCGCAGACCAACGTGATCGCACTCGACGGCACCACGGTCGCCGATCTGAAGCCCGGGTTCACCGTGATGGTGCAGGGTACGAAGGTCGAGAACGGCACGATGATGGCCGAGACGATCATCAGCACCGAGCTGCCGAAGCTCGGCGGTAACTGAGACGATGGGTCCGGGCAAAACCGACACGGGGTGTCCGGGTACCGCTTCGCCTCGTAACGGCGTCGACTCGCTAGGCTGATCACCGATGACGGGAATGTGGTTCGTACTGGCGTTGATCGCACTCGCAGGCGCGTGCGCGCTGCTCTATTTCGATCGCTCGCGTCGTGATCAGACAGGTCGGGTGCGGCAGATCTGGGCCAAGGCCCAGGGCTACACGTACGACAACGTCGAAGAGAAGCTGCCTGGCCAATTCCATCGCGCCGCGCTGGCCAAGCAGGAGTACCTCAGCGCCATCGACGTGGTGAAGGGCGAACGCCGGGGCGAGTCGTTCATCCTGTTCGACCTCGAGGAGACCGCGACCATCGTCGCCGTGCGCCGCCGGGTGGGCTCGGACGTCGACATCGACCTGCGCCTCAAGTCGACCCCGCCGCCGAAGGACTCGGATCTCGAACTCCTCGGTGCCATCGGACCGCGAGTCGTGTTCGCCACCGACCTCGAAATCGCCCGCAGGGTCTGCGATCAGCGCATGGTGGCGTTCACCGAGTCGGTGCCGCCGCACGTGAACATGCTGTGGAGCGAGGGCGAATGGACCCTCGGTTCGCTGCCCATCGGCAGCAGTGGACGCGAGTGGGATTCGGCCATCGAGGCCGTCGCCCGACTGTCCGGCATCCTGCACGTCCTGCCCCCGGTCACCGAACCGCGGGGACTCGACCGTGGCCACCACGACCCGAGCAGGCCGCGAGTGCGGGAAGACGCCCCCGCCGAGGCGCGTCCCGCGCGTCCGACATCTCCCCGCCCGCCGGCCCCCGGCGCTCCACGCCAGCAGGCCCCCGGCGCTTCCCGTCCGCCGGCCCCCGGCGCTTCCCGTCCGCCGGCCCCCGGCGCTCCCCGCCCGCCGGCCCCCGGCGCTCCCCGCCCGCCGGGCCCCGGCGCTCCGCGCCCGTGAGTGCCTGACGAGTCCTGGGACTCGTTAACCGCGCACAGGCGCGCAGCGCCTTGCTACCGTCACCGGTATGTCGACGCCCCCCAGTTCCGCCCGACCCGTTGCCCTCGTCACCGGCCCGACGTCGGGGCTCGGTGCCGGTTTCGCGAGGAAGTTCGCGTCTCTCGGTTACGACCTCGTGCTCGTCGCGCGTGACGAAACCCGCTTGCAGGCCCTCGCCGACGAGATGAAGGCGTTGTTCGACACCGAGTCCGAGATCCTGCCGGCCGATCTGGCCACGGCGTCCGGGCGTGAGGAAGTGGCGCAGCGCCTCGGGAAGGGTGTCGAGGTGCTGGTCAACAACGCCGGATTCGGCACGTCGGGCGAATTCTGGACGGCGACGCCGGAGCTGTTGCAGTCCCAGCTGGACGTGAACGTCACCGCCGTCATGCAGCTGACCCGTGCGGCGTTGCCCACCATGATCGCGTCGGCGAACGGCACCGTCATCAACGTGGCGAGCGTCGCCGGCCTGCTGTCCGGGCGCGGATCGACCTATTCGGCGAGCAAGGCGTACGTGATCTCGTTCTCCGAGGGACTGGCGAACGGGCTGGGCGGCACGGGTGTGCGGATCCAGGCACTGTGCCCGGGATTCATTCGCACCGAATTCCACGAGCGCGCGGGCATCGAGATGAGTTCGATTCCGAAGCCGATGTGGCTGAGCGTCGACCAGGTGGTCGCGGCGTCGCTGGCCGACCTCGAGGACGGCAAGGTCGTGAGCATTCCCGGCCTCCAGTACAAGGTGCTGACCACTGCCGGTCGACTCGTCCCGAAGAGTCTGGTCCGGCGGCTGACCAACGTGTTCGGCCGGGGGCGTGCCCGCACATAGAGGTGGGTAGGGTTTCGGGCATGAGTGATCGCGAGGATCTGGCCGCGTTGGTGCGTGAGCTGGCTGTTGTGCACGGCAAGGTGACGTTGTCTTCGGGCAAGGAAGCCGACTACTACGTGGACCTTCGCCGCGCCACGCTGCATCACGAGGCTGGCCCGCTGATCGGGAAGCTGCTGCGTGAACTGGTGGCGGACTGGGATTTCGACGCCGTCGGCGGACTGACGATGGGCGCCGACCCGGTGGCGATGGCCGTGATGCACGCCCCGGGCAGGCCGATCGATTCGTTCGTGGTGCGCAAGGCCGCGAAGGCGCACGGGATGCAGCGGCAGATCGAGGGGCCGGACGTCGTCGGCAAGCGTGTCCTCGTTGTCGAGGACACCACGACCACGGGCAACTCTCCGCTCACTGCGGTGAAGGCGTTGCGCGACGTCGGGGCGATCGTCGTCGGTGTCGCGACCGTCGTCGACCGCGCGACCGGTGCCGACGAGGTGATCGCGGCCGAGGGTCTCGAGTACCGTTCGCTCCTCGGCCTCCCCGACCTGAACCTCTGACCGCACATGTGAGTGGCGAAGTGTGCCGGGGCACACTGTCATGTCTCAGGACTTGGAGGACAGATATGTCTCAGGACTTTGAGGACAGTTT
>NZ_JASHKW010000110.1:0-234 GCF_030056915.1 Rhodococcus sp. IEGM 1307
GGCTGGCGCGCCCGAGCGCGGGGCTGCTGTCAGGAATGATGCGGGTGGGCTGGCTGAGGATGCAGCGGGTGCGGTCCGTGGGCGCGGGGAGGGCGGCGCGGGGCGCCGGGGCGCGCGCCCCCGGGGGCCGGGCGGGCGCCCGGCGGGGGGTCCGCGGTGGGGTGGGGGGTATCCCGAATCGTCTGGCGCGGCTGGCCGTTCGGCGCGGGGGGCGGTGTCGGGCCGGGGCCACGC
>NZ_JASHKW010000111.1:0-234 GCF_030056915.1 Rhodococcus sp. IEGM 1307
CCACCCTCTCCCTCCTCCACCCGCGGCGGCAGCCCGCGCCGCCCGACCTCGCTCCCCCCGGCCCCACCCCCCCTGGCCCGCGCGGCGCCCCCCCCCCCCGGCGGCCCACCCACCGCGCCCCCGCCCACCCGCGGTCGGCCGTCGGCGCCCGCCACCGAGGCCGCCGAGGATGGCCCCGTCCAGGCGGCCACCGAGCGCGACGACGCGGCCGCGCGCGCCCCCGAGAGCCGCCCC
>NZ_JASHKW010000112.1:0-232 GCF_030056915.1 Rhodococcus sp. IEGM 1307
TTTGCGTCCCTGCGGACGTTCTGCCTTCTGCCGCTCTCCCCCGCCGCGGACCCGGGCCAGCGCGCCCGGCCCCCCACCCCCCCACACGGGGGGGAACAGGGCCCCCCCCCCCGGAACACCCGCCCGCCCAGAACCCCCACACCCAGTGGGCCCTCCCCTCCCCCAGCGCCGGCCCCGACGAGACCTCCCCGTCGCCCTGCGAGCACCCGCCCCCGGCGAGCCCGTACCCCCG
>NZ_JASHKW010000113.1:0-230 GCF_030056915.1 Rhodococcus sp. IEGM 1307
ACGGCGCCGTGGTCCCGGTGGGGGTCAGCACCCCACGGCGTCCGAGGACGCGCTGGAGGTTGGTCGCATCCAGCTGGTACCCGAGTGCGGCGCAGTAGATCTCGCGCAGCGTCGACCTGGAGAACTCGCCGGGGGCCAAGCCGAACGCAATGTTGGTGTCGGAGAGCTTGGCGGCGAGGCGGGTCCGGGCGTGCCGGACGACGGTGCCGTGGGCGACGGCCATCTCGGGG
>NZ_JASHKW010000114.1:0-230 GCF_030056915.1 Rhodococcus sp. IEGM 1307
GGGGCGCCTCGTCCAGGTCGGCGACCGGGGGCAGCGGCGAGGCCAGGAGCGCCGCCCCGCACGCCGACCCCAGCAGCGCCCCCGCCAGCCCCCGCCCGGCGGGGAGGGTTGGACGCAGCCGGCCCCCCACGTGATCTAACCGGGTCTTGTTTGGTCGGCAGCGTCAGTTGTGTATTAGAGTCTGGGGCCACGTCTTGCTGTTGGTTTTGATTTTGGATGGGTTTTTGTGT
>NZ_JASHKW010000115.1:0-229 GCF_030056915.1 Rhodococcus sp. IEGM 1307
GGCGAATCCGGATCGGCCCCTGTTCTCGGGCTGACCACGAACACCCTGACCGTAGCCGCGTGTCCAACCCGGCTGTTGCACCGAAGGCCGTCACTGCAGAGGGGCGGCCTTCGGCATTTGCGCCAACGCGTCGCAGGAACTTCCCTCGAGCCTGCGGGTGTGAGAAGGTTGATCCTTAACCAAGCGATTGCTTGTTTCAGTCGACGGGAAGACCGTCTCATGAACGAAA
>NZ_JASHKW010000116.1:0-227 GCF_030056915.1 Rhodococcus sp. IEGM 1307
CCTCTGGGCCGCGCCGTGGGAGGCCTAGACGGGGGGGCCGGGCCTGGGGTCGGTGGTGGGGGCGCTGGGCCCGTGCCGGGGGCCGGGGGGGGCGGGCGCCGGCACCGGGCAGCGGGTGCACCGGGCGCGGGAGCGGTTGGGCGGGGGGGCGTCGGGCGGCGCGCCGACCGCCGGCCGTGGCTGGGTGGGCTTGGAGGACCGCGCGCAGGGGGTGTGGCGGGGGCCGG
>NZ_JASHKW010000117.1:0-227 GCF_030056915.1 Rhodococcus sp. IEGM 1307
GGCCGGCGGTGAAGGGGAGGGGGTCGCGGTGGGCCGGGCAGGGCTGGTGGACGCGGCGGGGGTGCTGCGCGGGGTGGCGGGCGCGGGTCGGAGGGGGGGGGGCGCTGGGGGGGCCAGGTGCGCGCGGGGGGCCGTGGCGGCGGGCGTGCGCCGGGTGTGGTCAGCCGGCGGTGGGGCGCGTCGTTCGGCAGGTGGTCGGGCAGCCAGGGGGCGGCCGTGGTGGTGCC
>NZ_JASHKW010000118.1:0-226 GCF_030056915.1 Rhodococcus sp. IEGM 1307
AATGGATTATGAGTCCACGGCTCTAACCGACTGAGCTACCGCCCCATCACCGCACCATCCCCACCATCGTGGGGCGTGGTGATGCTACCGGCCACTTGCTGGCCGTGGCCGGCCCGTACCGAGGACAATCTTCATGCGCGGCCGAAGAGCTGCCGCACGCCACCGTCCTCGTCGACCGCATACAGCGCCATCCCCAACAGATCCAGAATCCGCTGAGGTGCCCGCA
>NZ_JASHKW010000119.1:0-226 GCF_030056915.1 Rhodococcus sp. IEGM 1307
AGCTGATCCTGAGGCCAACTTGATGCATTAGGCACCATCTCGCACTTCCCCATAGCAGGATCATCTGCATGCAGGAATCCACGGAACGGTCGGGCATGGAGTGTCACCTGATCATCGTCTACGTGGACTACAACCTCCTGCTAATTCAGGACCCCCTCGAGACTCGGTTGCTGTGTGTCGCATACGAGGGAGAACGCTGGTTCCTGCGCACAGAGCCAGACAGAGT
>NZ_JASHKW010000011.1:0-286974 GCF_030056915.1 Rhodococcus sp. IEGM 1307
GCATTCCAAGGCACGAACACCGATGCCGCACATGTCTTTTCACCCCGGCGCACCGCCGGCCAGGACCTGCAGTGCGCGGGACGCCAGATGCAGATTCAGGCGGGTGTCGACGCTGCGGAGGTCACGCCCGGTCAATTCGTGAATGCGGGACATCCGGTATCGCAGGGTGCTGCGATGGATCCTGAGTGCCTGTGCGGTTTCGTCGTACTTGCCACCGCATTCGAGGTATTGGGCCAGCGTGGCCGTCATCGTGCTGCGGTGTTCCCGGTCGTAGTCGAGCAACGGGCCGAGCCATTCCTGCACGAATGCCTCGACGTCTCCGGTGCTGCTGTGCGAGTCGAGGATGCGGTAGACGCCGAGTTCGTCGAACAGCGCGACGCCGCGGGGCGACAGCGACTGCTTTCTGATCTCGAGCGCCCGTATCGCGTGGGTGTACGAGTCGGGTAGGCCACTGGGGGACGTGCATTCGGATCCGACACCGATCACTCCGACCGCGGGCCCGAGCGACTTCTCCAACGCCGTGAAGATGAGGTCCACATCTGTTTTTGCGTCCATCACGGCGGCGAGGATCCCGGTTCGGTGTTCGTTACCGTGGACGAGGAGGGCCGACGAGTCGGAGGACGTCAGGTGGCGCCGTAAGGCTTCCGTGACGGACTCGACGGGTGTGTCCGGCCCCCAGTGCACTGCCAGGACGCGTTGCGGGGTGTGCAGGTCGTAGCCGAGTGCGTCGGCGCGCGAGTAAGCGCTGTCGTCGTCGGTGCCGCCGAGCAGGTCGGCGCCCAGGTCGCGGCTGAGCCGCGCCTCCGTCTCGGCCAGTGATCTGCGGTGCGACATGTCGACGGCGAGCATCGTCGCGGCGTGTTCGAGGGCCACCGTGTCGAGATCGGTTGCCCGATGTTCCGGGTCCGACAGGTAGAGGACGCCGAGAAGTGTCTGGCCGGGCCGGACTATCTGCACGATCCGATTGTCGTGCCGGAGCGGGTGCCCTTCCATCGCGGCACGGCGCAGGACGTCGACTCGGTTCCCGCCGCCGATCTTGCGGTACCGCGGGGCCTTGTCCGGGCCGGCCCAGACGCGGAGATTGCCGAAGGCGTCCTCGACTCCGACGGCGAGTCCGGTCATCAGGTGGAGTGTCTCGGCGATGGCGGTCTCGTCGGCGCCGGTCGCTGCGAGGCGCCCGAACGTGTCGTGGATCTTCGCTTGCTCCTCGAGCCGCAGGGCCCGCGCTCCGAGCGCGGTGATCTCGTCCGTGGCCTCACGTAATTGACGTTCGTGTGTGGCTGCCCGGGAGCGAAGCGATGCGGCGCGCAGGGCCGACCCGGTGTGCTGAATGAGCAGCTCGAGGAGGGTGGCCTGCACCGGGGTCGGCGGGTAGTCGGCCCGGAGGGTGAGCGACACCGGCCTCGACCACGAATCGTCGAGCAGCACGCGTTGACGCCAGACGTCGTCGGATTCGTCCGTCAGAACCGACTCGGATTCCACCGTGAAGGGACCGAGTTCAGGGAGAGCTTCGACCAGCAGGGCGAGAATCTCGTCGCGGTTCCCGCAGTCGTGCATGTGCGCGGTGACGGCCACGACCGCGGACAGGTTCGTCGCCCGCGGCGTGTGATCCACCCTCGGGTCTGGGGCTGCTTCCAGATCCATGGCTTGGAACTACCCCGTTTTGCGCCGTCGAAACCGGGACGCTGTCCGCTGAGGCCGGATTTCGGGGGATTCTTTCGTTCCGCGGTGACCATGTGGCGAGACGGATCAGCCGCCAATCTTGGTTACTGAGGGGTGGCACAATGACCCAATCCAATAATTGGCACGATCCCGATCTGAACATGATTCGCGATGTCGTCGCGCACACGTCGGACGGGTGCGAGGGCTGTCTCGCACTCGGTACCCGCTGGGAGCACCTGATGTTGTGCCTGACGTGCGGCTATGTCGGATGCAGTGACGGATCACCGATGCGGCACGCGCGACACCACGCCGAACGCAGCGGTCATCCGATCGTCCAATCGCTTCACGCGGGGGACAACTGGCGCTGGTGCTTCGTGCACGACGCCCAGATTTGCACGCCGTATCCGGCGACCGGGGCCCGGGTGGTCGCACCGAGCCTGGTGCCCGGACCGTCGGAGGACCTCAGACACGGTCTCCGTATCGCGAAATCGCAGTGACGATCGCCGACCAGACGGCGTCCGCCTGAATCTCCGGGGGAGCGTCGTCGAGCCAGCGTGGGCGCACCGGGGTTCCGCCGGAGCGCGGCGGCACCGGAAGCGGTCCGGGAACTGCGGAGTAGGCGTCCGACGCCGACACCGGGGAGTGCGAAGCGTCGAACGAGGAACGGGTCGTCTCCTCGTGTGCGCCGTGCCTGAGTTGGAGAACCTCCTGTCCCTCCCGTCCGCGCAAGAGGAAGAAGAGCAGCGGGTCCTCGTCGAGCACCCACGCTGCCTGATACAGCACCGCGGCAGCGTGACGGCACGGCACGTCCCACTCCTCGCAGGTGCACGTCGCGTCGGCATCGAACATCGACGGTACGAGTGACACGTCGACGGCAGCGAGGTCGTCGTCGAGTTCCCGAGGGAGCGTCCCACTCGACAACTGGGCGACGTGACCGCTCCGCGACGCGAGGGTGGCGAGCACCTCGCCCCACTGGCGCTCGTCCAGCTGGTCCACCCGGATCCGCACGTGCAGGCTTTCCTCGTCCGTGTGCACGTCCGCGGAGACGAGCCCGGCCGCGAACGTGAGCGGACCGACCACTCCGCCACGGGCGTAGGCGCGTCCGCGTTTCAGCGTGTCCGAGTCGAGCGCGGCGTGCTCGACGTCGTCGACCCACCGCTGCGCCCACCAGGTCTTGCCGCGGGTGCGTCGGCCCTTCTGCGCCGGGAATCGGGGAAGCGTGACGGCGTCGGTCACAGGTCACCTCCGAAGTCGTAGTCGGGGCTCAGAGCCACCAGCCGGGTGAGTTCGCGGTCGGTCAGTTCGGTGAAGGCGTCGGCGCCGTGTGACAGGACAGAGTTGGCGAGCTGCCGCTTGGAGGCGAGCATGCCGGCGATGCGTTCCTCGATGGTTCCCGCGGTGACGAGCCGGTGGACGACGACCGGGTGGGTCTGCCCGATGCGGTAGGCGCGGTCAGTGGCCTGGTCCTCGACCGCCGGGTTCCACCAGCGATCGAAGTGGACGACGTGATCGGCCCGGGTGAGGTTCAACCCGGTACCGGCGGCCTTGAGGGACAGGATCAGGACGGGGATGTCGCCGTTCTGGAAGCGTTGGACCAGCTCCTCCCGGGCGGCGACGGAAGTGCCACCGTGCAGGAATTCGCAGCCCACCCCGCGCGTCGTCAGGTGCCGCCGCAGCAGCCGCCCCATCGCGGTGAAGTGGGTGAACACCAGCGAACGCCCGCCCTCCGACAGGTTGGTGTCCACCAGTTCGTCGAGCAGACCGATCTTGTGGGAGCGGCCGGTGAGCGCGGCGTGCTCCTCGCCAAGGTACTGGGCGGGGTGATTGCAGATCTGCTTGAGGCCGGTCAGCAGCGACACGATGCTGCCGCGCCGCCCGATGCCGTCGCTCGTCTCGATCTGCTCCATCGCCTCGCGGACGAGGGCCTCGTACATTCCGGCCTGTTCCGGGGTGAGCGTGACATCCAGATCGATCTCCGTCTTCGGCGGAAGCTCGGGGGCGATCCCCGGATCGGACTTCGTGCGCCGGAGGACGAACGGCGAGATCAACGCCGCCAACTCCGCCGCGCGGTCGATTCCGTCCTCAGCGGCCGAGCCGTCGTAGCGGCGGCGGAACTGCGCGTACGGACCGAGGAGGCCCGGTGTGACGCCGTCGAGGATCGACCAGAGGTCGCTGAGTCTGTTCTCCACCGGTGTCCCGGTGAGGGCGACGCGGGCCAGGCCCGGAATCGTCCGCAGGGCCCGGGTGACGGATGCCGCGCGGTTCTTCAGGTGCTGCGCCTCGTCCGCGACGACCAGACCCCACACAGTCCGGGCGAGTACGTCGCCATCGAGCCGCATCGTCGCGTACGTGGTGAGGACGACGATGTCGCCGCCGGGTGTGACCGTCTCACCGGGCGGACGCCGCTTCGGACCGTGGTGGACGAGGACACCGGTGCCCGGTGCGAAGCGTTCGATCTCCCGTCGCCAGTTCCCCAGCAGTGACGCGGGACAGACCACCAAGGTGGGTCCAGCCGTTTCCGGCGTCTGCTGACGGTGCAGGTGAAGTGCGATGAGAGTCAACGTCTTTCCCAGGCCCATGTCGTCGGCGAGACAGGCGCCCAGGCCTCGTGACGTGAGCCCGGCCAGCCAGCGGAACCCGGTCAGCTGGTAGTCCCGCAACTGCGCGCGCAGGGCTGCCGGGGCCGGCACGGCCTCCGGATCCTGGTCGGACAGCTCACGCGCCACCGCCGCGGCCGCGCCGTAGGAGTCGACGCGGACGTCCTCCTCTCCGCGCCGGGCCCGGCCGGTCAGCGACGCCCGCAGGGCCTCGATCGACGTCATCGTTCCGGTCCGCCGCTGGAGGGTCTTTCGTATCAATGCCGAGTCCGCGACGACGTATCGGTTGCGGAGTTTCACGACCGCGCGCTCCGCCGAGACGAGCTCCTCCATTTCTTCACGGGTCAGAACGTCGTCCCCCACCGCGATGCGCCAGTCGAAGTCGAAGGCGCGGTCGCCGCCGAAAGCGGCTGCGCCCTCGCGGGACCCGGGTTCGCCGAGGATCATGCGGGTCGAGGTGCGCGCGACCAATTCACGCGGCCAATGGATCTCGACTCCTCGTTCGCGCAGCCGACGGCCGGCGTCCCCGGCGAGGGAGGCCAGGTCGTCGTCCGCGAGCCGGATGCGGTGCGGCGCCTCAGCTCGCAGCAGGTCTTCGAGCGGAGCCCAATCCTGGGCGGCGCGGCGGAGGGCGTCGAGCACCGCGATCCGGGGGTCGGAGGCGAACGCGGACTCGGCGAGCGTCGGATGCCGCCACAGGTCGACGGCGTCGCACACCACCCCGGGGCGCGCGAGACCGTGCACCTGGACCGTGGCGTCGAACTCGCTGTCCGAGAGGTCGCCCTTGCCGGGATCGACGGGGTCGATCCGCAACGACAACGCGATCGCATCGGGTGCCAGCGCGTCCGCCCAGGCCCGGAGTTCGGGCGAGGCCTCGGCGTTCCACCCCAGGTAGGGCCCGTCGTCGGCCGGCGACACGAGTCGCGGGATCGTATCGACGGCAGCGGTGAGGAAGTCGCGCAGCACGTCCGCGGCGGCGGGCAGGCGGACTCCGGCGGCGGACGGATCCCCGAGCGGAATCGCGCGCGCTTCCGGCGGGAGCGCGGCGGCCAGAAGGCGCAGATGCGACTCGTCCTCGTCGTCGAGAACGCCCAGCCGCCAGCTGTCGCGGCCACCCGGCGTGACCGCGGGAAGGACCTTGCCCGCCCCGACGTATCCGAGAGCGGTCCGGGTGCAGGCGGCCCAGAACGCGACCGATCGATGCGTTGTCTCGCCGGGTCGCAGTGCCAGGAGCATCGGCAGCGCGTCGGCGAGCGAGACGCTCTGCGTCGGAACGCGTTCCACGGTGCTTCCGATTGCCATCCGGGTGTGGGAATCGATACTCGGTGGCAGCGGCCCGTCCGGGGAATCACGCCAGAACGCCAGGCGGGAGTCGCGCGGAGGATCGGACGGCACGAAGGTGGCCGCACAGGCGGCGAGGATGGGCCCTGCTGTCACTACTGCGCCTTTCGCCTGGTTTACAGTACGCCGTACGTCAACGAGGCGGCGGACGGAATTGTTCCCGGGCGCCGTGGGAAGATCTCGGCATGGGTAGAAGCGCGACACCGGAGGGCGACCCCGCCCGCACCATGGAGCTGCTGTGGGGTGGCGGCAGTACGCCGATCTCGCGCCCCCGCAACGGGAAGCCGAGCCTGACGCTCGACCGGATCGTCGAGGCCGCCATCTCCGTCGCGGATGCGGAAGGGCTGGACGCCGTCTCGATGCGCCGGCTGGCAGCCGAACTCGGCGCCGGCGCGATGTCGCTGTACACGCACGTTCCCGGAAAGACGGAACTGGTGGAGGTGATGCTCGATCGCGCGCTGTCCACACTCGAGCCGGCCGACGACACCGATGCGGGGTGGCGCGAGCGTCTCGCGGCCGCCGCTCACGACTACTTCCAACTGCTGTGCGCCCACCCGTGGATGCTCGGTGTCGTCGCGATGAGCCGGCCGGTTCTCGGGCCCGGCGGGATGGCCAAGTACGAGCGGGAACTACGTGCGGTCGAGGGGCTGGGACTGTCGGACCTCGACATGGACTCCGTCGTCACGCTCCTCGACAGTTTCGTCGCGGGCGCGGCGCGCGCCGCGGTGGATGCGGCCGCGCTCGCCGCCCAGGGGGAGGCGGACAGTGAATGGTGGCAGCGCGTCGCCCCGCACTTCGAAAAGGTCTTCGACCCCGACCGGTTCCCGCTGGCCGCCCGGGTCGGGGCCTCCGCGGGGGAACACCACGACGCCGCGTACGCGCCCGCCCACGCCTTCGAATTCGGGCTGGCCCGGCTACTCGACGGAGTCGGCGCCCTCATCGTCGACGGCGGAACCGGCGGGGAGTAGTTCGGCGGGAACGGCCAGCGTGGTCGGTTCGACACGGCCGCGCAGGGTGACGGTGTCGGTGAGTCGCCACCGCCTGCGCTCGTCGTCGGATGCCGCGTCGATCGCCCGCTCGGACGCGACGACGTGTCCGGACACGTTCTTGGCGAGCTCGGACAACCGCGCCGCCTCGTTGACCGGATCGCCGATCACCGTGTACTCGAAACGTTCGTGGGCGCCGATGTTTCCGGCCACGGCGCGACCAGCCGCCACCCCGATTCCCGCATCGCACTCCGGTACCTCGGCGGTGAGCCGTTCGCGGAGGGCCCGAGCGGCGGACAGCGCGGCGCCTGCATGGTCGTCGAGCGCCACGGGTGCCCCGAAGATGGCCAGTGCTGCGTCACCTTCGAACTTGTTGACGAACCCGTCTCGCCGATCGACCTCGTCGACGACCACGTTGAAGAAGCGGTTGAGCAGGTCCACGACCTCCCCGGGCGACCGGGTGGCCGCGATCGTGGTGGACCCGATGATGTCGACGAACAGGACCGCCACGTCACGTTCCTCCCCGCCGAGTTCGGGGTTGTGGCGGAGGGCCTGGGACGCCACTTCCTGCCCGACGTGGCGCCCGAACAGGTCGCGGATCCGCTCGCGTTCGCGGAGTCCCTCGGCCATCCGGTTGAACCCGGTCTGCAGCGCGCCGAGTTCGGTGCCGTCGTACACGACGACCTCGGCGTCGAGATCGCCCTCCGCCACCTTCGCCATGCCCAGCGACACCGAGCGGATGGGTGCCTCGGTGGCACGGACACTGATCACGACCAGCAGCAGGCCGAAGAGCAGGATCACACCCCCCAGCGCGAGGATCGACACCGCGAGGCTGGTCGGACTCGCCGGCCGGATGAAACTGAAGATCGCGATGAGCATCAGACCGAGCACGGGAACACCCGTCCCGAGGATCCACGCCAGTGCGGTGCGGCCGGTGATGCCCAGGGTTCGGCGGGGTCGCGGTCCGTCCGATCCCAGTGCCCGGGCGGCGATGGGGCGGAGGGCGAACTCCGTCAGCAGGTAGCAGAACGCGGAGACCGTGATCCCGGCCAACGCAATCGTGAACGCGACCTTCGGAATGGTCTGGGGATCGATGATGCCGTACAAAGTCGTGAAGAACACCAGCCCAATGCCCCACAACGCCGCCTGGACACGCGTCAGACGCCACGGTGCGCGAAACGCCGCCGACCGGTCGTGGTCGGTGGGCACGTCGTCCTCCGTCGCCCACCGGAGATCCGACACCAGTCGCTTGGTGCCCCACGTCACGCCGACCAGGACCGCGCACAGCACGAACACGGGCACCGCGACGAAGTTGGCGATCACGAACTCGCTCGACCACACACTCGGGCCGGGGACCACGACACTGACGAGCAGGCAGGTGATCACCGCGCCGACCAGGTTGGTGAACACCAGCGGGGCGGTCAGCAGCAGCTGGACACGGATCCGCCGCCTGCGGGGACTCTCGTCCGGTGACCCGAGCAACCACGACCCCAGCGGGGCGACGGATCGACGGGGGCTGCGCATAGTCATTCGAGACTAGTCGGCGCGATCCCTTAGGGTGGGCGGGTGCGCCTAGTGATTGCCAGATGCCGAGTCGACTACGTAGGCCGTTTGACGGCACATCTGCCCACCGCTCGTCGCCTGTTGTTGATCAAGGCCGACGGTTCCGTGAGCATCCACGCCGACGACCGCGCCTACAAGCCGCTGAACTGGATGAGCCCGCCCTGCTGGCTCGTCGAAGACACCGTGGAAGACGCCGAAGCGCTGTGGGTGGTGACCAACAAGGCCGGTGAGGAACTGCGGATCACCATCGAGGAGATCGAGCACGACTCCCGTCACGAACTCGGTGTCGATCCGGGGCTCGTCAAGGACGGTGTCGAGGCGCACCTGCAGGAGCTGCTCGCCGAACACGTCGAAACGCTCGGCAGCGGTTACACGCTCGTCCGGCGCGAGTACATGACGGCCATCGGTCCCGTCGACCTGCTGTGCCGGAACGCCGACGGGGCTTCCGTCGCCGTGGAGATCAAGCGCCGCGGAGACATCGACGGTGTCGAGCAACTCACCCGGTACCTCGAACTGCTCAACCGGGATCCGCTGCTGGCGCCGGTGAGCGGTGTCTTCGCCGCCCAGCAGATCAAGCCGCAGGCCAAAACCCTTGCCACCGACCGCGGAATCCGGTGCCTGGTGCTCGACTACGAAGCGCTGCGCGGCACCGAGAGCACCGAGTTCCGGCTCTTCTGAGGCCTAGGCTGAACCCGTGCCCCGTCGTAAACCGCAGCGAAAGAACACACGCCGCAACGAGCCCCCGGACACGTCCGAGGGCTCGCTGTTCGGTAGTGCAATGATGCGTCAGGAATCCGGGCCCGCGGGCTTCGCCGACGAGAGCTTCATCGTGCGCACGATCCCCGGGGCCCGGGCCACCAAGTCCTACCGGTGCCCCGGCTGCGATCACGACATCCGGCCGGGGGTCGCCCACTTGGTCACTTGGCCGGCCGAATACGGCGGAGCCGAGGACCGGCGGCACTGGCACACCGGGTGCTGGTCGGGACGCAGGACCCGGGGCCTCACACGCAGGTGGTCCTAGCTTCCCGTCTTCACGGTCCGCTGATCCGCCGTCCGGTTCGCCGGGTTCTTCTCGACGGCGGACAGCACTGCAGTGTCCTCGTCGGAGTTGTCCGTCTCGTCCGCGGAGTTCTTCCCGGACTCGTTCTGCGCGGACTTCCGGTCCGCGCCACCGGCCGTTGCCGACTTGCTGTTCGTGTTCTCGGTGGAGCGCTTCTCCGAGCCCGATGCCGCGGTGTCGGGCTGCGCGTCCAATAGTTCGCTCTCCCGGTTGACCGACGCCAACATTGCGGGAACGGAATCGAGCTGTCCCCGAATCCCCAAGAGCTGCGCCAGGATCCGGCCGCGGAGTACGCGAAGTTCTTCCGCCAGTTCCTTGGCGTGGGCGATCTTGCGCTCCGACTGGTCGGTGGCCGCCTGCAGCCTGCGCTCCGCCTCGTGTGTGGCGTCCGCGAGACGACGCTGCGCCTCGGCCTTGCTGGTGGACTCGAGCTCGTTGACCGCCGTGATCGTCTTCTGGCGGCGCTCGGACATCGCGAGGTCGAAGTCTTCCTGCACCTGCGACCGACGCAGTTCGGCCTCGGCAGCCAGGCGGTCGCGCTCGGACTGAGCGGCCTCGACGATCTTCGCCGCCTCCGTGCGGGCCTTCGCCATCGTCTGCTCGTGCTGAATCTCGAGAGCGCTCCGGCGGTCTTCGAGTTCCGCGACCAGCGACTCGTACTGGCCGCGGAGCTGCGCGCCCTCCTGCTCGGCGACGGAGATCATCTCGGCGGCGTCGGCCTCGGCCTTCGCGCGCACCTCGGACGCCTCGTCCGACGCGAGCCTGAGCATGCGCGAGATGCGGTCGCTCATTCCCTCCGCGGTGGTCGGCGGAACGGACAGGCGGTCGACATCCTTGCGCAGATCGTCGATCTCGTCCCGCGCATCGTCGAGCTGCTTGGCGAGATCCCGCGCCTGCGCCGCCGCGGCGTCGCGGTCGGCGGCAGTGACGCGGAGCTCGGCGTCGAATCGCTCGAAGTAGTTGCGTACCTCGTCCCGGTCGAATCCCTTGCGCACGGTGGAAAAGGGAAGGGGGATCGAACCACGGTCCTGCTCGTTTACCATGGCCGCCAATCTACCTGGGCAAAGTAGAACTTGTCTCTGCGCCTGGTACCCGGCGGCCGGCCACAGCTCTAGTGGGTCGCCGACGGCTCGACGAGCTCGACGAGAACTCCGCCCGCATCCTTCGGGTGGACGAAATTGATGCGCGAATCGGCGGTGCCGCGGCGCGGTGCGTCGTACAGCAGCCGTACACCGCGCTCGCGCAACTGGGCGGAGATGGCGTCGATGTCCGTGACGCGGTACGCGAGCTGCTGGAGACCGGGGCCGCTGCGATCGATGAACTTGGCGATGGTCGAGTTCTCGTTCAACGGTGCGAGAAGCTGCAGCGCGGTGCTGCCCTCGGGGGAGCCGACCACGCTCAGCATCGCTTCGCGTACGCCCTGCTCCTCGTTCACCTCTTCGTGCGTCGACACCATGCCGAGGTGTTCGGAGTACCACGCGATGGCGGCGTCGAGGTCGGGAACCGCGATGCCGACGTGGTCGATGGCGGTCACCAGGTCCGAGGACAGCGGTGACGTGGTCTGGGTGGGGGAGGACTGTGTCATGCTCCCGACGTTAGCGCTACCGTTTCGGTAGTTCTCGTCGGGATGTGACTTCCGTCGCCCCGCACCTGTCTACTCGTCTCACGCGGAGGAAATCGTGACCAGTTCTGTGATCGTCGCCGGAGCCCGGACCCCGATGGGCCGGTTGCTGGGTTCGTTGAAGGATGTGTCGGGTTCGGATCTGGGTGGCGTGGCGATTCGTGGTGCGTTGGAGAAGGCGGGCGTCGCTCCCGAGCAGGTCGAGTACGTGATCATGGGTCAGGTGCTGACGGCGGGGGCGGGTCAGATCCCGGCGCGGCAGGCTGCGGTGGCCGCGGGGATCGGGATGGATGTGCCGGCCCTGACCATCAACAAGGTGTGTCTGTCGGGGATCGACGCGATCGCACTGGCGGATCAGCTGATCCGGGCCGGCGAGTTCGACGTCGTCGTCGCCGGGGGTCAGGAGTCGATGTCGCGCGCCCCGCACCTGCTGGAGAAGTCGCGGGAGGGTTTCAAGTACGGCGACGTCACGATGCGCGACCACATGGCCTTCGACGGGTTGTACGACATCTTCACCGATCAGGCGATGGGGAGTCTGACCGAGGCGAAGAACGCGGAGGACGGGCAGCGGATCAGCCGCGAGGAGCAGGACGCGTTCGCGGCAGCGTCGCATCAGAAGGCGGCCCGGGCCTGGAAGGACGGGGTGTTCGACGACGAGGTGGTGCCGGTGCCGGTGCCGCAGCGCAAGGGTGATCCGGTGCTGGTCGGCTCCGACGAGGGCGTGCGCGGCGATACGACGGTGGAATCCCTGGCCAGGCTGCGGCCGGCGTTCAGCAAGGACGGCACGGTCACCGCAGGGTCGGCGTCGCAGATCTCCGACGGTGCGGCCGCTGTCGTGGTGATGAGCAAGGCGAAGGCGCAGGAACTCGGGGTGTCGTGGATCGCCGAGATCGGCGCGCACGGGGTGGTGGCGGGTCCGGATTCGACGTTGCAGTCGCAGCCGGCGCGGGCCATCGCGAAGGCGTGCGCCAAGGAGGGGATCGACCCCAAGGAGCTGGATCTGGTGGAGATCAACGAGGCGTTCGCCGCGGTGGGGATCGCATCGACGCGGGAGCTGGGGTTGGATCCGGAGATCGTGAACGTCAACGGCGGGGCGATCGCGATGGGGCACCCGCTGGGGATGTCGGGGGCGCGGATCGCATTGCATCTGGCGTTGGAGCTGCGTCGTCGCGGCGGGGGTGTGGGCGCTGCGGCGCTGTGCGGTGGTGGCGGCCAGGGTGACGCCCTGATCGTGCGCGTCCCCAAGGCGTGACACGACGACAGTCCGTGGTGGTGTATCTCACACCACTACGGACTGTCGTAGATGGTCGGGCACAATGGTCGGCATGGCGAACGTCTTCGATCTCAGCACCACGGCCAAGCGCTTCCGATTTGTCGCAGTTCTGGAGGCCTTCACCTGGCTCGGCCTCCTCATCGGCATGGCCTTCAAGTACCTGCCCGCCGACGGCAACGAGATCGGCGTGAAGATCTTCGGCCCCATCCACGGCGGCGTCTTCGTCCTGTACCTGCTCATCTCGCTGTGGACCGCCCGCAAGCTGAGCTGGAATCTGGTCACCACCTTCTGGGCGCTCGTCGCCAGCGTCCCGCCCTTCGGCACCGTCGTATTCGAGGTCTGGGCGGCCCGCACCGGCCGGATGGGCGAACTGTCCCGGTCGAGCGCAGTGAAGAGTGAACCGTCGTTCGTCTGATCCACTCCGCGGTAGGCACGGCCCGCATTCCGGTGCGCGCTCAAATCGTGACAAACTGGTGGACGTGACTCGACCAGGTTCTCGTCCGTCAGCGCGTTCCTCAGCAGTGGCCGCAGCCATGAGCGGAGCAGTCGATCTCTCCGCCCTCAAGGAGCGTGCGGCCGCTCCGCCCCCGCCGGCGCCCGCACCCTCCGGGGACGGCGCCGCTCCGGCCGCACCCGGGAGTACCGGACTCGCCCCCGTCATCGACGTCACCGAGGCGACGTTCGAGGCGGAGGTGCTCGTCCGGTCCCAGCAGGTCCCGGTGGTCGTCGACCTGTGGGCCACCTGGTGCGAGCCGTGCAAACAACTCTCACCCCTGCTCGAAAAGCTGGCACACGAGGCCGGCGGCACCTGGGTGCTCGCCAAGGTCGACGTCGATGCCAACCCGCGCATCGCGCAGGCCTTCGGCGTCCAGTCCGTCCCGACCGTCGTCGCCATCGCCGGCGGACAGCCGCTCGCCGACTTCCAGGGCGCTCAGCCCGAACCGCAACTGCGCCAGTGGCTCGCCGCCGTCCAGCAGGCAACCGCCGGAAAGCTGTCCGGACCGCCGGCCGCGGACGGGAACGCCGACGAGCCCGAGCCGGAAGACCCGCGCTTCGTCGCCGCCGAGGCCGCGCTCGACGAAGGCGACCTGTCGGCAGCCGAAGCCGAGTTCCAGAAGATCCTCGACGAGGAACCGGCCAACGTCGAGGCGCAGGGCGCGATCCGCCAGGTGCGTTTCCTCGCCCGCGTGCAGTCCGTCGATCCCGGCGCCGTCGCCGCGGCGGACGCCGCCCCGAACGACATCGACGCCCAGCTGCAGGCCGCGGACGTCGAGGTCTATTCCCAGGCCCCGGACGCGGCGTTCGCCCGGCTCATCGGAGTCGTCGCCCGCAGCGCCGGCGACGACAAGACGCGGGTACGGACTCGCCTGCTGGAACTGTTCGAACTGTTCGACCCGGCCGAACCGGTCGTCATGACCGCGCGCCGGAAACTCGCCGCCGCACTGTACTGACGAGAAAACCGGGGCGAGTGCCGACGGCACTCACCCCGGTTTTCTCGTCCTGCGGTCAGCTCCGCACGCGCTCCACCCGTCCGACCAGGAAGACGTACGACGCGATCCCGACCGCGGTCACAACGGTCATGTAGACGAACCCCGGCGCGAAGCTGTCGTCGGTGACGAGCAACCCGATCACGATGGGTGTCGCGATCGACGACAGGTTGCCGATGAAGTTGAACATTCCACCGGTGAGCCCGAGCAGTCGTTCCGGCGCGAGTGCCGACACCAGCGACCACGTGATCGACGCGAGTCCGTTGCCGAAGAACGCGATGGACAGGAACACGATCACCATCGCCGTCGAGTCGGTGAAGTTGGCGCCGATCATCGCGACGGTCAGCAACAGGCCCACGATGATCGGGCCCTTGCGGGCGACTCCGAGAGACACCCCCTTGCGTAGCAGGAAGTCGGAGAAGACTCCGGAGAACAGCACACCCACGAGTGCCGCGACGAACGGCAGCGAGGCGAGGAATCCGGACTTGATGTAATCCATGTCCCGGTACTCGACGAGGTACGTGGGGAACCAGGTGAGGAAGAACCACAGCGTCGACGTGAGGCAGAACTGCCCCAGGTAGATTCCCCACAGCTTGCGCCGGCCGAGGACGGTGGCGACATCGTTCCGGGTCACGGCCGGACGTTCGGGCTGCTGCTCGTCCAGGAGGTCGACGAGTCCGCCGCCGTCGCGGATCAGGTCGATCTCGGCGTCGTTCGCCCGCGAATCGCGTGGCTCGCGGTAGAACGCGTACCACACGGCACCCCAGACCGCCCCGATCGTTCCGGTCACGATGAATACCCAGTGCCACGACAGCACGGACTGCAGCCAGGACAGGAACGGCGTGAGCAGGGCCAGTCCGATGAACTGCCCGGACGTGTAGAAGCCGATCACCGTCGCCCGTTCCCGCTCGGGGTACCAGGCCGTCGCGACCCGGTTGTTGATCGGATACGCGGGCGCCTCGAACACACCGACCAGCAGGCGCAACGCGATGAGCGCCACGAAGCCACCGATGACCCCCATGAACGCGGTCGCGACCGACCACAGGATGAGGCAGCCGGGGTAGAGCAGTCTCGGGGGAATCCTGTCGACGAGCCATCCACCGGGAATCTGCAGCGCCGCATAGGTCCAGCCGAACGCCGACAGGAGAAGTCCCTGCTGCGCCTTGGTGAGGTCCATTTCGTCCGCGATCGCGGGCATCGCGATAGACAGGTTCGCCCGGTCCATGTAGTTGATGACGACGGTCACGAACAGCATCACCGCGATGAGAACGCGCGCCTTCGACGCCTGCGCGGCCACCGTAGTGGACTTGCCGATCTTCTGGGTCTGCACCATTGCCCTCACCACTCCGCGAAGGATCCGTCGCTGTGGCGCCAGACCGGGTTTCGCCAGCGATGTCCTTCGGCGGCCCGTTCGATGACGTACTCCTCGTTCACCTCGATGCCCAGTCCCGGACCGGTGGGGATCCGGACCTGACCGTCCGCGTAGGTGAACACGGACGGGTCGACGAGATAGTCGAGGAGATCGTTCGACGTGTTGTAGTGGATGCCGAGGCTCTGTTCCTGGATCGTCGCGTTGTAGCAGCCCGCGTCGATCTGCAGGCACGTGGCCAGGGCGATCGGCCCGAGGGGGCAGTGCAGCGCGAGTGCCACGTCGTACGCCTCGGCCATGTGCGCGATCTTCCGGGCCTCGGTGATTCCGCCGCAGTGTGACGGATCGGGCTGGATGATGTCCACGGCCCCGGACGCGAGGACGGTTTTGAAATCCCAACGGGAGAACAATCTCTCACCCAGCGCGATCGGGATCGGCGACTGTCGCAGCACGTCGACGAAACCGTCGACGTGCTCGGAGAGGACCGGTTCCTCGACGAACATCAGCCGGAACGGTTCGAGTTCCTTCAGCAGCACCTTGGCCATCGGCTTGTGCACCCGGCCGTGGAAATCGACGCCGATGCCGATGTTCGGGCCCACTGCGTCCCGTACCGCGGCGACGTTGGCGAGGCACCGGTCCACCTTGTCCCAGGAGTCCAGGTACTGCAGTTCCTCCGTGCCGTTCATCTTCACGGCGGTGAACCCCCGGTCGACCACCTCGCGTGCCGCCTTCGCGGTGTCCGACGGGCGGTCGCCGCCGATCCAGGAATAGACCTTGATCCGGTCGCGGACGCGGCCGCCGAGAAGCTCGTACGCCGGGACGCCGAGGGCCTTGCCCTTGATGTCCCACAGGGCCTGGTCGATACCGGCAAGCGCGCTCATGTGGATGCCGCCGCCGCGGTAGAAACCCGACCGGTACATGACCGTCCACAGGTCCTCGATCTGCGTCGGATCCTGCCCGATCAGGTAGTCGGACAGTTCCTCCACTGCGGCGGCGACGGACGCGGCCCGGCCTTCGAGCACCGGTTCGCCCCAGCCGACCACGCCGTCGTCCGTCTCGATCCGCAGGAACAGCCACCTGGGGGGTACGGCGTACGTGGTGAGTGACGTGATCTTCATGAGTCCTCCTGTGCGGGGCTGTGGTGGTGGCCCCGGTGGTCGTGGGTGTCGGTTCAGGCGGCTTCGGCCGACCAGATGTTCATCAGGGTGAGGGCGCGGTCGCGGACGGTGTCGGCGCCGTCCCCGGGCCGGTACAGGCAGGTTCCGAGTCCCGCACCGCCCGCTCCCGCGGCGGCCCACTCGGCGAGGTTGGTGCGGTCGACGCCGCCGACGGGGAGCAATTCGACTTCCGTCGGCAGGACCGCCCGCCAGGCCTGCATCCCGGCTGTCCCGACCGAGTCGGAGGGGAACAGTTTGATGCTGCGCGCTCCCGCACCGACGGCGCGAAACGCCTCGGTCGGAGTGGCGGCTCCCGGATAGGGGCGCAGGTTTCGGGCAACGGCGGCGCCGATGACCTCGACGTCGGTGTTGGGGGAGACGATGATCCGGGAGCCGGCCGCTTCGGACCGGATCACGTCGTCGACGCACAGTACGGTTCCGGCCCCGACGACGCAGACGTCGCCGACGGCCGCCGCCAACCGCTCGATCGAGTCGAACGGTCGCGGCGAGTTCAGCGGGACTTCGATCGCCGTGAACCCGGCGTCCACGAGGGCCGAGCCGACGGCGACGATCTCCTCCGGGGTGATGCCGCGCAGAATGGCGATCAAACCGGTCGTGGTGGCAGTGACTGTGGTGCTCATAGTGACGCCTTCTCGGGATTCGTGGATGGCGCCGGGTCGATCAGCCCCGCATCGAGCGCCACCCGCCACAGCCCCTGTGCCGCGGCTTCCTCGGCGACGATGTCGGCGGCCACGCCGTGAACGCGCAGTCCGGCTGCGTAGCGTCGGCAGAGATCGGCGTTTCCGCACAACAGCATTCGATTCTCGGCGGTGTACTGGGGCAGGAGATGCCGGATTTCGTCGGCGATGATCACGCCGGAGACGTAGTCGGGAAGCGAGCCCGGATCGAGGAGTCCGTCGAGCACGAGCGCGCGTGCGCCGAACAGTTCGGCGGGCAGTCCGCGTGACGGCGTCGACGTTCCGGTGACGAGGCCCCGCTCGAACGCGGCATCGTCGCGCACGGCGGTGGTGGCGGTGCGGCCGAGGATGCCGTGCCGGATCACCAGGCCGTACAACTCGCCCGACATCGACGTGGCGAACGAGACGATCTTGCGGTTCTCGACTCGTGCCCACTTGGTGTGTGTTCCGGGGAGCACGATCGTCAGTGGGCGGTCGGTCGGGGGGAGCATGCCCAGTGCCCCGATGATCTGCGTCTCCTCGCCCCGCATGACGTCGCCGGCCACAGTGCCGTCGGCCGCGGGGGCGACGCGCAGGCCGGGTACGACGTGCAGAACTCCGCGTGGATGGGGGACCGTGGTCAGGTCGTCGGCGCCGATCGCGAGATCGGTCGGTGTGGTCAGATAGCCGGCTTCACGCCAACCCTGGGCGCTGCCGACCATGCCGCACGCGATCGCCGGGAGATCGGGGGTGGCCACGATCCAGTCGCCGCAGGCCTCGTCGAAGGCGGCTTCGTAGGCACGGGTGCGCGATGCGGGGTCGTCTCCGGTGGTGCCGAGCAAGCCGAAGTCCGGCCGGCGAACGTCCAGAATGCGGCCGTCGTCGCCGAGGAGCCAGGCGCGCTGTGACGACGTGCCCCAGTCGAGGGCGATCAGCCGCGGTGCCGAGGGGGCGGGGGTGTTCTGGATCACGCGAACCACTATCGGACGCGAATCCCATAATGACGAACACGGTCCCTATATGTGGGACAGTGGGGTGTGGCGATTCCTCCGTACGACATTCCACCCGGCACGCAGACGCTCGCCCGAGGGCTGGCGGTGGTCCGTGCCGTCTCCGACGGCGCGCAGGATCTCCGCGCGGTCGTCGAGAGCACAGGGCTGGGGCGCAGCACCGCGCACCGTCTCGTGCAGTTGCTGGTCCACGAGGGCTATCTCCGGAGCGGAAGCCGCGGCTACACCCTCGGCCCGACGTTGATCGAACTGGGGTTCAAGGCGTTGCACGGTAACCCGCTGCCCGTCGTCGCGCGCCCGATCCTCGAGGAGCTGTCGGCGCACGTCCACGACACCGTGCACCTGGCGGTCGAGGACGGCGGTTCGGTGCTGTACCTCGACAAGTTGCCGGGGTCGCGGGGTGCCGAGATGCGCTCCCGCATCGGGCACCGCATGCCGCTGACCCGCGCCGGGGTCGGAAAGGCTCTACTGCTGGATTCCGCCGAGCGCTGGGATGCGCTGTACGAGAGCGACGCCGCGCAGGGACCGCGGCCGCCGGGCTCCCGCGGATCGGCGGACTTCCGCGCGCGCATGCAGGACTACGCGCGGAGGGGCGCGGCGATGGACCTCGAGGACAACGAACCCGGAATCCGCTGCGTGGCGGCGCCGGTGCGGGACGCGTCGTGCGCGATCGTCGGTGCGATCAGCGTGTCGGCCACGAGCCCGTACATGCCCGACGAGCGCATGCGCGGACTCGTTCCGGTCGTGTGCCGGGCCGCCGGGCGGATCTCCGCGGCGCTCGGCTACCGGGAGATCTGACGCAGCGGTCGGGGGACGTCACGTGGTGGGACGGTCAGCGGTACCGGCCCTCGCAGGCCTGCTCACCGCCGAGCACTCCGGTGCGGAACGCGTCCACCCGGGAGAATCCGCTCGGCACGGTCTCCCCGTTGACGTCACTGGCCGCGAGTCCGTCGGTGAGCAGCCCCGACACGGCCTCGTCGAGGTCGCCCGGGGACAACCACACGCTGCCCGCCTCCAGGGAAGCGGGACTGTCCGGGCTCAACGCGCTGGTGACGACACCGGACAGGCAGGCGGCTCGCAGCGCGGTCTGGGGTGAGTGCAGATCGTTACCCCGGTCCCGCTGCAACGCCAGGGTGTACCGCGACGCGAGCAGGACGTACGCGTTGTAGTCGCCGGTGAGTTTGGTCTGGAACAGTTCCCGCCTGCCCGGGCGGCCCGGTGTGCCGCGTTCGGCGAGGGCGTCGACACTGACCCCGATCGTGTTGGTGGCCGGGCAGTACGACACCGGTTCGGTCGCGTCGGCGTCGGGGCAGTCGAGGTCGGCGCCGTCGAGTTGCAGCGTGGGGGGATCGCTGAGATCGAAGATCTGCTGAAAGGACGTGAAGAACGCCTCGAGCGACTCCTCGGTGACGGGGAGTTCGCCGTCGTCGCTCTCGTCGTCGAACCGCTGAGGCAGATCCGCGCGACGCGAGACGATCTCCTTCTCGTCGATGCGCGTGCACGGCGCCGGACCGTCCGTGAAACCGATCTGGGTGGCGGTGACACGTTCGAACGCCGAGCCGTGCACGTTGTCGGGATCGTTCGGGTCGGTGTCCCCGATGGCGACCGCGGACGCCAGTACCTTGTTCAGCCCGTCCGACGTGTTCAGCGTGAAGTGGGTCGCCTTGTCTTCCGCGATGTACCGCATGAACGCCCCCGCGAAGCAGTCGGCCTGCTGTTCCCGCACGATGCCGCCGCCCACGTTCTCGTCCGCGATTCCCGCCTTCGTCTGCACGGCGTGCCCGTACTCGTGCGCCAGAACGAAGACGGCCGCGACGACACCGAACTTCTCCACCACCTCGGGCAGCAGCAGCGCCCGGTCCCAGCCGATCGTGTGGTCGGTGCTGCAGTAGCCGGCGTTGAGGAGTTCCTCGGTGCGGTCCCCGCAGAAGCGCGGGCCGTCGGAGTCGCGCGGATCCCAGGAGATCAGTTCCTCGACCGGCTCGAAGTTGCGCTGGAACAGCGCGGGGAACTCGGTGCGCCAGTAGTCCTCGATGTCGCTGACCGCGTTGGCGGCCATCGTGTCGATGTCACCGCCGTCGGTGCCGGTGACGGGGAGGTCGGCGTCGGGCACGCTCTTGCGGGCACCGCTCGGACCCGACGTGGCATCGAGTCCCGCCACCTTGAACGGATCGTCGTAAATGGACGCGGCCTCACCGTCCACCGAACGCGTGCACCCGGACAGGACGACCGCAGTCACGGCCAGAACGCCCATGCTCGCAGCCCACTGCCGACGTCGGGTCAGCAAGGCCGTGCCTTCATCAACGCTCCAGACTCATCCAGATCGCGCCGTTCGCGGGCAGTGCCACCTCGGCAGAGGCGGGACGGCCGTGCCACGGCTGCGAAGTTGCCGTCACCGCACCGAGATTTCCCCAACCCGATCCCGCGTAGATCTCGGCGTCGGTGTTGAGAATTTCACGCCATTCGCCCCGTTCTGGCAAGCCCACACGATAATTCGCGTGCGGGGAACCCGAGAAATTGAACAGGCAGGCCAGGATCGACCCGTCGGTGCCGTAGCGCAGGAAGCTCAGGACGTTGTTCGCGGTGTCGTTGGCGTCGATCCAGGAGAACCCGCCCGGCGAGGTGTCGAGAGTCCACAACGCCGGGTGTTCGCGGTAGGTGGCGTTGAGGTCGTGGACGAGCCGGAGCAGACCGCGGTGGAAGCCACCGGTGTACGGGTCGTCCAGCTGGTACCAGTCGAGTCCGCGCTCCTCGGACCATTCCGCGGTCTGTCCGAATTCCTGACCCATGAACAGCAGTTGCTTGCCGGGGTGCGACCACATGTACGCCAGCAGGGCACGAACACCGGCGGCCTTCGCGTAGTCGTCGCCGGGCATCCGCGTCCACAGCGTGCCCTTGCCATGCACCACCTCGTCGTGACTGATGGGCAGCAGATAGTTCTCGCTCCACGCGTACATCAGGGAGAACGTGATCTCGTGATGGTGATAGCTGCGGTGGACGGGATCGTGCGCCATGAAACCGAGGGTGTCGTGCATCCACCCCATGTTCCATTTCATGTTGAAACCGAGACCACCGACGTTGGTCGCGCGGGTGACACCCGGCCACGCCGTCGACTCCTCGGCGATGGTGACGACCCCGCGGTGCTGCTTGTGGACCGTGGCGTTGGTCTCCTGCAGGAAGGCGACGGCCTCGAGGTTCTCCCTGCCGCCGTGGATGTTCGGCGTCCAACCGCCCTCCGGCCGCGAATAGTCGAGGTACAGCATCGACGCGACCGCGTCGACGCGCAGACCGTCCACGTGGAACTCGTCGAGCCAGTACAGCGCGTTCGCGACGAGGAAGTTGCGCACCTCGCGGCGCCCGAAATCGAACACATATGTTCCCCAGTCGAGTTGCTCGCCGCGCTGGGGGTCGCTGTGCTCGTAGAGCGGTGTGCCGTCGAAACGTGCCAGCGCCCACTCGTCCTTGGGGAAGTGCGCGGGAACCCAGTCGACGATGACCCCGATGCCGGCGGCGTGCAGATGGTCGACGAACCACCGGAAGTCGTCGGGGGAGCCGAATCGTGAGGTGGGCGCGTAGTACGACGTGACCTGGTACCCCCACGAACCGCCGAACGGGTGCTCGGCGACCGGCAGCAGTTCGACGTGGGTGAATCCCGTCTCGGTGAGGTGGGTAGCGAGTTGTTCGGCCATCTCGCGGTAGTTCAGCCCGGGCCGCCACGAAGCGAGGTGGACCTCGTACACGCTCATCGGGGACTGCGCCGGCTCGGTGGCCGCGCGCTGCGCCAGCCATTCGGCGTCGTTCCATTCGTACGTGCTCACCGACACCCGGGACGCGGTGGCGGGCGGGACCTCGGTCGCGAAGGCCATGGGGTCGGCCTTGTCGCGCACACTGCCGTCAGGCCCGTGGACCCGGAACTTGTACAGGTCGCCGACCTCGATACCGGGAACGAACAACTCCCACACCCCGGTGGAGCCGAGTACCCGCATCGGGTAGTTCCGCCCACTCCACCCGTCGAAATCGCCGATCACACTCACTCCGCGGGCATTGGGAGCCCACACGGCGAACGAGGTGCCGGTGACGGTGCCGTCGGGGGTGTCGTAGCGGCGGCGGTGCGCGCCGAGGATCTCCCACAGCCGCTCGTGCCTGCCCTCACCGAACAGGTGCAGGTCGAGTTCCCCCAGCGTGGGCAGGAATCGGTACCCGTCGGCGGAGACGTCGTTGTGGCCACCCGGCCACGTCGTGGACAGCCGGTAGTCCATCAGATCCCGGTACGGGACGAGTGCCCCCCACACACCGTGCGCGAGGTGCTCCAGCGAGAAGCTCGTCCCCCCGATGACGGCGTCGACGGCCTCGGCGTGGGGGCGCAGTGCGCGGATCACCGTGCCGTCGGGGTGCGGGTGTGCGCCCAGGATCGAGTGCGGGTTGTGGTGCTCGCCCCGGGACAGCAGGTCGAGGTCGGCGGCGTCCGGTGCGATGGCGACAGGCGGTTCGACGGTCACTATGTACCTCCGCGGTAGGCCAGCTTCGTTCTGGCCGGATAGGGGATCGACGGTAATGCCAGGATATGGGCCACCGAACGCCAGGGTTCCAGGCGCACGAAGTTGGTCTGCCCCCAGTGATACTGCTCCCCGGTGACCTCGTCGAGCACGGTCAGGTGGTCGTGCCAGTCGCGGCCCAGCGCGGGCATGTCCAGCCACACGTTGCCCTGCTCGGCGCCGTAGGGGTTGAGGTTGATCACCGTCAGCACGGCATCCCCGGTGGTGGCGTCGAACTTGGAATAGGCGATCAGGGCGTCGTTGTCGACGTGGTGGAAATGGATGTTGCGCAACTGCTGCAGCGCCGGATGCTGCCTGCGGATCCGGTTGAGCGCCGTGATCCACGGTTCGAGGGACTCGCCGCGCGCGGCGGCGCCCTCGAAGTCGCGGGGACGCAGCTGATACTTCTCCGAGTCGAGGTATTCCTCACTGCCCGGTCGGACCGGAACGTGTTCGTACAGTTCGTATCCCGAGTACACCCCCCACGAGGGGGACAGTGTGGCCGCCAGGGCGGCGCGCAGGGCGAACATTCCCGGGCCGCCGGTCTGCAGGCTCTCGTGCAGGATGTCCGGGGTGTTGACGAAGAGGTTCGGGCGCGCCTCGTCGGCCTTGGCGGCGATCTCCTTGCCGAACTCCGTCAGCTCCCACTTGGCCGTCCGCCACGTGAAATACGTGTAGGACTGGGTGAAGCCGCGGCGGGCGAGACCGTACAACCGTGCGGGACGGGTGAACGCCTCGGACAGGAACAGGACGTCCGGATCCGACTTCTTGACCTCGGCGATCAGCCACTCCCAGAAGTCCGGCGGCTTGGTGTGCGGGTTGTCGACCCGGAAGATCTTGACGCCCGCCGCAACCCAGTGCCGGACGACCCGCAGGACCTCCGCGTAGATGCCGTCGCGGTCGTCGTCGAAGTTGACCGGGTAGATGTCCTGGTATTTCTTCGGCGGGTTCTCGGCGTAGGCGATGGTGCCGTCGGGGAGCACTGTGAACCATTCGGGGTGCTTCTTCGCCCACGGATGGTCCGGCGCGGCCTGCAGGGCCAGGTCGATCGCCACCTCCATGTGCAGCTTCCGGGCGGCAGCGATGAACGCCTTGAAATCGCGCATCGTCCCGAGCTGCGGATGAATCGCGTCGTGGCCGCCCTCGTCCGAGCCGATCGCCCACGGCGAACCGACGTCGTCGGGGCCGGGGGTCAGCGTGTTGTTGGGGCCCTTCCGGTTGATCTTGCCGACCGGATGGATCGGTGGGAGGTACACCACGTCGAATCCCATCGACGCGATGCGCGGAAGTGCGGCCACGGACGTGGCGAACGTGCCGTGCCGGGGCTTGCCGTTCTCGTCCCAGCCGCCGGTGGACCGCGGGAAGAACTCGTACCACGACCCGAACAGGGCACGCGTGCGATCGACGAGCACGGTGTGCGGTTCGCTCTTCGTGACGAGATCGCGCAGCGGATGTGCGCGCAGCAGTTCGGTGACGTCCGACCCGAACGCCGGGGCCACACGTTCGGAGAGGTGACGGTCGGAACGCAGCGACGCCGCGACCCCGGCCAGCCGCGAGCGGTCCGCGCGGGGGACGCCCTTCGCGGCACGCTCGAACAACTGCGCACCGATCTCGAGGTCGTTGGCCAGTTCGGCCGGCCCCTGTCCCACCGCCAGCTTGGCCTCGACCGCGTGCTTCCACGTGGTGACCGGATCGCTCCAGGCCTCGATCCGGAACGTCCAGACGCCCTCGCCGGTCGGGGTGAAGGAACCGTCGACGGTGTCGGGCACCGGACCTCCGGTCATCGGAATGCGGAAGGTCGCCGAGCCGCCCGACGCGGCACTGCGCGGTCCCCGCACCGCGAGCGTGGCGGCCACGGCGTCGTGACCTTCACGCCACACGGTTGCCCGGACGGGAAACACCTCACCCACAACGGCCTTGGCGGGATACCGACCGCACCCGATGTTCGGTTCCACGTCGTCGATACCGAGTCGACCTGTCACGCTGGGCTCCGTTCCATAGCCGGAAGTTGCCGGCGGCTCGTGGGCTGGGCCGCCCGTTCAACCGTAATGGAGTCGACCGGTTCCTGTCCGTATTGGAGTTCTGACGTCTACCCGCCCCGACACGGAGCAACGACGCCCCTAGTGCGTTATCGTTCGCGAGGTGAAAGCCTTGCGTCGGTTCACTGTCCGAGCCCACCTTCCGGAGCGGCTCGCTGCCCTCGGTCCGCTGTCCACCAATCTTCGCTGGTCGTGGCATCCGGCGACGCAGGAACTGTTCGGATTGCTGGACGCGGAACTCTGGCGGCAGGTGCAGTTCGACCCGGTCCGCATGCTCGGTGAGGTCGATCCCGCCCGCCTCGACGAACTGGCCGAGGACGTCGCGTTCCTGGCCCGGCTCGACGCCGCGGCCGCCGACCTCGACGACTACCTGTCCCGGCCCCGCTGGTATCAGAACCAGCAGGCCAAGGGAGTGTCGCTCGACGGTGGGATCGCGTATTTCTCAATGGAGTTCGGGGTCAGCGAGGTGCTGCCCAACTACTCCGGTGGACTCGGAATTCTCGCAGGTGACCACCTGAAGGCGGCGTCCGATCTGGGCCTGCCGCTGATCGGTGTCGGCCTGTTGTACCGCTCGGGTTACTTCCGGCAGTCGCTGACCGCGGACGGTTGGCAGGCCGAGCACTACCCGCCGCACGACCCGCAGGGCCTGCCGCTGCGTCTGCTCACCGAGTCCGGGCCGCAGTCGTCGGGTGGGGCGCCCGTCCTCGTCCACGTCGCGATCCCCGGGGGCCGGGTTCTGCGCGCCCGCGTGTGGATCGCCCAGGTGGGACGCGTCCCGCTGCTGCTGCTCGACTCCGACATCGCGGAGAACGACGCCGAGATGCGGGGCGTCACCGACCGTCTGTACGGCGGCGACCAGGACCACCGCATCAAACAGGAGATCCTCGCCGGCATCGGCGGTGTCCGGGCCGTGCGCGCCTACACCCACGCCTACGGCCTGCCCGACCCCGCCGTCTTCCACATGAACGAGGGGCATGCGGGTTTCCTCGGCATCGAGCGGATCCGTGAACTGGTCACCACCGGCGGGCTCGACTTCGACGAAGCGCTCGCCACGGTCCGGGCCGGCACGGTCTTCACCACCCACACCCCGGTGCCCGCGGGAATCGACCGGTTCCCGGCCGACCTCGTGCGGCACTACTTCGGCGGCGACAACGGTGCGAACGAATCCTCGCTGCTACCGGGGCTGACGATCGACCGGATCCTCGGACTCGGCCGCGAATCGGATCCGTCGGTGTTCAACATGGCCCACATGGGCCTGCGTCTCGGGCAACGGGCCAACGGCGTGTCCAAGCTGCACGGCATCGTCAGCCGCGAGATGTTCCAGCCGCTGTGGCAGGGATTCGACGCCGAAGAGGTACCGATCGGGTCGGTGACCAACGGTGTCCACGCGCCCACCTGGGCCGCACCCGAATGGATCGATCTCGCAACCCGCATCCTGGGCCCCGAACTGGTGGAGGAGGCCCGCGGCTGGGAGCGGCTGCAGGACCTGTCCGCCGAGGAACTGTGGTCGACCCGCAACGCGTTGCGCGGGAAACTGGTCGAGGAGGTGCGCCGCCGGGTACGCGCATCCTGGATCGAACGCGGTGCGACGTCCGCCGAACTCGGCTGGACGGACGAGGTGTTCGACCCGAACGTGCTCACCGTCGGCTTCGCCCGGCGAGTGCCCACCTACAAGCGACTGACGCTGATGCTCCGCGACCCCGAGCGGCTCCGGGCCCTGCTCCTCGACGAGAAGCGGCCTGTGCAGCTGGTGGTCGCCGGGAAGAGCCACCCCGCGGACGACGGCGGGAAGGCCCTCATCCAGCAGGTCGTGCGGTTCGCCGACGCCGCCGACGTCCGGCACCGCATCACCTTCCTGCCCGACTACGACATGTCGATGGCGCGGTACCTCTACTGGGGTTGCGACGTGTGGCTCAACAACCCGCTGCGCCCGCTCGAGGCGTGCGGCACGTCGGGGATGAAGTCCGCCCTCAACGGCGGACTGAACCTGTCGATCCGCGACGGCTGGTGGGACGAGATGTTCGACGGCGAGAACGGCTGGGCCATCCCGACCGCGGACGGCGTCGTCGATGAGACGCGGCGCGACGATCTCGAGGCCAGCGCACTGTACGAACTGCTCGAACGCGCCGTTCTGCCGAGGTTCTACGACCGTGCGGACGGCCTGCCGGTGCGCTGGGTGGAGATGGTTCGTCACACACTGCAGAATCTCGGACCCAAGGTGCTCGCGTCGCGGATGGTGCGCGACTACGCCGTCCAGTACTACGCGCCCGCCGCCGAAGCGGCCCGGACGGTGGCGGAAGAGAACTACGCCGGGGCCCGCGAACTCGCCGCGTTCCGTCGTCGCGTCGAGGCCGCCTGGCCGGCGGTGGCGGTCCTGCAGGTCGACGGCGCCGGACTACCCGACACTCCCGAGATCGGCGCCAACCTGGTGCTGCGCGCCCGCATCCGCCTCGGCGAACTGTCCGTCTCGGACGTCACCGTGCAGGCCGTGATCGGAAAGGCCGGACCGGACGAGGAACTCACCGACATCGTCACGGTCCCGATGACCCACTTCGCATCGGAGGAGTCCGGGGAGCTGTTCGTCGCCGACCTGGCCCTGCCGCTGTCCGGGTCGGTCGGATACACGGTGCGGGTCCTTCCGCACCACCGGTTGCTCGTCGCCCCGTCCGAGCTGGGCCTGGTGACGGCGCCGAACCCCTGACCGGCGCTACCGAGCCGTCACCGGCCGACGTCCCGGCGCTGGAATCCGGTGACCGCCGCGAGGAACAGGGCCGCCGCGAGTAGCAGCAGAACCGCGAGGGGAGTAGCCGAGAAACTCTCGGCAGGCAGGGCCGGCGTGTAGTGGAAGGGGGAGAGCACCCCGAACCAGTCGGGGAGCACTTCCCCGAACATTCCGGCGACGAGCACGTAGCCCAGAAATACCCACAACGCCGGCAACGCGCGCGGACTCAGGCTGTAGACGGCCGCGCACGCACCGACGATCACGAGCACGGCAGGCACGGAGTTCAGGGCCGCGCCGATCAACCGGCCGAGCGCCCCGGCATCGGACAGCGTGAACGCCGCGGTGATCCCCATGCCGACCCCCGCCGCCACCGCGATCGCGACCGCCGCAGCGGCGATCACGGCCAGCTGTCCACCGAGCCACGACGCCCGCGACACGGGGGTGGCCAGTGCCTCCTCGGCGCGACCGGACGATTCTTCGGAACGGATGGATACGACGGCGCCGACGGCGTACATCGCCGCCATCACCACCAGGAACACCAGATACAGGGCGAATGCACCGTCGGCCGCCGCCGCGGCGCCACCCGGCAGCAGCTGCGCGAGATCGGGATCCTGGTCGATGAAATCGCTGATCTGCTTGCCGAGTGAACCGATGGGCAGCGACAGCGCGAACACACCGACACCCCAGGCGAGGATCTGACCGCGCTGCTGACGCGCCGCCAGCGCGGTGATACCGGTCAGGCGGGGGGACGCCTCGGCGCGCCCGCCCCGCGGCGGAAGGAGCCCCGCCCCGACGTCCCGGCGACCGATGGCGGCATATGCGCACCCGACGGTCAGCGCCGCTGCGACGATTCCGATCAGCAACGGCCACCAGCGTTCGTCGACATAGGCGCGGGTGGCCTGCGACCAGCCGATCGGCGACACCCACGTCAGCAGGCTCCCGCTGTGTCCCTGCTGCACGTCGCCCACTGCCCGCAGCAGATACCCGACGATGATCGCGGAGATCCCGACACCGCTTGCCGTGCGGGCGTGTTCGGTGAACTGGGACGCCAGCGCCGACAACGAGGTGAACACCAGACCCACCACCAGCACACCCGCGGACATGTTCAGCGAACCCGCCGGAGGCAGACCCACACCGAGCAACCCGATGACGAGCAGAAGCGCGACGAACAGGTTTGCGAGCGCCGCGGAGATCAGTCCCGCCGTGATTCCCGCATACCGCCCGACGACGCCGGCGCGTACCAGTTCCGTGCGTCCGGTCTCCTCCTCCGTCCGCAGATGCCGCGTCACCAGCAGCACCGACATGATCGCGACGGCCACCATCGTCATGCCGGCGATCTCGTTGGCCACCATCGCACCGAGCGTGTAGCCGTCCAGCCCGTACCCCGGCCCGGCGAGTGCCGTGGCTGCCGGCGACGAGATGAGTTCGGCACGGGCCTGCCGTGATTCGGCGGTCGGGTAGATGGTCGAGTAACTCGACGCGATCAGGACGGTGAGGCCCGCCACCGCGACCGTCCACACCGGAATCCGGACCCGGTCGGTGCGCACCGCCAGTTCGGCGAGCACACCCGTTCCGCTCAGTCGACTCACTGCGGCCGTCCGATCCCGAGTGCCTCGACCTCGTCGCGGTACTCGCGGAGGAACAGGTCCTCGAGCGTCGGCGGGTTGGCGGTGATCGAGATGATGCCCAGCCCCGTCAGCGTGGTCATGACAGGATCGATCTGATCGGAATCGACGTCGAACGTCACCGTGTTCGCGTCCTCACCCTTCTGCAGGTTGTGCACGCCGGGGACATTCGCGATGGGGGTGGGCTTGATCCGGGTGGTCGCCGTCACCGTGGTGCGGGTGAAATGGCGCAGTTCGGACAGCGTTCCCGCCTGCACGGTCTTACCCGCGCGAATGATGGTGACGGCGTGGCACAGCGCGTCGACCTCGGCGAGGATGTGGCTGGACAACAGCACCGTGCGTCCTTCGCGGGCGAATTCGGTGATGCACTCCTGAAACACCGCCTCCATCAACGGGTCCAGGCCCGACGTCGGCTCGTCGAGGATGAGGAGTTCGGTGTCGGCGGCGAGCGCAGCCACGAGAGCGACCTTCTGCCGGTTGCCTTTCGAATAGGTGCGGCCCTTGCGGGTGGGGTCGAGTTCGAACCGCTCGATCAGCGACGCTCGACGGACCGGATCGAGTCCGCCGCGCAGCCGCCCGAGAAGGTCGATCGCCTCGCCACCGGACAGATTGGGCCACAGGTTCACATCCCCCGGAACGTAGGCCAGTCGCCGATGCACAGGAACGGAATCCTGCCACGGATCGGAACCGAGAACGGACGCCGAACCGCCGTCGGCGCGCAGGAGGCCGAGGAGCACCCGGATGGTCGTGGACTTGCCCGAGCCGTTGGGTCCGAGGAATCCGTGCACCTCGCCCGACTTCACCTCCAGATCGAGGCCGTCGAGGGCGAGGACTTCGCCGAACTTCTTGGTGAGTCCGCGGACTGAGATCGCAAGGTCCATCGGTCGAGCATAGGTGCGCACCCCGTCGCTGTCCGACTCAGTGCGCGGCCGCGGTTCAGGGGCGCGAATCGCGGATCCGCCCCAGTGCCTTACGCACGACTTCCGGATCGGACGTCTCCCAGAACGGAGGCAGCGAGGCGCGAAGGTACCCGGCGTAGCGGGCCGTGGCGAGCCGCGGATCGAGGACGGCCACCACACCCTTGTCGTCGACGCTGCGCAGCAGACGTCCCACACCCTGTGCGAGCAGCAGCGCCGCGTGATTGGCTGCGACGGAGAGGAACCCGTTTCCGCCGCGCGACTCGACGGCCTTCTGCCGGGCGACCCGCAACGGGTCGTCGGGGCGGGGGAAGGGGATGCGGTCGAGAATTACGAGGCTGAGGGACGGGCCCGGCACGTCGACACCCTGCCACAGCGACAGCGTGCCGAACAGCGATGTCGGCTCGTCGCCGGCGAACGCCCGGACGAGGGCGCCCGTCGAGTCGTCGCCCTGGCACAGGATCGGGGTGTCGAGCCGGTCGCGCATGGCCTCGGACGCGGCCTTGGCGGCCCGCATCGACGAGAACAATCCCAGCGTGCGCCCGCCCGCCGCCTCGACGAGTTCGGCGATCTCGTCGAGATACGCGGGGGAGAGGCCGTCCCGGCCCGGCGGCGGAAGCTGCTTCGCGATGTAGATGATGCCGGCGCGGGCGTGGTCGAACGGCGACCCGACGTCGAGGGCGTTCCATTTGAGCGTGCCCGAATCGGACGGCGCCTCGGAGCCGGTGGCCATCGCCGGATCGATCACGACTGACGATTCGGCAGGAAGTCCCCAGTTGACCGCGAGACCGTCGAACGACCCGCCCACAGTCAGCGTCGCCGACGTCAGGACCACGGTCGATTCGGCGAACAGCCGGGAACGCAGCAGCCCGCCGACCGACAGCGGCGCCATCCGCACCACCCGGCGGATCGAACCGCGATTGTCGTCGGCGGCCAGCCACACCACGTCGTGACGCTTGGCCGGATCCGGCTCGTCGAAGGCGCTGAGAACGCGGACGGCGCTGTCGTGGACTTCCTCGACCGACGCGAGTGCGGTGTTGCGCGCGGCGGCGGCCTCGGGATCGCTCAACGCCATGCCGGGACGGGACGGGCCGATGGCCGTGCGCAGCGACCACGCGGCGTCGCGGACAGCGGCGAGTGCGGGGGCGGCGCCGGGCGGCAGTGCCTCCCACCGTTCCGGCCGCAATTCCTCGAGCAGTGCCGCCCAGCCCTCACCCGCGGCCTCGAGACGGTCCGCGTCCTGCTCCTCGACGAGCTTCGCGCAGCGCCGCGCCGCGGCACTGATCGTCGACGCCGCCAACTCCGCGGTGGCGACGTTGGTGACCCGGTCGACCAGTTCGTGCGCCTCGTCGATGACCACGACGTCGTGTTCGGGGAGGATCGCGATTCCGGTGATGGCGTCGATGGCGAGCAGGGCGTGGTTGGTGACCACGACGTCGACCTGAGAGGCCTCCGCGCGGGCGCGCTCGGCGAAGCAGTCCTCGCCGACCGGGCACCGGGACTTGCCGAGACATTCCCGGGCGGTGACGCTGACCTGGCGCCACGCCTTGTCGCTGACTCCGGGGGCCAGGTCGTCGCGGTCGCCGGTCTCGGTGTCCGAGGACCACTCGGTGAGGCGCTGGACCTCGCGTCCGAGCCGCGACACCGCGAACGGGTCGAACAGCTCGTCCGTGGGAGGCTCTTCGGCGGATCCGGTGTGGATTTTGTTCATGCACAGATAGTTGTTGCGGCCCTTGAGGATCGCGAAGTGCGGTCGCCGTCCGAGTGAACCCTCGACCGCGTCCGCGAGCCGCGGCATGTCGCGGTCGATCAGCTGACGCTGCAGTGCGATGGTGGCCGTCGAGACGACGACAGTCTTCCCGCTCTGCACCGCGTGCCGGACGCTCGGCACCAGATAGGCGAGGGACTTGCCGGTGCCCGTCCCGGCCTGGACGGCCAGATGCTCCCCGGTATCGATCGAATGCGCGACGGCGGAAGCCATGGTCAGCTGGTTGGACCGCTCGGCACCGCCCAGCGACCGCACCGCCGTGCGCAACAGCTCGGGGACGTTGGGGAGGTTTTCAGGCACCCGAGCAGGTTACTCGGGACCTACGTCAGAAATCGTCACGCGGTCCGAGGGGGTGCCCGAGTCGCGGCCCACGAGGCGCACCCCGGCGGCCCGCATCGCGGTGATCGCGGCCTCGACGGTCGCAGGGGCGACACCGGCGGTGAGGGGGAGATGGACGCGCGTCGGGAACCCGGCGGCCACGGCGTCGAGCGCCGTCGCGACCACGCAGTGATCGGTGGCGATCCCCACCACGTCGACCTCGGTGACTCCGGCCGCACGCAGCCATTTCTCCAGGCTCTGGCCGTCGGAGTTCCTGCCTTCGAAGCCCGAGTAGGCCGCCGAGAACTCGCCCTTGGAGAACACCGATTCGATGCCGCTCAGGTCGAGGTCGGGGTGGAAGTCCGCGCCGGACGTTCCCGATTTGCAGTGCACCGGCCACGTGTCGACGTAGTCCGGTTCGTCGGAGAAATGGTGGCCCGGGTCGATGTGGTGGTCGATCGTGGCCGCGACGGCGTCGTACTCGGTCGCCGCCAGGAAGCCGCTGATCGCGGCCGCGACCGCGGAACCACCGTCGACGGCGAGGGAGCCGCCCTCGCAGAAGTCGTTCTGGACGTCGACCACGAGCAGCGCCCGCCGGACGTCGGTGTTCTCGATGTCGGTCATGGTGCCCTCCTGGGTTCGGGTTCGGCGAAGCGCACCGGGATCGCGGGCTCGCCGTGGGAGAGCTTCAGGCCCTCCCAGGGCAGGCTGACGAGGCCCGCCGCCAAGAGGGATCTGCTGTCCTCCAGGGTAGTCGTGTCGCAGACGGTCTCACCGCCCCGCACCAGCGGGACCAGCAGCTCCCGCGCCTCGAGAACCGCCGAGCCGGGTGCGTCCGAATGGGCCGAGTACACGACCTCCTCGACCAGGGTTCCGGTGTCCCGGGCGAATCGCAACGCCCGCTTGGTGCCGCCCCGCGACGCCTTGTTGCTGCTTCTCTTCTCGACGGGGATGCCGTCCACCTCGACGAGTTTGTAGACCATTCCGGCGGTCGGCGCGCCGGAGCCGACGACGACGGACGTGCCGACGCCGTAGACGTCGACCGGTTCGGCGCGCAACGCGGCGATGGCGTATTCGTCGAGGTCGCCGGAGACGACGATCTTCGTCCCGGCCGCACCGAGGTCGTCGAGTTGCCTGCGGACCTGCCGGGCCAGCACACCCAGATCGCCGGAGTCGATCCGGACGCCCCCGAGTCCGGGGCCCGCGACCTCGACGGCGGTCCTGACGCCCTCGGTGATGTCGTACGTGTCGACGAGAAGCGTGGTCCCGACTCCGAGTGCCGCGACCTGCGCGCGGAACGCCGCCGCCTCGTCCGGCCCGTCCGGGGTGGTGTGCAACAGGGTGAACGCGTGCGCGCTGGTACCCGCACCGGGCACTCCGTGCCTGCGGACCGCCTCCAGATTCGACGTGGCCGTGAAACCCGCCAGATAGGCGGCGCGGGAGGCCGCCACCGCGGATTCCTCGTGGGTGCGCCGCGAACCCATCTCGATCATGGGGCGTCCGTCGGCGGCGCTGACCATGCGGGCGGCGGCGGACGCGATCGCGCTGTCGTGGTTGAGGATCGACAGGCTCAGCGTCTCGAGCAGGACGCATTCGGCGAACGTTCCACGGACGGAGAGGATCGGGGAACCGGGAAAGTAGAAGTCGCCCTCGCGGTAGCCGTCGATGTCCCCGCTGAAGCGATAGTCACGCAGCCACGCGACCGTCGCCTCGTCGAGGAAGCGGGACACGATCGCGAGTTCCTGCTCGCCGAAGCGGAAGTTCGACAGCGCGGCAACCAGACGGGCGGTGCCGCCGACGACTCCGTACCGGCGGCCGTCGGGGAGCCGGCGGGCGAACACCTCGAAACTGCAGCGCCGGTGGGCGGAACCGTCGGCGAGGGCGGCCGACAGCATCGTCAACTCGTACTGGTCGGTGAACAAGGCGGTGCTGTCTCTGGACACCCGGCCACTGTAAGCCGCGGTGTCGCCCAGTGGAGGAGCGTCGTACCCTGGTGTCATGGCTCATTGCTCGACGACAGCTCCATTCGTGGATGCCATGCCGGCATCGCCGCAGGTCACCCCTGCAGAGTCGGAGGTCGCCGAGATCGATGAAGCCAATGATCGTCCCTGGGTCACCGTCGTGTGGGACGATCCGGTGAATTTGATGCACTACGTCACCTACATTTTCCAGAAGCTCTTCGGGTACAGCAAAGCCAAGGCCACGGAATTGATGATGCAGGTCCATTCCGAGGGGAAGGCCGTGGTGTCGAGCGGCTCCCGGGACAAGGTCGAAAACGATGTACGCAAGCTGCACGCGGCCGGCCTGTGGGCCACGATGCAGCGCGACGGCAGCTAACTTTCCGTTCGGACAGTAAGGAACTCGGTACACGACGTGCGGATGTGGAGCAGGAAGAACTCGCTCGGCGGTGTGAAGCTGCGTTCGGAGATGGACGCGCACGAGGCCACGGTGCTGCGATCGCTGGTCGCCTCCGTCCTCGGTCTCCTCGAGGAGCGGGCCGCGTCCGCCCCGGAGGACGAACTCGCGGCGCTCACCGGGATGCGGACCGGCAACACGGCGGCACCCGACGAGGAGGTCCTCGCGCGGCTGCTGCCCGACTTCCACCGTCCCGACATGGACGCGCCGGACGACGACGAGATCCGCGCCGAATCGAAGGCCGACATCAACGGTGCGCTGCGCGGACTCCACGAACCGGAGATCATCGACGCCAAACTGGCGGCGGGCTCGGTCATTCTCCACACGGTGCCCGAGAACGGCGGCAAGGTGCTGCTCACGCGGGAACAGGCCGACGCCTGGCTCAGCGGTCTCAACGACGTGCGGCTGGCACTGGGCACCAACCTGGGCATCGACGCCGACACGCCCGACGAACTCGATCCCGCCGATCCCCGCGCACCGCACCTCGACATCTACCACTGGCTGACCTGGATGCAGGACTCGCTCGTTCAGGCGCTCGCACCGTGACGGCCACGACGCCGGGCCGCACCGATTCGCTCGTCGATGTGGTGGGCCTGAGCGTCGGGCACCACCACGAACTCGACGCGGACGCCGCGCTCGGACGCGGCGCCGCCACCGGATGCACCGTGGTCCTCGCGCCGCACGGCGCGACCGGTGCGGTCGACGTCCGTGGCGGGGGACCGGGCACCCGGGAAACGGACCTCCTCGACCCCAGTCACAGCGTCCGGAAGGTGCACGCGATCGTCCTGACCGGCGGCAGCGCGTACGGACTCGCCGCCGCCGACGGCGTCATGCGGTGGCTCGAGGAGCACGGTCACGGAATCGCCATGGGGGAGCCCGATCAGGTGGTCCCGATCGTTCCCGCTGCCGTGATCTTCGATCTGCCGGTCGGTGACTGGCGCAGGCGTCCCACCGCCGAATTCGGTTACCGGGCAGCAGATTCTGCGTCGCACACCGTGCTCTCCGGTTCGGTGGGCGCCGGGGTCGGGGCGCGTGCGGGCGCGCTCAAAGGCGGTATCGGAACGGCGAGCGTCGTCGTCACGGACGGTCCGGCGAAGGGCATCACGGTGTCCGCGCTGATGGTGGCCAATCCCGTCGGAACCGTGTTCGATCCCGCGACCGGACTGCCGTGGGGTGTCGCCACCGTGGGTGCAGCCGCTTTCGGGCTCAGACCCCCCGTCGCCGCCGAGGTGTCGGCGGCGCGCGAACTGATCGCCAAGAGCACCGTCCTCAACACCACCATCGGGGTCGTCGCGACCGACGCCGTCCTGGGCAAGGCGGCGCTACGCCGCGTCGCCGTCGCCGGCCACGACGGGCTGGCCCGCGCGATCCGGCCGGCGCATTCGCCGCTCGACGGCGACACGATCTTCGCGCTCTCCACCGGCATCCACCCGGTCCACCACCCGGCGGGAGTGCCCGACGCGTTCCCGCCCGATCTGCCCGTCGTCGACGCCGTCTGCACCGCGGCCGCCGAAGTGGTGGAGAAGGCCATCGTCGACGCCGTCCTCAGCGCCACCCCCGTCGCGGGAATTCCCACCTACCGCGAACTGTTCCCTTCAGCACTGCGTTCCTGAGGTACGCGTTCCTGAGGTACGCGTTCCTGAGGTACCGGCCGGTCGGTGGCCGACTCGCCGGTGCGCACCTAGGATGGCGCTCACGGAGGTGGATGACGTGCTGGTGATTCGATCGGACTTCGTCGAGGCGATGGTCGCGCACGCGCGCGCCGACCACCCGGACGAGGCGTGCGGGGTCATCGCCGGGCCGGACGGCTCCGACCGCCCCGAACGGCACATCCCGATGATCAACGCCGAGCGTTCGCCCACGTTCTACCGATTCGACTCGGGTGAGCAACTGAAGGTGTGGCGGGCGATGGACGACGCCGACGAGGTGCCGGTCGTGATCTACCACTCGCACACCGCCACCGAGGCGTACCCGAGCCGGACCGACATCTCCTTCGCATCCGAACCGGACGCCCACTACGTGCTGATCTCCACCCGCGACCCCGAAGTCCACGAACTGCGCAGCTACCGCATCGTCGACGGTGTCGTCACCGAGGAACCCGTCGACGTGGTCCAGAGCTACAAGTTTGCCCACACGTCCGTGGCAGACATCCCCGACAAGTGACGGTGCCGTCCCTCGCGACGGGCCCGCGGCAGGTAAGACACCCACATCTCGAGGAGCCGACCATGGCTGTCACAGTTTCGATCCCCACCATCCTGCGTACCCACACCGGCGGTGAAAAGCGGGTGGAGGCAACAGGTCCCACACTCTCCGCCGTCATCGACGACCTCGACGGCAACTACGGCGGCATCAAGGACCGCCTGATCAACGACGGCCGCCTGCATCGCTTCGTCAACGTGTACGTCAACGACGAGGACGTCCGATTCTCCGGCGGACTCGACACCGAGGTGGCCGACGGGGACTCCGTGACGATCCTGCCCGCCGTCGCCGGAGGCTGATCGCGGCCGTGGCGCGGTTCGATTCGCTGATCGACACCCTCGGCGACACACCCCTCGTCGGGCTGCCCCGCCTGTCTCCCAGCTGGAACGGTGCTGCGCCGGTCCGCCTGTGGGCGAAGCTCGAGGACCGCAACCCCACCGGTTCGGTGAAGGACCGGCCCGCCCTCCGCATGATCGAGCAGGCCGAGAACGACGGCACCCTGACACCCGGCGCCACGATCCTCGAACCGACCAGCGGGAACACCGGGATCTCGCTCGCGATGGCCGCGAAACTCAAGGGCTACCACCTGATCTGCGTGATGCCCGAGAACACGTCCGTGGAACGCAGGCAACTGCTGACGATGTTCGGTGCGCAGATCATCGACTCGCCCGCGCGCGGTGGCTCGAATCAGGCTGTGGCCGTGGCCAAGGAGCTGTCCGCGGAGCATCCCGACTGGGTGATGCTGTACCAGTACGGCAATCCCGCGAATGCGCTGGCGCACTACGAGACCACCGGCCCCGAGATCCTGCGCGACCTTCCCGAGATCACCCACTTCGTCGCGGGCCTCGGCACCACCGGCACCCTGATGGGTGTGGGGCGCTACCTCCGCGAACACGTCGACGGCATCGAGATCGTGGCCGCCGAGCCCCGGTACGGCGAACTCGTCTACGGCCTCCGCAACATCGACGAGGGCTTCGTCCCCGAGTTGTACGACGAATCCGTCCTCACCTCGCGGTTCTCCGTCGGCCCCGCCGACGCCGTCCGTCGCACCCGGCAACTGATCGACAACGAAGGCATCTTCGCGGGCATCTCGACCGGCGCGATCCTCCACGCCGCGCTGGGGGTGGCGCGCAAGGCCGTCAAGGCCGAACGCGCGGCGAATATCGCGTTCATCGTCGCCGACGGCGGATGGAAATATCTGTCGACCGGCGCATACGGCGGTACGGTCGAGGAAGCAGAAGAAGCACTGGAAGGGCAGTTGTGGGCATGACGGCAGGGGTGTGTGGATCATGACGTCGTCGTTCGACTCCTCGCGATTCGACTCGCCGGTGCCGAGGGGTGGCGCGAAGCCGGCGCCCGCGTCGAAGTCGAAGCCGCTGTGGCTGCAGTCCGCAATCCTCATCGGCACCTTCACGATGCTGCTGTACGTCATCGAGATCGTCGACGTGGCGTCCGACGAGCGACTCGAAGAGAACGGCGTCGGGCCGCGCTCCATCGACGGGCTGTGGGGGATTCTGTTCGCCCCGGTCCTGCACGACGACTGGGCGCACCTGTTCGCGAACACCGTCCCGCTGCTGGTCCTCGGGTTCCTCGTGCTGCTGTCGGGCATCGCCCGCGGCCTCGCCGCCACCGGGATCGTCTGGGTGGTCGGAGGTCTGGGCACCTGGTTGACCGGCGGATCCTATTCCAACCACATCGGCGCCTCCGTCCTGATCTTCGGCTGGCTCGCCTACCTGCTGGTCCGGGGAATCTTCGCCCGCAGCCTCGGCCAGATCCTCGTGGGTGTGGTGGTGTTCGTCGTCTACGGCAGCCTGCTGTGGGGTGTGCTCCCCAGCGCTCCCGGTGTGTCCTGGCAGGGCCATCTGTTCGGCGCCGTCGGCGGTGTCGTCGCAGCCTGGCTGCTCTCCGCGGACGCCAGGAAGCAGCGGGCACGGAAAGCGGTGGGGCCACAATCGTTCGGGTGATCCCCCCGGGGTGAGGCGCGTGCGATGCACCGGCGTGTACCGCGCATCCGACCGCTGCGAGTAGGGCCTGCTGGTAGGCTCCACCCGAGATTCGGGCACCCAGGTACTGCGTAGTTCAGAGCTGTCGACAGTGTCGTCACGGAGGGCCGGTGGAGGTGGTCGAACTCGCGGTTCGCGCACACGCCGTGCCGCCGAGGTCCGGGCGTCCCCAGCGGCGGATCTCCGTCGCCGCACCCCACCGCACCCTCAGGAGTTGATCATGGCTGTCACAGTTTCGACCCCCGACGTCGACGGTGAGTGTCCGTCCGTTCGCTGTGTAGTCACGGGAGGCTGATCGCTGCCGTGGCAAGGTTCGATTCGTACATCGACACTCTCGGGAACACACCTCTGGTCGGCCTGCCCCGGCTGTCGCCACGCTGGAACGGCAGCAGCCCGGTGCGGTTGTGGGCCAAACTCGAGGATCACAATCCCACCGGTTCGATCAAGGATCGCCCGGCGCTACGCATGATCGAGCAAGCAGAACGGGACGGCCGTCTCACTCCCGGTGCGACGATACTCGAATCGACCAGCGGCAACACCGGTATCTCTCTGGCGATGACCGCCAAACTGAAGGGCTACCAGCTGATCTGCGTGATGCCCGAGAACACGTCGATGGAGCGCCGCCAGCTGTTAACGATGTTCGGCGCCCGGATCATCGACTCTCCCGCCGCCGGTGGTTCCAACGAGGCCGTCGCCGTCGCGAGGCGACTGTCGGACGAGAATCCGGACTGGGTACTGCTCTACCAGTACGGCAACCCGGCCAACGCGATGGCGCACTACGAGACCACGGGGCCGGAAATCCTGAGGGATCTTCCCGAGATCACCCACTTCGTGGCCGGGCTCGGCACCACCGGGACACTGATGGGTACGGGCCGGTTTCTCCGCGAGCACGTCGACGGCATCGAGATCGTGGCCGCGGAACCACGCTTCGGCGAAATGGTGTGTGGCCTCCGCAACATCGAAGAGGGATTCGTTCCGGAACTGTACGACGAATCGGTACTCACCCGGCGATTCCGGGTACGCCACACCGAGGCGATCCAGCGCACCCGCGAACTGATCGACGTCGAGGGAATCTTCGCCGGCACCTCCACCGGCGCCAATCTCCATGCTGCACTCGACGTGGCGCGGTACGCCCTCGAGACGGGACAGCGGGCCGACATCGCGTTCGTGGTCGCCGACGCCGGATGGAAGTACCTCTCGACCGGCACCTACGACCCACAGGTCCAAGTCCTCGAAGAGGCATGGGAACGGTAACGGCGGCGGATCCGCGGTAGATCGCCATGGTCAGGTCACAGTTCCCCATCGGTTGTGAGGTCGACGCGCCAATTCCGTCGGAAGCTTTTTCCGAAACGGGTCGTCGTGGCAGCATGGCGGGTATGCGCATTACCGTCCTGGGGTGTTCAGGGAGCGTCTCCGGACCAGACTCACCTGCATCGGGTTATCTGTTGACCGCGCCGGACACACCGCCGCTGGTACTCGACTTCGGACCCGGTGTCCTCGGTGCGCTCCAGCGGTTCGCCGATCCCGGCGAGGTCTCCGTCCTCCTCAGCCACCTGCACGCGGACCACTGCCTGGACCTCCCAGGACTGCTCGTCTGGCGCCGCTATCATCCGCACCCGCCGAAGGGGCGCGCACTCGTCTACGGCCCGTCCGACACCGCCCGCCGGATCGGCGTCGCGTCCGCGGAGTGCGGCGGCGACATCGACGACATCTCCGACACGATCGACCTGCACCACTGGACCGACGGCGAACCGGTCACGTTCGGCGACCTCACCATCACCGCGCGCCGGGTCAACCACCCGCCCGAGGCGTACGGGTTCCGCCTGACCAACGGCGCCGGGCGCACCCTCGTCTACACCGGCGACACCGGCATGTGTGACGAAGTGATCGACCTCGCCCGCGCGGCCGACGTCCTGCTCGCCGAGGCGTCGTGGACGCACAGCCCGGACCGGCCCGAAGGGATCCACCTCTCGGGGACCGAGGCCGGTCAGGTCGCACACCGCGCCGGTGTCGCCGAACTGCTGCTCACCCACATACCGCCGTGGACGTCCCGCGAAGACGTCATCGCCGAGGCCAAGGCCGAATTCTCCGGCCCCGTGCACGCGGTGTCCGCGGGCGGCGTCTACACCGTCTGAAGCCGTGTGCCCGCGCCCCGGGCGGGGGCGACTAGGCTCTCTGCCGTGACCACACGAGAAGACGGTAGGGCGGACGACGAACTCCGCGAGGTCAAGATCACCCGGGGCTTCACCACTCATCCCGCGGGATCGGTGCTGGTGGAATTCGGAAACACCAGGGTGATGTGCACAGCCAGCGTCGAGGACGGTGTTCCCCGTTGGCGTCAGGGCTCCGGACTCGGCTGGCTGACGGCCGAATACGCCATGCTGCCCGCCGCCACCCACACCCGCAGCGGCCGAGAGTCCGTCAAGGGCAAGGTCGGTGGACGAACCCAGGAGATCAGCCGGCTGGTCGGACGCTCCCTCCGTGCCTGCATCGACCTCGCCGCCATCGGTGAGAACACCATCGCCCTCGACTGCGACGTGCTGCAGGCCGACGGCGGAACCCGCACTGCCGCCATCACCGGCGCCTATGTGGCCCTCGTCGACGCGGTGACCTACCTCCGCGCCGCCGGCCGCCTCGCCGACCCCCAGCCGATCTCCTGTGGCATCGCCGCGGTGAGCGTGGGCGTCGTCGACGGCCGTGTGCGCCTCGACCTGCCGTACGAGGAGGACTCGCGCGCCGAGGTCGACATGAACGTCGTGGCCACCGACACGGGCACCCTCGTCGAGATCCAGGGCACCGGCGAAGGCGCGACGTTCCCGCGGAGCACGCTCGACAAACTGCTGGACTCCGCGCTCGCAGGGTGCGAGCAGTTGTTCGAGATCCAGAAGGCCGCACTCGAACTGCCCTACCCCGGTGCGCTTCCGGAGCCGAAGGTCCCGGAGACGTCGAAGAAGAAGTTCGGGGGCTAGATCGGTGCCGGAAACCACACGGGTGCTGGTGGCCAGCCGCAACGCGAAGAAACTCCGGGAACTGCATCGGGTGCTCGCGGCGGCCGGTGTCGACGGAATCGAACTGGTCGGGCTCGAGGCCGTACCCGAGTACCCCGAGGCCCCCGAAACGGGTGCGACGTTCGAGGAGAACGCCTTGGCGAAAGCGCGCGACGGTGCCGCCGCAACCGGAATGCCCTGTGTGGCAGACGATTCCGGAATCGAGGTGGATGCGCTGAACGGCATGCCCGGAGTCCTGTCCGCCCGGTGGTCGGGCACGCACGGAAACGATCCCGCGAACACCGCCCTGGTCTTGGCTCAGCTCGGTGACGTGCCCGACGACCGCAGGGGAGCGGCGTTCGTCTCGGCGTGCGCGCTCGTGGTGCCCGGCGGCGAGGAATCGGTGGTCCGCGGCGAATGGCGGGGAAGCATCGCCCGTGAGCCCGTCGGCGACGGCGGATTCGGTTACGACCCGGTCTTCGTGCCGGATGGAGATACCCGCTCGGCCGCCCAGCTGTCACCCGAGGAGAAGGACGCGTCCTCGCACCGAGGGCGGGCGCTCGTTCAGCTCGTCCCCGACCTGGCGGCGCTCGCCGGGCACTGACAGTCGCTACGTTTCACGGGAGGAGGTTCACATGTCGCCGATGATGGTGCCTCAGACACCGCTCGGCTGGCTGACCTACGTGATCGCGATGATCACCGGGCAGCCGGTCATCATGTGAGAGAGCCGACCGGTTCGGTCAGAGACCGAAGTTGCGGCGGACCTGCTTGGTCCGCTGGTGCTCCACGTAGAACGACAGGAACGGAATGGTGCCCGCGAGTAGCGTTCCGACCGTCCGGCCCGCGGGCCAGCGCACCTTGACCGCCAGGTCGAGCGTCACCAGCAGGTAGACGAAGTACACCCAGCCGTGGACCACGGCGATCCAGCTGGGCAGGTTGTCGACCTTGAAGATGTACTTGGCCACCATCTCTGCGGTGAGGACCAGCAGCCACACACCGGTGGCGTAGGCGAGGACGCGGTAGCGCAGGAGCGCGGGGGCGATCTTCTTCTGCTTCGCGGTGTCTGCGACCGAACCGGCAGTCGTTTCGTCTTGGCCCGTGCTCACGTGGTGCTCCTATCGGTCTCGCGAGCAGACAGCTCGGCGAGGTACTGGTTGTACTGCGAAATCTGCCGGCTCTCGAGGTCGTCCGGGTCGTCCTCGGCCACCGAGGGGCGAGGGGGCAAGACGTCGGCCGGGATCTCCCGCAGTTCGGTGGGAGCATCCGGGACGTCGGCGGGGTCGGCCGGTTCGGCGTCCTCGAGCTGCACGAATCGCCGATAGGCGTAGACGAGGAACGCCGCGAACAGGGGCCACTGGAATGCGTAGCCGAGATTTTGGCCGGTCCCGCCCACCGCTTCGAAACGTGTCCACTGCCACCAGCCGAGTGCGAGGCATCCGAGAGCCCCGACGACCACCAACAGGATCAGCGCGGGGCGGCGTTGCTTACGGTTACCGGACACATAACGACGGTACCTGAATCGCTGAATGCGCTGCTAGGAGAGGTTGCCGCTATGGTGGCGGTCACAGCCGCCGGAGGCGCCCGACGAGCCGTCGATCCAAGCGAAACAGGGCCGCCGAATCGGCAGGGAAACCCGAGAAGTGCGCGAGGGGGGACTTGAACCCCCACGTCCGTTGGACACCACATCCTAAGTGTGGCGCGTCTGCCATTCCGCCACTCGCGCGCGAGGACAGACTACGCCACACCTCGACAGGAGCCCATCCTCGGATCAGCCTGTGTGCTCACCACCCTGTGTCCAGCGATTTCGGCCGGCCCACGTCGGTGTCTGACTGTGACAATTGGGGCAGAGGAACCGGATCTGATGCAAACGTGAGTCGAGGGGATCACCGTCAATGTGGTCGACGTGCAGAGTCAAGGGGCTTCCGCACCAGTCGTCGCCGAGGCCGCAGAGAACACATTTGTATTCGACCCCGGCCTCGATCAGGGCCCGGCGCAACAGATGTGGTTTCACTCGTGCGCTACCTGGTGGTCGTTCCACGAGAATCTCCTCCCACGACATGCGATTGCGAGCCGGCTTGCCCTTGGTGTGTGCGCTCCCGGTGAAGTGCGTCGTATCGATTCCGAACCTCTTGATCTGTCGACTCAGGTGAGCGTGTGTCCCACCCGCGGGTTTCAGGCCGAGGTAGCGCATGACGCCGGCCACGCTCGTCGATTCCGCGACCGCCTGCTCGAGCGCTTCTCGCGTGTACTTCATCTCGCACTTGCCACCCGCCGCTGCGCGCGCTGGTGCCGCCAGACGGCGTGGGTGAAGGTGGCGGGCGTGATCTCGAGCCGCACTGCTGCGGAGGCGACGAGGTGTTCGGCGTCTGCCGTCGATGGGGGTGCTTCGAGATCGAGCGCCTCGCCGAGGAACTCGCACACCAGGCGGTGAGATTCGGCGGTGCGGATGCCGAGTTGCATGGCGAGGCACTCCCAGGTGGCGGCACCGAACCCGGGCACCCCGACGATCGCGTTCCGCTGGGCCTCGGCGTCGCGGAGATCCGCCGAGGTGGTGCAGCCCAGCTCGGTGAGCGAGCGTGCCGCCGAGGCGACGGCCTCGGCCTTGGTGGTGTAGTTCCCCGGTACTCGCTGCCGGTTGTTCAGGACGGCCAGGAGGCCTTCGGGTTCGTCGGCGTGCGCGGCGAGCGCCGTGAGGTCGTCGAGAGGTGCGGCCCGGTGATCGCGCCAGCGGGTGATGACGGCGCGGACCCCCGTGGTGGGCGTGCCGTACGTGGCGCGGGCGGAGAACGCGGCATCGAGCAGACCGGCTTCGATCTCGTGCGGCCAGCCCTCCGTCCAGTGCGGCCACGACTCTCGTGGCAGCTTCGCGTCGACATGATCGAGTAGGGCGCGGACGTGGGCTGTGCTCATTTCTTCCCCCCGGAGAATGGCTGTCGGCTGTTCCTGGATTCGAACATTAGTGCGAGGATCCGACAGGTTCGGTTTCGCTGGTCGCGGACCCGGGTTCGGGGGCGCGGACCTGCATGAACCTGGGACTTCGTCAAGGTGGTAACAGATTGATAACGATTAATATGAGGCTTTCCTCAGGTTCTTGGACGTCCTCGCACCGCCCTCGTCCAGCACGGACGCGATCTACTCACCGGTCACTTCACGGGAGGGCTGTGAGAGACATCACGCGATATTTCTCCGATGCACGCCTGTGACACCCCGGCGGCATTTGAACGTGAGGAAATCCTCATGATTCTGTGTCAACCTTGAACAGCCCGGAAGAGCTGATCAGAGCCGATACAGCTGGCACACGATGCCGAGGGCGGCAGACACTATCCCCACCTCCCCCTAGAGGGGACCAGGAGAGGACATACGCGTGACGATTGACGACACGACACCCGCAGGAAACGGAAAAAACTCGAAGGGTTCGCGGCGCATCGGCGTAGACCGGGACGACACTCGGTCGTCGAGCAAGGGCACCCTCGTGGATCGTCTGCTCGGAGGTGAGCCGTACGCGCTCGCCTTCGGTGGTCAGGGCGCGCCCTGGCTGAGCTCGCTGGAGGAACTGAGCCGCGACAACGGACTCGAGCCGGCACTCACCACCATCGTCAACGACGCGGCCGACCACCTGGCCCCCGTGGCGCAGGAACTCCTCGTCGTGCGCCCGGTCGGATTCGACCCCATCGCCTGGATCCTCGAGCAGGAACTCGCCGACGAAGAGGACGGCGCCCAGGCGGCCGGACCCTCCGCGGCAGCGCTCACCTCGGCGGCGGTGTCTCTCCCCGGCGTCTTCCTCACCCAGATCGCAGCGCTGCGTGCGCTGGCAGCTCAGGGCCTCGATCCCGCGGTTACGGCTCCCGTGTCGGTGATCGGCCACTCCCAGGGACTCCTCGCCGCGGAGGCCGTTGCCTCCTCGGGTCAGAAGGACGGCGAACTCCTCGCCCTCGCTCAGCTCATCGGTGCGGCTGCCGGCCTCGTCGGCCGTCGTCGCGGAGTGATCGCCGCCGCCGACTCCACCCCGATGCTCGCTGTCTCCAACGTCGACCCGGAACGACTCCGTCAGATCGTCGAGGAGCTCGCCGAAGGCCTCGAGCCCGAGCGCGCAGCCGTCCTCGGCATCCGTAACGCCCGTCGCCGCGTCGTACTGTCCGGCCCGCCCGCCCAGCTGGCACGCGTTCAGCAGCGGTGCGAGCAGATCGAGGCCGACGAGGCCCGTGAGCGCGACGCCAAGAAGCGTGGCGGCTCCATCTTCGCGCCCGTCTTCGAGCCCCTCGCGGTCGAGATCGGCTTCCACCACCCCGCACTCGCGGAGACGATCGACATCGTCGGCCAGTGGGCCGTGCGCTGCGGTCTCGACGAGGAGAAGGCCCGCGCTCTCACGAGCGCCTGCCTCGTCGATCCCGTCGACTGGGTCGCCGCCGTCGACAGCACCCTCGAAGCCGGTGCCGCGTGGATCCTCGACCTCGGACCCGGTGACCTCCTCACCCGCATGACGTCGGCCAGTGTCCGCGGCCAGGGCGTCGGCATCGTTGCCGCCGCGACCCGTGGCGGTCACCGCAACCTCCTCACCCCCGGCGCAACCCCCGAGGTTCCCGCCGCGTGGACCGAGTTCCTCCCGAAGCCGGTGTCGCTGCCGGGCGGCCGCATCGGCGTCGAGACCGCGTTCACGAAGCTGACCGGTCGTTCGCCGATCCTGCTCGCCGGCATGACCCCGACCACGGTCGACCCGAAGATCGTCGCCGCAGCAGCCAACGCAGGCCACTGGGCCGAGCTCGCCGGCGGTGGCCAGGTCACCGAGCAGATCTTCGCCGACAACGTCGAGAAGCTCACCGGGCTGCTCGAGCCGGGCCGCGCCGTGCAGTTCAACTCGATGTTCCTCGACCCCTACCTGTGGAAGCTCCACGTCGGTGGCAAGCGCCTCGTGCCGAAGGCCCGTGCCGCGGGTGCCCCGTTCGACGGTGTCGTCGTCACCGCCGGTATCCCCGAGCTCGAGGACGCCGTCTCGATCATCGGAGACCTCACCGACGCCGGCTTCAGCTACGTCGCGTTCAAGCCGGGCACGGTCGCGCAGATCCGCTCGGTCATCCGCATCGCCAACGAGGTTCCCTCGTTCCCCGTCATCGCCCACATCGAGGGCGGCCGCGCCGGTGGCCACCACTCGTGGGAAGACCTGGACGACCTCCTCCTCGACACCTACGCCGAGCTGCGCACCCGGCCGAACCTGGTCCTGTGCGTCGGTGGCGGCATCGGCACGCCCGAGCGGGCTGCCGACTACCTGACCGGCCGCTGGTCCGTTGCACACGGCTTCCCGGCCATGCCGCTGGACGGCATCCTGGTCGGCACCGCCGCCATGGCCACCCTCGAGGCCACCACCTCTGCCGAGGTGAAGCAGCTCCTCGTCGACACCCCCGGTACTCCGGACTGGGTCGGAGCAGGCACCGCCGAGGGCGGCATGGCCTCCGGCCGCAGCCAGCTCGGCGCCGACATCCACGAGATCGACAACGCCGCGTCCCGCACCGGCCGTCTGCTCGACGAGGTCGCCGGTGACGCCGACGCCGTCGCCGAGCGTCGCGACGAGATCATCGAGGCACTGAACATCACGGCGAAGCCGTACTTCGGCGACGTCGCGACCATGACGTACGAGCAGTGGCTGCGCCGCTACCTCGAGCTGGCCGTCGGCATCGACGCGGCGAAGGCATTCGACTGCGGCACCGACCTCCAGGACGCCATCACCGAGGCCACCGAGAGCCCGTGGCTCGACATCACCTGGCGTGCGCGCTTCGGTGAGATGCTGCAGCGCACCGAGTCGCGTCTGCACCCGGTCGACCGTGGCCCCATCCCCACCCTGTTCGCCGACGACGCGATTCTCGAGCGTCCCGAGGCGGCCGTCTGCGCCCTGCAGGCGCAGTACCCCGACTACGCCACCACGGTTCTGCACCCCGCGGACGTCTCCTTCTTCGTCTCGCTGTGCAAGACCCCCGGCAAGCCGGTCAACTTCGTGCCCGTCGTCGACGGTGACGTCCGCCGCTGGTGGCGTTCCGACTCGCTGTGGCAGGCGCACGATCCTCGCTACACGGCCGACCAGGTTTGCGTCATCCCCGGCACCGTCGCCGTCGCCGGCATCACGCGCGCCGACGAGCCTGTCGGCGAGCTGCTGGACCGCTTCGAGAAGGCCACGTACGACGAGCTGGTCACCGCCGGTGTCGCGCCGCTGTCGCTGCCCGCACGCCGTCACGCGGACATTGCCCGCGGCCTCCTCGACACCGTGCTGTCGGCTCCCGACATCCAGTGGGCCTCGCGCCTGACGCTGAACCCGGTTCGCCGGCTCGGTGACCTCGACAAGTGGTCGATCGAGTCCGACACCCTCGCGGTGCACGAGACCACCGGTGCCGAGCTGTCCGTCGTCGACGACCAGCAGGTGCTCCTCACCGTCCCGCTGGTGGCAGCCAAGTCCGTCCAGATCACCATCACCGTCCCCGCGTCCGTCGCGGACGGTGGCGCTCCCGTGGTCACCGAGGCCGACGCCGAGAAGTCGATGACCGCACTCCTCGCGGTCGCGGCCGGTCAGGAACTGCCCGCCGTCAAGAACGGTGTCGCACGCCTCAACCTCGCCTGGACGCCCGACCTGGTCGCCGACCACGCCGGTGTCACCGGCTCGGGTCTGCCCACGACGCTGAGCGTCAGCGGCAAGGCCGTCCCGGACGTGGTCGTCGGCGCTTGCTGGCCGGCCGTGTTCGCCGTGCTCGGTGCTGCCAAGACCGAAGACTCGCTGTCCGTCATCGAAGGCATGCTCGACCTGGTCCACCTGGACCACAGCGTCGATTTCGTCGGCGAACTGCCTTCGGAGACCAGCATTCTCGTCGTCAAGGCCGAGGTCGCCTCGGTTCTCGACACCGACCTGGGCCGCGTCGTCGAGGTCAAGGTCGAGGTCGGCGCCATGCTCGGCGAGGGCCTGGACGCGCCTGCCGTCGTCACCCTGTCGGAGCGCTTCGCGATCCGCGGCCGCACCGGCAAGGGCGAACTGTCCGACCCGGCCCGCGCCGGTGGCTCGCTGAGTGACGAGGCCGTCGACACCCCGCGTCGTCGTCGCCGCGACACCACGATCGTCGCTCCCCGCAACATGGGCTCCTTCGCCCAGGTGTCGGGCGACCACAACCCGATCCACACCTCCGACAACGCGGCACTGCTCGCCGGCCTCGGCAGCCCGATCGTGCACGGCATGTGGCTCTCCGCCGCCGCCCAGCAGGTCGTCACCGCCGTGGATCCGGCCGAGACCAAGACGCCGCCGCGTCGTCTCACCGCCTGGACCGCACGCTTCCTGGGCATGGTTCGCCCGGGCGCCGAGATCGACGTCCGCGTCGACCGCATCGCCGTGGACCGGGGCGCCGAGATCGTCGAGGTCGGCTGCCGCATCGACGGTGAACTGGTGATGGTCGCAACGGGTCGCACCGCCGCCCCGAAGACCGTCTACGCGTTCCCCGGACAGGGCATCCAGCGTCCCGGCATGGGCCTCGACGCCCGCGCCCGCTCCAAGGCCGCCCGTGAGATCTGGGACCGCGCCGACAAGCACACCCGCAAGGCCCTCGGCTTCTCGATCCTCGCCGTGGTCCGCGACAACCCGACGGTCGTCAAGGCCCGTGGTGTCGAGCACAAGCACCCGGACGGTGTCCTGCACCTGACCCAGTTCACCCAGGTCGCGATGGCGACGCTCGGTGTGGCTCAGGTCGCCGAGCTCCGCGAATCCGGTGCCTTCGTCGAGGGCGCCCTGCTCGCAGGCCACTCGGTCGGTGAGTACAACGCTCTCGCCGCCGTCGCCGGTGTGCTGCCTCTCGAAGCTGTTCTCGAGGTGGTCTTCCAGCGTGGCTCCGCGATGCACGCACTCGTTCCCCGCGACGAGGCCGGCCGTTCCGACTACCGGATGGCTGCCATCCGCCCGTCGCAGATCGGTCTGGCCGACGACGACGTCGAGGCGTTCGTCGCCGGTGTCGCCGAGGCGACCGGTGAGTTCCTGCAGATCGTGAACCTGAACCTGCGTGGCTCGCAGTACGCCATCGCCGGTACGGTCGCCGGACTCAACGCGCTGGAGGTCGAAATCGACATCCGCCGTGAGGCTTTCGGTGGCAAGCGCGCGTACATCATGGTCCCGGGCATCGACGTCCCGTTCCACTCGACGGTGCTGCGTGGCGGCGTCGACGACTTCCGTGGACGTCTCGAGGAACTGCTTCCGCAGGACATCGACCCGGCCATCCTGATCGGGCGCTACATCCCGAACCTGGTCCCCAAGCCGTTCTCCCTGAAGAAGGAGTTCGTGCAGGAGATCGCCGACCTGGTGCCGTCGAAGCCCCTCGACAAGGTGCTGAAGGACTTCGACTCCTGGGCGAAGAAGCCGGTTCAGCTCACCCGCGTGGTCCTCACCGAGCTCCTGGCCTGGCAGTTCGCCAGCCCGGTGCGCTGGATCGAGACGCAGGACCTGCTGTTCGCCGACGAGTCCGAGGGTGGACTGGGTGTCGAGCGGTTCGTGGAGATCGGTCTGGGCTCCGTTCCGACCGTCGCGAACCTCGCATCGCAGACCCTGAAGCTGCCGGGCCGCTTCGGCTACCCGGTCGAGGTCCTCAACATCGAGCGTGAAGCGTCCATCGTGTACTCCACCGACGTCGATCCGGCGCCGGTCGAGGACGACGAGCCCGCAGCACCCGCAGCCGAGGCGCCCGCCGCATCGGCCGCACCCGCCGCGGCTCCGGCCCCGGCCGCTGCACCGTCCGGTGGACCGCGTCCCGACGACATCGCGTTCAAGGCCGCAGACGCCACCAAGGTCCTGATCAGCCTGTGGACCAAGCTCCGTCCCGATCAGGTCGGCCCCGTCGACACGATCGAGGCGCTGTGCGACGGCGTGTCCTCACGGCGTAACCAGCTGCTCGTCGACCTCGGCTCCGAGCTCTCGCTCGGCGCGATCGACGGTGCGGCGGACGCCGACATGGGTTCGCTCGCCGGCACGGTCGACTCCCTGGCCCGTACGTACAAGCCGTTCGGCCCGGTGCTGTCCGACTCGATCAACGATCACCTCCGCAAGGTCTTCGGCCCCTCGGGTCGTCGTCCGGCGGCCATCGCAGACCGCGTGAAGAAGGTCTGGGAACTCGGCGACGGCTGGGCGTACCACGTCACCGCCGAGGTGGCGCTCGGAACCCGCGACGGTTCCAGCATCCGTGGTGGTGACCTCGGTGGCCTGGCCGGCGGCGGTCTCGCCGACGGCGCCGCAGTGGACGCCGTCATCGACAGCGCAGTGGCCGCAGTGGCCTCGCGCCGTGGGATCAGCGTCTCCCTCCCGTCCTCGGGTGGCGGAGCCGGTGGCACCGTCGACGCCGCGGCGCTGGGCGAGTTCACCGAGCACATCACGGGCCGCGACGGCGTGCTGGCCTCGGCCGCCCGCCTCGTGCTCGAGCAGCTCGGCTTCGCAGGCGACACGGCGACGGCAGCGCAGCCGACCGACACCGAACTCGTCGACCTCGTGTCGGCGGAACTCGGTTCCGACTGGCCGCGACTGGTCGCTCCCGCGTTCGACGCCAAGCGGGCGGTGCTGCTCGACGACCGTTGGGCCAGCGCACGTGAGGATCTGGCTCGTCTGTGGATCGACGCGGCAGGCGTGGAGTCTCTCGAGATCGAAGGGTTCGCCGGTGCAGGCAAGTCCGTTGCGGCGCAGGCCGCATGGTGGCAGGCCCGCGCAACCGACGAGGGTCGCACGGCTCTGGCCGAGAAGTACGGACGCATCGCGGAGGCGGCAGTCGTCGTCACCGACGAGACCCCGGAATGGGCAGACCAGGTCGCCGTCGTCACCGGTGCCAGCAAGGGTTCCATCGCGGCCTCGGTCGCAGGCAAGCTCCTCGCCGGCGGCGCGACGGTCTTCGTGACCACCTCGCGTCTCGACGACAAGCGTCTCGGCTTCTACCGCGACCTCTACCGCCGCAATGCTCGCGCCGGTGCCGCCCTGTGGGTGGTCCCCGCGAACATGGCGTCCTACACGGACATCGACGCGCTCATCGAGTGGATCGGTGAAGCCCAGTACGAGACGGCCGGTGGATCGAAGAAGCTCGTCAAGGAAGCGGTCACCCCGACGCTGCTGTTCCCGTTCGCCGCGCCCCGCGTGGCAGGCGACCTCGCCGACGCCGGCGCCCGCGCCGAAATGGAGATGCGCGTTCTCCTGTGGTCGGTGGAGCGTCTGATCGGCGGACTGTCGAAGATCGGTTACGACCGTGACGTCGACACCCACCTGCACGTCGTCCTGCCCGGTTCCCCGAACCGCGGCCTGTTCGGTGGCGACGGTGCGTACGGCGAGGCCAAGGCCGCGCTGGACGCTGTGGTCGGCCGCTGGAAGGCCGAGCGCAACTGGGCCGAGCGCGTCACCCTGGTGCACGCTCTCATCGGCTGGGTCCGCGGAACCGGCCTCATGGGCGGCAACGACCCGCTGGTCGAGGCCGTCGAAGGTGCCGGAGTCCGTACCTGGTCCACCCAGGAAATGGCCACCGAGCTGCTGCAGTGGTGCGAGCCCGAGGCACGTCGCCTCGCCTCCACCGAGCCGCTCGCGGCCGATCTGACCGGTGGGCTCGCCCAGGCGAACCTGGACCTGCCCGCGCTGGCGAAGCAGGCTCAGGAAGCTGCGACCGCTGCTGCCGAGGCCGACGCGGATGCGGACGAGCTCGACACCATCGCGGCTCTGCCCGCCCCGCCGCGGGTCTCCGAGTCGGTGGCACCGGCTTGGGCCGGCGTCACGGCGGCTCCGGAAGACCTCGTCGTCATCGTCGGCGCCGGTGAGCTCGGACCGTTCGGTTCCTCGCGTACCCGCTTCGAGATGGAGGTCGACGAAGAGCTTTCGGCGGCAGGCGTTCTCGAACTCGCCTGGAACACCGGACTCGTCGTGTGGGAGACCACGCCGTCCGCAGGCTGGTACGACGCCGAGACCGGGGAACTGGTTCCGGAGGCCGAGATCGCGGACAAGTACCACGACGCAGTCGTCGAGCGCTGCGGCATCCGCCGCTACGCGGACGACGGCGCGATGGTCGAGAACACCGCACCGCTCCTCACGTCGGTCTTCCTCGACAAGGACCTGAGCTTCGTGGTCAGCACCGAGGCGGAAGCACTGGCCTTCGTCGAGGCCGACCCGGAGAACACGGTCGCGACGCCGGTTCCGGACAGCGGTGACTGGCAGGTCACCCGCCGTGCGGGCACCGAGATCCGCGTCCCCCGCAAGATGAAGCTCACGCGCAGCGTGGGTGGTCAGATCCCGACCGGATTCGACGTCACCAAGTGGGGCATCCCCGCCGACATGGCCGACTCCGTCGACCGCGTGGGCCTGTGGAACATCGTCGCCACGGTGGACGCGTTCCTCACCGGTGGATTCACGCCCAGCGAACTGCTGCGGTGGGTGCACCCCTCGCTGGTCGCCAACACCCAGGGCACCGGCATGGGCGGCATGACCTCCATGAGGTCGCTGTACATCGACACGCTGCTCGGCGAGAACCGGCCGAACGACATCCTGCAGGAAGCCCTGCCGAATGTGATTGCGGCGCACGTGGTCCAGTCCTACGTCGGCGGTTACGGCGCCATGGTCCACCCGGTTGCGGCGTGCGCCACGGCCGCGGTGTCCGTCGAAGAGGGCGTCGACAAGATCAAGCTCGGCAAGGCCCAGCTCGTGGTCGCCGGCGGGTTCGACGACCTCAGCGCGGAGGGCATCATCGGATTCGGTGACATGTCCGCCACGGCCAAGACCGACGACATGCGGGCCAAGGGCATCGACGACCGTCGATTCTCCCGGGCCAACGACCGTCGTCGCGGCGGGTTCGTCGAGTCGCAGGGTGGTGGCACGATCCTGCTGGCCCGCGGTGACCTGGCACTGGAGATGGGCCTGCCCGTCCTCGGTGTGGTCGCCTACGCCGGCTCGTTCGCGGACGGTGTCCACACGTCGATCCCGGCTCCCGGAATCGGTGCGCTCGGCGCGGGACGTGGGGGAGCGGATTCGCAGCTCGCCCAGTCCCTCGGCAAGCTCGGTGTCAGTGCCGACGACATCTCGGTGATCTCCAAGCACGACACGTCCACCGCGGCCAACGATCCCAACGAGGCGGAGCTGCACGAGCGCCTCGCCGGGGCACTCGGCCGCAGCGAAGGTGCGCCGCTGTTCGTGGTCTCGCAGAAGAGCCTCACCGGACACGCCAAGGGTGGTGCCGCAGCATTCCAGCTGATCGGTCTCTGCCAGGTGCTGGACCAGGGCATCGTGCCGCCGAACCGCAGCCTCGACTGCGTCGACGAGAAGATGGCCGAGTTCGAACACCTCGTGTGGGCTCGGGAGCCGCTCCGCTTCGGCGAGCAGTTCCCGCTGAAGGCCGGTCTGCTGACCAGCCTCGGCTTCGGGCACGTGTCCGGCATGGTCGCGGTCGTGCACTCGCAGGCGTTCGTCGAGGCCATCCCGGCCGACAAGCGTGAGGCGTACCTCGAGCAGGCACGCAAGCGCACCGTCGAGGGTCAGCGTCGTCTGGCGAAGGCCATGGTCGGTGGCGGCAGCCTGTACGAGCGTCCGGCGGATCGTCGCTTCGGCGGCGACAGCGTCCCGGCCGCAGCGTCCCGTCAGCTCGAGGCGGACGTCCTGCTCACCGAGGCCGCGCGCCTCGGAGCGGACGACGTGTACAGCTCGGGTCTGCCCGGCTGCAAGTAGGAACGACGGATGGGAGTTCTGGGGATCGGCTTCGATCTCGTGACGGTGTCGGAGTTCGCCGAGCAGCTGGACCGGCCAGGGACGGCAATGCTCGACAACTTCACACCGGGCGAGCGTCGGGACGCAGTGACCCGGAGCTCCGATCCGGCTAGACATTTCGCCGCCCGGTGGGCTGCGAAGGAGGCAGTGATCAAGGCCTGGTCCACGTCTCTCTTCGCCAGCCCGCCGGTGCTGCCCGAGATGATCCACCACCTGATCGAGGTGGTGACGGATGCGTGGGGACGGCCGAGTATCCGCTTACGCGGGGACGTCGCCAAGCATCTGACCGGCGTGAGGATTCACATCTCCCTCACACACGACGGAGACATGGCGGGCGCGTTCGCCGTCATCGAGTCCCTGTAGGCGCCTCCGGCGCCCGTGCGCCTTTCTGGTAGCTCCGGCAACCGGAAGGGCGCACAGGCGCGTAGCGGCTAGGTGGAGCGCGATTCCTTCTCGGCGACCAGCAGGTATGCCACCATCAGCCGTTTGAGTTCGGCGACGGCGTCCGCGTGGCTCTGATTGTCCTGCACGGAGAAGTTGAGCATCGAGTACACGACGTGGACGAGCACCTCGGCCATCATCGTCCGCCGCTCCCGCGACGTCCGCGGGGTGAGGGGCGCGAGCATCCGTGACACCTGCTCCGCGAACGCCTTCTCGTGGATGGCGCCGGTGGCGCGGGTCGAGGGCGTCGACTGCATCGCCAGCCACACCTCGCGCCTCGACGGGTCGGATGTCCACAGGCCAGCCATGTGGTCGACGAAGGAATTGAGGAACCGCAGCCAGTCGAGGGACGGGACCTCACCGTTGAACTGGGCGATCTCGTGCTGGACGCCGACGAGGTCCTGCCGGTTGAGTTCGCAGACGATCACGTACTTGTTCGCGAAGAACTGGTAGAGGGTGCCGATCGGGACGTCCGCGCGTGCGGCGACCTCCTCGCACGTGAACGATTCGAATCCCACGTCCACCAGCAACTCCCGCGATGCCGTGAGCAGCGCGTCGAACTTCCGGCGACTACGTTCCTGGGTCGGACGTCTGCGGGGCAGGAGTTCCTGCGGGTCCGACTGCAGCTCCAACGCCGGGTCCACTCGGCGCGGCGCTTGCTTGCTGACTGAAGACTCCACCGCCCCAGGCTATCCGTCTTTCGTCCGGATTCCGAAGATCCCTCCCGGTGACGCGTCGGGTTTCACCTGGGCGAGGAGACTGCTCGCGCCGTTTCGGTGTGAACGATGTGATCGCCCACAAGTTGCCGACCGCTGCGTTACCGACCCACCACAACGCCGGTGACGGACGGCCGACAACATGCAGCCGCCCGTCGCGTCGATCAGACGGACAGGTCCCGCCGCAGTTTCGCGACGTGGCCGGTGGCGCGGACGTTGTACTGGGCCACTTCGATCTTCCCGTCCTCGTCGACGAGGAACGTGGAGCGGATGACACCCTGTACGGTCTTGCCGTACATCTTCTTCTCGCCGAACGCGCCCCACGCCTCGAGCGTGGCCTTGTCGGGATCGGACAGCAGAGGGAACGTCAGTTCCTCGTTGTCACGGAACTTGGCCAGCTTCGCCGGCTTGTCGGGTGAGATGCCGATCACGTCGAGGCCTGCGCCGTTCAGGTCGGCGAGGTTGTCGCGGAAGTCGCAGGCCTGTTTGGTGCAGCCCGGCGTGCTCGCCGCCGGGTAGAAGTACACGACGACCTTGCGGCCGCGGTAGTCGGCGAGCGACACGTCGTTGCCGTCGGCGTCGGGCAGCGTGAAGGCGGGTGCGGTGTCTCCGGGGGCGAGTCTGTTGTTGTCGGTCACGAGAAGTCAGGCTACCGGGAAGGTCTGACCGTGGGCCGCGGCGCGATCGGGGGAGACAGAGTCGCTGGTCGCGTGTTCTCGTCTACGGTTGACGCAAGTGTGGGATCGTCGCGGTAGCGTCGCTCTCGCTGATCGAACCAGTCGAACAAGTTGGAGGACACGTGCCCAGGGACACCGAGAGCATCGAGCGTGAGATCGAGAACGCGCGTAATCAGCTCGCGAGCACTCTCGACGAATTGACGGTCCGCACCAACCCGAAGCGTCTCATGGAGAACACGAAGCGGACGCTGATCGCGAAGCTGAACGAGCCGGCGGTCAAGTACGGACTGATCGCCGTGGGTGCGGTGGCAGGGCTCCTGGTGCTCCGCAAAGCGTTGCGCTGAACGACCCTCGTCACTGACGGGCCGTCGGATGTGAAGTTCGCAGTGACTTCACGTTCCGGCGGCCCGTTCGTCATCCGACCGCCCACTCGGTGCGGTGAGATCGTGACACGAGAAAGGCCCCCATCCTCGTGAGAGGATGGGGGCCTTCGTGCAAGTGCGCCCACAGGGACTCGAACCCCGGACCCAGTGATTAAGAGTCACTTGCTCTACCAACTGAGCTATAGGCGCTCGCTCTTGCGAGACAGAACATTAGCGGGTCGCTTCTCGGGAATGCAAATCGCCTGGTGGCGACTGCCCGTGGCGACCCGATCCGGACGGTGGCGCGTAACAACAGCGCCGCTGGTCACGATTGATATTCGAACGTTATTGAGCGGCTCGGCGCTTGGTTGGAACCGGTCTCCAGTGGCTGGCATCATTGGAGACCACACGGTCTCGACGTGCTGATTCGTCTTGCGAAGGCGAGGGACGTGCCGGCTTGAACGTGAATTCGGAGCGAGGACGTGAAGTGGGGTTATCCATGGGTGTGGGGCGTGGCGGGCGCGTGCGTGCGCAATCGGTGAGATCCGTCTCGAAGACGGTGACGATTGTGGCGGCATCACTCGTATTCGCAGTGTCGATCGCAGGGTGCACCGTCTCCGGTGCCGACAGCGTCACGTCGGAAGGTGAGGCGCCGATCGATTCCAATCCGGTCACCGAACTCATCAAGCCGAAGCTGACGGCGTCGGCCGTCGATGGTGCGGTGGGATTCTCGCCCGGACAGCCGGTGACGGTGACGGTGGCCGACGGCACGCTGGCGGCGGTCACCATGCTCAACCCGGAGGGCGAGCCGGTCGACGGCGCCATCGCCCCCGACGGGTTGTCCTGGGTCAACACGGAGCCGCTGGGCTACGACAAGGAGTACCGGCTCGAGGTGAAGGCGAACGGACTCGGCGGCGGCACCACCTCGACGTCGGCGTTCACGACCAGCGCGCCCGGCAACGTCACCAAGCCGTACGTGATGCCGTCGGAGGGTGACGTGGTGGGCATCGGTCAGCCGATCGCGGTCCAGTTCGACGAGAACATCCCCGACCGCAAGGCCGCGGAGGCCGGCATCACCGTCACGACGAATCCACCCGTCGAGGGCGCGTTCTACTGGGTGAACAACCGTGAGGTGCGGTGGCGTCCGCAGAGCTACTGGGCCCCCGGCACCGCCGTGGACGTCAAGGTCGCCGTGTACGGCCGTGATCTCGGTGACGGACTGTTCGGCCAGGAGGACGTCCACACGGCGTTCACCATCGGCGACGCCCTGGTCGCGACGGCGGACGACAACACCAAGCAGGTGACGTTCGAGCGCAACGGCGAAGTGATCATGACGATGCCCACGTCGATGGGTAAGGACGACACACCCACCGACAACGGCGTGTACATCATCGGCGACCGGTTCGCGAACCTCGTCATGGACTCGTCCACCTACGGTGTGCCGGTCAACTCCCCGCAGGGATACAAGACGCCCGTCGATTGGGCGACGCGAATGTCCTACAGCGGCATCTTCTTCCACTCGGCGCCGTGGTCGGTGGGGCAGCAGGGGTACTCGAACGCGAGCCACGGCTGCCTGAACCTGAGCCCGTCCAACGCGAAGTGGGTGTACGACAACACGAAGCGCGGCGACATCGTGATCGTCAAGAACACGCTGGGCGGCACGCTGTCGGGCACGGACGGCCTCGGCGACTGGAACATCCCGTGGGATGTCTGGAAGGCGGGCAACGCCAACGCCTGACGGCGGGCGTCAGACCAATCGCAAAGAGGAAAGCCCCCGGCCGAGGCCGGGGGCTTTCCGTGTGGGGTGAGTGACGGGACTCGAACCCGCGACAGCCAGGATCACAACCTGGTGCTCTACCAACTGAACTACACTCACCATGTGCTTCAGGCACCGCCCGGGGGCAGTAACTTCGGCGAGGAAGATACTAGCGCGTCCGGTGCCCGAGAAGCCAATCGGTATCTCAGGCGGGCCCGAGTTCCTCGACAACTGCGGCGATGTCGCTGGTAGACGGTCCGGGCTCGGGCACGAACGCCGTCTTCCGGTAGTACTTCAGTTCCCGGATCGACTCCTTGATGTCGGCCAGGGCGCGGTGGGCGAGACCCTTTTCGGGCTGACCGAAGTAGATCCGCGGGTACCAGCGCCGGGACAGTTCCTTGATGGAGCTGACGTCGATCATCCGGTAGTGCAGGTAGGTGTCGAGGTCCGGCATGTCGCGGGCGATGAATCCGCGGTCGGTCGCGATCGAGTTGCCTGCGAGCGGCGCCGTCCCGGCGACCGGCACGTGCTCGCGGATGTAGGCGAGCACCTGCTGCTCGGCCTCGGCGAGCGTGACCGTGGACTTCCGGACCTCGTCGGTCAGCCCCGAGTTCTCGTGCATCTTGGTCACCACGTCGGGCATGGCCGCGAGCGCGTCGTCGTCGGCGTGGATGACGATGTCGACACCCTCACCGAGCACGTTCAGCTCGCTGTCCGTGACCAGAGCTGCGATCTCGATCAGCTTGTCGGTGCCGAGCCGGAGCCCGGTCATTTCACAGTCGATCCACACAAGTTTGTCCTGCACCAGGAACACAGTAGTCACGTGAGTGACGGGATAAGGTCTGCGGTGGACACTTTCTCCCGACGTGCGTGATTCGAGGAGGGCTTGGATGACCCAGCAATCGCAGGACGGCGACGCGACCTCGACCCCGGCGGAAAGGGCGGCGGCGGCGAGGGCGGCGGCCGCCGAAGCGGCCAGGATCGCGGCGGAGGCTGCGGCAGCGGCAGAGGCGGCGGAGCAGGAAGCCCGGGACGCGGAGGCCGCGGAGAACCGTGCTCCCGCAGACGTCGCCGCCTCCTCCGGTGCCGCCGCGGACATCGCGGCCGGATACTCCTCGGAGGGTGCGGCTCTGGAGCTGGGAACGGTGGTGCTCGACGGAGCCGTGGATCCGGCGGCCCGGGTGCGTATCCCGCTCGCGACGGTCAACCGGCACGGACTCGTCGCCGGCGCCACCGGGACGGGAAAGACGAAGACGCTGCAGGGTATTGCCGAGCAGTTGTCGGCTGCAGGGGTTCCCGTGGTGATGGCCGACGTGAAGGGCGACCTGTCGGGCCTGTCGCAGCCGGGTGAGGCGGGCGACAAGATCACCGCCCGAGCGTCCGAGACGGGTGACGACGAGTGGCGGCCGGCGGGATCCCCGGTCGAATTCCTCTCGCTGGGAACGGAAGGCTTGGGGATTCCCGTCCGCGCGACCATCACGGCGTTCGGGCCGATCCTGCTCGCCAAGGTTCTCGGGCTCAACGAGACTCAGGAGTCCACGCTGGGGCTGATCTTCCATTGGGCCGACGTTCAGGGGCTTGCGCTGCTCGACCTGTTGGATCTGCGATCGGTCATCGCGCATCTCACCAGCGACGAGGGCAGGGCCGATCTGAAGGGGATCGGCGGCGTGTCCCCGGCCACGGCGGGTGTGATCCTCAGGGCCCTCGTCAATCTCGAAGCCGACGGCGGCGACACGTTCTTCGGGGAGCCCGAGCTCGAGACCGAGGACCTGCTCCGGGTGATCGACGGCAGGGGCGTGATCACGTTGTTCGAGTTGGGCGCCCAGGCCGCGCGCCCGGCATTGTTCTCCACCTTCCTGATGTGGGTGCTGGCCGATCTGTTCCAGACGTTGCCCGAGGAAGGCGATCTCGACAAACCCAAACTCGTCTTCATCTTCGACGAGGCGCACCTGCTCTTCGCGGACGCGTCGAAGGCGTTCCTGCAGCAGGTGGAACAGACCGTGAAGCTCATCCGCTCGAAGGGTGTGGGGGTCTTCTTCTGCACCCAGTTGCCGACGGACGTCCCGAATGCGGTGTTGTCACAGCTCGGCGCGCGGATCCAGCACGCGCTGCGCGCTTTCACTCCCGACGATCAGAAGGCGCTCACGAAAACGGTACGGACGTACCCGACCACCGAGAACTACGACCTCGAGAAGGCTCTCACCTCACTGGGCATCGGTGAGGCGATCGTCACGGTCCTGTCGGAACGGGGTGCACCGACGCCGGTGGCGTGGACGAGGATTCGGCCTCCCCGCTCGCTGATGGACACCATCGGCAACGACGCGATCACCGCCGCGGCGTCGTCGAGTCCGCTGTCGGCGAAGTACCGGCAGACCGTCGACCGCGAATCGGCGTACGAGAAGCTGACGGCCAAGGTCGCCGGGGCACCGGCCACGGAACCGGGCCTCGACCTGCCCCCGCTTCCCGACCTGCCGCCCCCGCCGCCCGCACAGCGGGAGGGTCCGAACATGGCCGAACAGATTCTCGGGAACTCCGCGGTGAAGAGCTTCCTCCGCTCGGCCGCGTCGGCCGCCGGCCGCGAGATCTCCCGCAGCATCTTCGGGACGGGCAAACGTCGCAGGCGCTAGAAACGCTGGGCGAATGTACCTTTCAGCGCCTCGGCAGGGGTGACCGGTACATTCACCCGGGGGTCATCCGCCCAGCTTCTTGTAGAACGTTCCGACGATCGGGGCGACCACCGCGCGCGGGCTGTACTGCCCGGCAACGGACATCGCCTTGCTGATGATGCCGGGCACGACGCGCATCTTGTTGTCGGCCAGACCGTCGAGCGACACCTTGGCGGTGTATTCGCTGGAGATCCACAAAAAGTCGGGCACCAGCCTGTCCACGATCGACGCGTCCGCCGGATCGGGCTCCTCGGTGCGGACCGGGCCGGGTGCGAGCAGCGTGACGTTCACTCCCGTTCCCTTGAGTTCGCCGCGCAGCGACTCCGAGAAGGTGTTGACGAACGCCTTGCTGGCCGCGTAGGTGGCGTTGTGGGGGATGGGCATGTTGCCTGCCGCGGAGCCGACCATGAGGATGGCGCCGGACTTGCGTTCGAGCATCCCGGGCAACACCGCGAGGGTGAGGTCGTGCACCGCAACGGCGTTGAGTTCCACCTGGGCCCGCTCGTACGCGGGATCGAGTCCGGCGACCGGCCCGAACGTGGCGATGCCCGCGTTGTTGCACAGGACGCTGATCTCACGTCCGGACAGTTCGGTGACGAGGGTGGCCCGCGCGTCGCGATCCGACAGATCGCACGCGCGCACGTCGACCTCGACGCCGTGCTTGTCACGCAGGGCCGCGGCGAGTGACTCCATCACCTCGCCGCGGCGCGCGACGAGGATCAGGGAGTGGCCCCGGGAGGCCAGGTCGGTGGCCAGCGCCTCGCCGATTCCGGACGAGGCGCCGGTCACGACGGCGCGGGCACTGGGGGTGGGGTTCGGCAAGCTCACGGTCAGCAGCGTAGTGCGTCAGATGCGCGCGGCGAGCCGGGTGCCCTGCTCGATCGCGCGTTTGGCGTCGAGTTCGGCTGCGACGTCGGCGCCGCCGATGACGTGGGTGGTGACGCCGGCGACGGTCAGTTCGTCGACGAGGTCACGCACCGATTCCTGACCTGCGCAGATCACGACGTTGTCGACGGCGAGGGTGCGGGGCCTCTCGCGTTTGGTGCCGAACGTGATGTGCAGGCCGTCGTCGTCGATGCGCTCGTAGTTGACCCCGGACAGTTCCTGCACGCCCTTGTTCTTCAGCGCTGCCCGGTGAACCCAGCCCGTGGTCTTCGCGAGTCCGGCGCCGATCCGGCCGCTCTTGCGCTGCAGCAGGTACACCTCACGCGGCGACGGTTCGGGAATGGGTGTGGTGAGGGCGCCCGCCGCCGCTTCGGGTTCGGTGACACCCCACTCCTGCTTCCACTCCTTCAGGTCGAGCGTCGGGGAGTGCTCGTGGGTGAGGAATTCGCTGACGTCGACGCCGATCCCGCCGGCCCCGATCACCGCGACCGACTGCCCGACGGGCTTGCCGCCCCGCACGACCTCCGGATACGTGAGCACCTTCGGGTGGTCGATACCCGGAATGGACGGAACCCGCGGCGTCACCCCGGTCGCGACGATCACCTCGTCGTACTCGCCGACCAGCTCGGTCGCGGTGACACGGCTGTCGAGCCGGACGTCGACACCGGCGAGCGGAAGCTGGCGGTTGTAGTACCGGATCGTCTCCGCGAACTCCTCCTTGCCGGGGATCTTGCGGGCGATGCCGAACTGTCCGCCGATCTCCGAATCCGCCTCGAACAGGGTCACCGAGTGGCCGCGCTGTGCCAGGCCCAGTGCTGCCGACAGGCCCGCGGGTCCGGCGCCGACGACGGCGACACGCTTCGCGGCCCGGGTGGGGGAAAGTGTCAGTTCCGTTTCCCGGCCTGCACGGGGATTCAGCAGGCACGACACGTGCTTGCGGACGAAGGCGTGGTCGAGGCAGGCCTGGTTGCACGCGATGCACGTGTTGATCTCGTCGGGGGTGCCCGCTTCGGCTTTGCGCACCCAGTCGGGATCGGCGAGCATCGGGCGCGCCATCGAGATGAGCTGCGCGTCACCGCGGGTCAGGATTTCCTCGGCGACCTCCGGCATGTTGATCCGGTTCGACGCGGCCACGGGGATGCTCACGTGCTTCTCGAGCTTGCCGGTGATGTCGGCGAATGCGGCCCGCGGCACCGACGTCACGATCGTCGGAACACGGGATTCGTGCCAGCCGATGTCGGTGTTGATGATGGTCGCGCCCGCGGCCTCCACTTCCTGTGCCAGCGCGACGATCTCGTCCCACGTCTGACCGCCCTCGACGAGGTCGGCCATCGACAGGCGGAAGATGATGATGAAGTTGGGGCCCACCGCCTTGCGAGTGCGGCGGACGATCTCGACGGCCATCCTCCTGCGGTTCTCGGGAGTGCCGCCCCACTCGTCGGTGCGCTTGTTGGTGCGCTCGCACAGGAACTGGTTGATGAAGTAGCCCTCGCCGCCCATGATCTCGACGCCGTCGTAGTTCGCCTGCTGCGCGAGCCGGGCGCAGCGGACGAAGTTGCGGATCTGCCAGCGCACGCCCCGGCCCGTGAGTTTGCGGGGCCGGAACGGGTTGATCGGGGCCTTGATCGACGAGGCGGAGACGCTGAAGGGCTGGTAGCTGTACCGGCCGGCGTGCAGGATCTGCAGGGCGATCTTGCCGCCCTCGTCGTGCACCGCCTTCGTGATCGCGCGGTGCCTGCGGGCCTCGACTCGGTTGGTGAGCTTGGCGCCGAACGGCAGCAGCCAGCCCGTCCGGTTGGGCGCGTAGCCGCCGGTGACGATCAGCGCGACACCTCCGCGGGCGCGCTCGGCGAAGTACTCGGCCAGACGGGGAACGTCCTTGGCGCGATCTTCGAGCCCGGTGTGGATGGAACCCATGATCACCCGGTTCTTCAGCGTCGTGAAACCGAGGTCGAGGGGAGCGAGGAGCTGCGGGAACTGGGTCATTGGCGGCGTGTCCTTACTGTGCGAGCGCGTCGAGTACTTCTTGGCACCAGTCGGCGAATCCCTCTTCGACGCGGATTCCGCCGCGCAGGACGAGGTACTGGTGCAGGGCTGCCCCGGAGAGCTGGTCCGGTGCGGGAAAGTCACGTTTTTCGATCATGCGGTAGACCTCGAGCCGGGCGGCGTGGCCGTCGCGGTGGCGAGCGACCTCGGCCGTGAGTGCGGCGATGTCACCGTGCTGAGCGGCGCGGATCTTCACTGCCAGCTCGTTGCGCAGGTGGTTGGGCTCGGTCGGTTCGGCGATCCAGCGCTCGAGTTCCGCGCGCCCGGCCGCGCTGACCCGGTACACCTTCTTGTCGGGTCTGCTGTCCTGCGCCACGACCTCGGCGTCGACCCATCCGGACTCGTCCATGCGTTTGAGGACGCGGTAGATCTGCTGGTGGGTGGCGCTCTGGAAGAAGCCGATGGATTTGTCGAACCGGCGCGCCAATTCGTAGCCCGAGCCGGAGTGCTCGGTGAGGGAGACGAGGAGCGCATGTTCGAGTGCCACGAACCGAAGTATGTATGCAACGAGGTGCGTATGCAACTGAGTGCACACTCAGTGGTCCGTCCGAACGGGACACTCGTCGCGTCGGACCATACGAACTCCCCGTTCGCTCGCATAGGCTCGCGGACATGAGCACCGACGTTCGTCCGCCGGCCGGGATCGGCGAGGCCGCGACGCGCAGACAGGTTGTCGCGTGGGGGTTGTGGGACTGGGGATCGGCCGCCTTCAACGCCGTGATCCTCACGTTCGTCTTCTCCGTGTACCTGACGGACGCCGTGGGGGAGGACCTGCCGGGGTCGATTTCCGCGAGCACGTGGCTGGGATGGTCGCTCGGCATCGCCGGTTTCCTCATCGCCGTGCTCGCCCCCGTCACCGGTCAGCGATTCGACGCCGCCGGACGACGTAAGTGGGCGCTCGGTGTCCTCACGTTCGCGACGGTCGGGTGCATGGCGGCGATGTTCTTCGTCCGCGACTCGTATCAGTACCTGTGGCTCGGGCTGGTGCTGCTGGCCGCGGGTTCGGTGATCTTCGAACTGGCCGGCGTCCCGTACAACGCGATGCTCAGGCAGGTGTCGACGCCGGCGAACATCGGCCGGGTGTCCGGGTTCGGCTGGGCGATGGGCTATTTCGGCGGGATCGTGCTGCTGCTGCTGTGCTACTTCGGATTCATCTCCGGTGACGGCGACAACCGGGGATTCCTCGGGCTCACCACCGACGGCGGACTGAACATCCGGATGGTGGCGCTGCTCGCCGCCGTCTGGTTCGCGATCTTCGCGATCCCCGTCCTGCTGAAGGTCCCCGAGCTACCCCGCCCCCACGCGGATCCGGGTGCCGACAAGGCCGGTTTCGTCGAGTCGTACCGGGTGCTGTGGCGCGATCTGCGCGACCTCTGGGTCGCCGACCGGCGCACCGTGTACTTCCTGGTGGCGAGTGCGCTGTTCCGCGACGGACTGGCCGGTGTCTTCACATTCGGCGCCGTCCTCGCCGTCAACGTCTACGGCATCGGCGCGGGTGACGTGCTGCTGTTCGGCGTCGCGGCCAACGTCGTCTCCGCGCTCGGCGCGCTCACCGCCGGCCGGTTCGACGATCGGATCGGACCGAAGACCGTCATCATGACATCCCTGATCGCGATGATCGTCGTCGGCGTCGTACTGACGGCCGTCTCCGGACCGGCCATGTTCTGGATCTTCGGACTGCTGCTGTGCCTGTTCGTCGGTCCCGCGCAGTCATCCGCGCGGACGTTCCTGGCCCGGATCACACCGCCCGGCCGGGAGGGGCAGATGTTCGGTCTGTACGCGACAACCGGTCGCGCGGTGTCGTTCCTCTCGCCCACCCTCTTCGGGCTGTTCGCCTGGTGGTTCGCGGCGGATCGGGCCGGGATCATCGGACTGGTGATCGTGCTCGCGATCGGGCTCGCCGCGCTGACGGTGGTGAAGGCGCCCGATCGCGACTAGCGCCGCGCGCGATTGTCATCGATCCGGAGCTTCTCCGGGAACAGCCGCCGCTGTGTTAGCCAGCCCGCCGCCGCCACGCCGATCCAGATCAGCGTGGCGAAGAACTGCTGGCTGCCCTCGTTCGGATCCTCCAAGAAACGCAGCGGGGGGATGGCCAAGCCGAGCCCGGTCAGCACCATGCTGGCGCCGCCGAGCGCAGTGAGCCACAACAACGCCCGTGCCCGGTACCGGTCGGCGAGGAAGCCACACGCGACGGCGAGTGCGACGATGACGACTCCACTGAGGAGCCAGCCGGCGTCGTCGGGTTGCAGGACACGACTGAGCTTCGCTCCGATCACCGCGCCCGCGACGATCCCGATGAAGAATGCGGCGAACTTGAAGATCAGGGTCGTGGCCACCCACACCACGACCGCACCGATCGCCGCGACCAGAAACGTCGTCTCGAGCGACAGCGACAGCAGATCGGCCAGGAGCCAGCCGAGGCCGAAACCCGAGGCGAGAACGGCGACGTGGAGTGAACCGACACCGGCGAAGCACAGAACGGCGCCGACCAGAAGGATTGCGATGCCACTCATGGTGCCCTCCCACGGTGCACGAGACGAGTAGTGCCATCAAACCAGAACGCACGCCCCGTCGAGGGGAAGAGCGGATTTCGGTTCAGTTCGGTGCGGTTCCGGTACGCGTGAGGATCGCGTCCGCGAGGGCGTCGGGCCGCTGCTCCGGGATCCAGTGCGTGGCACCGTCCAGGACGACGAACTCGTAGGGCGCATCGACGAACTCGCCGCACCTTTCCGCTCCCGCACGCCCCAGCGCCTGGTCACCGGTGCTCCAGACGTAGGTCGTGGGAACGGTGACGGCAGGCGTCTGCTCGAAGTCGCTCGTCATCGCGCGGTACCAGTTCAGCGCGCCGGTGAGCGCTCCCGGTTCGCCGAGCAGCGCGACGTGCCGGTCGACGAGCGCCGGCGCGACGACGTCACCGAACATCGCGCGCAGCGCCCGCGCGTTCTCCTCGAGGAGGACCCGCTCGGCCTTGCCTTCCGTCCTGAGGAGACGAATGTAGGAGGAGCGTTCCTTCTGATCGGCGTCCTCGCGCAAGGCCCAGCCGAACGCGCCCGGATGTGGCACCGACACGGTGGTGAGCGAGGTGATCCGGTCGGGGTGCCGCGCCGCGACGACCCACGCCACGGCGGCTCCCCAGTCGTGCCCGACGAGATGTGCCGAGTCGAGACCGAGTGCGTCGAGCAATCCGATTACGTCCGCGACGAGGTGGTCGATCCGGTAGGAGTCGACTCCGTCGGGTCGCGCACCGGGCGAGTATCCGCGCTGGTTCGGGGCGAACGTCCGCAGACCGGACTCGTTCAGCAGGGCGCTGACCGGTTCCCAGGACGCGGCGCTCTCCGGAAACCCGTGCAGGAGAACGACGGGGACGCCGTCGGCCGGACCGCTGGTGGTGACGTCGAACGTCAGGTCGCCGAGGGTGATGTGCGCGTGTTCCGAGGTTGACAACATGCCCCCACCGTACGGCGAGAGCGCCACTACTTCGCGGGATTCCACCCGCTCATGCCGAGCATGATCAGGCGCAGTTGCCGTTCGGCACGCGCGACCACTTCGGCCTCACTTCGGCTTCCGGGACGATCGGCCTCGAGCAGATCGACGACGACGGCGAACATGGTGGACACGATCAGGTCGGCCGCCATCTCCAGGTCGTCGTGGTCCCAGGACTGCAGACCGTCGATGCGGGACAGGTCAACCGTGAGTTCGCTGACGAACAGCTTCATCTCGGTCGCGATCGCCCGGCGAATTTCCGGGACGCCGCCGTAGCGTTCGCGGCTGAGGAACCGGAACTGCGCCTCGTGGGTGCGGACCTGCCGCACGAGGATGTCGAGGGATGCGCCTGCGCTCTTGGTGCTCGGGGTGCGGCGGGCGTCGCGGAGCATCTGCCGCAGAATTCGCATGCCCTCCTCGACGAGCACCACGCCGAGCTCCTCGATGGACGCGAAGTGGCGGTAGAACGCGGTGGGCACGATTCCCGCGGTGCGGGCGATCTCGCGCAGGCTCACGCCGGCGAAACTACGGTCCGCCATGAGTTCGAGTGTGCCGTCGAGAAGGGCCTTCCTCGTGCGCTCCTTGCGGGCTGCCCTGCTCTCCGGTTCGGCGCCGGTCGACTGACTCACGGCAGTGAGTGTATTCGCGGCCGCGCCGACACCCGTCATCTCCGGGTGCTCGTACTCGTCATCCGGCATGCGTATCCGATCGCTGTCTGGGGTGTGCGTGCGGTCACATTTCGATTGACAAGTTCCTGTCTCTCTCTGTCACACTATTGTCAGTGTACAACCGTGCACTCAAATGGAGGAGGCTGACGTGTCAGTTGCCCACACCAGTCGTCCGGCGGAGGGACGCAGGTTCTCGCTGCTGTCGTTGTTCGAGGCGATGGCCACTCCGCACCAGCTCGACCGCTACCTCGAACTTGTCACTCCCATGGTCACCGTGCGCGACCTGCGAGCCGAAGTGGTCGAGGTCCGGCGGTCCACCGCCGACACCGTCACCCTCACGCTGCGTCCCACCCGTCAGTGGCGGGGATTCCGTGCGGGGCAGTTCGTGCAGGTGGGCGTCGTGATCGACGGGGTTCGGCACACCCGGTGCTACTCACCGGCCAATGCACAGGCGTCCACCGACGGGCTCGTCGAGCTGACGATCAAGGCGCACCCCGAGGGTCTGGTCTCGCAGTACCTGCACGCGCACGCGCACCCCGGTCTGGTGCTCGACCTGTCTCAGGCGGCGGGCGAATTCACCCTCCCGTCTCCGCGCCCTCGCCGGCTCCTGCTGGTGAGCGGAGGCAGCGGAATCACCCCGGTTCTGTCGATGCTGCGCACCCTCGTCGACGAGCAGCACTTCGGAAGCATCACTTTTCTGCACTACGCGTACACCGAAAACGACGTCGCGTACCTCGACGAGTTGCGCGCACTCGCGGACGCGAACGCCAACGTCTCCCTCGTGTTGGCGTACACCGATCAGGAGACCGGCGGCCATCTCCACGGGTTCTTCGGTCAGGAGCACCTCGACGCGGTGGCGCCCTGGTACGCGGACGCCGAAACCTTCCTGTGCGGCCCGCCCGGACTGATGCGTGGCGTTCGGGAGGTGTATCGCGAACTCGGCATCGAGGACCGTCTGCACACCGAGGAATTCGCTCCCGCCGCAGCCCCGGCGGAGGGTGAGGCCGGTGGCGAGGTGTCCTTCACCGCCAGCGGTGTCACCGCGGACAATTCCGGCGCCACGCTGCTCGAACAGGCGGAGGCCGCCGGGCTCCATCCCGAGTACGGGTGCCGGATGGGCATCTGCTTCTCCTGCACGACGGTGAAGAAGTCGGGGTGCACCAAGAATGTCCGCACCGGCGACACCGACACCGACCCGGACAAGGCGATCCAGCTGTGCGTCTCGGTTCCGGTGGGCGACGTCGCCCTCGACATCTGACTTTCACAAGACATTCAACGCTTGGAGACCGACATGTTTGGACTCTCACTCTCGTTCCTCCCGTTCGTCGACGGCTCCGACGGTTCCCGCAACGACGCCCCGGTGGTGCTCAGTCACGACCAGGTCGAAGAGATCGGCCGGGAACTGGACGCCCTCCGCGACCGGACAGTTGCGGACCTCGGCGCCGAGGACCGCGAATACATCTACAAGATCATCAAGGCGCAGAGGGGATTCGAGGTCGCCGGTCGCGGGCTGATGTATCTCGGTTTCTTCCCGCCGGCCTGGATTGCCGGGGTCGGTGCTCTCGGTGTGTCGAAGATCCTCGACAACATGGAGATCGGCCACAACGTCATGCACGGCCAGTACGACTGGATGCGTGAACCGGGCCTGAACTCCCGCGTGTTCGAGTGGGACACCGTCTGCCCGGCCGATCAGTGGAAACATTCCCACAACTACATGCACCACACGTACACCAACATCCTCGGCCGGGACCGGGACATCGGCTACGGCATCCTCCGGATCGACGAGGCGCAGAAGTGGAACCCCTACTATCTGGGGAACCCGGTCTACGCCTTCTTCCTGATGATGCTGTTCGAGTGGGGCGTCATGATGCACGACCTGGAAGCGGAGAACGTGATCCAGGGCAAGCGGAAGTGGCACGACGTCAAGCCGCTGCTGAAGGGCTGGTGGCGCAAGGCCGGTCGGCAGGTACTCAAGGACTACGTGATCTTCCCGGCGCTCACCGGGCCACTGTTCGTCCCCACACTGCTCGGCAACGTGACCGCCAACCTGATCCGCAACGTGTGGGCGTACTCCATCATCTTCTGCGGCCATTTCCCCACCGGCGTGCAGAGTTTCACCGAGGACGAGACCGCGGAGGAAACTCGCGGCGAGTGGTACGTCCGGCAGATGCTCGGAAGCGCGAACATCGAGGGGAGCCCGCTGTTCCACATCATGTCGGGCAACCTGTCGCACCAGATCGAGCACCACCTGTTCCCGGACCTGCCCGCCCACCGGTACCCGGAGATGGCACCCGTCGTGAAGGCGCTGTGCGAGAAGCACGGGCTGCCCTACAACACCGGTGGCTTCTTCAAGCAGATCGGCTCCGTGTGGGGGAAGATCTTCAAGTTCGCGCTGCCGCCCGGTCTCGTCTCGTCCGACACCCCTCCCGGTGTTATCGTCGAGCGGCAGAAGACTGCAGCCTGAGAGGCGAAAACAATGGTGGGGAAGTTCGAGCGGCGCAAGGACACCGTGCAGGAACTGACGGAGTCCGCGGCAACGCACGTGGGCCAGATCGCGACGATCATCGCGGGCGCCGTCCGGGACGTCACCCGGGAGATCGGTGACTGGGTGTCCGACGGCATCGAGATGCGCGAGGCCGCGAAGAAGGCCCGTGACGACGAGGGCGAGGCCGAACCGGTCGACTGAGTAAGCCGACCGGGCGTTTCGCCCAGGTAGAGATCCGGCCGCCGAGGGTGTGTTCATTGCACCCTCGGCGGCCTTTCTGCGGACAGGGCTCCGGTCAATGCTGGCTGCAGCACGAAACCGCCCGCCGAAAGGAACCCATGTCCCCCATCACCATCTCCACCACAGCGCGTATCGCGCTCGCCGGCTTTGCAGCCCTTGCCATTTCGCTGACCGGTGCCGCCGGCATGGCGTCGGCCAAGCCGATCTGCGAGACCGGCTGTTCGCAGCCGCTGCCCACCAAGAACCCCCGGCCCGACGTCAAGCAGATGTGCTGGGTCGAATGGGGGCAGCACAGTGTCAGGTGAGCTGACACGTTCGCGCCTCGAACGGGGCGCGGCCGGCGACGGCCGCGCCACTGTTCGTTCTGCTAGATGACGCCGAGCGAGATCATGGCGTCGGCCACCTTCACGAAACCGGCGATGTTCGCGCCGTGCACGTAGTCGCCCGGCATGCCGTACTCGGCGGCCGTGGCCACGGTGCGTTCGTGGATACCGCGCATGATTCCGGCCAACCGCTCGTCCGTGTATTCGAAGCCCCACGAGTCGCGGGACGCGTTCTGCTGCATCTCGAGTGCCGACGTGGCGACGCCGCCCGCGTTGGCCGCCTTGCCCGGGGCGAACGCCACCGCGGCATCGCGGAACACCTGGACGCCCTGCGGGGTCGTGGGCATGTTCGCGCCCTCGGCCACCGCCTGCACGCCGTTCGCCACCAGCGTCTTGGCGGCCGCTTCGTCGAGTTCGTTCTGGGTGGCGCAGGGGAGCGCGACGTCGCACGGCACGTCCCAGATGGATCCGTTCGGCACGAACCGGGCATGCGGCACCGTGTCCGCGTACTCACCGATCCGTCCGCGCCGCACCTCCTTGATCTCCTTCAGGAGCTCGAGGTCGATGCCCTTCTCGTCGACGACGTATCCGGAAGAATCGGAGCTCGCAATCGCGATTCCGCCGAGTTGGTGCACCTTCTCGATCGCATAGATCGCGACGTTTCCGGAACCGGAGACGACGACGGTCTTGCCGCCCAGTGAGCTGTTCGCGGCTTTCAGCATCTCGGCGACGAAGTAGGCGACGCCGTACCCGGTCGCCTCGCGACGCACCTGCGAGCCGCCCCAGGTGAGGCCCTTACCGGTGAGGACCCCCGACTCGTAGGAGTTGGTGAGGCGCTTGTACTGGCCGAACAGGTAGCCGATCTCGCGGCCGCCGACGCCGATGTCACCTGCCGGGACGTCGGTGTACTCGCCGATGTGGCGATGCAGTTCGGTCATGAACGACTGGCAGAACCGCATGATCTCGGCCTCCGAGCGACCCTTGGGGTCGAAGTCGGAACCACCCTTGCCGCCGCCGATCGGAAGTCCGGTGAGGGCGTTCTTGAAGATCTGCTCGAAGCCGAGGAATTTCACGATACCCAGGTTCACGCTGGGGTGAAACCGCAGGCCACCTTTGTAGGGGCCGAGCACACTGTTGTACTGCACGCGGAAACCGCGGTTGACGTGCACGTTGCCGGAGTCGTCGACCCACGGCACCCGGAAGATGATCTGCCGCTCGGGCTCGCACAGCCGCTCGATCAATCCGGAGTCCGCGTAGTGGGGGTGGTGGTCGAGCACGACCTGCAGCGACTCGAAGACCTCGGCGGCTGCCTGGTGGAACTCGGGTTCGCCGGCGTTCCGCAGGCGGACCTGCTCGTAGATCTCTGCTACCTGGTCGCGCGTTGACACAGACCCACCTGCCTGACGTGTGAGGAATTCGTTACCTGACGTTTACTTTGGAAACTATAGACCTGATGTCGGGTGTCCTGTATTGGGCCGGGCGGAAAGGTTAGGGCTTCCGCAGTGGTGTGCGGGAATGCATTGCGACAGAGGTGTTCTCGACTGCCTCGCCGCAGTGCGCGCAGCGGTGTTCCAGCTCCAGTGAGTGCCCGCATTCGTGCACGAGCACCGACGGGGCCTCGTCGACGGCCCACTTGCTGCCCCATTGGAACAACGAGAGCAGCAGCGGTCGCAGGTCCTCGCCCGCCGCGGTGAGGTGGTACTCGAAGCGGGGAGGGTGCTCGGAGTACTGCCTGCGTTCGATGACGCCGACCTCCTCGAGCTTGCGCAGTCGCGCGGTGAGGATGTCGCGCGAGACGCCGATGTACCCGGCAATCCGGTCGAAGCGGTGCACCCCGTAGCTCAGTTCGCGGATCACCAGCATGGACCAGCGGTCGCCGATCAGTTCCATGGTGGCGGCGATCGCGCAGGGTCTCGGCGCCAGTGGCATGCGGTCCATGACGATCTCGGGTGTCGCTCGCTCGGTGTCGCCGTTGGTCATGCCCTCCATCATAGAGGGTTGTGTTTTCCAACTAATAGGGATTACTGTCGTGACCGTAGTTAGTTGGAAAAGCAGACTTACTCATTCGAAGGGGTCGTCATGACCACGATTCAAGATCGAACGGTGCTGGTCACCGGAGCCGGCCGCGGACTCGGGCGTGCCTTCGTCGCCGAGGCGCTCGCGCGAGGAGCGCGCACGGTCTATGCGTCGGCGCGTGACACGTCGACGATCGAGGAGCATCCGCGGGTCGTGCCCGTCGAGCTGGACGTCACGAACCCCGAATCGGTCTACGCCGCCGCGGAGCACGTGGGGGACCTCGGCGTCCTGATCAACAACGCCGGCATCCTCATCGGCGAGTCGCCGCTCACGGGTGATCTCGACGGAATGCGCCGCGAACTCGAAACCAACCTCTACGGGCCGCTCAACGTCACTCGCGTGCTCGCACCGATCATCGCCGCCAATGGGGGCGGCGCGATCCTCAACGTGCACTCCGTCCTGTCATGGCTGGCCGTCGGCGGCTCGTACAGCGTCTCGAAAGCCGCCCTGTGGAGTGCCACCAACGCGATGCGTGCCGAACTCGCGGCGCAGAACATCCAGGTGGTCGGGCTGCACCTCGGGTACATGGACACCGATATGACGAGCGGACTGGACGTGCCGAAGATCTCCGCGGCCGAGGTCGCGCGACTGGCCTTCGACGGCATCGAGTCCGGCGCCAACGAAGTCCTCGCGGACGACACCTCCCGCACCGTCAAGGCGGCACTGTCGGGCGACCTCGACGTCCTCTATCCGCAGCCGGCGCAGCAGGGGGCGGCATAGTGAGCGAGTCCGGAAACGGCGCGGTGTCGACCGTCGAGGGCGTGGCGGACGCGGAGTGGGGAGAGGTGCGATCGAGGACCGTCGAATGGCGCGACCCGGCGGGTCCGGCGCGGAAAGCGCGAGAACTCGACGGCCTCGGCTACCTGCGGGCGATCCTCGGCGGCGACATTCCCGCGCCCCCGATCGCGAGCCTGATGAACCTGCGGTTCCTCGAGGCAGAACCCGGAAGGGTCGTCTTCGCGCTGGACCCCGACGAGTCGCAGTACAACCCGATCGGCGCCATCCACGGTGGCGCCGTGTGCACCCTGCTCGATTCGGTTGCAGGCTGCGCCGTGCACACCACGTTGCCCGCGGGGTGGGGCTACACGTCGGTCGAGATCAAGGTCAACTACATCCGCGGGGCGACCCGGGACTCGGGGGCCCTCACGGCCACCGGCGTCGTGAAGAAGTCGGGTCGCCGCATCGCGTTCGCGGAAGGGGAGGTCACCGACTCGCAGGGCCGCCTCGTCGCCACCGCCACCAGCACCCTGCTGGTGTTCGAGGTTCCACCGGAGAGCTGACACCGGATGCGCGAGTAACGGCAGCTGAACGCGGGAAACCCGCCACTCGCGGAGGATGGTGGCGGGTCCCGGTGCACCCTTGCCCCGTCGGGTTGGGGCGATGCGCGAACAAGACTAATTGGTCGGTTTGTTACGCGCGAGTACGGAACTCCGGGTACGGACGACGGGCGCAATACCTATCGGACGGTCGTACAGGATGCTGCGGTCGAAGCCGCCCTGCGACGTACCGAAGTTTGATGTACTGAAATTGCGTCCACATCGGCGTCATCCCCAGAGCGGTCAAGGAAGGCAACCACATGGGCACGATCACTACCCAGGATGGCACGGAGATCTTCTACAAGGACTGGGGAACCGGTCAACCCATCGTGTTCAGCCACGGCTGGCCGCTGTCGGCCGACGACTGGGACACACAGATGCTGTTCTTCCTCCAGCACGGCTATCGCGTCATCGCCCACGATCGGCGCGGTCACGGACGCTCGACACAGACCGGCGACGGCCACGACATGGACCACTACGCCGACGACCTCGCGGAGCTGACCGCGCATCTCGACCTGCAGGACGCCATCCACGTCGGCCATTCGACGGGCGGCGGCGAGGTGGTGCACTATCTCGCGCGGCACGGCGAGAGCCGGGTGTCGAAGGCCGCACTGATCAGCGCGGTACCGCCGCTGATGGTGAAGACGGAGGCGAACCCGGGCGGCCTTCCCAAGGATGTGTTCGACGACCTGCAGGCACAGCTCGCCGCCAATCGTTCGAAGTTCTATCGCGACCTGCCGTCGGGCCCGTTCTACGGATTCAACCGACCGGGCGTGGAATCCTCGGAGGCGACCATCGAGAACTGGTGGCGCCAGGGGATGATGGGCGGGGCCAAAGCTCACTACGACGGGATCGTCGCCTTCTCGCAGACCGATTTCACCGAGGACCTGAAGAAGATCACGGTGCCGGTGCTGGTGATGCACAGCGAAGACGACCAGATCGTCCCCTACGCGGACGCGGGACCACTGTCCGCGAAGCTTCTCGCGAACGGCACGCTGAAGACGTACAAGGACTTCCCGCACGGCATGCCCACCACGCAGGCGGAGACGATCAACGCCGACCTGCTGGCGTTCCTGAAGGACTGACACGAAACCCCCGATCCCTGTTCCTCCAGGTGGTCGGGGGTTTTCGCGTGTCGGTGCTCCGTCGGATGAGTGCCCCCGGCAGGATTCGAACCTGCGACCAAGAGATTAGAAGGCTCTTGCTCTATCCCCTGAGCTACGGAGGCGCGCAGCAAATATTACCTGCCGTCCCGAGCGCTCCGACCGGGGCTGGGGTGTCCGAGTCACGAGCCCACGGCGGCCGCGGAGAGCAGAAGTCCCGACAGAACGAGCTCGACCACGAAGTAGAACCACACGGGGTAGAAGCGGGTCGGCCGGTCGGCGACGGCCGACACTATCCGGCCGAAGGCCATCCCCAGCAGGGCGACGGCCACGGTCACCGAGGCGACGGATCGGATGCCGTACGCGTCGAAAGCCGCGAAGAACAGCAGGGCCGCCACCGCGACACCGAAGCCGCCGTAGACCGCGCGCACCTCGGCGCGGGACGTCGCCGAATCCGCGGACAGGGCGAACGGGGCGACCAGCCGGGCAGGCGCGGCGAGCCCGTACACACCCATGCCCGCGAAGAACAGCGCCACCGCGATGATCAGAAACTCAGCCATCTCTCAGCCTCTCGCTCCCTCGGGACACGTCCCTGTCGACGGTAACCGGAGCGGCGACGGAACCCTCGCGTCTCCGACGGCCTGTCGTAGGTCCTACCCTTGATGTATGGCTACACCCCAGCTCGCGGCGTCCGACCCGGCATCGAAACCCCCGAATCGCGCCGATTCGACCGCCCTGTTCGTCGTCGGCGGACTCATCGCCGGTCTGGTAGCGGCAATCGTCGTCGGACTTTCCGCTGCTCAGGCGCTCGTGCTGCTGGGAATTCCGGATCCCGGCCCGATCACCACCTACGGACTGCCCGCGATGCGGGCTGTGTCGGAGATCGCTGCCGTCATCGCCATCGGATCGCTGCTGCTCGCGGCGTTCTTCGTGCCGCCGCAGAAATCCGGTGTCCTGGACGTGGACGGCTACCGTGCGGTCCGGACGGCGTCGTACGCCGCGATCGTGTGGGCCGGGACCGCCCTCGTCCTGGTCCCGCTGACGTTGTCGGACACCTCCGGGCAACCCTTCGCCGAGGCGGTCGAACCGGCCAACATCTTCAATTCGATCGATCAGGTCGAACTCGCCGGCGCCTGGCGCTGGACCGCGATCATCGCGATCGTCCTCGCGATCGCATCCCGGCTCGTGCTGCGCTGGTGGTGGACGCCGATCCTTCTGGTCGTCGGCATCCTCGGGCTGATGCCGCTCGCGTTGACGGGGCACTCGTCGTCGGGCGGTTCGCACGACATGGCGACGAACAGTCTGATCCTGCACCTCGTCGCGGCCTCGCTGTGGGCGGGTGGCCTGTTCGCTCTCCTCGCCCATGCCCGCAGGCGCGGCGCCTACACCGACGTGGCGGCGCGCCGGTTCTCCGCGGTCGCGACGGTCTGCTTCGTCGTCATGGCGGTCAGTGGTGTGGTGAACGCGCTCGTACGCGTCCAGATCGGTGACCTCGTCGACACGACATACGGACGCCTGGTGGTCGCGAAGATCGTGGCGCTCGTCATCCTGGGGGTCTTCGGCTGGGCGCAGCGTCGACGGGCCCTGCCCGCGTTGCAGAAGGATCCGGCCAGCCGCGGCAATCTGATCCGGTTCGCCGGCGCGGAGGTCATGGTGTTCGCCGCCACGATCGGCCTCGCCGTCGGGCTCGGCCGCACGCCCCCGCCCCCTCCGACCGCGGCGCCCACCCTCACGGAGGTGGAACTCGGTTACAACCTGGCGGGGCCGCCGACGTTCGCCAGGCTGATGCTGGACTGGCGATTCGACCTCCTCTACGGCACCGCCGCGATCGTGCTGGCCGTCGTCTACGCGCTCGGATTGCGCAAACTCCGGCGTCGCGGCGACAGCTGGCCCGTCGGCCGGACCGTCGCGTGGATGTGCGGATGCGTGGTGCTCCTCGTGGCGACGTCGTCGGGTGTCGGACGTTATTCACCGGCCGTGTTCAGCGTGCACATGGGCGCGCACATGGCGTTGTCGATGCTGACCCCGGTCCTGCTGGTGCTGGGTGCGCCGATCACCCTCGCCCTGCGTGCCCTCGATCCGGCGGGCAAGAACGGTGTGCCGGGTCTGCGCGAGTGGATCCTGACGGCGCTGCACAGCCCGTTCTCCCGGTTCATCACCCATCCCGTCGTCGCGGCGGTGCTGTTCGTGGGCGGGTTCTACGCCCTGTACCTCGGCGGGATCTTCGAGGCCGCCGTCGACTCGCACTCCGCGCACGTCCTGATGAACCTGCACTTCCTGCTGAGCGGCTACCTCTTCTACTGGGTCGCCATCGGCGTCGACCCGTCGCCGCGCAAACTGCAGCCGGTGACGAAGCTCGCGATGGTGTTCGGCTCGCTGCCGTTCCACGCGTTCTTCGGTGTGGCGCTGATGAGCATGGGTGCGGTGATGGGCGAGTGGTACTACCGGTCGCTCGGACTGGGCTGGAACGCCGACCTGGTGGGTGACCAGCAACTGGGTGGCAGCATCGCGTGGGCGACCGGCGAGATCCCGCTGGTGCTGGTGATGATGGCGCTGCTCATCCAGTGGTCCCGCAGCGACGGCCGCACCGCACGGCGGGTCGACCGGGCTGCCGACCGCGACGACGACGCCGACCTGGCAGCGCACAATGCGATGTTCGCGGAACTGGCGCGACGGGACCGAGAAGCCGGGCACTGACCGCTAGCACGGGGTGCCGACACCTTCGGAGGCTCGGCGGCCGTGCCGGCCGTTCTCTCCACAAGCGCTCTATTTCTCCACAGATTTCGGATGCCGTCCGGCAATCTCCCATCCGGACGGCACGCTGTGAGTGACGGCACCTTGCCGCACTCACAGGGGGTAGAGCGAAATGTACGAAACACACGGCACCGTGGTCGGAACGGTCATCACCAGCCCGGTCACCCGGTCGAACGCGGCCGGTGACGAGTTCCTCAATTTCCGGATGGCGAGCACGGTCCGGCGCCGCGATCACACGACGGGCGAGTGGCGCGACGGGAGCACGCTCTACCTCACGGTGACCTGCAGGCGGCGACTGATGGCCGGCGTCGTCCAATCGATCGCGAAGGGGGATCCGGTCATCGTGACCGGCGAGTTGCGCACCACGGAGTACACGACGCGGGACGGCATCGCCCGCTCCGACCTGGAGCTGAGCGCGACCGCGATCGGACCGGATCTCGCCCGCTGCACGGTCGTCCTCGAGCGCGCGCCCAGAACCGCGGACGGGGGTGCGGCGACCCCGGCGACGGAACAGGTCGCCACTCGGTCCCTCGTCGCGTAGCGCACCAGCGGGTATCGGCGCCGACCCCGTGCCCGCGGCGCCGGTGCCCGCGGCTTCTTCCTGCGAAGCCCCCGATCACGTCCCCGACCCTCCGCGATGTGGGTTCATCGCACTTCACCATTAGGCTGGCCCCATGGCTGAGTTCATTTACACGATGAAGAAGGTGCGCAAGGCGCACGGTGACAAGGTCATCCTCGATGACGTCACGATGAGCTTCTACCCCGGCGCCAAGATCGGTGTGGTCGGCCCGAACGGCGCGGGTAAGTCCAGCATCCTCAAGATCATGGCGGGGCTGGATCAGCCGGGCAACGGTGAAGCGTTCATCGCTCCGGGTGCCACCGTCGGGATCCTCATGCAGGAACCGCACTTGGACGAGACCAAGACCGTTCGCGAGAACGTCGAAGAGGGCCTCGGTGAAACCATGGTCCAGCTCAAGCGGTACAACGAGATCGCCGAGCTGATGGCCACCGACTACTCCGACGAGCTGATGGAGGAGATGGGCGAGCTCCAGGAGAAGCTCGACCATGCCGACGCGTGGGAGATCGATTCCCAGCTCGAGCAGGCGATGGACGCTCTGCGCTGTCCGCCGCCGGAGGAGATGGTCACTCACCTCTCCGGTGGTGAGAAGCGCCGCGTCGCCCTCTGCAAGCTCCTGCTCAGCAAGCCCGATCTGCTGCTGCTCGACGAGCCGACCAACCACCTCGACGCGGAGAGCGTCCTGTGGCTGGAGCAGCACCTGGCCGCCTACCCGGGCGCGATCCTGGCCGTCACCCACGACCGGTACTTCCTCGACCACGTCGCCCAGTGGATCTGTGAGGTCGACCGCGGCCGCCTGTACCCCTACGAGGGCAACTACTCCACCTACCTGGAGCAGAAGGCCGCCAGGCTCGAGGTCGCGGGCAAGAAGGACCAGAAGCTGCAGAAGCGCCTCAAGGAGGAGCTGGCCTGGGTCCGCTCGGGAGCGAAGGCCCGTCAGGCCAAGAACAAGGCCCGCCTCGACCGCTACGAGGAGATGGCCAACGAAGCCGAGAAGACCCGCAAGCTGGACTTCGACGAGATCCAGATCCCGGCGCCGCCGCGTCTCGGCGACGTCGTGGTCGAGGTTTCGAGCCTCGACAAGGGCTTCGACGGCCGGGTTCTGATCAAGGACCTGTCGTTCACCCTGCCGCGTAACGGCATCGTCGGCGTGATCGGCCCCAACGGTGTCGGTAAGACGACGCTGTTCAAGACCATCGTCGGGCTCGAGGAGCCGGACGCCGGTGAGGTGAAGATCGGTCAGACCGTCAAGCTCAGCTACGTCGACCAGAACCGTACGGGCATCAACCCCGACAAGACGGTGTGGGAGGTCGTGTCCGACGGTCTCGATCACATCGTGGTCGGCCAGACGGAGATGCCGTCGCGCGCGTACATCAGCTCGTTCGGGTTCAAGGGCCACGATCAGCAGAAGCCGGCGGGCGTTCTCTCCGGTGGTGAGCGCAACCGCCTGAACCTCGCGATGACTCTAAAGCAGGGCGGAAACCTGATCCTGCTCGACGAACCGACCAACGACCTCGACGTCGAGACCCTCGGTTCGCTGGAGAACGCCCTCGAGCAGTTCCCCGGCTGCGCCGTCGTGATCTCCCACGACCGCTGGTTCCTCGACCGCACCTGCACGCACATCCTCGCGTGGGAGGGCGGCTTCGGCGACAACGAAGCCGCCTGGTACTGGTACGAGGGCAACTTCGAGGGTTACGAGGCCAACAAGGTCGAGCGGCTCGGACCGGACGCGGCGCGTCCGCACCGGGTGACGCACCGCAAGCTCACGAGGGACTGACCCTTGGTGGAGTCGAAGGTCTTCACGTACGAGATCCAGGTCCGGTGGGGTGACTCCGACCGGCTGGGTCACGTCAACAACACCCGCTTCGTCGAGTACATGCAGGAAGCACGTGTGCATTTCCTGTCGTCGGAGCTGGAGTCGGTGGGTGCCCGGGCGGGCGCCACGGTGGTGCGCAAGATGGACGTGGAATTCCTGCGTCCCGTCACCGATGCCTCCGGTCCGCTGACGATCGACGTGTCGGTGCTCCATGTCGGCACTTCGTCGTACACGATCCGGCACGTCGTCACGAACCGCGACGGGGTTCGCTGCGCGACGGGCGACGCCCTGATGGTGGCGTTCGACGCGAAGGCCGAACGTTCGCGTCCGCTCTCCGAGGCGGAACGGGACGCGCTCGAGCGGTACCTCGCGCCGGTGACCACCGGCTGACGGATCCGGCGCGCGCGGTGCCCGAAGTTCACCCTCTGTTCCCATCGCCGCGGGCTAGTCTCGAGAGAGTTGCCCGCGGCGATCGGAACGAAGAGGAAGTGAGCCCCGATGACGGAATCGGCAGCACTGAAAGATGCGGAGTGGGCGCGGAATCTGCCCGAAGGTCTCCGGTCTCAGGTGCCGACTCTCGCAGCCGTGTATTTCCGTCACGTCGATCGCGGTGACAGCGAGAGCGCCGTCAACGGCGCCTCCGGGGCCGTGCTCGGCGCACATCTGACACTTGCCCTGCATCGTCCGCCGGAGCGCGCGGTCACCCGGGTCTACCGCCCGGGTGACGGGCGCGAACTCGGTGCGTCCCTGCAGATCGTGACGGACGACATGCCGCTGCTCGTCGAATCGATCACCGCGCTGCTGAACCGCCTGGGCATCGGGATCAGCGAATTCGTGCATCCCATCGTCTCGGTCCGGCGCGATCCGATCGGTGCGCTGCGCGGAATCCTCATGGGAGACAAGGCCAAGGATGCCGACGAGGGCAGCCTCGCCGAGTCGTGGATTCACGTCCAACTCGATCCACGTGCCGACTCCGCGGTTCTCGACACACTCGAGAAGGAAGTGGGCACCGTCCTCGCCGACGTGCGCCAGGTGGTCCGGGACACCGACATCATGCGCAAGCTCGAGCGGACACTCGCCGACGAACTCGAGACGTCCACACCGTGTCCCGGCGTGTCGAAGGACGACCTGGAGGACTGTGCCGATCTGCTGCGGTGGATGTCGCAGGGCAACTATGCGGCCCTCGGCTACCGCCGCTTCGAACTGGGGGAGCCGGACAGTTCCGGCGCCCGCAGCCTGCAGGTGGTGCCGGGCAGCGGTCTCGGACTGCTGCGCTCCGACACGGTCACCGAAGGCCCGCTGAGTCTGCCGCCGGCCGCCGAGATCCCCGACCGTCCCCTGCTCGTGCTCACGCAGGGCTCGTTCCCCGCGACCGTGCACCGCTCGGTCTACCCGTTCTTCGTCGGCGTGAGCATTCTCGACGAGAACGGCAACATCACCGGTGAGCACCGGTTCCTCGGGGTCTTCACGGTCACGGCGCTGCACGAGAACGTCCTCGACATTCCCGTGATCGCTCGCCGGGTGCGCAAGGTGATCGACCGTGCGGGGTTCCAGTTGAACTCGTATTCGGGGCAGGCGATGCTGGAGGTCATCCAGTCGTTCCCGCGTACCGAGCTGTTCTCGAGCGACGCCGACACACTGTTCGACACGGTGACCGCCGTGCACAGCATCGGGCTCCGGCGTCAGGTGCGTCTGTTCGTGCGCGAGGATTTCCTCGGGCGATTCGTCTCCTGCCTGATCTATCTGCCCCGCGACCGGTACACCACCCGGGTCCGGCTCGCGATGCAGGACATCCTGCTGCGGGAATTCGGCGGCGGCACTTTGGAATACACCGCGCGCGTCACCGAGTCCGACCTGGCGTTGCTGCACGTGACGATCCGCAAGAGCGCCGAACAGATGGGGTCGCGGCTCGACCTCTCGGACGCCGACCGCGAACGGGTCCAGGCCATGCTGGCCGAGGCGAGCCGCAGCTGGGACGACCATCTCGGCGACCTCCTCCCGGTGACCACAGGTGTGGATCCCGTTCTGGCGCAGCGTTATGCCGCCGTCCTGCCCGAGGGGTACAAGGAGGATTTCGACGCCACACGCGCGTTGTCGGATCTCGCGAGGCTGGAGGCGCTCGAAGACGGTTCCATCGATCTGCTGCTCTACCGCGATCCCGGGGCGGAGGTCGGGCACTGGCGATTCACCCTGTACGTGGGCGGGGACGGTATTTCGCTGAGCCAGGTGCTTCCGGTGCTACAGAGCCTGGGTGTGGAGGTGCTCGACGAACGGCCCTATCTGATTCCGCGGCCGGACGGGTTGACGTGCTGGATCTACGATTTCGGGTTGTCGGTGCCCGCGGAGTTGCTCCGCTCCTCGGTGGAGGACGACCTGGATGCCGAACTCGCGGCCGAGGAGGCGTCCGCTGCCGCACCGAAGCTTCAGGAACGGTTCACGGATGCCTTCACCGCGGTCTGGTTCGGGCGGGCGGAGGCCGACCGGTTCAACGAGCTGATCCTGCGGGCGGGAGTGTCGTGGCGGCAGGCCGTGATCCTGCGGACGTATGCAAAGTACCTGCGTCAGGCGGGTTTTCCGTACAGTCAGTTCCACATCGAGGGGGTTGCGCTGGCGAATCCCCGTTCGGCGTACACACTCGTCGAGTTGTTCGAGGCGATGTTCGATCCGGAGACGCCCTCACCCGATCTGGTGTCCGAACTCGACACCCGTCTGCGGGAGTACATCGACGCCGTGGTCAGCCTCGACGCGGACCGCATCCTGCGCGGTTTGTTCGGGCTGATCAAGTCGACGCTGCGCACCAACTATTTCGTCGTCGGCGAGACCGGGGAGCCGCCCACGTACCTGTCGATCAAGCTCGATCCGACGTCGATCCAGGAACTGCCGAAGCCCCGCCCGAAGTACGAGATCTTCGTGTACTCACCCGACGTCGAGGGTGTGCACCTGCGGTTCGGGTCCGTCGCCCGCGGCGGGCTGCGCTGGTCGGACCGGCGTGAGGATTTCCGCACCGAGATCCTGGGGTTGGCGAAGGCCCAAGCCGTGAAGAACGCGGTGATCGTCCCGGTCGGTGCAAAGGGCGGCTTCGTCGTCAAGAATCCGCCGACACCCTCGGGGGACGCGGCGACCGACCGCGCCGCCGCTCTCGAGGCGGGCCAGGACTGCTACCGCACCTTCATCTGCGGGCTCCTGGACCTCACCGACAACGTCGATCAGGTGTCGGGGGAGATCGTGCCCCCGGCCCGGGTGGTGCGGCGCGACGGCGACGACCGGTATCTCGTCGTGGCCGCGGACAAGGGCACCGCGAAATTCTCCGACCTCGCCAATTCTGTTGCGGAGCAGTACAAATTCTGGCTCGGCGACGCGTTCGCGTCGGGCGGGTCGGCCGGGTACGACCACAAGGGGATGGGCATCACCGCGCGCGGTGCCTGGGAGAGCGTGAAACGGCACTTCCGGGAAATGGGGGTCGACACCCAGACCCAGGACTTCGCCGCGGTCGGTGTCGGCGACATGAGCGGCGACGTGTTCGGAAACGGCATGCTCCTGAGCCGGCACATCCGGCTGGTGGCGGCGTTCGACCACCGGCACATCTTCCTCGACCCCGATCCGGACCCCGCCAGGTCCTTCGCGGAGCGGTCCCGGATGTTCGCGCTGCCCCGGTCGTCGTGGGCCGACTACGACACCAGCATCATCAGCGGGGGCGGGGGAGTGTGGGACCGGACCCGCAAATCGGTCCCGATCAGTGCCGCCGCGCGTGCCGCGCTCGGACTCGACGACGCCGTTACTGAACTCTCCCCGCCGGAACTGGTCCGGGCGATCCTGCGTGCCCCGGTGGATCTGCTGTGGAACGGCGGCATCGGCACGTACGTCAAGGCGTCCACCGAGACCAACGCGATGGTGGGCGACAAGAGCAACGACTCCGTGCGCGTCGACGGCAACGAGGTGCGGGCGAAGGTGGTCGGCGAGGGCGGCAACCTCGGGGTGACGGCGCTCGGCCGGATCGAGTACAGCCAGAACGGCGGCCGGATCAACACCGACGCCATCGACAACTCCGCGGGCGTCGACTGCTCCGATCACGAGGTGAACATCAAGATCCTGCTGGACTCGCTGGTGAGCAGCGGCGGACTGCCGCGGGAGGAACGCAATCCGCTGCTGGCGTCGATGACCGACGAGGTCGCCCAACTCGTGCTCGCGAACAACATCGCGCAGAACAATCTCCTCGGTGTCTCCCGGACCAGCGCGGCACCGATGCTGAGCGTGCATCGCCGGCAGATCGAGCACCTGGCGTCGCGTCGCGGACTCGACCGGAAGCTCGAGGCCCTGCCCACCGACGAGGAGATCGCCCGACGCAGGCAGGCCGGACAGGGACTGACGTCTCCGGAACTCGCGACCCTCACCGCGCACGTGAAGCTCACGCTCAAGGACGACCTCCTCGCGACGGACCTGCCCGACAGCGAGACGTTCGCGCCGCGGCTGCCGCGGTACTTCCCGACGGTGTTGCGCAAGCGGTTCCGCACGGCGATCAAGGCGCATCCTCTGCGCAGGCAGATCGTGGCGACGATGCTCGCGAACGAGACCATCGACAACGGCGGCATCACGTTCGCGTACCGGTTGGCGGACGAGGCGGGTGCGAGCAGCACCGACGCCATCCGCGCCTACGCGGCGGTCACCGAGATCTTTGCCCTGCCCGAGCTGTGGTCGAGGATCCGGTCGGCGGACATCGCGGCGGACATCGAGGACGACCTGATTCTCGAGTCCGGCCGGGTTCTCGACCGCGCGTCCCGCTGGTTCCTGACCAATCGGCCTCAGCCCCTCGCCGTGGGCGCCGAGATCGCCCGGTACTCGGCCGACTTCCGTGCACTCTCGCCGAGGGTGCCGCAGCTCGTGCGGGGGCATCAGCTCGCCGACGTGGAGGCGCGGGCGCGGCCGCTCGTCGTCCGCGGCGCGCCCGAGGACCTCGCGTTCGAGGTGTTCCGGCTTCTGGACAAGTTCTGTCTGCTCGACATCAGCGACATCGCCGACATCGCCGAACGCGACATCGACGAGGTCGCCGAGCTGTACTACGAGCTTGACGCGCACCTCGGCATCGACTGGCTGCTGAGCGCCGTGTCCACTCTCGCGCGGGGTGACCGCTGGCATTCGCTGGCCCGCCTCGCGTTGCGCGACGACCTCTACAGTTCGCTGCGTCAGCTCACGATGGAGGTGCTCCTGGGTGGTGAACCTCACGAGACGCCGCAGGAGAAGATCGACGACTGGGAGTCGACGAACGCGTCCCGGCTGGCCAGGGCGAGGTCCGCTCTCACCGAAATATTCGAGTCTGGGACCCTTGATCTCGCGACGCTCTCGGTGGCGGCGCGTCAGGTACGCAGCATGGTGCGAGGTATGGGCACCCGATCGGAGGTATGACGTTGAGAGAGGGTTTTCACGCGGAGGTCGAAGTTCGATGGTCGGACATGGACGTCTTCCAGCACATCAACCACGCACGGATGGTGACGTTGCTGGAGGAGGCGCGGATTCCCTGGCTGTTCGAGGACGACCGTCCGACCGTCACGTTGCGTGACGGCGCGGTCATCGCGGACCTCCATGTGCGCTACCGCGGGCAACTCCGGCACAGCGATTCACCGCTCGACGTCCTGATGTGGGTGGAAAAGGTGCGCGCCGTCGATTTCACGATCAACTACGAGGTACGCCCGAAGGGCGTCGACGTTTCGGTCGCGCCGTCCATCATCGCGTCGACGCAGATCGCGGCGTTCGACATCGACACCCAGCGCCTGCGCAGAATCACCGACGTCGAGCGGGCGTACCTGGAGAGCTGGCAGCGTGTATGAGCGCGTCCTGTCGATCCCGGACGCCACGGAGCGCGGTGATCTCGCCACGTTCCTCACCCGGGTGGTCCGGTTGGACGAGTCGACGGTGGTGCGTCTGCGTCAACGCGGACCCGGCCGGCTGACGATCTGGGCGGCGACCGGTTTCGACGCGCTGGCGGTGCGCACGGTCGCGGGGACCATCACCCCCGACGACACGTCGGCTGCCGGCGACCAACTGCTCGCCGCTCTCGAAGCCGCGACCGCAGCCGACATCGATCCGGGGTTCTCGATGGATTCGGCGTGGCGGGGCGCGCTGCCTCCGACGGAGGGCTTCGTTCACGTCGACGACGTCCCGGCGCGTGTCCTCGTCGACCTCGCGCAGCGCGGTGCGGCCCTGGCGCAGGAGCACGGCAGCGGCCACGGCCCGCCCGCATCGCTCCTCGACCAGGAAGTCCTGCAGGTGGCGGGCTCGGAGCACACGGTCGGCATCCCGATGCGGGTGGTGTTTGCTCTCACCGCGATGGGGTTCGTTCCGCACGCGGGCTCGGATCGGCTGACCGCCGACATCGACCTCGAGCGCATCGACGCCTCCGAACTGGTCCGGGTGCGTGCCACCGCGTCGTGGCTGCGGGTGGACGCCCGGTTCGGGTCGATCTACCGGCACCGCGGTGGGGGGATTGCGTTGTCGGTCGCGCGGTAGCGCGCCGTCAGCCGGACCGCAGCGTGCTGGTGGCCAGCACGGCGAGCGACGCGACGACGGCCGCCATGCCCAGCCCCGCGACCAGGGTCAGCTGCTCGCCGAGCACCGCGGTCCCGAGCAGTGCCGCGACCACCGGTTCGGTGAGGGTCAGCGTCGCGACCGTCGCGGGTGGCAGCCGCCGCAGACCGGCGGCGAACAGGAGATACGCCAGCACGGTCGGGACGATCGCCAGATACACGGCGGCCGCAGCGCCCGCTCCGGTGTCGAGGCCGCCGGGCCAGGTCGCGACGAGCACGGGGATCAGGAACAGTCCACCGAGACCGAACATCTGCCCCATCGCCGCCTCGGGGCTCGCACCCGCTGCGAGCAGAGACGACCCGGCAACCGTGTAGGCGGCGTATCCGAGACCGGCGATCAGCGCAGGCAGTGCACCCGCGAGGATCCCGGACGAGTCGGAGCCGCCGGTCGTGCCCGCCACGATCAACGCCATGCCGGCGACGGCGATGACGGTGGACACGGCCCACACCGGGCCGGGGCGGTGCCGGTGCACCGCCCATTGCAGCGCGCCGGTGAACGCGGGTCCCGATCCCAGCGCGATCATGGTTCCTGCGGCCACCCCGGCGCTCTGCACGCCAGTGAAGAATCCGAGTTGGTACGCCGCGACCCCGATCCCGCCCCACACGGCGGACGCATAGCGGCGAATCCCGGAGCCGTCACCGAACCCGAGTCCGCCGCGCAGCGCCGCGAACGCCGCGAGGAGCGCGCCCGCGGCCACGACCCGGGCCGAGCCGACGGCCAGCGGGTCGAGGTCGTATCCGAGGGAGCGGGATGCGAGGGCCTGCGCGGTTCCCGTGGTGGCGAACAGGATCGATGCGGCGACGACCGCCGCAACTGCGGGAGTGCGGGTCAGATGAGCCACGCAGCCGCGTTCGGTGGGAGCTGCCCCTCGACGAGCGGCGCGCTGCTGAGCAGCACCTCACCGGGTGGCAGCGAGATCGGCGCGTCGGTGGCGTTGAGGGCGCAGATCAGCCCGCCGCGCCTGCGGAAGGCGAAGCAGCCCGCGGGGCTCCCGTACCAGTCGACCCCGGGACCGGAGAACTCCGGACGCAGCGAGCGCAGTTCGAGTGCGGCCCGGTACAGCGACAGCGTCGACGTGACGTCCTCGAGTTGCGCCTCGACGGTGAGGTCCGCCCACTCGGGGGGCATCGGCAGCCAGGGCTCGCCGGTGCTGAACCCGAACGGTGGTTCGGTGCCCTCCCACGGCACGGGCACCCGGCAGCCGTCGCGGCCGCGTTCGGTGTGACCGGACCGTTCCCACACCGGATCCTGCAACGCCGAATCGGGGAGGTCGACGTTGGGCAGGCCGAGTTCGGCACCGTTGTACAGGAACGCCGCACCCGGCAACGCCAGTTCGACGAGGATCATGGCCCGGGCGCGTGCCGTGCCGATCTCGCCGCCGCCGTACCGGGTGACTTCCCGTTCGACGTCGTGGTTCGACAGGGTCCAGGTGGGTGTCCCGCCCACCTGGTCGACGGCGGTCAGGGAGTTCTCGATCGCCTCCCGCACCGTCTCCGCCGAGAACTCGGCCTCGGCCAGCCGGAAGTTGAACCCGAGGTGCAGTTCGTCGGGCCGGATGTACTCGCCGAAGCGTTCGTTGTCGCGAACCCAGATCTCCCCGACGGCCATCGTGCCCGGGTACTCGTCGAGCACCTTGCGGATGCCGCGGTGGATGTCGTGGACCGCGGGGTTGTCGAACCGCGGATCGTCATCCGAGTTCTGCAGCAGTTCGTTGGCGGACCAGTCGTGGTCCGGCAGACCTTCCGGCTTGGCCATGCCGTGCGCGACGTCGATGCGGAATCCGTCGACGCCCCGGTCCAGCCAGAACCGGAGCGTCTTCGTGAGATCGTCGACGACCTCCGGGTTGTCCCAGTTCAGGTCGGGCTGCTCCGCCGCGAAGATGTGCAGATACCACTGGCCGGGCTTGCCGTCGGCCTCGGTGATCCGCGTCCACGCCGGCCCGCCGAAGATGCTCGGCCAGTTGTTGGGCGGCTCCGCGCCGTCCTCACCGCGACCGTCGCGGAAGATGTACCGGTCCCGTTCGGGACTGCCGGGCGGCGACGCCAGGGCGGCGCGGAACCATTCGTGCTCGACGCTGGTGTGATTGGGCACCAGATCCATCGTCACCTTGATCTGCCGCGCGTGCGCGGCCTCGATCAACTCGTCCATGGTCGCGAGGTCACCGAACAGCGGGTCGATGTCACGGGGATCGGACACGTCGTAACCGTGATCGGCCATGGGGGAGCGCATGACCGGGCTCAGCCAGAGGGCGTCGACACCGAGCAGTTCGAGGTATCCCAGCTTGTCCCGCACTCCGTGGAGGTCGCCGACACCGTCACCGTTCGCGTCGGCGAACGAGCGGGGATAGATCTGGTAGAAGACGGCGTCGGACCACCAGGGTGCCGGCTGCGTGTCGTCGGCGGACGTTTCGGCGGGAGTGCTCACAAACGCCCATCGTGCCAAACGATCGCCCGCACCACGACTCGACCGGCGTAATCGGCGCGGGGCGGTTTCAGAAGGCGGAGTTCACCATCGACGCGGCGGCCATGTCCATGTACTCGGTGAGAGCCTTGCGGTGGGCGTCGTCGAGGGTGCCGGAGTCGATCGACGCGATGGCCGTGTGCATGCACCGCAGCCAGGCGTCCCGCTCGATCGGGCCGATCTTGAACGGCTGGTGACGCAGCCGCAGTCGTGGGTGGCCGCGCTCGTCCGAATAGGTGTGCGGTCCGCCCCAGTACTGCTCGAGGAACATCCGCATCCGGCGCTCGGCCGGACCCAGATCTTCCTCGGGGTAGAGGGGTCGCACGATGTCGTCCTTGGCGACTTCCTCGTAGAAGCGCGCGGTGAGTTTGCGGAACGTCTCCGCTCCGCCCACCGCCTCGTAGAAGGTCTGCTGCACGTCAGTCATGGCGCCTTCCATTGTGCACGTGCGGGCGCGAACGGTCTTCGTCACCGTCTGTTCACCGAATGTCCTGCATTTTTGTCGGAAATGGACGTGCACGAGCTGGCAATTCATGGTGCACTTGGTGGCAATCTCCCGGAGGTCGCATGAAGAATCGACACAGCGCCCGCGCGCACCGACAACTCGTGCCCACTGATGCCCGGAGTGCCGGGGTTTCAGGGGCGTTTGCTTTACAAGTGATCACCGAAGGCTCCGCGCACAGCGCAGAGCCTTCTTTCCCGGGCGAGAATGCGGTTCCGCTCTGGATCAAGCGCCGGGTGCTTCTTCTGAATGTCACCTACGAGCCGCTCACCGCCCTTCCTGCCCGCCGCGCCGTGGTGTTGATGACCTGCGGTAAGGCCGATACCGTCCACGAGGATCCCCAGGCCCCGGTCGTCCACTCCGAGCAGTGGGCCGTGCAGGTGCCGTCCGTGATCCGCCTCCGGAACTATGTGCGCGTGCCGTATCGCGCCCGCGTTCCGATGACCCGCGCAGCCCTCATGCACCGGGACCGGTTCCGATGCGCCTATTGCGGCGCCAAGGCCGAGACCGTCGATCACGTGGTTCCCCGCAGTCGCGGCGGCGAGCATTCGTGGGAGAACTGCGTGGCCTGCTGCGCACCCTGCAACCACCGCAAAGCGGACAAGTTGCTGAGCGAACTCGGCTGGACGCTCCGGGCGTCTCTGGTGCCTCCGTCGGGGCCGCACTGGCGACTCCTGGCGTCCACCAAGGACCTGCACCCGTCGTGGATGCCCTACCTCGGTGAAGGTGCCGCCTGAGCGTTCCGCGCGTCCCCTTCGCGAAGTTCGGCCCTGACGCTTCCCCTCGCACGGTTCTGGGCTACCGTTTGCGTTGTGAGCATTCTCGAGACAGTGCTGATATTCGTAGGAATTCCGGCGTTGATCACCGCCTTCTTCGCGGGGATGTCGTTCGTCGGCAAGAAGACGCCGGGCCCCGTGCCGCCCGCGTTCCACCTCGGTGAGGAATGGACGCACGCGCCGGTGCTGTGGAGCGCCGTCGACGAGGTGACCACGCACGGTCATCACGGCGGACACCACGGCGCGCACGCCGGTTCGGCAGACCTGATTGGAGGCTCGGCAAGTGGCAAGTGGTGACCTGATTCCCGCGTCCGCGGTATCCGCGGACAATCTGCCTGTCGGCAGCGTCGTGACCTCCAGTGGTCGCATCTCGGGCGTGCACCGTGTCGGTGAGCCGTTCACCGACGACCTGCCGTTCACGACGGACGAACTCGTCCGCCTCGACGATGCCCTCACCGAAGGCACCCGCAAGACGAAGGTGCGCTTCAACGCGTACATCGGTGACCTCGGCGCCGACACCGCAGCCGGCGCCGACGCGCTGTTCCCGACGACGCCCGAGGCGGAACGGTCCGTGCTCATCGCGGTCTCGCCCAACCAGCGGACGGTCGAGATCCGCAGCGGCCGGGCCGTGGCCAACCGGGTCACCGACCGGGTCGCCCAGCTCGGTGCCACCGCCGCCGTGTCCTCGTTCGGCGACGGCGACCTCATCGACGGTCTCGTGAGTGCCATCCGCGTGATGAGCGCGGCAATCGCCTCGCCGTAAACCTGCACAGATCAGCGTCCGCGCGGCCCGATCCGGCTCAGTCCTCCTGAACCGGATCGGGCCGTCGGTGTCTCACCGGGTGCCGACGACGCGGTCGCCGCTCTCGAGCGTCCGCCGGACGGCGTCGATGCCGAGTTCCATCATCCGCGCGGTCCAGTCCGCGAGACTCGCGGGCAGGATGTCCGCGATCCAGACGAACACGGTCGCGCCGTTGCCGTCGTCGCTGACCTGGGCGGACGCATGGTGATGCCGGTAGGGGCCGTCGACGATCGACCAGGCCGGTCGGCGCGCGTCTTCGTCGCACGAGACGAGACGCTCCCGGACTGTCGGTGGTCGATGCGAACATATGTTCGTGTCCGATTCGCCGCGCCCGCGCATCTCGAGTGGCGCCGAGGCGACCATCCTGCACGCCGACCTCGATGCGTTCTACGCCTCGGTGGAGCAGCGGGACGACCCCGGTCTGCGGGGTCGTCCGGTGATCGTCGGCGGCGGCGTCGTGCTGGCAGCGAGCTACGAGGCGAAGGCGTACGGGGTGCGCACGGCCAGCAGCGGTGCGCAGGCGCTGCGCCTGTGCCCGCACGCCGTCGTGGTGCGGCCACGGATGTCGGCGTACGCGGCCGCGAGCAAGGCGGTATTCGAGGTCTTCGGCCGGACGACGCCCCTGGTCGAGGGACTGTCGATCGACGAGGCCTTCCTCGACGTCGCCGGTCTCCGCAAGATCGCGGGCGCACCGGTCGACATCGCGGCACGCCTGCGCCGCGACGTGCGGGAGCAGGTGGGGCTGCCGATCACGGTCGGGGTCGCGCGAACGAAGTTCCTCGCCAAGGTCGCCAGCGCAGTGGGCAAACCCGACGGCCTGTTGCACGTGCCGCCGGACCGCGAGATCGAGTTCCTCCATCCGCTGCCGGTCGAACGGCTGTGGGGTGTCGGGGCGGTGACGTCGGTCAAGCTCCGCGACGCCGGGATCGGCACCGTCGGCCAGCTCGCCCACTATCCCGAAGAGCTGCTCGTGTCCATCGTCGGACCCGCGGCGGGCCACCACCTCCACGCGCTCGCCTGGGCACGCGACCCGCGGCCCGTGCAGGTGGGGCGCAGGCGGAGATCCGTCGGCGCGCAGCACGCCCTGGGGCGCAGACCGAAGTCGAGGGAGGACGTGGACGCCGCTCTGGTGACGTTGGTCGACCGGGTGGCGGGCAGGCTGCGCCGCGGCAAGCGGGTGGGGCGCACGGTGGTGCTCCGGCTGCGGTTCGACGACTTCACCCGGGTCACGCGTTCGCACACTCTCGCGCAGCCGTCGGCTCAGACGCAGACGATCCTCACTACGGCCCGGGGCCTGCTGAGCACCGCGTGGCCGATGATCGAATCCAAGGGCATCACCCTGGTGGGGATCGCGGTCGCCAACCTCGAGGACGACTGCCCGCAACAGCTCGCCCTGCCCTTCGACCCGTACACGAGCAGTTCCCTCGACAGCACACTCGACAGCCTCCGCGACCGCTTCGGCTCCTCGGCGGTCACCCGCGCGGTGCTGCTGGGCCGGGATCAGGGTGTGAGTGTGCCGATCCTGCCGGACTAGGCCGGCAGGATCGGCCACCGATCAGCTCGCGTCGAACTTCCGGGCCGCGAGCGACCGGACGATGCCGGCCCGGCCCTCGACCACCAGGCGGCGCAGTGCCGGGGGATGGTCGCCGGCCAGGAACTCGTCGGCTGCCGCCACGGACTCCTCGCTGATCGACCACGACGGGTACAGGCCCACGACGACGGTCTGCGCGACCTCGCTCGAACGCCGCTCCCACACCGCGGGGATGTCCGCGAAGTAGCGGGTCACGTACGGTGCGAGGATCTCGGACTGCCCGTGACCGGCGAAAGCGCCGATGATCGAGCGGGCGGTGATGTTCGGCACGGAATCGTCGCCGACCACCCGGTTCCAGGCCTGTTCCTTCACCGCGGCCTGCGGGCGGACGGTGGCCGCCGCGGCGGCGTTGCGAGCGCCAGCCGCGGTGGGATCGCGTTCGGCTTCGGCGTCGATGAACGGCGTCTCGATGCCCTCGGCGTCGATCTCACCGGCCCCGGCGAGCGCGGTGACGAGACGCCAGCGCAGGTCCGTGTCGACGACGAGGCCCGGCAGCCCGACCGTTTCGGGTGCGGCGTCGAGCAGTTCCTGCAGGACCTCGGTGTGCCATGCCGACAGCTGCGCGCCCGCCAGCGCGTTGACGAACGCCAGCTGGTGATCCGAACTCGACTCGGCTTCCCGTGCCAGTTCGAGGAGCCGGTTCGCGAAGTCCGGCCAGCCGTGTTCCTTGGCCCACTCGGGTTCGGCGTAGCTGTGCAGCGCGGTCTGGGCCTGCATCAGCAGTCGCTGGACGACGCCGACCTCGGTTTCGGCACCGATGCCGCGCTGCACGAGGGCGACGAAGTCTCGCGCCTTGAGTTCGGCCTGACGCGTCATCTCCCAGGCCGCCGACCACACCAGGGTGCGGGGGAGCGGCTCGTCGATGTCGCCGATCCGGTCGATGGCGGTGGCAAGCGAGTCGGGATCGAGCCGCAGCGAGCAGTACGTGAGGTCGTCGTCGTTGACGAGGATCAGCTGCCCGCGTTCGACACCGACGAGGTCGGTGACGTCGGTGCGTTCGGTGGCGTCGAGGTCGAGTTCCACCCGCTTCGTGCGCACGAGCTTGCCGCCCCGGTCGTCGTACACGCCGACGGCGATGCGGTGCACCCGTCGCTCACCGGCACCGGGTGCGGCGCCGGACTGCAGAACGGCGAACCGGGTGAACTTGCCGTCCGCGTCGACGTCGAATTCGGGACGCAGGATGTTGAGCCCGGTGGTCTTGAGCCACTGGGCTCCCCAGTCGGACAGGTCGCGGCCCGAAGACTTCTCGAGTGCACCGAGGAGGTCGTCGAACGTGGCGTTGTCGAAGGCGTGGTCGCGGAAGTAGTCCCGCAGGCCGGACAGGAAGGGGTCGAGCCCGACGTACGCGACGAGCTGCTTGAGGACGGAGGCGCCCTTCGCGTACGTGATGCCGTCGAAGTTCACCTCGACCGCGGCGAGGTCCGGGATGTCGGCGGCGATGGGGTGGGTGGACGGCAGCTGATCCTGCCGGTACGCCCAGGACTTCTCGACGTTGGCGAACGTGGTCCAGGCGTTGGTGTATTCGGTGGCCTCGCTCTGGCAGAGCACGGAGGCGAACGTCGCGAAGGACTCGTTGAGCCACAGGTCGTCCCACCAGCGCATGGTGACGAGGTCGCCGAACCACATGTGCGCCATCTCGTGCAGCACGGTCTCGGCGCGCCGCTCGTACGACGCCCGGGTCACCTTGGACCGGAAGACGTAGTCCTCGAGGAACGTCACGGCGCCGGCGTTCTCCATTGCGCCCGCATTGAATTCGGGAACGAACAGCTGGTCGTACTTCCCGAACGCGTAGGGGGTGCCGAAATTGCGGTGGTAGAACGCGAAGCCCTGCTTGGTTTCCGTGAACAGGCGCTCGGAATCCATGTGTTTCCCGAGCGAGGCGCGGCAGTAGATCGCGAGGGGAATGTCGCCGTGCTCGTCGGAGTAGTTGTCGGTCCACTCCGCGTACGGGCCGGCGATGAGCGCGACGAGGTAGGTGCTCATCTTCGGTGTGGTGCGGAAGATGTGACGGCCGGGTTCCGGCGCCACCGTCTCGACGGTCGCGGAGTTGGAGATCACCTTCCAGTCGGCGGGGGACGTGACGTGCACGTCGAACGTCGCCTTCAGGTCGGGCTGGTCGAAGCAGGCGAACATGCGCTTGGCGTCGGCGGTCTCGAACTGCGAGTACAGGTACACCGCGTCGTCGGTCGGGTCCACGAAGCGGTGTAGCCCTTCACCGGTGTGCGAGTACGCGCAGTCGGCCTCGACCACCAGTTCGTTGCGTTCCGCGAGATCGGTGAGTGTGATGCCGGTGGACTCGTCGTAGTTCGACACGTCGACGGGGGAGCCGTTCAGCGTGGCCGAATGCACACGGGCCGCGACGATGTCGACGAACGTGGACGCGCCGGGGGTGGCCCCGAACGTGACGGTGGTGCGAGAGGAGAACGTCTCGACTCCGGGCTGGATTGTCGTCTCGACTCCGGGCTGACCTGTCCCGTCGGTGAGGTCGAGTTCGATCAGGTAGTTGTCGACGGTCAGCAGTCCGGCTCGTTCGGCTGCCTGTTCGCGGGTCAGGTTCGGTGGGGCCACAGAGGTCTCCTCGTGATCGGCGGCGGTGCTCGTACTCGATGCTGCCATCCCATCACGAGTGGGAGCGGGGTGTTAACCGGACAGGTCGGTCAACGGCACCCCGGGGTCGGCCAAGCGGTCGGGATCGACCGGGGCGGACGAGGACACCAGTTGCTTGATCTGATCGGTGACATCCCAGATGTTGACGTTCATGCCGGCGAGGACGTGGTTGTCCGCGTCGAGCCAGAAGGCCAGGAACTCGCGTGCGGCGAAATCGCCACGCACGACCACCCGGTCGTACGAATCGTGCGGGGCGTACCCCACGTACTCCATGCCCAGATCGAACTGGTCGGTGAAGAAGTAGGGCAGGTTCCCGTATTCGGCCGCGTGCCCGAGCATGGTGGCGGCGGCCACGGACGGCTGGTTGAGCGCATTAGCCCAGTGCTCGACCCGGATTCGGGTGCCGAGCTGCGGATGCCACTGCGCGGCGATATCGCCCACCGCGACGACGTCGGGGTCGCTGGTCTGCAACCCGGCGTCGACGAGAACGCCGCCGTCGACGTCGAGTCCGGCCCGCTCCGCGATCTCGATATTGGGTGCCGCGCCGACGGCGACGAGGACGGCGTCGGCGGGAAGGACGGTGCTGTCGCCCAGCCGAACCCCGGTGGCCTTGCCGTCGTCGACGACGATTTCCTCGACCGTGGCGCCGAGGTGCAGTTGAACGCCGTGCTCGCGGTGGAGTTCGGCGAAGACCGAGCCGATCTCGGGGCCGAGGGAGCCGAGCAGCGGAACTTCGGCGGCTTCCACCACCGTCACGTCGGCGCCCTTCTCCCGTGCGGAGGCCCCCACCTCGAGGCCGATCCAGCCGGCGCCGATCACCACGAGTCGTCGGCCACCGGCGACCGCCTCGATGAGCTTGTCCGATTCGTCGATGGTGCGGAGGTAGTGGACGCCCTCGGCGTCGGACCCGGAGATCGGTGGGCGGCGCGAGCGCGAACCGGTCGCGAGGGCGAGCTTGTCGTAGCCCAGGGTGGAACCGTCCGGCAGCGTCACGGTGTGGGCGGTGAGGTCGAGGGCGGTGGCGGTGGTGCCGAGCCGCAGATCCACGTGATGGTCGCGGTACCAGTCGCCGTGATGGACGGTGAAGTCGCCGAGAGCCTTCTTGCCTGCGAAGTGTTCCTTCGACAGCGGAGGTCGCTCGTAGGGAAGATGTTCCTCCTCCGACAGGAGGATGATCGAACCGTCGAAATCCTTGTCACGCAATGCTTCTGCCGTTTTTGCTCCGGCGAGGCCGCCGCCGACGACGACGAACGTGCGAGTGGAGGACATGTGAGGATGCTCCCTTCCGGTCGACCACTCTCGACCCTACTGCCGCGAGCCGGGTCTCCGGGAAGGATTCCCGGCAGGGAGGTGTTGACTGGACGGGAATGTGTACATCACCGAGAAGGAGCATCACGTGAGTGCTGGGACGAACGCCGGGACCGCCAAGGACGTCGCTGATTTCTGGTTCGACCCACTGTGCCCGTGGTGCTGGATCACGTCGCGATGGATCCTCGAGGCCACGCAGGTGCGCGACCTGCAGGCGAACTTCCATGTGATGAGCCTGGCCGTTCTCAACGAGGGTCGGGATCTGCCGGAGGAATACCGCGAGCTCATGACCAAGGCGTGGGGGCCGGTGCGGGTGCTGATCGCGGCCGCGCAGAAGCACGGTGACGAGATCCTGCTGCCGCTGTACACGGCGATGGGCACGCTCATCCACAACGAGGGCAACAAGGACTTCGGCGACGTGATCGTCAAGTCGCTCGCCGAGGTCGGGCTGCCGGCCGAACTGGCCGAGGCCGCCGAATCGGAGGAGTACGACGCCGCACTGCGCGAGAGTCACGCCGCAGGCATGGATGCCGTCGGACCGGACGTCGGAACCCCGACGATCCACGTCAACGGTGTCGCGTTCTTCGGCCCGGTCCTGTCGCGCATTCCCCGCGGCGAGGACGCGGGGAAGGTGTGGGACGGTGCGGTCGCACTGGCCGGCTACCCGCACTTCTTCGAGCTCAAGCGCACCCGGACCGAGGACCCCCAGTTCGACTGAGCCCCGCCCCGATCCTGGGCACGGTCACCGAGTGACGGGCCCGGCCGGGTCGGCCGCGTACTGCAGTTGCTGCGGATCGCGGTAGATCTGGCCGGGTTTCACGAACAGGTGACCGTGCCGGGTCCTGTTCCGCAGGGCGGCGGCACGCCAGGTGAGCACCGGATGTCCCGACAGCAGATTCACGAACCACGGGAAGAACCCGCGTTCGGTGGTGGCCCGGTCGGCGAGTTCGTCGAATCCGACGATGCTCACGAGATATTTGCCGGCGCCGAGAACGCCCATCGCGCCGCGGGCGCCCTGGGGCCGGACGCAGTAGCCGTGGTTGTCCGCGGTGTATTCCATCGAACGGAACAGCGCCGACCCGACGACGGGAATGTAGTTGGCGGCGAACTGTCCCAGTTGCCGCCAGTAGGAGGCGTGGCCGGCCGCGATGTGACCGACCTCGTGGCCGATGATGAAGGCGAGGGCATCGGGCTCGCGGGCCTCGCCGCCGATCTCGAACAGATCGCTGTACACCACGACGAACCGGCGGAAGCCGTGTCCGGACGCGAACGCGTTGATCCGGCCGTTCCCGAGCACGACGTACGCGTCGGGTGGTTCGGTCATCCCGAACCGTGCGGCCGCCTCGGCCACCATCCGGTACCCGTCGGGGAACTGGGTGGGTGTCATCTTGATCCCGTTCACCTGCTGCGAGCCGTAGAGCTGGCCGCGGCCGACGGCGATGAGGATCGGCGCGACCAGCACGATGAGCACCCACGTGGACACCACGCCGAGGAAGAGCGCCGCGATCGCCGCCACGTAGGCGACGACGGTGAGAACGATGGCCACCACGAGCAGCGGGATCTCCCACGAGTGCCGGGCGGGCCGGTCGTTCGGCATGAGGCCCGGCAACGGGACCGGAGGATTCCATCCCGTCCCGACGCCCCACTGGTGCTGCGCGGAGACCGGCCGATGTCCCGGATACGACTGTCCCCAGTTCTGTCCGTTGTCGGGATACATGCTGATCACGATAAGCGTCCCGGGCCCCTGACACGATTCGCGACGACGCCTGACAGAATCACCAGTCATGCGCGTATACCTGGGTGCCGACCATGCCGGATTCGAACGTAAGAACGAGATCATCGAACACCTGAAGGCCGCGGGCCACGAGACCGTCGACTGCGGCGCTCACGTCTACGACGCCCTCGACGACTACCCCGCCTTCTGCATCGAGACGGCCCGTCGTGTCGTCGCCGACGAGGGCAGCCTCGGCATCGTGCTGGGCGGCAGCGGCAACGGTGAGCAGATCGCCGCGAACAAGGTGAAGGGTGCGCGGTGTGCCCTGGCGTGGAGCGTCGAGACCGCGCAGCTGGCCCGCCAGCACAACAAGGCTCAGCTGATCGGCCTCGGCGGGCGCATGCACTCCCTCGAGGAGTCCCTCGCGATCGTGGACGCGTTCCTCGCCGCCGAGTGGTCGAACGAGGAGCGCCACCAGCGCCGCATCGACATCCTGTCCGAGTTCGAGAAGACCGGCGTCGCCCCCGCCCTGCCCGAGGCCTGATCGCCCTTGCCCGAAGGTCACACCCTGCACCGGCTGGCCCGGCTACACCAACGCCGGTTCGCCGGTGCGCCGGTGCGGGTGCTGAGCCCGCAGGGCAGATTTTCCGAGGACGCGGCGCTCGTCGACGGCCGCGTTCTCGTCAGGTCCGAGGCCTGGGGTAAACACCTGTGGCATCACTACGAGTCGGGACTGGTCGTGCACGTCCACCTGGGACTGTACGGAGCGTTCACGGAATCGGCCGTACCGATGGAACCGCCGGTCGGGCAGGTCAGGATGCGGATGGTCGGCGCCGAATTCGGCACCGACCTCCGCGGTCCGACGGCCTGCGAGGTTCTCCATCCGCCGCAGGTCGCCGCCATCGAGGCGCGGCTGGGGCCGGACCCGCTCCGCACGGACGCCGACCCCGACAAGGCGTGGAAGCGCATCTCGGCGTCGAAGACCCCGATCGGGGCACTGCTGATGGATCAGGCCGTGATCGCCGGCATCGGCAACGTGTACCGGGCGGAGGTCCTGTTCCGGCACGGCATCAACCCCGACAGGCCCGGCCGTGCGCTGTCCCGTGCCGAGTGGGACGCGCTGTGGGCCGACCTCGTCGCCCTGATGAAGGTCGGGGTCCGCCGCGGCAAGATGCACGTCGTCCGTCCCGAGGACGATCACGGCGATCCGGCGTATGCCAAGGACCGTCCCCGGACGTACGTCTACCGGCGGGCGGGATCACCGTGCCGGATCTGCGGCACCCCGGTCACCCACTCGGTCATGAAGGGCCGCAACCTCTTCTGGTGCCCGAGCTGCCAGCCCTCCTGACGGCCGGCTAGAAGTCGAACCCGCCGCCGAAGTCGAACCCGCCGCCGTCTCCGCCGCCGCCGAAGTCGAATCCGCCGCCGTCGCCACCGGCGTCCCCGCCCATGTCGCCGCCGCCGTCTGCGCCTGCGTCACCGCCGTCGCCACCGCCGTCCGCACCCGCGTCACCGGTGTCCTGGGACGCGTCGCCCGCTCCGCTCTCGAAGCCCTGCGCGTCGTACCCCACTCCGGCCATCCCCGAGAACATCGCCGAGAACAGGAACATCGAGCCCAGGCCCCACGCGCCTGCGACGAGAGCGGGCTTCCACCACGGCTCCGAGTACCAGCCGGCGGGAACCGGGCGTCCCGCGACACGGCCACCGGGGTAGTAGTTCGGGGTCTTCGACGACGGGTTCGGCGACGCCGCGACCTGCCGCCCCTCGAACTCGACCTCACGGTCCTCGGTGACCGCTCCCGCGGACTTCTGGCCGTCGATCGACGGAATCTCCGGGCCGGGGTCCATGCCCATGGCCGTCCGGGCGGCGCGGATGTAGTAGAGACCCTCGAGCGCCGTCTGCTTGGCGAGACGCGCCTGGACGGGCGTCGTGGCCTGATCGATCTGGGAGCCCGCCGCGGTGTACCGCTCGGACGCGTCGGCGAGTGCCTGCTGCGAGGCGGTGTCGGACCCGGTGAGGCTGTACACCTGTCCGCCGAGCCGTTCGATGGCCTGGCGAGCGTCCGCCTTGGCGTCCTCGAGCTGGTTCGCGGTCTGCCCGGCGCGGTTGTTGCGGCTCCTCACCACCAGGAAGGCGACCGCCGCCACGATCACGAGAATGAGTAGCAGTTCCACGGTGGGCCTCCGGAGTTCTCGCGGACCGCCGGCTGCGGGGCTGCAACATCCACGAGTAGGGGACAAATCAGACATCTCCCAGAGTACTGACCGAAATCGTGCTTACGCGCTCGGCGAACGGGGGAGCGGTCCGCAGAAGAGAGGCGCGGGCGCGTCTCGTGCGCCTGTGACGCATGTCATAGCAGCCGAGGCGTCCGCGACCGCCCGTGCGCGACAAAAAAGGAGCGTTCCCTGGGGTGGGAACGCTCCTGTGTGGAGGGGATGACGGGAATCGAACCCGCGTAATCAGTTTGGAAGACTGAGGCTCTACCATTGAGCTACATCCCCGTGCATACGACAACCTGGGATCGCCATGCATGTCGTCTGCGATGAGTGACTGTACCCAACCTCGCTTTGGATTTCATAATCGGGGGGCCGTAGGATTCTTCCTCGGGTCCTCGCGAGGTTGGCGAGAGCCGGCTTCGACCGGGGTGTAGCGCAGCTTGGTAGCGCATCCGCTTTGGGAGCGGAGGGTCGCAGGTTCAAATCCTGTCACCCCGACCAGAACCACAGGGCAGGCAACTGCCGCACCGAAAAAGCACGACCACACGAAGGAGCCAGTCCGTGAAGAGCACCGTCGAGCAGCTCAGCCCGACGCGAGTCCGTATCAACGTTGAGGTGCCCTTCGAGGAGCTCAAGCCTGATTTCGACAAGGCCTACAAGGCCCTCGCGCAACAGATCCGTCTCCCCGGCTTCCGTCCGGGCAAGGCACCGGCCAAGTTGCTCGAAGCCCGTGTCGGTCGTGGCGCAGTCCTGGAGCAGGTCGTCAACGACGCACTCCCGTCCCGCTACTCCGAGGCCGTCACCAGCGCCTCGGTGAAGGCGATCGGTCAGCCCGAGATCGAGATCACGAAGATCGAGGACGGCGAGCTCCTCGAGTTCACCGCCGAGGTCGACGTCCGTCCCGAGATCACGCTGCCCGACTACAGCGAGCTGAGCGTCACCGTCGATCCGATCGAGATCACCGACGAGGCCGTCGAGGAGCAGCTGCTGTCGCTGCGTCAGCGCTTCGGCACCCTCACCGGAGTCGAGCGTGCGGTCGAGGACGGAGACTTCATCTCCATCGACCTGTCGGCCACCGTCGACGGTGAGGCCGTTCCCGAGGCCACCGCGAGCGGTCTGTCGCACGAGGTCGGTTCGGGTCAGCTCATCGAGGGCCTCGACGAGGCCGTCGTCGGCGTCAAGGCCGGCGAGTCCAAGGAGTTCACCTCGACGCTCGTCGCCGGTGACCACGCGGGCAAGGAAGCTGTCGTCACCGTCACCGTCGGCACCGTCAAGGAGCGCGAGCTGCCCGCCGAGGACGACGAGTTCGCTCAGCTGGCAAGCGAGTTCGACACCCTCGACGAGCTGAAGGCCGACCTGCGTGAGCGCGTCGGACGCGTTCGCAAGGTCGAGCAGGCCGGTCAGATCCGCGACAAGGTCCTCGAGACCCTCCTGGAGACCGTCGAGGTCCCGCTGCCCGAGGCTGTCGTCAAGGCCGAGGTCGACGCTGCACTCCACGACGCCGTGCACGGTCTCGATCACGACGAGGAAGCGCTGAACAAGCTCCTCGAGGAGCAGGGCACGAGCCGCGAAGAGTTCGACAAGGACGCCAAGGAGAGCGCCGAGCGCTCGGTGAAGACCCAGCTGCTGCTGGACGCCATCGCCGACGCCTCCGACGTCACCGTCGGCCAGGACGAGCTCACCGAGCGCATCCTGTTCCAGGCGCAGCGCTACGGCATGGCGCCCGAGCAGTTCATCCAGCAGATTCAGCAGGCCGGTCAGCTCGGCGCCGTCTTCGCGGACGTGCGTCGCGGCAAGGCTCTCGCCGGTGTCGTCGAGCAGGCCACCGTCACCGACACCTCGGGTGCCGCTGTCGACACCGCCGAACTGTTCGGCAACGGTGAGGCCGAGGCCGAGGAGGCTGCGTCCACGGACGAGGCTGCGTCGGATTCCACCGAGAGCGAAGACCAGAAGTAATGCTGGTCGCGGGATGTTTTTCTCGCGTTCGGCTGTGAGTTGTTTTCCGCTTTGAGCGAAGTAGGGCGGCACCGGGACTCCGGTGCCGCCCTCCTTCGTTAGTGTCTGTGTCAGCAATCAACGATTTACGGAGAAGGCAGGTACCGTGACTTCCAATCACCTGGAGACTTTGCAGAGTCCCGCCATGACTTCAGCCACCGCTGGGTTGAACCTCAGCGACTCGGTGTACGAACGCCTGCTGCGCGAGCGCATCATCTTCCTCGGTACCCAGGTCGACGACGACATCGCGAACAAGCTGTGCGCTCAGATCCTGCTGTTGTCGGCAGAGGATCCCAGCCGGGACATCTCCCTCTACATCAACTCGCCCGGCGGGTCGGTCAGCGCCGGTATGGCGATCTTCGACACGATGCAGTTCGCCGAGTGCGACGTCGCGACGTTCGGAATGGGTCTGGCCGCGTCGATGGGCCAGTTCCTGCTCTCCGCCGGGGCCAAGGGCAAGCGCTACGCCCTCCCGCACGCGCGGATCATGATGCACCAGCCGTCCGCCGGAATCGGTGGTACCGCCAGTGACATCGCGATCATGGCCGAGCAGTTCGCGCACACCAAGCGCGAAATGGCCGAGCTGATCGCCGAGCACACCGGTCAGACGGTCGAGCAGATCACCGCCGATTCGGATCGTGACCGCTGGTTCACCGCGAAGCAGGCACTCGAATACGGTTTCGTCGACCACGTCGTCTCCCGCGCGGCGCAGGCGGGCGGGACCGGGCAGTAGCAGCCCGGCTTCCTCACTGACCGCTCCCACACATCCCTTGGAGAACTGATGACCAACCTGTTCGATCCCCGCAGCCTGGGAGGCCAGGCGCCCGCAGGCCCCCAGTCGCGTTACATCCTGCCGTCGTTCATCGAGCACTCGAGCTACGGCGTCAAGGAGTCCAACCCGTACAACAAGCTGTTCGAGGAGCGCATCATCTTCCTCGGCGTGCAGGTGGACGATGCGTCGGCCAACGACGTGATGGCTCAGCTTCTCGTTCTCGAGTCGCTGGACCCCGATCGCGACATCACCATGTACATCAACTCGCCGGGTGGCTCGTTCACCTCGCTGATGGCGATCTACGACACCATGCAGTACGTGCGCGCCGACATCACGACGGTGTGCCTCGGCCAGGCGGCCTCGGCTGCCGCGGTGCTGCTGGCGGCCGGTAGCCCCGGCAAGCGTCTCGCCCTGCCGAACGCTCGTGTCCTCATCCACCAGCCCGCCACCGGCGGCATCCAGGGTCAGGTCTCCGACCTCGAGATCCAGGCCGCCGAGATCGAGCGGATGCGTCGCCTGATGGAGACCACCCTCGCGAAGCACACCGGCAAGGACGCCGACGTGATCCGCAAGGACACCGACCGCGACAAGATCCTCACGGCCGCCGAGGCCAAGGAATACGGAATCATCGACGACGTGCTCGAGTACCGCAAACTCAGCGCCCAGAAGTGATTTCCTGCCGCCCCGGCTCGGGCGACACGCCGTGACGGCGCGGTTGCCGCGAGCCGGGTGCGGGATCGGCAAGGCTGGCTTTCCCGGAAGATCGGTGCGCGAATCACCGACAACCAGTCGACCTCGCTCGCGATCTGCGGGTACGGTCACATAACGGGCTTTCGTTTTCGGTCGGTGCGCGCACGGCGTGGGATCGGTTCGATGGTTGCACGTAGACGAAGGAAGTAGGGACCTGACGAGATGGCACGCATCGGTGACGGCGGGGATCTGCTCAAGTGCTCTTTCTGCGGTAAGAGCCAGAAGCAGGTCAAGAAGCTCATTGCTGGGCCTGGGGTGTACATCTGCGACGAGTGCATCGACCTGTGCAACGAGATCATCGAAGAGGAGCTGGCCGAGTCCAGCGAGGTGAAGCTCGACGAGCTGCCGAAGCCGGCCGAGATCCGCGACTTCCTCGAGAACTACGTGATCGGCCAGGATGCCGCCAAGCGGACTCTCGCCGTTGCGGTCTACAACCACTACAAGCGCATCCAGGCCGGTGACAAGGGTCGTGATGCGCGCGGCGAGACGGTCGAGCTGGCGAAGTCGAACATTCTCATGCTCGGTCCCACGGGCTGCGGCAAGACGTATCTGGCTCAGACGCTGGCGAAGATGCTCAACGTCCCGTTCGCGATCGCCGATGCGACGGCGCTCACCGAAGCCGGCTACGTCGGTGAGGACGTCGAGAACATTCTCCTCAAGCTGATCCAGGCCGCCGACTACGACGTCAAGCGCGCCGAGACCGGCATCATCTACATCGACGAGGTCGACAAGATCGCCCGCAAGAGCGAGAACCCGTCGATCACGCGGGACGTGTCCGGCGAGGGTGTGCAGCAGGCTTTGCTGAAGATTCTCGAGGGCACGCAGGCCAGCGTGCCGCCGCAGGGCGGTCGCAAGCACCCGCATCAGGAGTTCATCCAGATCGACACGACGAACGTCCTGTTCATCGTGGCGGGGGCGTTCGCCGGCCTCGAGCGGATCGTGTCCGATCGCGTGGGCAAGCGCGGCATCGGTTTCGGTGCGGAGGTGCGGTCCAAGGCGGAGATCGACACCCAGGACCACTTCGCGGAGGTCATGCCGGAAGACCTGATCAAGTTCGGGCTCATCCCGGAGTTCATCGGTCGTCTTCCCGTGGTGGCGTCGGTGACGAACCTCGACAAGGAATCGCTCGTCCAGATCCTGTCCGAGCCGAAGAACGCGCTGGTCAAGCAGTACAACCGGTTGTTCGACATGGACGGCGTGGAGTTGGAGTTCACCACGGACGCGCTCGAGGCCATCGCCGACCAGGCGATCCTCCGCGGAACCGGTGCTCGTGGACTGCGCGCGATCATGGAGGAAGTCCTGCTGCCGGTCATGTACGACATCCCGAGCCGTGACGACGTCGAGAAGGTCGTGGTCAGCGCCGAGACGGTCAACGACAACGTGCTTCCGACCATCGTTCCGCGGAAGCCGGAGCGGGGAGAACGCCGAGACAAGTCCGCCTAGGCGGGAGCGCGCTGTATCCTGGGTGCGAACTAACTCACTAGTTCGTACAAATGGAGGTAAAGCGCGCGATGACCGCTCCCGGACCGATCTTTGTTCTCAACGGCCCCAACCTGAACCTGCTGGGGCAACGGCAACCCGAGGTGTACGGGCGGGAGACGCTCGACGACGTGGTCGAGTTGTGCCGCACGGCCGCTGCGAAAGCCGGACGTGAGATCGTCGCGCGGCAGTCCAACCACGAGGGCCATCTGATCGACTGGGTGCACGAGGCCCGGACCACGGCGTCGGGCGTCGTGATCAACCCCGGCGGTTTCACGCACACGTCGGTGGCGTTGCGCGACGCCCTGGTGACGCTCGAGGTGCCGCTCGTCGAGGTGCACATCAGCAACGTGCACGCCCGCGAGGAATTCCGGCACCACTCGTACGTGTCCGGAGTCGCGACCGGTGTGATCGCCGGACTCGGCATTCTCGGCTATGCGCTGGCCGTCGACTTCATCTGCAACAAGGGCTGACGCCACATGGGACGACAGGTTCGTACGAGCGTTGCCACGGTATCCCTGAGCGGATCGCTGGAGGAGAAGGTCACCGCGATCGCGGCAGCCGGGTTCGACGGATTCGAGGTGTTCGAACCCGATTTCGTGAGCTCGCCGTGGTCGCCGCGTGAGCTGGCTTCCCGCGCAGCGGATCTCGGACTCACCCTCGATCTGTATCAGCCGTTCCGCGATCTGGACTCCGTGGACGACACGACGTTCGCTCGCAACCTGATCCGAGCCGAGCGCAAGTTCGACATCATGGAGCAGCTCGGCTGTGACACCCTACTGGTGTGCTCCTCGCCGTTGCCCGAGGCGGTGCGGGACGACGCCCGCCTGACCGAGCAACTCCATACCCTCGCCGAGCGGGCACACAGCCGGGGGCTCCGCATCGCCTACGAGGCGCTGGCCTGGGGCACGCACGTCAATACGTACCGGCACGCGTGGAAGATCGTGCAGGACGCGGATCATCCGGCCCTCGGCACCTGCCTCGACAGCTTCCACATCCTCTCCCGCGGCGACGACCCGTCCGGCATCCGTGACATCCCGGGGGAGAAGATCTTCTTCCTCCAGCTCGCCGACGCGCCCCGCATGTCGATGGACATCCTGCAGTGGAGCCGGCACCACCGGAACTTCCCGGGGCAGGGAAACTTCGATCTCGCGACGTTCGGCGCGCACGTCCAGGCCGCCGGATACACCGGACCGTGGTCGCTCGAGATCTTCAACGACACGTTCCGGCAGTCGTCCACGGGCCGCACGGCCGCCGACGCTCACCGCTCGCTGCTGTACCTCCAGGAGGAGGTCGCACGCGTGCAGGCCGAGCACGGTGAGGACACCGGTCGCGGTCTGGCCCTGTTCGAGCCGCCGCCGCGCGCACCCCTCGAAGGCATCGTGTCGCTCCGGCTCGCGGCCGGTCCCGGCAAGGATTCCGACCTTCGGCAGGCGCTGCAGCACATCGGATTCCGTCTGGTGGGCCGCCACCGCAGTCACGACCTCCAGCTGTGGCGGCACGGCCGGATGACCATCGTGGTCGACGCCACCGCGGGCACCGTGTGGACCGCTCCGGGTCTGCCGGCGCACCTGCCGGTGCTCACCCAGATCGGTATCCGGTCGAGCGATCCCGACGCGTGGGGTGAGCGCGCCGCGGCGCTCGAGGTCCCGGTGCACGAGGTCCTGTTGCCCGGTGTGGACACGGCCCCCGAATCGGATGTGGTGCGTCTGAAGATCACCGATGCGACGTCGCTGGATCTGCGCGGCCCGGGCAGTGCCGCCTCGTGGCAGTCGGCGTTCGATCTGTATCCGACGGAGTCGCGCTGGCAGGACGAGGTGCCCGTGTTCACCGGGGTCGATCACGTGGCGCTCGCCGTGCCGTCCGACAACTGGGACGGCATCATGCTGCTGCTCCGTTCGGTGTTCGCGATGGCGCCGCACGAGGGCCTCGACGTCACCGACGCGGTCGGCATGATGCGCAGTCAGGCCCTGACGATGGATCAGACGGGTGCCGACGGCATCGACCGTCCGCTGCGCATCTCCCTGAACATGGTTCCGGGTGCGGTGTCGGGCAACTCCCACATCGCCGCGGCCCGGCGCGGCGGCATCAGCCACGTCGCGTTCTCGTGCACGGACATTTTCACCGCCGCCGCGACCATGCAGTCCAACGGTTTCGAGCCCCTCGTGATCTCGCCGAACTACTACGACGATCTCGAGGCCCGCTTCGGACTCTCCCGCGAGCTCCTGGACCGGATGAGTGGGTCGGGCATCATGTACGACGCCGATGCCCATGGCGAGTTCTTCCACCTGTTCACCCAGACGGTGGGCGCCGATCTGTTCTTCGAGGTGGTGCAACGCGTCGGCGGCTACGAGGGTTACGGGGACGCGAACTCCGCGATGCGTTTGGCGGCCCAGTTGCGGGCCGCCGGCTGAGTGGTCGAAAGGTCACGGAGCCCGCGGTCACGACCGCGGGCTCCGTGACTTCTGACACTTCTCGTGCGTGACCACTGTCGTCGATGTGCGCTCACGGGGTGCATGTGACTGATGAGACCGGAAAATCCGGTTCGGGACGCGAGATCGCCGCACATTCGTCAATGCGACGCGCAGGATTTGGCCCGATCCGTACTAACCTGTGTCGAAACCGTGACCGTTTCGTTATCGATCACGAACTCGACAGAGGAATGTGGTTTTGGCTCTACACCCGAACACCGTCCCGCACGCCCGGCGCACCCGGCGCCTCCGTTCGACAACGACCTCCCGTAGACGGCTGGTCGCGACCTCGCTGGCGGCCGCTGCACTGCTCGCATCCGGGGGGATCGCCTCCGCGGCCACCGGTGAGGTAGCGCAGGCGTCGACCGAGACAGGCGTGTCTCTCTCGACACCGCCCCAGTTCCTGCAGGTCACGCGCCCAGTGCCCGTCGACTACGCCGAGCAACTCCAGCGCGCCGCCCAGCGTGAGGTCGAGCGGCTCGCGTTCGAGAAGGCCGAGGTCGAGCGGCTGGCTCGCGAGGCCGCAGAACAGGCTGCACGCGCGGCTGCGGCCGCGGAAGCGGCACGTCGACCCGCTGTGCTGGTCCCGGCCGACGGCACCTTCACCTCGGGCTTCGGTCCGCGGTGGGGCACAAACCACAACGGCATCGACATCGCCAACTCCATCGGCACCCCGATCAAGGCCGTCACCAACGGCACTGTGATCGAGACCGGTCCGGCGTCGGGATTCGGATTGTGGGTCCGCATCCAGCAGGACGACGGCACCACCGGCGTGTACGGCCACATCGACCAGTCATTGGTGTCGGTCGGGCAGCAGGTCCGGGCCGGCGACCAGATCGCCACCATGGGCAACCGGGGTCAGTCGACCGGACCGCACCTGCACTACGAGGTGTGGGCGGTCAACGGAACCAAGATGGATCCGGCGGGCTGGTTCCAGTCCCGCGGCGTGCCCGTCCCCCAGGGGCAGGGCTAGGCGCTGATCCACGCCGTCAGGGCTGGTTGTACGGGGTGACCACCCGGATGGGTGAGGCGGCGGTCGCGACACCGCCGAGCGCGCCCCGGGCCTGCAGCAACATGCGGCACGCCAGATGGGCATCGGCCCGGAGATCGTGGTGCAACACGGCGGAGAGCGTGCCGGCCCGCAACAGCCGCGTGTTGTCCTCGTCGAGGTCGTGGGCGATGAACACGCGACAGGTGCGGCCGGTGCGTTCGAATGCGCGGGCCGTGGCCACGTTGCCGCCGCCGATCGAGTAGACGGCCGCGATGTCCGGGTTCTGCTCGAGCGCCCGGAGCACCAGGCTCTCGATGGTCGCGTCGAGTCCGTCGCTCTCCGCGATGTCGATCACCGCACGGTCGATGCCGAAACTTCGCAGTGCGGCGCGGAACCCCATCTCCCGTTCCTCCTCGCCACGGAAGGCATTGCTGCTCAGCGTGATCAGGACGGCGGACGACAGGTCGCCGAGCCACTGGTCGACGAGGTACGCGGCAGTCGCCCCCGCGGCCCGGTTGTCGATCCCGACGTAGCCGGCCCGCGAGCTGCCCGGCACGTCGGTGGCATAGGTGACCACCGGTATCCCCGCCGCGGTGAGCCGGTCGATGGCCTCGACGACCTCGATGGAGTCGGGCGCCTTCACGATCACGCCCTGTGTGCCGCGGGCCCCGATCCGACCGAGGGTCTCGACCATCGCCGGTGTCGAGCCGGTTTCCCGGAAATGGAACCGCGATCGCACGACGGCGGGGGCGAGAGCGGGCAGTTCCGCTTCCACGGCCGCGCGGAACGCGGTGGTGAAGCGTTCGGGGGACTGCATGACGACGTCGACGAGGAACTTGCGTCCACTCAGCTTCAACTGGGTGCGTTGTTTGTCGAGATCGCGGATCGCTTGCTGCACTTCCGCTCTCGTCGATTCCCGTACGCCGGGGCGTTCGTGGAGCACGCGGTCGACGGTGGCCTCGCTCAACCCCGACTGCTGGGCGATCTCACGGACCTTGTAGCGGTGCTTCACGGCCGCCTCCTGAGGTGAAAATGATGGATTTCTGCTGTTGTTTGCCGATCACATCACAGCAAGACTATCTCCATGACCATCACGACTCCTCCGCCGACCGGCCGGCGTGAGTGGATCCGCGACTCCGACTGCGACCTCGACGCGTTTCGCGTCTCCGTGGATCGCTCGACGAACCTGGCCGACTACCCGTTCGCTCACTCCGTGGAGCAGAACGTCCTGCTGTACCGCAGTGACGTGCTGAAGCCCCACCTCGACGACGCGCAGTCCCGCCGCGCCGTGCAGACCGAACTCGGGCGCGCGCTCACGGACGGTCCCGGAATCGTGGTGTTCCAGAATGCCTTCAGTGATCTCGGCGTACTGGATCGCGCCACGGAACAGTTCGACCTCCTCATCGCGCAGCAACACGCGTCGGGTGGTGTGGTGGGTGACCACTTCGGCAAGGCGGGCGCCAACGACCGCATCTGGAACGCCGCGCAGAAGCTGGCTTTCGGCGCCCCCGATGTGTTCGCCGAGTACTACGCCAACGACATCCTCGCGCTGATCTGCCAGAGCTGGCTGGGCCCGCTGTATCAGGTGACGTCGCAGGTCAACGTGGTCAACCCCGGCGGCGCCGCGCAGGTGCCGCATCGCGACTACCACCTGGGCATCGTGCCCCGGCACGAACTGGCCGAGTATCCGGCGCACCTGCACCGGATGTCGGCCACGCTGACACTGCAAGGGGCGGTGGCGCACTGCGACATGCCCGTCGAGAGCGGTCCCACCCTGTACCTGCCGTACTCGCAACTGTTCGAGGCGGGCTACCTGGCGTTCTCCCGGCCGGAGTTCGTCGAGTTCTTCCGCGCCAGTCATGTTCAGCTGCCGCTGAGGAAGGGCGACGCGGTGTTCTTCAACCCGGCGCTCTACCACGGCGCAGGCCACAACCGTTCGGACGCGCTCCGGCGGATGGCCAATCTGCTGCAGGTCTCGTCGCCGTTCGGCAGGGCGATGGAGGTGCTGGACCGGGAGGCCATGGCGAACGCCGTGTACCCCGCCCTGCTGGCACTGCAGAGTGCCGGGGCGAGTGAGCGCACCCTCCGCAATGCCGTCGTCGCGACGGCCGAGTGTTACCCGTTCCCCACCAATCTCGACCACGATCAACCGGTGCACAGTCTCGCGCCGGCCACTCAGGTGGACACGGTGTGGGAAGCGTTGCGGGAGAGCGTCGATCCAGTGGTGCTCGCAGAACGTCTGTCCGCGCAGACCGCACGGCGACAGCCGTGAGCGGGATTCCCGACGCGGCCACATTGTCACTACAACAGCACCGACCGGTGCGATGGGATGAAAGAGGACGATGACGATTCGACTTGCAGGTGCGCCCATTTCGTGGGGAGTGTGTGAGGTGGAGGGCTGGGGTCACCAGCTCGGCCCCGGCCGGGTGCTCGCCGAGATGCGTGACGCCGGCCTGGCTGCCACCGAACTGGGTCCGGACGGATTCCTCCCCTCGGATCCGCGCGAGCTTACGGACACTCTCGCCCGGTACGACCTGACTGCGGTCGGGGGATTCGTTCCGGTGCTGCTCCACGATCCGGATCATGACGCGGTCGCTGCGGTCGGCGGGGCGATCGAGTCACTCGTCGCGTCGGGGTCGGAGGTGATGGTCCTGGCGGCGGTGACGGGAGCCGTCGGTTACGATTCGCGACCGGAACTCGACGACTCGGGATGGAAGACGTTGTTGCGCAACCTCGACCGCCTGTCGTCGGCCGCTGCCGACCGCGGGCTCCGGGCGGTCATTCACCCCCACGTGGGGACGATGATCGAGAACCGTGCCGAGGTGGACCGCATCCTGGACGGCTCGTCGATTCCGCTGTGCCTGGATACCGGGCACCTGCTGATCGGCGGCACCGACCCCCTCGACCTCGTCACCAGGGCCCCCGAACGAATCGCCCACGCGCACCTGAAGGATGTCGATGCGGCGCTTCTCGCGCGGGTCCGGGTGGGCGAGCTCACCTACACCGAGGCTGTCGCGCAGGGGATGTACACGCCACTGGGCACCGGGGACGTGGATATCGCCGGGGTGGTCGAGCGGCTGCAGAATCAGGGCTACGACGGCTGGTACGTCCTCGAACAGGACACCATTCTCGCGTCGGAGCCGGAGGACGAAGGTCCCGTGCGCGACGTGGTCAAGAGCGTCGAATACCTGAGGAGCATCACGCGGTGAGGCCGTCGCCTCTGCGCTGAATCGTGCCGGCGGGGCGCGGCTACGACCGGGCCGGACCGGTCGTGCCGCGCACCACCAGGTGGGGGTCGATCACGAAATCCTGCGGGTCGAGGTCGTCGTTCTCGAGCCGGCCGATGGCGAACTGCACGGCGTGCCGCGCCAAGCCCTCCGTGTCCTGCCGCACGGTGGTGAGGTCGATCCGGGACAACTGGGCAAGGTGGCTGTCGTCGTACCCGACGATCGAGATGTCTCCCGGCACGTCGACGTGAGCGCGGGTGAACACGTCCATGAGACCGATGGCGCAGCGGTCGTTGCCGGCGAGCACGGCGGTCGGCAGGCGGTCCTCGGCCAGCAGGGTGTTCGCGGCGGCGATGCCTGCGTCCTCGGTGTGCTGGCCGGGAATGACGCGAATGTGGTCGGAGAGGTCGTGCCTGCGCATCGCCGCGAGGTACGCGCGACGCCGTTCGGGTGAGCCCGGGTCCGCGCCGCCGTCGACGTGCACGATCTCGCGATGCCCGAGTTCGACCAGGTGGTCGACGGACTGCCGGATGCCCTTGGCGTCCGCTGTCCGCACGGTGTCGACGGCGGTGTGAGGGAGTGCGCGGCCGACGACGGTGACGACGGCACGGTCCGCGAGTGTGCGCAGATACGCCACCTCGGAGAGCGGGCCGAGCAGGATCAGGCCCTCGCACCGGTGGCTGAGGAGGGCTTCGATCGCCTTGTGTTCGTCTCGGGTGGGTGCGCTGGCGGAGAGCAGGACTTCGTATCCGGCGGCCTCCGCCTCCGCGTAGACGGTTCCGATCAGGTCGGCCTGGAACGTCTGGTGGACGTCGATGAGCACGCCGAGGGTGCGGCTGCGGCCGCGCGCGAGCATGCGGGCGGCCCGGTCGAGCCGATAACCGAGGTCGTCTGCAGCCTGGAGGACGCGATCCCGGGTTTCGTCGGACGCTCCGGGCTTGTTGCTGAAGATCAGTGACACCAGGGTGCGCGACACCCCGGCCCGCGTCGCGACATCGGCCATCGTGGGGCGTCGGTGCAGGGCGGCCGGTAGCCGCTCCGCACCGTCGTGCGCGGCGGCTCGATCGTCGAGCATCTCGATCTCCCTCGGTTGCGTCGTCAGGGGGCGCATTCTCACGCAGCCCGATCTTTGCCCTTGACACCCTCTGTGATTCACATCATAGTAGATAACTGAAGCGCGTTAGTGAAGCGCTTCAGTTCAGCAAACTACGCCCCTTCGGCTGCATCGAGCCGAGCGCACTCGGGCGGTATCGACACGTGAACTGATCTTCCGTGTCGCGATGCGTGAGCATTCCCCAGAAAGGCCAACACCTGATGTCGACAACCCACTCGGCTGCCAGTGCCCGCGGAAGCGGCGGCGCTGCGCGCAACGAGCGCAGTCACAAACGCTTCCTGACCAAGCTCACCGTCATCTCCACGCTCGGCGGCCTGCTGTTCGGCTACGACACCGGTGTGATCTCCGGTGCGCTGCTCTACATGAAGGACGAGCTGAACCTCAGTGCCGTCGGCGAAGCCACCGTCGTGAGCTCGCTGCTCTTCCCGGGTGCCGCCGTCGGTGCGCTGCTCGGAGGCCGGCTGTCGGACGCTCTCGGCCGCAAGCGCACGCTCCTCGTCTGTGCGGGTCTGTTTCTCGTCGGCGCCCTCGGGTGTGCGATGGCCCCCAACGTGGAGATCATGGTGCTGGCGCGGATCGTCCTCGGTCTCGGTGTGGGCGCCGCCGCCGTCACCTGCCCGCTCTACCTGGCCGAGATGGCGCCGGTCGAGCGTCGCGGGCGGATGGTGACCATCAACGAACTGATGATCGTCACCGGTCAGATGCTCGCCTTCTCGATCAACGCGCTACTCGATCACCTCATCGAGGATCCGACGGTGTGGCGGTACATGCTGGCCATCGCCTCGGTGCCCGCAGTTCTACTGATGCTCGGCATGCTCGTGCTCCCGGATTCACCGCGCTGGTACGCGTCGAAGGGCCGGCTCGCCGAGACGCGCAGCACCCTCGAGTTGAGCCGCAGCGAGTCGGACGCCGCAGTCGAGTACGCCAGCATCAGCCTCCATGCCACCCGCGACCGGAACTCGAAGGTCAGTGGCGCCGTCCACTATCTGCGCGACTACCCGTGGATGCGCCGGATCCTCTGGATCGGCTGCGGTCTGGCCATCGTCCAGCAGGCGACGGGCATCAACACGGTCAACTACTACGCCCCGACGATCCTGGAACAGAGCGGGCTGGGTGTCAGCGCGTCCCTGGTGGCCACCATCGCGGTCGGTGTCACGTCGGTGGTCATGACAATTCTCGGAATCATCCTGCTGGGCTACGTGAATCGTCGCACGATGCTGCTGACCGGCTTCATTGGTGTGGCATCCTCGCAGGCCGCGTTGTCGCTGGTGTTCCTGCTGCCCTCATCCACGGGTCGCAGCTACATCATCCTCGCCGCGATGATGGTGTTCGTCGCCTTCGTGCAGTGCTTCATCGGAACCTGCGTGTGGTTGCTGCTCTCGGAGATCTTCCCGATGGCCATCCGCGGGTTCGCCATGGGCATCGCGGTCTTCGTGCTCTGGACGACGAACGCCTTGATCTCGTTCGTCTTCCCGATCCTGAACTCCGTCCTCGGGTCCACCGGAACGTTCGGCCTGTTCGTCCTCGTCAACCTGGTATCGGTGTACTTCGTGTACCGCTTCGTCCCGGAAACCAAGGGGCGCAGCCTCGAAGAGTTGGAGGACCGGCTCGGCGCAGGCAGGCCCGACGCGTCCGCTGCGGGCAGCACCGCCGCCGTCGCCGCCCACTGATCGCACGCTCTCACGCACCGGTGCCGCCGCCGTCGGGTGGTGGTGCCGGTGCGTGGTGGTGTGTGGCTCGTCTCCCGTGCAGTTCGTTCAAGTATTTCGCGTCCTGCTGGTCGTGGGAGCGCTCGGTGAGCAGTCGGAGGGCACAGGAGCGCTGTACCCCGCGGATGTGGTTGTGGGTGAGTTCGATTGCTGCCCCTTCGGGTTCGGTTCGGATGATGTCGCCGCGCGGTGTGGTCCATTCGAGGTTCCCTGCCCCGGTCTGGCGGACGGTCCAGGAGCCGTCGGTTTTCAGCCGGTGGTGGCGTCGGCACAGGCACGCGAGATTCGACTCGACGGTGAGACCACCGTTCTCGGGGTGGTCGTGGTCGAACGGCGTCGTGTGGTCGATGTCGCAGAGCCGCGCCGGGACTGGCAGTTGGGGAAGCGGCAGTTGCCGTCGCGGGCCCGGATCCTGCGGCCGAGAGCCGTCCCCGGTGCGTAGGTGAGTTCGGGTTTGGTTGCTGTGTTCCGGATGTAGGTCACGGGTATGCCGTGAGTCTTCTGAACGGGACTGATCCCGAGGACGTGCCCACCTGCGTCGCCTTCGGTGGCCATTGTGTGGATGCGCTGGAAGACACCGTCGGCGGCCAATGTACGCGCGGAGTCCGCTGGGGGTACCTCCCTGTACGAAGTACTTGGGGGCAGATCGGCCCGTATCCCTCGAGGTGGGCGGGAAGGTCGTCGAGTCCGAGGAGTCGAGGCGTTGACGACGACCTGAATGAGAAGTGCCGCAACCGCATCGCGAGGGTGTGGGCGTCGGCTGCGGGAAGGTGTCCGTCGAGGTAGGCCATACCGTTCTCCGCGGGGCGGATCCATACGTCGCGATCGGCGACCGCGAGTGTGCTGCGGTGGGCGATGCTGTCGGGGTCGTGACGGGCGATGAGGTATGGGAACCGGAGTGGGCCGGGTTGATGCCGCGGCGCTCGTCCTCGTCGCAGCAGAGGTCATAGAACTCGGTAACCGCCACAACTTGGCGGGCCGATGCGGCTCCGCGCCCGTGAGTGCTCGAGGAGTCCAGAGACTCGTCAACCACGCACGGGGAGCGGAGCTCCGCTCAGCAGCGCGTCCCTGGCCATCGTGGCGGCCCCGATCCGCTGGGCCGATTCGCCGAGTTGGGTTTCCCGGATGCGGGCGAGGGGGCGGTGTCCGGAACCGGTTGCGAGAGAAGCGTAGACGTCGCGCGCGTGGTCGAGGAACAGCGGAGCCGAGCCACTGACGCCACCGGAGACGACGACGAGATCGGGGTCGTAGACGTCACCGACCATGGCGAGTCCGACGCCCAACCACCGGGCGAACTCCTCCATGGTGCGGACGGCGAGCGGGTCGCCGTCCCGCGCGGCGCTCGCGATACGGCGGCCGGTGAGCGATCCCGGATCGCTCGCGACCTCGCGTGCAAGGACCGTCGAACTCGTCGGGTCGGCGGCGAGGAGTTCGATGGCCGTGTCGACGAGCGCGGTTCCGCTGCAATACCGTTCCCAGCACCCCCGTTTGCCGCAGGCACACGGTCTGCCGCCCGGCACCACCTGGAGGTGGCCCAGTTCGGGAGCGACGCCGTAACTGCCGCGGTAGAGCGTGCCGTCGATGAGCAGCGCCGCACCGATGCCGGTGCCGATCGCGACCATCACGACATTGCGACCACCGGCGGCGGCACCGAACCGATGCTCCGCCCACGCCGCCGCGTTCGCGTCGTGTTCGAGGACCACCGGCAGTCCGAGCCGGTCGCTCAGGTCGTTCGCGACCGGCACGTTCTTCCACGGCAGGTGCGGGGCGAAGCGCACCGTGGTGAGGTCGGAGCTGATGAATCCGGCCACGGCGAGACCGACGGCGGCGATCCGATGACGGGACGCGAGCTCGCGGACGGCGCGGTCGAGCGCGTCCTCGAGGGCTTTCGCCGACTGCGGTGTGGGTGCCTGGACGGAGTCGAGTACCTCGCCGGTCTCGTCGACCACACAGGCACGGATACTGGTACCACCGACGTCGATGCCGACGGTGAGAGCGGAAGCAGGCACGGAGGGGACGGTACTCACCGTGCGGAGGCCGTCGCCGCCTCGGGTACCGCCCGGGAAGAATCCTCCCAGGCATCGAGCCGGTTGATCGCCGTCCTCGCGACCACCTGTTGCTCCGTGACCGCCAGGTGTCCCCGGGTCCTGCCCAGGAACGACCATGTCCAGGACATGGCGGTCGCGAGTCGGCTCTTGAATCCGACGATGTAGACCAGGTGGATCAGGAGCCAGAGCAGCCAGGCGAGCAGCCCGGTCAGTTGGAGGCGGCCGACCTTCGCGACCGCGTGGAAGCGGGAGATCATGGCCATGCTGCCCTTGTCCGTGTATCGGAACGGGGTGCGTTCGGGCTTGTCGCGACCTTTCCGGTGGGCGCGCACCTCCGCGGCGATCAGCTGCGCGGCGTAGCGGCCGCCCTGGATCGCGACCTGCGCGACACCGGGAAGGCCGTCGCGGTTCATCATGTCGCCGACGACGAAGACGTTGCTGTGGCCGGGCAGGGTGAGGTCGGGTTCGACGAGGACGCGGCCCGCACGATCGGTGGCGGCGCCGGTCTGTTCGGCCAGTTGCCGGCCCAGCGGACTGGCTGCGACACCTGCGGACCAGATCTTGCAGGCGGCCTCGATCCGCCGCTCGACGCCGTCCTGGTCGCGGACGGTGAGTCCGTCGTCGTCGACGTCGGTCACCATAGCGCCGAGCTGGATCTCGACGCCGAGATCCTCCAGCGTATCGGCGGCAGCACGACGCAGTTTCTCGTCGAAGGGCGGGAGCACCGTGGGCGCCGCGTCGAGCAGGATGATCCGCGCGTCACGGGGATCGATGGTGCGGTAGGCGCCGGCGAGAGTGCGGTGCGCGAGCTGGGCGATCTCGCCGGCCATCTCGACTCCGGTGGGGCCGGCGCCGACCACGACGAACGTCAGGAGTCGCGCCCGCTCGGCGGGGTCGGTGCTCACCTCGGCGCTTTCGAAGGCGCCGAGGATGCGGCCGCGCAGCTCGAGGGCGTCGTCGATCGTCTTCATCCCGGGTGCGTGTTCGGCGAAATGGTCGTTGCCGAAATAGGATTGGCGGGCACCGGCCGAGACGACGAGGCTGTCGTACTCGGTGACGGTGGTGCGGCCGCGGTGTGTGGACGTGACGGTCCGGTCGGCGACGTCGATCGTCTCGACTCCGCCGATCAGGACGGACGCGTTCTGCTGGTCCTCGAGGACGAGCCGGGTCGCGGGCGCGATCTCACCCTCGGACAGGATTCCCGTCGCCACCTGGTACAGCAACGGCTGGAACAGGTGGTGTGTCGTCCGATCGATCAGAGTGACATCGACGTCCGTCCGTTTCAGGGCCTTGGTGGCGAAGAGGCCGCCGAATCCCGATCCGATGACCACGACCCGATGACGGCGGGCGAGAGAGGTGTCGCTCATGAAGTTCCTTTCGATCGAACGGACTCCGCGCCGGACCGCGGACGGTCCGGCGCGGAGAACCAGTACCTATGCGTTCTGGGGGAAGCCGAGGTTGATGCCGCCGTGGCTGGGGTCGAGCCAGCGGGTGGTGACGACCTTGCCGCGGGTGAAGAAGTGGACGCCTTCGGTGCCGTGGGCGTGGCTGTCGCCGAACAGGGAGTTCTTCCAGCCCCCGAAGGAGTAGTACGCCATGGGGACGGGGATGGGGACGTTGATGCCGACCATGCCGACCTCGACCTCGTTCTGGAACCGTCGGGCGGCGCCGCCGTCGTTGGTGAAGATGGCGGTGCCGTTGCCGAACTGGCTGGAGTTCACCAGTTCCAGGGCCTCGTCGTAGGAGTCGACGCGGATGACGGAGAGGACGGGTCCGAAGATTTCGTCGGTGTACACACTCATGTCGGTGGTGACGTGGTCGATGAGGGTCGGTCCGAGCCAGAACCCGTCCTTGCCGCCATTCGCCTGCACGGTGCGGCCGTCGACGACGATGGTGGCGCCGTCGTTTTCGCCGGCGTCGATGTAGGAGGCGACCTTGTCGCGGTGCACCTTGGTTACCAGCGGTCCCATGTCGGAGTCTTGGGTGCCGTCGCCGATCTTGAGGGTGTCGGTGCGGTCTTTGATCTTGGCGACGAGTTCGTCGGCGATGTCGCCGACCGCGACCAGGGCGCTGATGGCCATGCAGCGTTCGCCGGCGGAGCCGAAGCCGGCGTTGACCATGGCGTCGGCGGCGAGGTCGAGGTCGGCGTCCGGGAGGACGATGGCGTGGTTCTTCGCCCCACCCAATGCTTGGACGCGTTTGCCGTGGGCGGTGCCGGTGGCGTAGACGTACTGGGCGATGGGGGTGGAGCCGACGAAGCTGATGGCCTTGATGGCGGGGTGGGTGAGGAGTTCGTCGACGGCGGTCTTGTCGCCCTGCAGGACGTTGAAGACGCCGGCCGGCAGGCCGGCTTCGGCCCAGAGTTCGGCCATCCAGATCGCGGCGGTGGGGTCCTTCTCGCTGGGTTTGAGGACGACGGTGTTGCCGGCGGCGATGGCGATGGGGAAGAACCACATCGGGACCATGGCGGGGAAGTTGAACGGGGAGATGATGCCGACCGGGCCGACGGGTTGGCGGAGGGAGGAGACGTCGATGTTGGTGGAGGCGTTTTCGGTCATGCCGCCTTTGAGCAGGTGGGCGATGCCGCAGGCGAATTCGACGACTTCCTGGCCGCGGCTGACTTCGCCGAGGGCGTCGGAGACGACCTTGCCGTGCTCGGCGGTGATGATTTCGGCGAGTTCGCCCTTGCGGGCGTTGAGCAGTTCCCGGAACTGGAAGATCACCTGGGTGCGCTTGGCGAGGGAGGTGTCGCGCCAGGCGGGGAACGCGGCGGCGGCGGCGTCGATGACGGCGCGGGCGTCCTCGACGCTGGCGAGGGCGACCTGACCGGTGACGGCACCGGTCGCCGGGTTGGTGACCGGGGCGGTGTTGCCGCTGGTACCGGCGAATCCCTTGCCGTCGGACCAGTGTGCGATCTCGCGAGTGATGTTGGTGCTCATGTGTTGTCCTTTCACCGCGTGCGCGCGATGTAATCCTTCATGGTCTTCAGTTGGTAGCGGGAGACGTCGTGAGCGTTCTCGTCTTCGGCGAAAACGCTCGACACCATCACCGTGTCGGGTTTGTCGTAGAAGCCGAGTTCGCCGAGCCCGCCGAAGAACTCGTCCCAGTCGAGGTCGCCGTCGCCGATCTTGAGGTGCTGGTGCACACGCACCGGGTTGCCGGGCGGGTTGGTGATGTACCGCAGTCCGTGGGAGCGGTGGTGATCCATCGTGTCCGCGACGTGGACGAGCCGCAGCATGTCGCCGGCCGCGCGCATGATCTCGAGCATCCCGGCGCCCATGTGGTACGAGTGGCACGCGACGTACACCAGTCCGAAGTTCTTCGAGTTGATGCCGCGGATCATCCGGATGGCGTCCAGACCGTTCTCCACGAAATCGTCGGGGTGCGGGTCGATGCGAACGTCGATGCCTTCACGCTCGATGATGGGGACGAGTTCCTCCATCGACCGGTAGAAGGCGCGCTCCGATTCCTCGGCCTTCTCCGGGCGGCCGCTGAACTCGGTGTTCATCACGTTCACACCGAGGTCGACGGTGATCTGAATGGCGCGCTTCCAGTACCGCACCGCCGCCTCGCGGGCGTCTTCGTCGGGGCCCGACCACCGCAGGACCGGCAACACGGAGGCGATTCCGACGCCCGCATCGCTGCAGGACTTGCGGAACTGCCGAACCAGCTCGTCGTCGGCCTTCGGGTGGTTGAAGAACGGGATCATGTCGCGATGAGGGGTGAGCTGCAGGTGTTCGAAGCCGAGTTCGGCAACCACCGCCGGCAATTCGAGGAGGGAGTAGTCGTGGTGGAAGGGGGTGGGGTCGAGTGCAATCTTCATCGTGTTCATGCCCCCGGAATGGAGGAACGGTCGACCATGTCGACGGCCACGCGCTCGCCGGTCTCGAGCGACTGCACGCCGGCAGCGCACACGGCGGCGGCGGCGTAGCCGTCCCACGCACCCGGTCCGTCGATGTAGTTGCCGGTCTCCGCGCCCGTGCGGGCGGCGTTGACCCAGCGCTGGATCTCGACGTCGTACGCCTGGCCGAAGCGTTCCTTGAACGACGGGGTGATCTCCCCGCCCGACATACCTGCGCCCGAGCGGCCGTTGCCCGCGCCGGTGCCGTACTTGCGGACGAGTCCGACATCGAGACCGATGAACGCCGAACCCTTCTCGGCGACGATCTCGGTGCGCACCTCGTACGCGACACCGGTGGTCACGAAGACCTCGACGTCGACGTGGCGACCGGATTCGGTGCTGAAGAACGCGATCTGCGGATCCTGCAGTCCCTCGGGTGCACCCGGGTTCGCGGCGGGGCGGAGGATCTGTACCGAGGTGATCTCCTCGTCGAACAGGAATCGGGTGACGTCCACCTCGTGGACCAGCGAGTCCTTGACGATCATCGAGCTGTCGAAGCTCGGCGGCACGGCGGGGTTGCGGTGCACGCAGTGGGCGAGAAGCACCTGCCCGAACACACCATCGTCGATGAGCGACTTCAGCTGCTCGTACTCGTGGTCGAAACGTCGCATGAAGCCGACCTGGATCAGCTTCTTACCGAGCTCGGCTTCGCGCTTGACGATCTCGAGGGACGTGGCGACGTCGGTGGTCAGCGGCTTCTCACACATCACCGGCTTGCCGTGCTCGAGGCAGGCGAGAAGCTGCTTCTCGTGCGTCGGGCCGGGGGTGGCCAGGACGACGGCGTCGACACCCGGGTCGGCGATCGCGTCGAGCGGGTCGCCGATCACCCGGCAGCCGGGGATTCCGGCCGCGATCTGCTCGGCCTTCTCGACGAAGTAGTCGTTGACGACGGCGACGGTGGCGCCCTTGATGCGTTCGGTGATGCGTGCGACGTGGTCGGCACCCATCATTCCGACACCCAGGACGGCGATGCGCAGGTCGTTGCTTCCGGACATAGCTGACTAGCTCCTGACGTGATCGGTTAGACGAACGTGACGGACGGGATCCCGCAGGACCCCAGGTACTTACGGGTGCGCTGGGCGATCGGCAGCGGAACGTCCACAGCGCAGGGGTAGAGATCCTGCTCGACGATCGCGAACACGTCGATGTCGAGCTTCTCGATTGCGGCGAGCAGCGGCGGCAGGTCGGGGATGCCGAGCGGCGGCTCGATCATCGCGCCGAGCTTGACGGCCTCGCCGAACGGCAGGTCCTCGGCCTCGACCTTGGCGCGGACCTCGGGATCGACCTGCTTGAGGTGCAGGTAGCCGATCCGCTCGGGAGCGCGCTCGATGATCGCGAGGTTGTCGCCGCCGCAGTAGCTGATGTGGCCGGTGTCGAGGCACAGGTTCACGTACTCGCTGTCGGTGCCGTCGAGGAAGCGGTACACATTCTCCTCGGTGTCGACGTGGCTGTCCGCGTGCGGGTGGTACTGCGCCTTCACGCCGTACTGCTCGAACATCTTCTTGCCCAGCTCGTTCATGCCGCCGGTCTTCTTCTTCCACTGCTCCGCAGTGAGATTGCGGTCCTCGAGCACCTCGCCGCTGCTCGGGTCGCGCCACATCTCCGGGATCACGACCACATGCTTGCCGCCGGCGGCGGCGGTCAGCTTCGCGACGTCCTCGATCTGGGTCCACACGGCATCCCAGGAGTCGTCCTGGTGCAGGTGCTCGAACACGGTGCCGGCCGACAGTTTCAGATTGTGGGCCGCGAGTTCGTCACGGAGCTGCTGCGGATCGGTCGGCAGGTAGCCGTACGGGCCCAGCTCGATCCACTCGTAACCGGACGCGGACACCTCGTCGAGGAACCGCCCGTACGGGGTCTGCTGCGGGTCTTCGGGGAACCAGACACCCCAGGAGTCGGGGGCGGATCCGACGCGAATAACGCTCATCGGGAAATCCTTTCGAAAGTTCTACTGAGGGAGAGTCAGTTGCCGGACGGGCGCAGGAACGGACGCTGGATCTTCTTCCACTGCGCGTACGTCTCGTAGGCGGTCCGGGTGGAGTCGAGGGTGCTGGTCTCGCTGACCGGCACGTCCCACCAGGATTCGCTGTCCGGGGCCGCGATTCGCGGGTCCGTCTCGACGTGGATGACGGTGGTGTTGTCGCTGGCCTTCGCCACCTTGACGGCGTCGGTGAACTCGGCGGCCGTGTTCGCGCGGATCACGTCGGCGCCGAGGCTCGCGGCGTTGGCCGCCAGGTCGACGGGCAGGATGTCGCCGTCGAGCCGGCCGGAGTCGCCGCGGTAGCGGTAGTCGGTGCCGAACCGCTGCGAGCCGAGCGACTCCGACAGCGATCCGATGGACGCGAAGCCGTGGTTCTGCACGAGGACCACGATGACCTTGACGTTCTCCTGCACGGCCGTGACGAGTTCGGTGGCCATCATCAGGTACGAGCCGTCGCCGACCATGATGAACACGTCGCGGTCGGGGCAGGCCATCTTGGCGCCGATGCCGCCGGCGATCTCGTAGCCCATGCACGAGAACCCGTATTCGACGTGGTAGCCCTTGGAGTCGCGGGTACGCCACAGCTTGTGCAGGTCGCCGGGCATGGAGCCGGCGGCGCACACGACGACGTCGCGCGGATCGGACAGCGTGTTGGCGAGACCGATGACCTGGTTCTGGTTGAGGCCGAGCGAGTCGTCGTCGATCTTGTAGACCGAGTCCACCGTGGACTCCCAGTGGTCGGCGAGTTCTGCTGTGCGCGCACGGTACTCGCCGGAAACGTGGTAGTCGCCCAGTGCCGCGGTGAGCGCCTCGAGTGCCTCGCGGGCGTCTGCGACGACGCTGACGCCGCCCTGCTTCACCGAGTCGATCGACGCGACGTTGATGTTGACGAACCGCACGTCGGGGTTGTTGAACGCGGTGCGCGACGCCGTGGTGAAGTCGCTGTAGCGGGTGCCGATGCCGATGATCACGTCGGCCTCGGTGGCGAGAGCGTTGGCCGCCGTGGTGCCGGTCGAGCCGATCGCGCCGACCGACTGCGGGTGGTCGTAGGGCAGTGAGCCCTTGCCGGCCTGACTCTGGCCGACCGGAATGCCGGTCGTCTCGGCGAACGAGGCCAGTGCCTCGGTGGCGCCGGAGTAGATCAGGCCGCCGCCTGCGACGATCAGCGGCTTCTTCGCCGACCGGATCACGTCCGCGGCCCGCTCGATCACCGACTTCTCGGGAAGCGGCCGGGCCACGTGCCACGTGCGCTCCGCGAACAGCGACTCCGGCCAGTCGAACGCCTCCGCCTGCACGTCCTGCGGAATGGCGACGGTGGCCGCACCCGTCTCGACGGGATCGGTCAGCACGCGCATCGCACTGAGCAGCGCCGAAGGCAACTGCTCCGGCCGCCACACCCGGTCGAAGTAGCGCGACAGCGGTTTGAACGCGTCGTTGACGGTGACGTCGCCGCTCGAGGGCAGTTCGAGTTCCTGCAGCACCGGTGCGCTCGCGCGGGTCGCGAACGTATCGGCGGGCAGGAGCAGGACGGGCAGCCGGTTGATGGTGGCGAGCGCCGCGCCCGTCAGCATGTTGGTCGAGCCGGGGCCGACGCTGGCCGACACCGCCCACGTCTGCAGACGATCCTTCTGGCGTGCGTACGCGACCGCGCTGTGCACCATCGCCTGCTCGTTGCGCCCGAGGACGTACGGCAGTTCGGATTCGGTACCGGCTTCGACGGCGTCGATCTCGGCCTGGAGCAGTGCCTGACCGAGCCCGGCGACGTTGCCGTGGCCGAAGATGCCGAAGCAGCCGGCGAAGAACTTGGTGCGTTCGCCGTCCCGCTCGACGTACTGGTTGGCGAGGAATCGGATGGTTGCCTGAGCCACCGTGAGGTGGACGGTGCCCTCGGCGTTGGGGTTCTTGCTCGCCGACATCGGCGCGGTGGACACCACGGTCATGCTCCTTCGGACGGTGCGTGGAGGGGGAGGCGGGGATCGACGGTCTGGTGTTCCCAGCTGCCGCGCAGCCAGGTGTGGGCCGGGTCGTCGCAGATGTTCCAGGCGCGGTCTTCGCCGGGGCCGGCCATGACGTTCAGGTAGTACATGTGATGTCCGGGGGCGGCGATCGACGGTCCGTGATAGCCGTGCGGCACGAGGACCACGTCGCCGGAGCGCACTTCCTCGAGCACCTCGATGGGCCGCTCGGGAGTGCCGTACACGCGATGGTAGCCGAATCCGGTTCCGCCGAAATCCACTGCGGTGGAATTGGCGTCGGCGATCTCGAAGTAGTAGATCTCCTCGAGCTGCGACTCGACGTCGCTGTTCTCGTCGTGCTTGTGGCTCGGGTACGACGACCAGTTGCCACCGGGAGTGATGACCTCGCACGCGATGATCGAATCGGCTTCGAAGCGATCGGCGGTGCCGAAGTTGTGCACCTGGCGGCTGCAGTTGCCCGCGCCGCGCAGTTCGACGGAGACGTCGGCTGCCGGGACGTACCGGAACGGGAACTTCTGCCGCGCGCGGGCCCCGCACAGGGCGAATCGTCCACCGGTCGCGCTCGCCACCGTGTAGGCCGAATCCCGGCCCACGTAGGCGAAGTCGCTCGGCCCGTCGAACACGGACCGCCGTCCGGTGAGGGCGAATTCGGTGCCCTCGCTCGACACCGCCGCGGACCCGGCCAATGGCACGACGATGATCTCGTCGTCACCGGACGCGAGTTCGGCCGACCCGCCGGGGGCCAGGGTGAGCACCCGGAGACTCGATTCGGTCCAGCCCGCGGATTCGGGGGTGACCTCGAGGTCGAACGGTCCGGTGGCCGCGGAACCGACCGGCACGTAATACTTGCTGTTCATCGTGGGCCTCTCCGGCGTGCGTCAGTGAACGAGGGATACGGCGGTGTCGACCGCGGCGGCGACGTCCTCGTCCCGCGGGTACAGCAGGGTGCGTCCGACGATCAGGCCGCGGACCGACGGCAGCGCGAGGGCCTTGGCCCAGCTCGCGAACGTCTCCTCGGGTGCCGTCTGCGGGTCTCCGCCGAGCAGCAGCGTCGGAAGCGTCGTCGCGTCCATCACGCGTTCCATCTCGTCGACCACCGGAAGCTTCATCCACGTGTACGCGGACGTGGACCCCAGGCCCTGGCTGATGTGGATCGACTTGATCACGGCGTCGGCGCTGAGATCGTTCTTGACCTTGCCGTCGACACGCCGCGACAGGAACGGTTCCACCATGGCCATCAGTCCGGCCTCGGCCAGCGCATCGACCGCCTGGGCGCACGCGGTGAGGGTGGAGAGGGTGCCGGAATCGTCGAGATCGATGCGGCACAGCATCTTTCCGCCGTTCATGCCCGCCTTCGCGGTGCCGGCCGCGGTGTAGCCGGTCATCCGGTCGTCGAGTTCGAAACTGGCGCCGGCCAGGCCGCCGCGGTTCATCGACGAGATGACCACCTTGTCGTCGAGCGCGCCGAGCAGCACCAGATCGTCGAGGATGTCGGCGGTGGCGAGCACGCCGTCCACACCGGGGTTGCGCAGGGCGGTGCGGAGGCGGTCGAGGAGGTCGGTGCGACTGTTCATCGCGGTCGGACGGTCGCCGACCGAGAGTGCACCGCGGGCGGGGTGGTCGGCGGCGACGATCATGAGCCGGCCGTTACCGCGGACCGTGGGCCGGGCGATCCGGGTCGCCCAAGCGCGGTCGATGGCGGCCGGGTCGTTCGCGCGTACCTCGGTGACGTCGGCGTAGGACGTGCAGACTGCGCGGTGAGCGAGAGTTTCAGACATTGACAGCCTCCGAAGTGGTGGAATCGGCGAGCGCCCGGACCTCGTCGGCCGTCGGCATCGCGGTGGAGCATTCGAGCCGGGAGGCGACGATCGCCCCCGCGGCGTTGGCGTAGCGCAGGATCTTCTCGAGCGGCCACCCGGCGAGCAGGCCGTGGCACAGCGTGCCGCCGAAGCTGTCGCCGGCACCGAGCCCGTTGACCACCTGGACGTCGTTCGGGGGCACCGTGATGCTCTGGGTGCGTGTCTTCCCGAGGACCCCTTTGGGGCCCTGCTTGACGATGGCCAGTTCGACGCCGAGATCGAGCAGGGCGTCCGCGGCCTTGTGTGCGTTGGTCTCGCCGACCGCGATCTCGCATTCCTCACGGTTGCCGACCGCGACGGTGACGTGCTGGAGGGCGCGCTGCACCTGAGCGGTGGCGTCGGCGGGGGAGGACCAGAACATCGGGCGGTAGTCGAGATCGAGGACGGTGTGGGTGCGGCGTCCGCGGGCCTCCCAGGCTGCGAAATGCGCGCTGCGGCTGGGCTCTTCGGACAGACCGGTGACGGTCGACCAGTACAGCTTGGCGTCGCGGACCGCGTCGAGATCGACGTCCGCCGGCGTCACCTGCAGGTCCGGAGCGACAGGTTTGCGGTAGAAGTACAGCGGAAAGTCGTCCGGCGGGAAGATCTCACAGAACGTGACGGGAGTCGGGTGCTCGGTGTCGATGCCGACGTAGCGGTTGTCGACGCCGAGATCGGTGAGCGCGGTGCGGACGAAACGTCCGAACGGATCGTTGCCGACGCCCGAGATGAGCGCGCTGCGGCAGCCGAGGCGGGCGGCGGCGACGGTGACGTTGGCCGCGCTTCCGCCGAGGAACTTGCCGAACGTCTCGACGTGTTCGAGTCCGACTCCGGTCTGCAATGGGTAGATGTCCACACCGCAGCGCCCGATGGCGAGGACGTCCAATCCGTTCCGGTTGGTATGCGTCTGGATGGTGGTCAAGGCTGACTCCCGAATAGGTCGTTGTGGGTGGTCTGCGCAGGGCGCCGAGGTCTGATTGAAACTGTGCTCCACCTCACCGACTCCTGTCAAGACTTTGTCCTGACATTATTACTTGAAGTCAATCTGGTGTTAGTGTTCGCATACACTGCCGGAAAGATCGGCGACGGCGACGTCGCCCCGCGCACGAGGATCGGAGTTGTCCGTGGGTGCACCACTCGCAGTCGAGCTCGACCGATCGAGCCCGGTTCCGCTGTATTTCCAGCTCGCGCAGACGATCGAGAACGCGATCATCGGCGGGGAACTCGCCCCGGGTGACCGCTTCGAGAACGAACTGGCGCTCGCCAAGCGGCTGAACCTGTCACGCCCCACCACGCGCCGCGCCATCCAGGAGCTCGTCGACAAGGGGCTGCTCGTCCGCAAACGTGGGGTCGGAACCCAGGTGGTGCAGAGCGCCGTGCATCGGCCGGTCGAACTCACGAGCCTCTTCGACGACCTCGCGCGGGCGGGGCAGAGCCCGACCACCAAGCTTCTCGACTACCAGGTATCCGTGCCGGCCGAAGACGTCGCCGCCGAACTCAACCTGCAGCCCGGCGCCGAGGTCGCATCCATCCGGCGCCTCCGCAGCACCAACGGCGAACCGCTGGCGCTGATGACCAACCACATCCCGGTGGACCTCGCGCCGGACCCCGAGGAACTGGAGGCGCACGGCCTCTACCACGCACTCCGGGCCCGCGGCGTGCACATCCGTCTCGCCCGGCAACGCATCGGCGCGAAAGCGGCGAGCAAGGCGGAGGCGTCGCTGCTCGACGAGAAGACCGGGGCGCCGCTGCTGACGATGAACCGAACCGCGTTCGACGACTCGGGAAGCGCCGTCGAGTTCGGCAGCCACTGCTACCGCGCGTCGCGGTACTACTTCGACACGACCGTTGTCGATCGCTAGAACCGCGCGCGCGACGTCGTTCCCCCGTGGAATGGCCCTGCTGGTGGCAGGTGCCCTCTTCATGGAGATTCTCGACGCCACCATCATCGCGCCCGCCGTCCCGCTGATCGCCGAGTCCTTCGGTGTCGACGCAGTCGACGTCAACATCGCGATCTCCGCCTACCTGGTCACGGTCGCCGTCCTCATCCCCGCGAGCGGGTGGGTGGCCGACCGGTTCGGGACCCGCCGCGTGTTCGTGGCCGCCATCGCCGTGTTCACGCTGGCGTCCATCGGGTGCGCGGCGAGTGTCTCGTTGCCGATGCTCGTCGCGATGCGGGTGCTGCAGGGAGTCGGCGGCGCCATGATGGTGCCGGTCGGGCGGCTCGCGGTGCTGCGGTCGAGCACGAAGAGCGACCTCGTCCGCGCGATAGCCCTGCTCACGTGGCCCGCGCTCGCGGCGCCGGTCATCGCGCCCCTGCTCGGCGGTGCGATCGCCACCGTCGGCTCGTGGCGATGGATCTTCGTCATCAACATTCCCATCGGCATTCTCGGAATCCTGCTGTCCCTGAAGCTGGTTCACGGGGCAGGCTCGCGGTCGACCAGCAGGCTCGACTGGTGGGGCCTCCTCGGAGTCGGAACGGGAATCGCGGCAGCCCTCATCGCGCTGGAGAGCATCCGTGTGACGGGCACCGACTGGCGGCGAGTCGCGATCGGGGGAGTGGTCGCGGTCGTTCTGCTGGCGGCCTCGGTGCGCCATCTCGCCCGCACGCCCCACCCGCTCGTCGACTTCCGCGTGCTGCGCGTGCGCACGCTACGCACCACTGTCACCGGGGGGTCGCTCTACCGGCTGATCGTCACCGCGGTGCCGTTCCTGCTGCCGCTGCAGTTCCAACTCGGCTTCGGCTGGACGCCGTTCCTCGCGGGTCTGCTCGTCGCGGCGTTGTTCGCCGGCAACATTGCCATCAAGCCCTGTACGACGCCGCTGATGCGGCGCTTCGGGATCAGGCCGATCCTGCTGGTCAACGCCCTGCTGTCCGTCGGCTGCTTCGGGCTGCTCGCCGCCCTGAGCTCGTCGACCCCGATGCCGGTCATCGCGGCGGTCCTCTTCGTGAGCGGAGCCCTGCGCTCGGTCGGATTCACCGCGTACAACAGTCTCGCGTTTTCCGACGTCGATCGTGCCGACCTCACGCACGCGAACACTCTCAACGCCGCCGTGCAGGAACTGGCGGCCGGTCTGGGTATCGCGGTCGCGGCGCTCGCCCTCACTGCGTTCACGCCGTTGGCGACGTCGTCCGAGCGCGGGTTCGGGTCCGAATATTCTTGGACCTTCGTCCTTTTGGGCCTGCTGATGCTGTGCACGGTGGTCGACACGCTGCGTCTGCCGCGCGACGCCGGGGCAGCGGTCACGCGCTGAGCGCGCCTGCACCCGTCCACCCATCTGCTCGGTTTCCGGGCCGTCTGCGGGGACACCCATGTCCGCTCATTTGATCTGTGGTCCTAATGTCCAGACAAACTATTGACTTTCGGGTGTGACGCGTATTACATCTAAGGCACACGGCCGAGACGTCACCGGGCCGTTCGTCCCCCCGAGAGGAAAAGCAGATGAACTTCCCCAACCGGCGTCGCGTGGCGGTACTGGCCTGCGCGAGTGCCTTGGTGATGAGCCTCGCGGCGTGCTCGAGCACCGGAGGCAAGCCGGACAGCAGCGGGTCCGGGATCGGCGCCGGCACCGCCGACACCCCGCGCATCACGATCGCAATGGTCACGCACGCGGCACCGGGCGACACGTTCTGGGACCTGATCCGCACGGGCGCGCAGGATGCCGCGGACAAGGACAACGTGGAACTGAAGTACTCCTCCGATCCGCAGGCTCCCAACCAGGCCAACCTCGTGCAGACGGCCATCGACTCGAAGGTCGACGGGCTCGCGCTCACCCTCGCCACCCCCGAGGCGATGGCTCCCGCCGTCAAGAGCGCGCAGGACGCAGGCATCCCGATCTCCGCGTTCAACGCCGGATACGGAGCCTGGAAGGACATGGGGGTCACCCAGTACTTCGGGCAGGACGAGACCATCGCCGGCCAGGCCGCGGGGAACCGGCTGAACGAGGACGGCGCCAAGCACGTCATCTGCGTCATCCAGCAGCAGGGCCAGATCCAGCTCGAATCCCGTTGCGCCGGCGCCAAGCAGACCTTCCGCGGCACGTTCGAGACCCTCAACGTGAACGGTGAGGACATGCCGTCGGTGAACTCGACGATCGCTGCCAAGCTCCAGCAGGACCCGTCCATCGACGGTGTGCTCACGCTCGGCGCTCCGATAGCCCTCACCGCCGTGCAGTCGGTCGGCAACGCGGGCAGCCCGGCCAAGGTCTACACGTTCGACACCAACGCGGCACTCGTCGACGCCATCTCGGACGGCAGCGTGCAGTGGGCCATCGACCAGCAGCCGTACCTGCAGGGCTACCTGGCCATCGATTCGCTGTGGCTCTACCTCAACAACGGCAACGTCATCGGCGGCGGCGGACCGACTCTGACCGGGCCGTCGTTCATCGACAAGTCCAACATCGACAAGGTCGCCGAGTACGCCAAGGCCGGCACCCGCTGATCGGCGGTCGATCACATGTCAGGGCACACGATCCGGACCCCGGTGGGTCCATCTCACGCACACACCATCACCATCGACCCGGTCGCACGACCGGCCGGCATCGCACAACGCTGAGATCCACCGGCGCGGAGAGGAAATCATGTCCACACAGCAAGATCTGGACCTTGCCAGTCACAAGGTCGTCCACGACGAGCGGGTGAAGGAGCAGAAACGCCTGCAGCGTCTGCTGGTCCGCCCCGAGATCGGTTCCCTGTTCGGTGCGATCGCCATCTTCGTCTTCTTCATGGTCGTCGCCCCCCCGTTCCGCAGCCCCGAAGCGCTGGCGACGGTGCTCTACGCCTCGTCGACGATCGGGATCATGGCGTGCGCGGTGGCACTGCTGATGATCGGCGGGGAATTCGACCTCTCCGCCGGCGTCGCCGTCACCACCAGCTCCCTGGCGGCGTCGATGATCGCCTACAACCTGCACCTGAACCTGTGGGCCGGCGCCGCCCTCGCCCTCGTGGTCTCGCTGGCGGTCGGGTTCTTCAACGGGTACCTGGTGATGAAGACGAAGATCCCCAGCTTCCTGATCACGCTGAGCTCGTTTCTGATGCTCACCGGCATCAACCTGGCGGTCACCAAACTCGTCACCGGGCAGGTCGCCACCCCCAGCGTGTCCGACATGGCCGGGTTCGACTCGGCGAAGAGGGTGTTCGCGTCCTCGTTCGAGGTCGGCGGGGTGTCGGTGCGGATCACCGTGGTCTGGTGGTTGCTGTTCACCGCGATCGCCACCTGGGTGCTGTTCAAGACCCGGATCGGGAACTGGATCTTCGCCGTCGGCGGCAACCAGGACTCCGCCCGCGCCATCGGCGTCCCGGTCACGAAGGTCAAGATCGGGTTGTTCATGACCGTCGGGTTCGCCGCGTGGTTCGTCGGGATGCACCTGCTGTTCTCGTTCAACACCGTCCAGTCCGGGCAGGGTATCGGCAACGAGTTCCTCTACATCATCGCCGCGGTCATCGGCGGCTGCCTGCTCACCGGCGGGTACGGCACCGCGATCGGCGCCGCGATCGGCGCGTTCATCTTCGGCATGACGAACCAGGGCATCGTCTACGCCGGCTGGAACCCGGATTGGTTCAAGTTCTTCCTCGGCGCGATGCTGCTGTTCGCGGTCATCGCCAACAATGCCTTCCGTAACTACGCCGCCAAGAGGTGACCGGTATGAGTACCATCGAACAACTTCCCGTCGATACCGAACCCGGTGGTGGCGACAAGATCCCGCTGATCGAGCTCAAACACGTCGGCAAGCAGTACGGCAACATCATCGCCCTCGAGGACATCAACCTGCGGGTGCGGGCCGGGGAGGTCACCGGTGTCCTCGGCGACAACGGGGCCGGCAAGTCCACCCTGATCAAGATCATCGCCGGCCTGCACCAGCAGAGTTCGGGCGAGTTGCTCGTCGACGGCGAGGCCCTCACGTTCGGCTCGCCGAAGGAGGCCCTGTCCAAGGGCATCGCCACCGTCTACCAGGACCTGGCGGTGGTGTCGCTGATGCCGGTGTGGCGGAACTTCTTCCTCGGCCAGGAACTACGGAAGGGACCGCTCAAGTCCCTCGACGCGAACGGGATGCGCGCCACCACGATGTCCGAGTTGTCGAAGATGGGCATCGAGCTGCCCGACGTCGACGCCCCCATCGGGTCGCTGTCCGGCGGCCAACGCCAGTGTGTGGCGATCGCCCGGGCGATCTTCTTCGGCGCCCGCGTGCTGATCCTCGACGAGCCCACCGCCGCCCTCGGCGTCAAGCAGTCCGGGATGGTGTTGCGCTACATCTCCGCCGCCAAGGAACAGGGCTTCGGGGTCGTGTTCATCACCCACAACCCGCACCACGCCTACATGGTCGGCGACCACTTCGTCCTCCTCAACCGCGGCCGCCAGAAACTGGACTGCACGTTCGACGAGATCAGCCTCGAAGAACTCACCCAGCAGATGGCCGGCGGCGACGAACTCGAAGCACTCACCCACGAACTGCGGCGTTAGGCACCGACACGACGATGCGCCCGGCACACGTGCCGGGCGCATCGTTCGTTTCCGAGTGGGTCAGACCTTCGCGTTCGCCTTCGCCTTCGTGAGCGCGACATCCTCCTTGTCGAGGTCGAGCAGCGGAGTGCGGGAGTTCTCCTTGGCCGTGGAGGCAGAGGCCGCGGCGATGAGCGCGCAGACGGCGGTGAAGATCGCGACCGGCACCCAGTTCTTGGGGTCGGCGCCCCGCAGTGCCTGGGCGATGGTCGGTGCGAAACCGGCGAGAGCGAATCCGAGCTGCGTGCCGATCGCCATGCCGGAGTAGCGAACCCGCGAGGAGAACATCTCGGCGTAGAACGCCGGCCAGATGGCGTTGGTCCCGGCGTAGACGCCACCCATCAGCAGGATGCCCGCGAGGAAGATCATCGCCACGTTGCCGGTGCCGATCGCGGCGAAGTACAGGAAGATTCCGGCGGCCGAACCGATCGCGCCACCGATGAACACCGGCTTGCGGCCGATCCGGTCGGACAGCATGCCGAACAGCGGCTGCGAGACCAGGGCCACCGCGTTGGCGGCGATCGCGACCCACAGCATGGTCGTGCGGCTCATCCCGATCTCGGGGGTGGTGGCGTAGGCGAGGCCGAACACGGAGAACACAGTGCTGACGACGGCGATGAACGCGCAGAAGACCACACGGAGAACGTCGCGCCAGTGCGTGCGGAAGAGGTCGACGACGGGCAGCGGGGCGGGCGTCTCGTCCAGCGCTTCCTTGTTGGCGATGAAGATTTCGGGCTCTTCGAGCTTGCGACGCACGATGTAGGCGACGACGAGGACGAGGAGGCTGCACCAGAACGGGACGCGCCAGCCCCAGCTGTAGAGGGTCTCGTCGGGCAGCGCCGCGACGGGGATGAACGCGAGGCTCGCGACGATGAAACCGGCCTGGGTACCGGTGAGCGTCCAGCTGCAGAAGAAGCCGCGACGGTGTGCGGGGGAGTGCTCGAGGGTGAGTGAGCCCGCACCCGACTGTTCGCCCGCCGCGGAGATGCCCTGGCAGATGCGCAGCAGCACCAGCAGCACCGGTCCGACCATCCCGGCCTGCTCGGACGACGGCAGACAGCCGATCAGGAACGTGACGACGCCCATGAGAACCAGGCAGAACATCATCACCTTCTTGCGTCCGGCCCGGTCGCCGAAGTGTCCGACGAACACGGCGCCGATCGGGCGCGCGATGTAGGAGATGCCGAAGGTGGCCAGCGACAGCAGCAGCGGATTCTTCGATCCCTCGAAGAACACGTGCGGGAACACCAGCGCAGCAGCCGAGGCGAAGATGTAGAAGTCGTAGTACTCGAGCAGGCTGCCGAAGAACGCGGCCTTCGCGGCCTTCTTCGCGTTGGTGGGATCAGCGTTGGGGTCGACGGAGGAGCGGCCTTTGCCGTCACCGTTTCGACCGGAGACGCCGGTGCCGTAGTCGATGGTCATCGATACTCCTGGGGAGCGAGGAATGTGAACACTGGCGGCTCGGAAGAGCAGGTGTTCGTAGGTCGTAGAAGCAAGGTAACCCCGGTCACAGCCTCGAGTCAATAATGGTCGAAATGGTTAGTTCATACTTTTCCGGGCTGCTGCAGGTAGGCCAGGACGACGTCGCCGATCATCGTGCGCAGGTGGGGGCGGTTCTCCGCGCCGGTGAGATCCCAGTCGAACAGCGCCCTGAACGTGTACCGATTGGCCACCCGGAAGACGCAGTACGAGCTGATGAGCATGTGGATGTCGAGCGCCGTCGTGTCGGTGCGGAAGAGACCCGCCTCCTGCCCTCGCCGGAGGATCTGCTCGAGCGTGCGGATCGCCGGGGCCTGCGTCTCGGGGAGCCCCTCGGCCTGGACGAGGTTGACGCCGCGATTCGTGTTCTCGATCGCGACGAGACGAATGAAGTCCGGGTGAGCCTCGTGATGGTCGAACGTCAGCTCGGCGAGCGCCCGGATCGCCTCGGTCGGCTCGAGGTGGTCGACGTCGAGCTGGGACTCCTCGTAGCGGATCTCCTCGTAGGCACGCTGGAGAACCGCCCGGTACAGCCCCTCCTTGTCGCCGAAGTAGTAGTAGAGCATCCGCTTCGTGGTGGCGGTCTTCGCCGCGATCTCGTCGATGCGGGCGCCGGTCAGGCCCTTGTCGGCGAATTCCGTCATCGCCACCCGCAGGATGTTCTCCCGGGTCTTCTCGGGGTTACGGGTCCGTTTGACCGTCTCCTTCTCGGAGGTCGCGCCCGTCGTCTCGCTTCGTGTCATCGGTGAAACTCCTGCCTCTGCTGTCTTCCGCGCGGTATGGAGGTATGCTACCGTGACATAACTCACTAGATAGTTAATTAGCTCCCAGCCCTCTCCCGGAAGTGATCGCCATGACCTCTCGTGACCTCGATGCCCCCACCGCTCGCCCGTCGTACCTGTGCGGTCTGATCGGCACCGGGATCTCGAAATCGCTGACCCCGCCGCTTCACGAGGCCGAGGGTCGCGCGCAGGGCGTCGGGTACGTCTACCGGATCCTCGACCTCGACACGCTGGGCATGGGGGTCGAGGGACTGCCGCAGCTCCTCTCGGCCGCCAAGCTCCTCGGGTTCAACGGGCTCAACATCACGCACCCCTGCAAGCAGGCCGTCATTCCGCTCCTCGACGACCTGTCCGACGACGCCCGCAAGCTCGGCGCGGTCAACACGGTCCACATCGACGGTGGGCGCCTGATCGGCCACAACACCGATTGGTCCGGATTCGCGCGCAACATGGACGAGGGTCTCGAAGGCGCGCCCATGAACCGCGTCGTGCAACTCGGGGCCGGCGGGGCAGGCGCGGCCGTCGCCTACGCCGCACTGACCCGGGGTGTCGGACACTTCACGATCATCGACGCCGACGCCGCGCGCTCTAAGGACCTGCGCGACTCGCTCGCCGAACTGTTCCCGGACCGGGAAATCGCTGCGGGCGACCTCTCCGCCGTTCCCGCCGCGGTCGGTGCGGCCCAGGGCCTCATCCACGCGACGCCGATCGGCATGGCGGCCCACCCCGGCATGGCACTCGACGCCGCCCTGCTGCGCCCCGACCTGTGGGTCGCGGACGTCGTCTACCGTCCCGCCGAAACCGAACTCCTCGCCCGCGCCCGGGACATCGGCGCCCGGACCCTCAGCGGAATCGGCATGACCATCGGACAGGCTGTCGACTCCTTCCGGATCTTCACCGGCCTCGAGCCGGACGCCCAGCGGATGCGTGAGCACATGGGTCTGCTGTTGCAGGCAGAGGACGCCGCCGCGCTCGCGGGCGCGTAACGGCCGCGCCTGCCACGTGGCGCAGACTGTCACCGTGAGGTTATTGCTGCTGGCCGACACCCATGTCCCGAAACGGGCACGAGACCTGCCCGCCCGGGTGTGGGACGAGGTCGACCGCGCGGACGTGGTGATCCACGCCGGCGACTGGGTCGATCTCCCCACGTACGAAGCCCTGCAGGCCCGATCGGCGCGGCTCGTGGCGTGCTGGGGCAACAACGACGGCGACGACCTGCGCGCCCTGATGCCCGAGCGGGCGGACGTGACCCTGGCCGGGGTGCGCATCACCGTCGTGCACGAGACCGGGGCCTCCGCAGGCAGGGAGAAACGGATGTCGGCCGCCTACCCGGACACCGACGTCCTGATCTTCGGGCACAGCCACATTCCCTGGGACACCACCACGGAAACCGGTCTGCGACTGCTGAACCCGGGATCACCGACGGATCGACGGCGGCAGCCGCACTGCACGTACATGACGACCACCGTCCGGGACGGGGAACTCGGCGACGTCGAATTGCAGCGGTTGTGACGGACCCGACGTGACGGTGATTCGGGCGCCCTTCAGTACGCAGTCAACGGGATCACGCCAGTGGTCCGGCCGAGGGGATCGAGGACGTGCCCGCCCCGCTTGAACGTGTGCAGGGTGATGAACCTGTCGGTGATCACGAGTGAGGGGAGTTCGCGCGTCAGGGCCGCCTCGAACGGCGCGATCTCGGCAGCCGCCCGAAACCACATGGTGGCGACGATCGTCGACGTTCCCGTGACGGCCTCGACGACACGACATCTGGGCATGCGGCCCAACAGGTTTCCCGCTGTGTTCAGCTCACCCGGCGGAACGGTCATCATGAAAGTCGTCGGCACGATGGGCCCGAGAAGTTCGGGGGCTCCCTCGCACCGCAGGGCGACACGACCCGAGTCCGTCATTCTCTCGACTCGGCGGCGCGCGGTCGGCCCGGTCGTCCCGCACCGGGCGGCGAGATCGGTCCAGGATTGCCGGCCGTCCGTCGCCAGGGACTGAAGCAGAGCCCGGTCGAGGTCGTCGAGTGAGGAAAGCGGTGTCCGACGGGTGGAGGGGGTCGGCGGCACCAGGCGAGTGGACTGTTCCAGGTCCAGGGCTTGGACCCGCCACCGCGAACCCTCCCGGTAGGTGGTCAGCGCGACCATCGATGTCACCGCGGTGATTCCGTCGATTCGTTCGATCCGGTCGTCGAGAAGCCGAGCGAGATCTGCCATGCCGGGAACGAACACGTCGAGAAGGAAATCCGCTGCGCCAGTCGTGCTGGACACGGTCGCCACAGCCGATTCGCCGACGAGTGCCCGGGCCACGTCGCGTTTCGCCTGAGGTCTGCAGTGGACGGCCAGGAATGTGGCACATCCCTGGCGAACGAATGCCGGGCCGGGAACGACCGCAACCCACGCGGAACCGCGTTCGGTCAGCAGCTTCCACCTTCTCGCGAGGGTCTTCGGTGTGTGCCCGAGGGTCTGAGCCAGCTCTGCCCAGTCGACTCGCGGGTTCAGCTGGAGGGCGTCCGTGATGGCGAGATCGAGCTCGGTAGCTACCTCTGGCGTTACATCTGGCATTCTGCAGGGCCTCTTCTGTGAGAAACCGGTCATCTTTCCAGGTTAGTGAGGTGGGCCACCGAGAGTTGTCGCAGCGCAGGTGCGCAACCTGGAACAACCAGGCACAGCGAAGTCGAGGTCGATGATGCGAACAATATCGGTTGTGGGTGAAGACCTGAGGGCCAGACGGCTCCCGGTAGGGGCGCTGCTGGGCTCGATGGCCACCGTCGAGTTGCTCAGCGGCGTCACACAGGGCTATCTCACCCCACTGCTGCCTTCGCTCGGCGACAGCCTCCAGATCACGGTATCCGGACAGACCAGGATCTATCTGCTGTCTCAGTTGGCGTTCGCGATCTGGACACCGTTACTCGCCAAACTGGGCGATTCGTTCGGGTACCGCCGTTTTCTCCGCCTCTCCATTGCCCTCGTCGCTGCCGGGTCGCTGATCATGGCGATCGCGCCGAGCGTGCTGACGATCTCGGTCGGTGTCGTTCTCCAGGGTGCGGTCGTGGGCTTCATGCCACTCCTGATCGGGATCCTGCGACACCAGGCGCCGGCGAGTCGCCGCACAGGAGTAGGCCTCCTGGTCGGCGTCCTCACCGCGGCCGTCGGCATCGGCGGTGTCGTCTCGGGCTCCCTCAGCGAGCGGTCGGCGACCCTCGGGCTGTGGGTCGCGGTACCGGTCGCGGTCCTGGCGGTGATCGCCGGTTTCCTGCTTCCCGATGGGGCCCCACGGGCGGGCGGCCGTATTCCACTCGTGTCCTTCGCCCTGCTCTCGCTCGGTCTGGCCGGCGTGGTGGCCGCCCTGTCGCTCGGTGCGGACTGGGGATGGACATCGGGAGAAACGATCGGATCGATGTTTGTGGGTGTCGTCGGTCTCGCCGCATGGATCGGCGTCGACTCGGCCTCGAAGTTCCCGATGGTGGATCTCCGCATGCTCGTCCACCCACCCGTGGCCGTCGTCTCCGGGGTCACCTTCTGTCTGGCCTTCTCGACGATCGGCTTCTTCGGTGCGAACGCCGTCTTTCTCGGGTCCTCGCCCGACGACAGCGGATTCGGCCTTTCCTACGGGCCTCGTTCGATCGCGCTGGTCGCACTGGCTCTCAACGTGTTCGCGCTGGCGAGTTCACTCTCCACCGCGACGATGCTTCGCAGGCTCGGCGAACGGCAGACACTTGCCCTTTCGGGCGCCCTGATCGCAGCCTCGTTCGGCAGTCTGCTCCTCTGGCATTCGACGGCGCCCCAGTATCTCGCCGCCATCGCTCTGCTCGGCGTCGGTTTCGGCGGCTATCAGGCCTCGACGCGCGCACTGTGCGTCGAATCGGTACCCGACCGCGAGACCGCCATGGCGGCGGGGATCAACGAACTCGCGCTCTCGATGGGTGCGGCGATCGGAGCGGCCACAGTCGGCGCAATCCTGTCCGCGACCAGCACTTCCGCGGGGGTCACGTTGCAGTCCTACGTGTGGTTGTGGTGCGTGTGTGCAGCGGTCGCACTCGTGGGGGCCGGCCTCGGACTGTGCTACCGGAAGGGGGCGGACCTCTCATGACGGACCGAAGTACGCTCGTCCCAGCCGATGTTGCGGCGAAGATCGAGTCCTGTGTGGAGACCTGGTCGGGCGCACTGATCACCCTGAGCCACAGCCTCCATCACGAGCCGGAACTGGCATTCGAGGAACATCGATCGGTATCCAAGATCATCGACCTCGCGGAAGGTGCCGGGTTCGAGACGGCGCACGGCGTCGGGGGCCTGGCGACGGCCTTCGTCGCGACCAAGGGTACCGGCGCCCTCACCATCGGCTTCTGCGCCGAATACGACGCGCTTCCCGAGATCGGCCATGCGTGTGGGCACAACGTCAACGGCGCCGCCGCGGTGGGTGCGGCAATCGCGTTGGCGGAGGTGGCGGACTCCCTGGATGTCCGGGTCAAGCTCGTGGGAACCCCTGCCGAGGAAGCGGGCGGCGGGAAGGCCATCCTTCTGCGAGCCGGCGTATTCGACGATGTCGCCGCCGCCATGATGGTGCACGCGGGCGGGCGAGACGAGGTGGGCGGATCCTCCCTGGCGATGAGCCAGTGGACGGCCGAATATATGGGTAGGTCCTCGCACGCCGCGACCGCCCCGTGGCTGGGCGCCAACGCGCTCGACGCGGTGGCCGTGGCGTACAACGCCGTAGGACTCCTGCGTCAGCAACTCGAGCCCGGCCTCGTCGTATCGATCATCGTCACCGACGGCGGGCAGGCGTGCAATGTGATTCCGTCGAATGCCCGGGTGGCAGTGGAGATTCGAGCGACCTCGACGGCCAAGCTCCGGCAGGTGCAGGCGAGAGTGCGAGCGTGTCTCGAAGCCGGTGCCCTCGCAACGGGCACGGACGTCACCATCACACCCTGTGGCGAGGACTTCGCGGAATTACGGCAGGACGATTTCATGACCCGCGCATACTCCCGGGCGATCGGCACCCGCGGCCGGAGCGCCCTGTCCCGGGCGGGCGACCACATCGCGTCGACGGACATGGGGAACGTCTCCCACGTGCTACCCGCCATCCACCCGACCATCGGGTACGACGTCGGTGATGCCGCACACCACACGGCCGAGTTCGCACTGCACGGCACGTCCCCGTCCGCCGACGAAGCGGTACTGGACGGGGCACTGGCGATGGCAGCGGTCGGGGCGGAACTCGCCCTCGATCGAGATCAGCGCACACGACTGCTCGACCGCATCCAGAATCCACACCTCCGAAGGGAAGAAGAAGTATGAGCATCGATACCGTTGCGCGTCACGGAGACGACTGTGCACGAGCCGAGGAGACCGTCGTACTCGGCGTCGGAGCTGTCACACCGGAGCAGGTGCTGAGTGTCGCTCGCCGAGGCGCCGCCGTGACGCTGTCCGAAGACGCGCTCCTTGCGATGAGCGAGTCACGTCGGCGCATCAAGGATCTCGCGGAGGATCCGAAGCCCGTCTACGGAGTGTCCACCGGGTTCGGGGCCCTCGCGACCCGGCACATTCCGCTTCCATTGCGTGCCCGATTGCAGCGCAGCCTGATTCGCTCGCACGCGGCAGGGTCGGGTCCCGGGGTCGAGCGGGAAGTGGTGCGGGCGTTGATGTTGTTGCGCCTGTCGACCCTGGCCACCGGGCGCACGGGGGTGCGCCCAGAGGTCGCGCAGGTTTACGCGTCGCTCCTGTCGGCCGGCATCACGCCGGTGGTCCACGAATACGGGAGCCTTGGGTGCTCGGGTGATCTGGCGCCGCTGGCCCATGTCGCGCTCGCGGTGATCGGTGAGGGCACGGTGCGGGATGCGGACGGGGCGCAGATGCAGGCGCGAGAGGCGATGTCCGCCGCCGGAATCGAACCCGTCGTGCTCGAGGAGAAGGAGGGGCTGGCCTTGATCAACGGCACGGACGGCATGCTCGGCATGCTGGTGCTGGCGTGCGAGGACCTGCACGGGCTGCTGCGTCTGGCCGACGTCACGGCGGCGATGAGTGTGGAGGGTTTGCTCGGCACCGACAAGGTGTTCGCCCCGGACCTGCAGGCGCTCCGGCCGCATCCCGGACAGGCGGCTGCTGCGGACAACATGACGCGGTTGCTCGCGGGTTCAGCCATCGTCGCCAGCCATGCGGGGCCGGAGTGCACGGTGGTGCAGGACGCCTACTCGTTGCGGTGCGCACCGCAGGTGGCCGGGGCGGCGCGGGACACGCTCGCGCACGCCGAGCGGGTGGCGTCGTGGGAACTGGCGAGCGCCGTCGACAATCCGGTGGTGACGCTGGACGGGCGGGTGGAGTCGAACGGCAATTTCCACGGGGCGCCGGTCGGGTACGTGCTGGACTTTCTGGCGATCGTCGTCGCGGATGTGGCGAGCATGAGTGAGCGTCGCACCGACCGCTTCCTCGACGTCGCCCGCAATCACGGGCTACCCCCGTTCCTGGCCGACGACCCCGGGGTGGACAGCGGCCACATGATCGCCCAGTACACCCAGGCCGCGATCGTCTCGGAGCTGAAGCGGCTGGCGGCGCCGGCGAGTGTGGACTCGATTCCGTCGTCGGCGATGCAGGAGGATCACGTGTCGATGGGGTGGTCGGCGGCCCGGAAGCTGCGCCGGGCGATCGACGGACTGACCCGGGTGCTCGCGATCGAGGCGTTGACGGCCGCTCGTGCGCTCGACCTGCGTGCCCCGCTGGCGCCGTCGCCGGCGACGGGTGCGGTGCGGGACACGATCCGTGAGCACGTCGCCGGACCGGGGACCGATCCTCACCTCGCGCCGGAGATCGAGGCCGCGGTCACCCTCGCGGCCTCGGGCAGGTTGCTCGAGACCGCTGAGGGTGTCGTGGGTGCGCTGGCCTGACGACCGACCCGCGTTTCTGGATCAGACCCGCTCGAACACCGCAGCCAGTCCCTGGCCGCCGCCGATGCACATGGTCTCGAGGCCGTAGCGGGATTCGCGACGGTCCATCTCCCGCAGGAGGGTGGCGAGAATACGGCCGCCGGTGGCACCGACAGGGTGTCCGAGGGAGATGCCGGATCCGTTGGGGTTGAGGCGTTCGTCGGTGGGGTCGAGGTCCCAGCTGCGGAGGACGGCGAGGGTCTGCGCGGCGAAGGCCTCGTTCAGTTCGATGACACCCATGTCGGACAGCGACAGTCCGAGCTGACCGAGGGCCTTCTCCGTGGCGGGCACCGGGCCGATGCCCATGGTGCGCGGCGGGACGCCGGCCACGGCCCAGGACGCCATGCGGGCGAGGGGCTTCAGCCCGAGTTCCTTCGCCTTCTCGGCGGTCGTCACGATGCACACGGCGGCACCGTCGTTCTGCCCGCTGGCGTTGCCGGCGGTGACGGTGGAGGCGGAGTCGATCTTGGAGCGGATGGCACGGAGCTTCGACAGGGACTCCACCGTGGTGTCTGCGCGCGGGTGCTCGTCCTTGTCGACTACGAGCGGGTCCGACTTGCGTTGCGGCACCGTCACTCCGACGATCTCCTCGGCGAAGCGGCCCGATTCCTGCGCGGCGACGGCACGCTGGTGCGATTGCACGGCGAGCGCGTCCTGGTCCTCACGGCTGATGTCGAACTCGGCGCGAAGGTTCTCGGCGGTCTCGATCATGCCGCCGGGCACGGGGAAGTTCGCGCCGCCGGCGGTGACGCGGGCGCGGGCGAGCCGGTCCGCGAGTTGGACCCCTTCGCCCTTGACGCCCCAGCGGATGTTCGGGTTCGTGTAGAACTCGGTCTGGCTCATGGATTCGGCGCCACCGGCGAGGACGAGGTCGTTGCCGCCGGACGCCACCTGCAGCACGGCGGTGATGACCGCTTGCAGACCGGACCCGCAGCGGCGATCCACCTGCATGCCGGGGACGTCGATGCCGAGTCCGGCGTCGAGGGCCGCGATCCGGCCGATGGCCGGGGCTTCCCCGCCCGGGGACGCCTGGCCCAGGATGACGTCGTCGATCTGGCTGCCCTCGATGCCGGTGCGTTCGACGAGCGCCGTGATGACGGTGGCCGCGAGGCTCTGCGGGGTGATGTCCTTGAACACTCCGCCGAAGCGCCCGACCGGCGTTCGCAGGGGCTCGCAGATGACGACGTCACGCATGGAAAGACCTTTCATGAAGTTTCCTCGGGCACTGCGTCAGCGATTGACGGTGGCGAGGTCCTGTTCGATGTCGGTTGCGGTGACCCGCAGCGACGGGATGAGATCGGAATGCAGATCCTCGAGGCTGTATCGCGCGGCCGGAGTGGAGATGTTCACCGCGGCGACGGTCAGCCCGGAGGCGCCCCGGATCGGGGCGGCCATCGACCGCAGGCCTGCCTCGAGTTCCTGGTCGAGAACGCAGATACCGTCCGCGCGAACGGCGAGAATCGCAGCTTTCAGCTCGTCACGGGCCGTGATCGTGCGTTCGGTGAGCCGCTGGATGTCGAGCTTCTCGAGGTACGCGTCGAGTTCGTCGTCGGGCAGTCCCGCCAGCAGGACCCGGCCCATCGAGGTGGCGTACGCGGGGAGCCGGGTGCCGATGGTGATGCCCACCGTCATGATCCGGCTGACGGGCACGCGGGCCACGTACACGATGTCGGCGCCGTCGAGGATCGACACCGACGACGACTCGTGCACCTTGTGGCTCAGCCTCTCGAGGTGCGGCTGCGCGACCTCCGGCAGCGACAGGCTCGACAGGTAGCTGTATCCGAGTTCGAGAACCCGCGGGGTGAGCCAGAACGCGGAACCGTCCGTGGCCACGTAGCCGAGCTCGACGAGGGTGAGCAGAAATCGGCGTGCGGTGGCGCGGGTCAGGTCGGTGGCGCGGGCGACGTCACTGAGCGTGCGCCGCTGATTCCGGTTGTCGAAGCAGCGGATCACGGCGAGGCCTCGGGCCAGCGACTGCACGTAGTCGGGGGACGGGAGGATCTTCTCCGTCGGTTCGGTAGCGGTCATGTCTGCGAATTCTCCTCCGTGGGCCCGGTGCCGGTGGAGGACAGGTCGGCGAGGGCCTGTTTGCCGAGTGCGAAACCGAGATTGCTGTTGGGCACACCGGCGTAGACGGCGGTGTGGAGGAGCACCTCACCGATGGTGTCGGCGTCGACACCCGCGCGGAGGGCGGCGCGGATGTGCATGTCGAGTTCGTGCTCGTTGCCCACCGCGGTGAGAACGGCGATCGTGAGCAGTCGCCGCAACTCGTGGTCCAGCCCGGGGCGCGACCAGATGTCGCCCCACGCGGTGCGGGTGATGAAGTCCTGGAACGGTGCCGTGAAGTCGGTGGTTCCCGCCACGGAGCGGTCCACGTGCGCGTCGCCGAGTACCGAGCGTCGCACCGTCATTCCCTGTGCGTGCGCGGCGCGACGTCCGCGCGCGTACCCGCCGCCGACGATGTGTTCGCGCAGCAGCGCCGTCACGGCACCTGCCTGCTCGAGGTTCGCGACGTGGGCGGCGGGGGAGAGCACCTCGAACCGGGCACCGGTGATGCCGTCCGCGAGGATCTGCATGACCGACGGCGGGGTGGACGGATCCTCCTCGCCCGCGATCACCAGTGTCGGTGCGCTGATGCGGGACAGGTCGGCAGTGAACTCCCAGTCGGCGAGGGCGTCGCAGCACGCGGCGTATCCCTCGGGGGACGTCGACGCGATCATTTCGCGGTAGTGCCGGACGAATTCCGGATCACGTTTGGCGAGCCCCTCGCTGAACCACCGTGCGACAACGGCATCCGCGAGCGACTCCGGACCGTCGGTGCGTGATGCCGCGGCCCGCTCGATCCATGCCTGCGGTTCACCGAATTTCGCGGCGGTGCACAGCAGCGACAGCGACAGCACCCGGCGCGGAGCGTGCGCGCCGAGCCACTGGGCGATCGCCCCGCCCATGGACAGTCCGACGAAGTGGGCGGCGTCCACGCCGAGCGAGTCGAGCAGGGCGAGGACGTCCTCGGACAGGTCGCGGACGGAGTACGGACCGTCCGGTGCCGGCGATTCGCCGTGGCCGCGTTGATCGACGGCGACCACCCGGCATTCGTCGGACAGGGCCGCGATCTGCGGGTCCCACATGGACCGGTTGGAGCCGAGCGATCCGAGCAGGACGACGACGGGGGCGTCCGCCGCGCCGCTTCGGGGTCCGGAGATTTCGTGTGCGAGTGCGACTGTCATCGCGTTCCTTCCCGGCCGCGGGCCACTGTCTCCAGTGCGCGGTCGACGATGTCGTGGGCGTGGCCGAGGTATCCGGCGGGGTCGAGCAGGGCGCGGATCTCGTCCGCCTGCAGGTACTGGAGGAGCCCCGGATCCTCGTCGAGGGGGTGTCCGGTCTCGCACGCGGCGGTGACGAGGTCGCGCGCGTTGTCGGTGCGGGCGGACAGGGCGCCGGTGACGCGTTCCGCGAGGAGCAGGCCACCGGTGATGTCGAGGTTGCGGGCCATCGCGTCGGGGTGAACGTTCAGCCCACCGAGCGAGTCGGCGATGCGCGCGACGGCTCCGCCGGTGAGACGCAGCAGGTCCGTGAGCGTTTCCCACTCGGCGTGCCAGGCGCCCGCGGCGCGCTGCTGCTCGTGATCCATCGAGCCGAGGATCGTCGCGACGAGTCCCGGGGTGCGGCGGGACGCGGCGCGGGCCGCGATCGCGGCCACCGGATTGCGCTTGTGTGGCATGGCCGACGAACCGCCGGGTGACCCTTCGCTGACCTCGCCGACCTCGGTGGACGACAGGAACACGAGGTCGGTGGCGATCTTGGACACCGCGCCCGCGGCCGTTCCGAGCGCCGACGCGAGCAGTGCGATGCGGGTGCGATCGGTGTGCCAGGGCACGTCCTGACGTGCCAGCCCGAGCTCGTCGGCGAGCACGTCGGCGACGTCGAGGCCGTGCGGGTAGAGCGCAGCGGACGTGCCGGCCGCACCTCCCAGTTGCACGGGCAGGCCGTCCAGTGCGTCGAACAGCGCGCGGGAAGCCCTGTGCAACGCCGTCATCCACCCCGCGGCGAGTACGCCGAACGTGGTGGGGAGGGCCTGCTGGCCGAGTGTGCGGCCGGCGATGGGGGTGTCGCGCTGGGCCCGTGCGAGCGCCTCGGCGCACAGCACCGCCTCGTCGAGGGACGCCAGGATGTGCGCACCCGACCGGCGGCACAGCAGCATCAGGGCGGTGTCGAGGATGTCCTGACTCGTGGCGCCCTTGTGCACGTGGCTTCCGGGCACCCCGAGATCGGCGGCCGTGACCTCGCCGCGGAGCAGTTTTACCAGCGGGATCACGGGATTGCCGCCCGCTGCGGCCGCCTCGCCGAGGGCACCGACATCCACGGAGCCCTCGGCGACGACGCGCGCGAACACCGACGAAATGGCGTCGGCGGACGCGGCGGGGATGACGTCGCATTTCGCTTCCGCCCGGGCCAGTGCGGCCTCGACCTCGACCATCGCGGTGACCCACGCCCGGTCCGAGAGCAGTGCCGACAACTCGCCGGCACCGAACGTCGGATCGAACAGGGCACCCCGGGAAGGCTCCGGAGAGTTCACGCGCGACACCTTTCTGGGTTGTGACCGGTTACAGCGCGAAGAACGGGGTTTCCCGTCCTTCTGTGTTCTGCACGTGGATCGTCAGGTGGTATCCGCGATCCGTCTTCTCCGCGATCAGCTTGGGGCGGTCGGCTTCCGGGACGGCGGAGAGCACGGGGTCCGATGCGTGCGCGTCCGTGTCCTCGGGGAAGTAGAGCCGCGTGTACAGCCGCTCGAGCATGCCGCGGGCGAACAGTCCGACGTTGATGTGCGGGGCCTCGACGGCGCCGTCCTCGGCGGGAAGTGCGCCCGGCTTGACCGTGTGCACCACGATCGTGCCGCTCTCGTCGGCGAACACGCGGGCCAGGCTGCGGAAGCCGGCGGGGGTCGCCTCGGCGGCACCGCGGGGATCGGTCGGGCTGTTGAACCGGCCCGCGGCATCTGCCTGCCAGGTTTCGATCATCGCGTCGCCGATGGGCTGACCGGCGCCGTCGATGACGTTGAAGGACACGTCGATTCGTCCCGGCGCATCCTCGGGGACGGCGTCGCCGCTGTTCTCCCACGTCGGGAAGAGGCCGATGTGGACGTACGGGCCGACGGTCTGGGACGGGGTGACACCGAACGGCACCTGGTCCTGGCTCTTGGCGAGGACCGGGTAGCGCGGGGCGTCGGGGTTCTGGGTGTCGATCATCAGTGGCCCTCCTCGAACGGGGTGGCGTCCTGACCGCGCAGGACGATGTCGAACTTGAAGCCGACGGCCCAGTTCTCGCGGGTCTGGTCGTAGTCGAATGTGCTGATCATCCGCTCGCGGGCGGCTTCGGGCACCGAGTTGTAGATCGGGTCCTGGAAGAAGAACGGATCGTCCGGGAAGTACATCTGCGTGACCAGGCGCTGGGTGAACGCCTGACCGAAGAGGGAGAAGTGGATGTGCGCGGGACGCCACGCGTTGTGGTGGTTGCCCCACGGGTACGCGCCCGGCTTGATCGTCGTGAACTCGTAGTGGCCCTGCTTGTCGGTCAGGCAGCGGGCGACACCGTTGAAGTGGGGGTCGAGCGGGGCCGGCCAGGAGTCCATCTTGTGGCGGTAGCGGCCTCCGGCGTTGGCCTGCCACACCTCGATGAGGGTGTCGGGGATGGGTTTGCCCGCGCTGTCGAGGACGCGGCCGTGGACGATGATGCGCTGTCCCTGGGCCTCGCCGCCGTTGGCGTGGGTCATGTCGTTCTCACCCTTGGCGATGTCGGCGTCGCCGAAGACCGGACCGGTGATCTCGCCGAGTCGCTGCGGGACCAGGATCAGGTCGTTCTTGGGGCTGCGCAGCCGAGTCGTCTTGTACTCGGGGAACAGCAGCGGGGCATTCGCTTCGTGCCCGGCGTGGTGGTGGGCTGGCAGATGCAGCATGGAAAAAGATCCTCACGTTCTCGATGTGAACAGTCGGCCGCTATTCGCACATAGTAGTCGCGTTCTGTGATGGGGCCAACAGGCGGGGCGCAATTTGTTCGCAATGTGGATGGGTGTTCACTACTCGAACATTTTGCGGTAGCCTGGGTCACATGGTCAACAAAGTCTTCGCAACGGCGGCCGAGGCCGTTGCCGATGTCCCCGACGGAGCGTCCCTCGCGGTGGGCGGCTTCGGCCTCGTCGGCATCCCCTCGGTCCTCATCGACGCCCTCCTCGCACAAGGTGCGACCGACCTCGAGACGGTCAGCAACAACTGCGGCACCGACGGTTTCGGTCTGGGTCTGCTCCTCGAGCAGCACCGGATCCGGCGCACGATCAGCTCGTACGTCGGCGCGAACAAGGAATTCGCGCGGCAGTACCTCAGCGGAGAGCTCGAGGTCGAGCTCACTCCGCAGGGCACGCTGGCCGAGCGCATGCGCGCCGGGGGAGCGGGCATCCCCGCCTTCTACACCCCCGCCGGTGTCGGGACGCAGGTCGCCGACGGCGGTCTGCCGATCCGCTACGACGGCCAGGGCGGCATCGCGGTGGCGAGCAAGCCCAAGGAGACGCGCGAGTTCGACGGGGAGGCCTTCGTCCTCGAACGCGCCATCCGCACCGACTTCGCGCTGGTCCATGCATGGAAGGGTGACCGCCTCGGCAACCTCGTGTACCGGGAGACGGCCCGCAACTTCAACCCGGACGCCGCCGGCGCCGGTCGCATCACCATCGCGCAGGTCGAGTACCTCGTCGAGCCCGGCGAGATCGACCCCGCCGAGGTGCACACCCCCGGCATCTTCGTCCAGCGTGTGGTCGAGGTCGGCAAGCAGGAAACGGGAATCGAGAACAGGACGGTACGGGCATGAGCTGGACGCGTGACGAGATGGCGGCCCGGGTCGCGGCCGAACTCGAGGATGGGCAGTATGTGAACCTCGGCATCGGCATGCCCACCCTCATCCCCGGTCACATCCCGGCCGGCAAGGACGTCATCCTGCATTCGGAGAACGGCATCCTCGGCGTCGGGCCGTACCCGACGGACGACGAGGTCGACCCCGAACTGATCAACGCGGGCAAGGAGACCATCACGGTGGTCCCCGGCGGCGCGTTCTTCTCCTCCTCCGACTCCTTCTCGATGATCCGCGGCGGCAGCGTCGACGTGGCCGTTCTCGGCGCCATGCAGGTCAGCAGCCACGGAGACCTGTCCAACTGGATGGTCCCGGGCGCCATGGTCAAGGGCATGGGCGGCGCGATGGACCTCGTCCACGGCGCGGGCAAGGTCATCGTGATGATGGATCACGTCACCAAGAAGGGTGAGCACAAGATCCTCGAGGAGTGCACGCTGCCGTACACCGGCAAGCGCTGCGTGCAGAAGATCGTCACCGATCTCGCCGTCATCGACGTCACTCCCGACGGCCTGCGGCTCGTCGAGACCGCTCCCGGCCACAGCGTCGAGGACGTCCAGGCGGCCACCGGCGCGACGCTCCTTGTCGACGCCACCGTCTAGAAACGCCCGCTCAGGCCCCGGTCTTCACGCGCTGGGCTCCGGCATAGACGTTCATCGACTCCCCACGGAGGAAGCCGACGAGCGTCGTGCCGGATTCCAGTGCCAGGTCGACGGCCAGCGAGGACGGCGCCGACACCGCGCCGAGCATCGGTACCCCCGCCATCACGGACTTCTGCACCAGTTCGAAGGATGCGCGCCCGCTGACGAGGAGAACGCTGCCCGACAGCGGCACCCGATCCTGTGTCAGCGCCCACCCCAGCACCTTGTCGACGGCGTTGTGCCTGCCGACGTCCTCCCGCAGCGCGACGAGTGCGCCGTCGGGGGTGAACAGGCCCGCGGCATGCAGTCCGCCCGTCGAATCGAAGATGCGCTGACCCGACCGCAGGGTGGCCGGCATCGACGACAGGGTGGCCGCGGTCACGGACAAGTCGTTGCCGGACAAGGGGAATCGTGACCGTGTCCGGACCTGGTCGAGCGACGCCTTGCCGCACACTCCGCAGGCCGACGAGGTGACGAACCGGCGTTCCGGTTCACCCGGCGCCGGGACGCCCTCGGCCAGAACCACGTCGAGCACGTTGTACGTGTTGGCTCCGCTCTCGTCTACGCCGTCGCAGTAGCGGGCGACGGACACGTCGTCGCGGCTCTCGACGATGCCCTCGGTCAGCAGGAATCCGTGCACCAGATCGATGTCGTCGCCCGGCGTGCGCATCGTCACCGACAGCGAACGGCCGCCGACCCGGATCTCGAGGGGTTCCTCGACGGCCAGCGAATCGGGTCTGCGTGTTGTTCCGTGCTCGGTGATGCGGACGACCGGGCGTCGCGCGGTGACGCGGCCCATCACCTGCCGCCGGATTCGAGCGGACTGCGTGCGGACGAGGGGCGGGTCATGGGTCCATAGTGGCCCCGAACCGGGCGCGACGGCCAGTCGTTCCGGCGCGCCCGCCTGGTGTGCCCGTACCCTCTGGACATGGGTGTGAGCGTGCGAGCGGCGACCGGATCCGACATCCCCGAACTGGCGCGCGTCCTGGCCGACGCGTTCTTCGACGACCCCGTGATGGTGTGGATGTGGCCAGATCCCGAGCGCAGGCGGCGCGGCCTGCCGCGACTGTTCGCGGTGGAGATCCGCCATCACCATCTGGCCGGGGGCGGAGCCGAACTGGCCGAGGACGGCGACGGCGTGGTCCGCGGGGCCGCGATGTGGGATCCGCCCGGCGGCTGGAAGCAGTCGACGTTGTCGTCGCTCCTCAGCCTGCCGGGGCTGGTCCGCGCGTTCGGCTCGCGGCTGGGCGTCGGGGCCGCGGTGAGCGGAACCGTCGAGGACGCACACCCGGTCGATCCCGTGCACTGGTATCTGGCGACGATCGGGACGTCCAACGCGGGACGGGGCGGCGGTTACGGGAAGGCGCTGTTGCGGTCGCGGCTGGACCGATGTGATGCCGAGGGGCTCCCGGCATATCTGGAGTCGAGCAAGGAAGACAACATCTCCTACTACCAGCGGTTCGGCTTCGACGTCACCGGCGAGATCCGGATCCCGGACGGCGGGCCGACGCTGTGGGCGATGTGGCGCGAACCCCGTCCGCGCGACCCCTTAGGCTAAGCTCGGCAAGCCTTACCTAAGTGGATCGTAGTACCTGGTAGACGAGAGGGTCGCCGCATGAACGTGGGTCAACAGAGGATCGGCCTGAGCCGACGCGGATTCCTCGTGGGCACCGGGGGAGCGCTGCTCGCGTTCGCCGCGGCCTGCAGCAGCTCGGACGGCGACGGCTCCGGCAGTGAGTCGTCCGGCCCGGTCATCGCCCACAAGTACGGCGAGACCCAGGTGCCGACCGACCCGCAGCGCATCGTCAGCGTGGGCTACAACGACCAGGACACGATCCTCGCGCTCGGCGGCGCGCTGGCAGGCACGTTCGACTGGTACGGCGACTACCCCTACGGCGTGTGGCCGTGGGCGCAGGACCTCCTCGGCGACGCGCAGCCCGAGATCGTGGGCACGGCGTCGACCAACATCGATTTCGAGAAGGTCGCGACGGTCGCCCCGGATCTGGTGGTCGGTACCTACTCCGGCCTCACCCAGGCCCAGTACGACAAGCTGAGCGCCATCGCGCCGACGGTCGCGCAGCCAAAGGAGTTCGCCGACTTCGGCGTCCCGTGGCAGGACCAGACGAGGATTCTCGGCGAGACGCTCGGCAAGAAGGACAAGGCTGCCGAGCTCGTGTCCTCCGTCGAGACGCAGTTCGATGACGTCCGGGCCGCCAACCCGGCATTCGCGGGAAAGACCGTCCTCGTCGGCGCGCTCAAGGGTCCCGGGCAATTCGGTGTGTACGGTCCGGAGGACCCGAAGGTCCGCTTCTTCACCGAACTCGGCTTCGTCAATCCCGCTGTGACGGAGCAGATCACCGGCAACTTCGCCGAGATCAGCACGGAGCAGCTGTCGCTCGCGAACGTCGATCTCCTCGTCTGGTACGCAGGCGGCGGTTACGGCGACAAGCTGCGCGCGGAACTCGACAAGACGCCGATCTATCAGGAACTCGACGTGGTGAAGGCCGGCCGCACGATCACGCTCGAGGACGCCGCTGCCGAGGCGATGGCGTGGAGCACCGTATTGAGCCTGCCGTACGCGTTGAACGAGATCCCGCCGCGGGTCGCGCCCCTGCTCGTCTGAGACGCGGATGTCCGACGGTGTGAGCGCGGTTCGTGATACCAACGACTCGTGACCGCGATTCCTGAACTCCACGCCGGAACTCCTTTCGACGACCTCGACGACTACCTCGCGCTCGGCCGCGTCGGCGGCCTCGCGCTGTCCGCGGACGGGCGAAGGCTGGTCGTCGCGCAGTCGACGCTCGACGAGAAGGCGACGAAGTACGTCACCGCGTTGTGGGAGGTCGATCCCACCGGCGGGTTCGCGGCCCGCCGGCTCACCCGTGGCCGCAGCGGGGAGTCCAACCCGACGTTCACCAGCGACGGCGATCTCCTCTTCACGTCCTCCCGTCCGACGCAGGACGAGGACGACCTTCCCGACGACCTGTGGCGGCTGCCCGCGCGGGGCGGCGAGGCGGTGGTCGTCGCGCGCCGCGGCGGCGGCATCACCGGGGTCCGCGCCGCACGGTGCGCGCCGCGGGTCGTCGTCACCACCGGGGTTCTCGGGAGATCCGGGGAGTCCGCCGACGACGAGCGGGTGCGCACCGAGCGCAAGGAGAAGAAGGTCTCGGCGATCCTGCACACGGGCTACCCGATCCGCTATTGGGACCACGATCTCGGTCCCGACGTGCCCCACCTCCTGTCCGCCTCACTGGACGCGCTCGCGGAGAACGGGCAGGAGCCGGAGCTGACCGACCTCACCCCGATGCCGGGTCCGGCGCTGCGGGAGGCGAACTACGCGCTGAGCGACGACGGCGCCTTCGTCGTGACGTCGTGGACGGTTTCCGGTCCGCTGGCGTCGATCCGGAACATCCTCGTGCGCATCGACACGGAGACGGGGGCGCGCACGATCCTCGTCGACGACGCCGACGCCGATCTGTCGGACCCGGTGATCTCCCCGGACGGACGGCACGTCGTGTTCATGCGGGAATCACATGCGACACCCGACTCCGCGCCGCGATTCACGCTGCACCGCTACAGCTTCGACAGTGGCACCGTCTCGGAGGTGGCGCCGGGGTGGGACCGGTGGGCCACGTCCGTGGTCTGGCTGTCCGACGGGTCGGGGCTCCTCGTCACCGCTGACGACCGCGGGCGCGCGCCGATCTTCCTGCTCCGTGACGGCGCGGACCCCACTCGGGTGACGACCGACGACTGCGCGTACACCGACCTGCAGGTCGCCCCCGACGGGTCGACGGTGTTCGCGCTGCGGGCGTCGTACGCGGCGCCGCCGCACCCGGTGCGCATCGACATCACCTCCGGCGCCGTCTCACTGCTGAAGGCGCCCGCCGACCTCCCCGAGTTGCCGGGGACGCTGACGGAGGTCGAGACGGTTGCCGCCGACGGCGCCGCGGTGCGCGCGTGGCTCGCGGTGCCGACCGGCGCCTCCGCCCACGCGCCGGTTCCTCTCGCGCTGTGGGTGCACGGCGGCCCCCTGGGGTCGTGGAACACCTGGTCGTGGCGATGGAACCCGTGGCTGCTCGTGGCGCGGGGATACGCCGTGCTGCTGCCCGATCCGGCGTTGTCCACCGGCTACGGGCAGGAGTTCGTCGAGCGGGGCTGGGGTAAGTGGGGCAAGGCCCCGTTCACCGATCTCATGGCGATCACCGACGCCGCGGTGGCACTGCCGGAGATCGACGACAAGCGCACCGCGGCGATGGGCGGATCGTTCGGCGGTTACATGGCCAACTGGATCGCCGGACACACCGACCGGTTCAAGGCGATCGTCACCCACGCCAGCCTGTGGGCGCTGGACCAGTTCGGCCCCACCACCGATGCCGCCTGGTACTGGCAGCGGGAGATGACGCCCGAGATGGCGGTGGAGAACTCGCCGCACCTGTACGTCGCGGACATCGTGACCCCCATGCTGGTCATCCACGGCGACAAGGACTTTCGCGTTCCGATCGGTGACGGGCTGCGGCTGTGGTTCGAGCTGCTGTCCGAGTCGGGGTTGCCCGCGGACGACGAGGGTCGCACCGAACACCGCTTCCTCTACTTCCCGGACGAGAACCACTGGATCCTCACCCCGCAGAACGCGAAGGTCTGGTACCAGGTCGTGCTCTCGTTCCTCTCCGAGCACGTGCGGGGCGAGGACGTCGCGCTGCCCGAGATCCTGGGCCGGTAGCCGGCGGACCGGGGCCGCGCCGAGGCGGAGTCACGCCCGCTTCTCGCGACCCCGATCGAATTCCTTGCCACCCCACACGCCGGACTGGCCGGTGGCCCTGGCGAACAGCTCGCAGCGCGTCCGCAGTGGGCAGTGATGACACACGTCGCGCGCGTACGCGAAATCCTCGGTCGGGAACGGGAACCACCGGTCCGGCTCGGGGTCGGCGCGACACGCGGCGTCGACCCAGCCCGCGGGGTCGTCGGAGGCAGGCAGCAGGGTGGACAGGGTCGTGTCCAGGACGTCGGTCATCGGGAAATCTCCCCTTCCTGGGAGAAGGTCGGTCGGGTGGAGGCGGGTGCGGGGGTCTCGCGGTCAGACCGCCGCGAGATCCCTCCAGATCTGCCGCTGCGCCTTCTCGATGTGCCGGGGCGCCTTCGGCTCCCAGAGGAGCGGCATTCCCGCCTCCTCCGGTGTGCGGTCGGCCTTCCTCTGGTTGCAGGGGACGCAGCAGGCCACGAGGTTGGCCCAGGTGTTCGGGCCACCGCGGCTCCTCGGCAGCACGTGGTCGATGGTCGTCGCGACAGGCTCGGCGCAGTAGCCGCAACGATTGCGGTCGCGGCGGAACACGCCCGCGAACGTCGCGCGGCTGCTGTCGGTCACCAGCACGGAGTGCGGGACGTAGACGTAACGCAGCAGTCGGATGGTCTGCGGCAGGCTGATCTCGACGTGCTGCGAGCGGATCGGGAACGGCGGCTCCCGATCCGCGACCGTCTCGGCCGCACCGACACTGATCAGCACGACGGCGCGCTCGGCGGGAATCTCACAGAGGGCCTCGTACGTCACATTGAGGACCAGCACATCCGCACGCGACCAGTTGCGCGCGTCGAGGGTGCTGCCGGGTGGGTTACGGGAGAAGTGCCTCACGGGAGATCTCGGTTCTGTCGGTTCGCGGCGGTGGGGGCACGCCGGCCGACGGAAGTCGAGTCAGGCGTGGCGGGCGGTGCGGTGGGTCTTCGGGGCGGGCATGATCCCGCGTTCGCCTTGCCTGCCGACGGGGAAGGAGGAGGCGATGCCCGTGCGTGACGGCTGCAACCGGGTTGCGTGGGCTGTGGGCAGTGCGCGCATCGCTACGTCCTTCCTGAACTCGACGTGTGAACTGAACCGATCGGACACGTCGAGCATGACACAGCGCACGGCCCGCGTCCTGGTATTTTCGGCGCCGTCGGACCCGTGAGCGGGGCGTGTCGAATCGGACAGGATCCGCGACACGTCCGATGGATGCGGTGAAGTAGCGGTTCTCTCGCTACGGTGTTCGATACGTACCCCGAATGAAGGAGACATCGTGGCACTTCCCCAGCTCACTGACGAACAGCGGGCAGCAGCTCTCGAGAAGGCCGCCGCCGCTCGTAAGGCACGCGCAGAGCTCAAGGACAAGCTCAAGTCCGGTGACATCACCCTCAAGCAGGTCCTTTCCAAGGCCGATGTCGATGACATCATCGGAAAGACCAAGGTCAGCGCCATTCTGGAAGCCCTGCCGAAGATCGGCAAGGTGAAGGCCCAGGAGATCATGGCCAACCTGGAGATCGCTCCGACGCGCCGCCTCCGTGGCCTCGGCGACCGTCAGCGCGACGCCCTGCTGGCGCACTTCAGCTGACACGTTCCCCGGGTGCCCGCCCCATCGCCTTCCGGCGACTGGCGGGCGCCCGGACGCGTCTTTCCTGCCCCCACCCCCGCTAGTGCAACCTGACGGTTGCGCAAATGGCCGCCGATGTGCAACCGTGAGGTAGCACATTGTCGAGAGGTGAGGATGACATGAGCGTTCCGGACGCATCCCAGGACAGGATCGAGCGCGAGATTCAGATCGACGCCCCCATCGAGCGGGTGTTCCGGCTGGTGAGTGAACCCGGCTGGTTCATCGGCGACGGCGAACCCGGCAAGACGACTACCACACGCGAAGGCGACGTCTTCGTCGTGGACTTTCCCCCGTACGGGCGCTTCCCGATACTTCCCGTCACGTCCGACGCACCGCACTACGTCTCGTTCCGTGGGGGAGACGATCCCGCGCAGCCGCTCGTGGAGGGCACGTCCACCCTGGTCGAGTTCTTCCTGTCGGAGCGGGACGGTGGCACGCTCCTCCGCGTCGTCGAGACCGGATTCGCCGCCTTGTACCCGAATGCCGAGCGCCGCGCGGCCGCCTACGAAGGCAATATCGAGGGCTGGGAAATGCAACTGGCGTTCGCCAAGCGTGACGCCGAAAGCGGCTAGCGCGAAGCATCTGTCGCGCTGATGTGTCGACCTCGCTGACCGCAGTCGGGGGTTGCGGTCAGCGAGGTCGGTGCGCCGCCGTTTCGGGAGGCACGCTCGGATAGTCGTCGGGTCAGTGCACTTCGTTACGCGCCTCGTCCGCTCGGATGCCGGCGCGACGAAATCGGGGAGTACGGACTCGGGTCGATGTCCGGTCGCCGTTCGTCCACGAGATCCGCGAGGATGCGGGCCGAGCCGACCGCCATGGTCCAGCCGACGTGACCGTGACCGGTGTTGAAGTACAGATTGTCGTGCCGTCCCAGCCCGATCATCGGCGGGCCGTCGGGCGTCATCGGGCGAAGGCCCGTCCGGTATCTGGCCGTGTCCCAGTCCACGGCGCCGGGGAACAGTTCGTTCCCCGCGTCCACGATGCCCGCGTAGTCGGCGGGTGAGAGACTGCGGTCGTACCCGACGAATTCCGCGGTGGCCGACATTCTCAGCTCGTCACCGAACCGCGACCAGGCGACGAGTGTCTTCTCGTCGATGCCGCCCACCACCGGTGCGCGTTCGGGGTCCTTGACGGTCGCGGTCAGCGTGTATCCCTTGGCCGGGTAGACGGGTAGCCGCAGACCGACACTCCTCGCGACGAGAGCACTTGCGGCCCCCGCGGCGAGGACGAAGGCATCCGCGCGAATGTCGCCCCGGTCGGTGACGGCCGAGGTGATGGCCGCGCCGTCGGTCTCGAGGCGCATGACGGACGTGCCCAGGTGGAACCGGACCCCTAGCCGTCCGCATTCCTCGGCGAGCCCCACCGAGAACCGGTGCGGGTCGCCGGTGCCGTCGGTGCGGTCGTGGATCGCCCCCGCGAACGTGGCCGTCCCGTGCCGGAGGGCGGGCTCCGCGGCCGCGATCTCCTCCGGTCCCAGCATGTCCTGCTGCTGTCCGTGGTCGCGGAGCAGCTGCGAGTTCACCTGCGCGTGCTCGAGTTCCGCTTCGTCCCGGTACAGGTACAGCACGCCGTTGCGGGTCTGGCAGTACTCCAGGTTCTCGCGGGCGGTGAGTTCGTCCATCAGCTGCTGGCTGTACCGGGCCAGTCGGAGCTTCGCGAGAGTGTTCGACCGCGCCCGGGAGTCCGTGCACTCGCGGAGGAATCGCACACCCCACCGGGCGAGTTCGGCGTCCGCCCGGGGGCGGACACGGATCGAGGTCGACGCGCCGAGCAACGATCGGACCAGCATGGTGGGAGCCGACGGCGACGCCCACGCGTAGGAGTGACCGGGGGCGATCAATCCGGCGGTGCTCGCGCTGGTGTCGGACGCGACCTCGCTGCGCCGGTCGTATACATGCACCTCGTGTCCACGCTCGACCAGAGCGTGGGCGGTCGCCACACCGACGACCCCTGCTCCGAGAACTGCCACCTTCATTCCGCTTCCTTTCCTTCGGTCGAGCCCCGGCCCGTGACGGCGACGGCCTGTATCTCCACGAGTAGCTGCGGGTCCAGCAGGGCCGCGACCACCGTCGCCCTGGCCGGGCGGTGGTCTGCGGCGAACCAGCGCATCCATTCCTCGTTGAAACGCGGGGCGTCCTCGGCGTTCGCGAGATACACCGTGGCCGAGGCGATGTCGTGCAGGGTGGCGCCGGCCGCGGCGAGGACCCTGTCGAGTCGTGTGAGGGAGTGACGTGTCTGCTCCACCACATCGGTACCGACGACGTTGCCGGTGTCGTCGAACGAGACCTGGCCGGAGACGAACACGAGGTCGCCGACCCTGCGCGCCGACGGGTACGGGCTGGTGCCGGTGGTCACCCCGGGGACGTCCACGATGTCACCCATGGTCGCGCTCGCCCGCTGTGGCGCCACCGCTGTCACCGCGGAGCACTTCCTTGACGTAGAAGCGCCAGCCGAGGAATCCGACCCACAGGGTGACGGTGACGACGGCGGTGGGTACCCCGTAATAGAGGAGGACGGGAATCATGCGAATTCTCCTTCGGTGACGCGGACGGCAGGCTGTTGCCGGCGCGGATAGCGGGACGAGGTGGCCGTCGCGACCGTGACGAAGACGAGGAGGTTGGCGACGACGCCGGGCACCAGCCCATCCAGTCCGAACGGAGCGTCGAGGCCCCACTGCCACACCGCGGTGACGATCGCGCCCGCCGTGATCGCCGACAGTGCCGCCGGCGCGGACCGCACGCCGAACAGCACCGCGCCGAACAACGGAACGATGACCGTCGGAGCCCACAGTGTGTAGCTGTAGAGAAGGGCGTCGACGATGGACGGAACGCTGAGGGCGAAGATGGTCGCCCCGGCACCGACGACGACACTGGTGGCCCTCTCGATGGTGAGACGCCTCGACGGCGGCAGCTCGGTGGGGCTGAGGGGCTGGTAGATGTCCTTGGTCAGGACGACGGCGGTGGAATTGAGGTAGGAACTCGCCGTCGACATCACGACCGCCATCAGCGCCGCCACCACCAACCCGAGAACGCCGACCGGCATCAGATTCATCACCACGGTCGGTAGCGCCTGATCGCTTTCGATGTCCGGGTACAGGACGAGTGCGATCAACCCGAGAGACGCCGAGGTGAAGAAGAAGAAGAACGAGAAGAACCCGGCCAGTGCGTAACCCTTACGGGCGTGCCGCGAGTCGGGGGTGGAGAACGTCCGCTGCGCGTACGGCGGGACCAGCGTCTCGCCGAGCAGTAGTGCCGCGAAGAGCGTGAGGAACTGTGCGGGGGAGTAGTCACCCATGAACGAAAGATGCTCGGCGGGAACACTGTCCAGGAGGGCCGACGGTCCGCCGACGGCGTCGAGCCCGATGAGGAGCGCCACCGGCAGGAGTACTCCCAGGAAGACGAACTGCAACAGGTCTGTCTGGATTACCGCCCAGGCCCCACCGAACGAGGAGTAGAGCACGACCACACCCATGCCGATGATCACCGCGGGCACGGTGGGCACGTCGAGGGTGGCGTTGACGACGGTACCGATGGCCAGGGCCTGGGCGCCGAGGATGCCGGCACACAGGACGACGGACAGTACGCCGGTGACCAGTCTCGCCGGCCGGCCGTAGTGGGCCTCCATGATGTCGCCGAGGGTGTGGGCGCCGATGTAGTTCTTGAGTCTGGGCGCGACGAAGTAGCCGACGAGCACCGTCTGAACGCCGAATGCGCAGAAGGCGAACATGTACACGTAGCCGTCACGCATCGCGGCGCCGGCGACACCGAGCGATGCTCCGCCGCCGAGGAACGCTGCGGCCAGGCTGCCGAAGAAGACCGGCCAGATGATTCGGTTGCCTGCCACGGCGAAATCGTCCGGCGACTTGACGCGTCGCATGGTCTGGACGCCGATCAGGACGAGTAGCAGGAAGTAGGCACCGAGAAGTATCCAGTCGAGGATTGCCATGTGAACTCCTAGTTGGGATGAACCCATCGTAGGAACGGCATGTGACCGCGGTCACTAGGCAAGTTGACCTTGATATACACTGGAATCGATACTTGATTGTGCGATATGCACAACCCCTCGCAGGGTTCGGAAGGACTGTCGATGCTGAGTGAGGCTCTGGCGCAACAGATCGCGAACGAGATCACCGACGTCATCGGGTTCAACGTGCTCATCACGGACGCGGCAGGCACGGTGGTCGGCAGCGGGGACGAACGTCGCATCGGCCAATTCCACGAGGCATCGATCGAGGTGATCCGTGCGCGGCGCATGATCGCGCATTCGGCAGCGGACGTCCGCGACCTCGTCGGCAGTCTGCCCGGCGTCACCATTCCGCTCGTCATCGACGGTGACGTGGTGGGCACGATCGGGCTGTCCGGTTCGCCCGAGCAGGTCGAGCAATTCGGGCTCGTGGTCAAGCGGCAGACCGAAATCCTGATGCAGGAGGCCTCGCGGATCGGTACGCGGCTGACCTACGAGCGGGCAGCGGAAGAACTGCTCCGCGACATCTGTGATTGGCATCGCTCCACGTTCACCGAGGCCCAGATCGTCCGGCGGGCAACGGGTCTGGGATACGACCTGCGCCTTCCCCGGGTCATGCTGCTGATCAGCTACGACAGTCACTCCGACGACGTCGCGGTCCAGGGGCAGCCCGTGTCGCACAAGGTCCTGCGCGCCGTGCAGGACGCCTTCGACTCCGCGACCGATCTGGTCGCGCCGCTCGCTCGGCAGGTCGTCGCGGTCACCACCGTGGTGACCGCACGGACGCCCGCGGCGGATGCGGCTCTGACGGACCGGTGCCGGAAGTATGTGTCCCTGGTCCGTGAACGGGGATGGGACACCCGCGTGGGGATCGGCTCCATCGCGCACGGGGTCGAACAGCTCAATCTCTCGTCCCAGGACGCGTACGACGCGCTCCGGCTCGGCGCGGTTCTCGACCCACGCGGACAGGTCTACGACATCGACCGGTTCCGCCTCCATCAGGCCGTCTCGGTGATACCCGCGGAAACCCGTGACAGACTGTCACGGGCCGTGCTCGGCGCGTTGGCCACCGACAACGACTGGCCGCACCTGCAGGAGACGCTGATCGCGTGGGGGGAGTGCGGGTTCAACTCCAGCCGGGCGGCGCAGCGGCTGCACGTCCACCGCAATACCCTCGCCAACCGACTCGACAAGATCGCCCGGCTCCTCGGTCGCCCGCTGGACGAACCGGGTCTGGGTATGACGCTCTACCTCGCCTGTGTGGTGGCACAGCGGGCCGGCTGAGCCTTCTGCCGGCGTGTGTGTGAACCTCACCGGCGCGCCCGTCGCCGTGTCGCCGCCGATCGGCAGCGTTTTCGATGCATACTCGACATTCTCGAGTGGTTGCCGCACTGGATGCGGCAGACGAACCGGAGGAATCCCTTGAACGACCACCACGTGCAGCTCTTCTCCGAGCTGCACAGCACCGCAGGATCCCAGGCAGGCGGCGAGGATGCCGGCGAGGCGCTGCGCCCCGTCGACCCGGAGCATCGCACCGCCACCGAGGTGCACCGCGCCCTGTTCAGCGACCAGTAGCGAGGCGGACGGTAGCCCCGTCGTCGGTCGTCCGCGCGTTCATTAGACTCGACGGGTGACCAGTGCAGCTCCAGAAAATCCCCAGAACCGTGCCGATGCCCTTCCGAAGAGCTGGGACCCCAGTTCCGTCGAGGACGATCTGTATCAGGGCTGGGTAGACGCCGGTTACTTCCGCGCGGACCCGCACAGCGACAAGCCGGGCTACTCCATCGTCCTGCCGCCGCCGAACGTGACCGGCAGCCTGCACATGGGTCACGCGCTCGACCACACGTTGATGGACGCGCTGAGCCGCCGCAAGCGGATGCAGGGCTACGAGGTGCTGTGGCTGCCCGGCATGGACCACGCGGGCATCGCGACGCAGACCGTGGTCGAGAAGCAGCTCGCCGTCGACGGCAAGACGAAGGAAGACTTCGGCCGCGAGCTGTTCATCGACAAGGTGTGGGACTGGAAGCGCGAGTCCGGTGGCACCATCGGCGGCCAGATGCGCCGGATCGGTGACAGCGTCGACTGGAGCCGCGACCGGTTCACCATGGACGACGGGCTGTCCCGCGCCGTCCAGACGATCTTCAAGCGCATGTACGACGACGGGCTGATCTACCGGGCCGAGCGTCTCGTCAACTGGTCGCCCGTGCTGCAGACGGCGATCTCCGACATCGAGGTGAAGTTCGAGGACGTCGAGGGTGAGCTGGTCTCGCTGCGGTACGGCTCCCTGAACGACGACGAGCCGCACGTCGTGGTCGCGACCACCCGTGTCGAGACGATGCTCGGTGATACCGCCGTGGCCGTCCACCCCGACGACGAGCGCTACAAGCACCTGATCGGGACGACGCTCGAGCATCCCTTCACGGGGCGCGACATCCCGATCATCGCGGACGAGTACGTCGATCCCGAGTTCGGCACCGGCGCCGTCAAGATCACGCCCGCACACGACCCCAACGACTTCGAGATGGGCCTGCGGCACAACCTGCCGATGCCGACCATCATGGACAAGACCGGCAAGATCGCCGACACGGGAACGCAATTCGACGGTCTCGACCGCTTCGAGGCGCGCGTCAAGGTGCGCGAGGCGCTCGCCGAGCAGGGTCGCGTGGTCGCGGAGAAGCGGCCCTACCTGCACAGCGTCGGGCATTCCGAGCGCACCGGTGAGTCCATCGAGCCGCGCCTGTCGCTGCAGTGGTGGGTGAAGGTCGAGTCCCTCGCGAAGGCCGCCGGTGACGCGGTGCGCAACGGTGACACGGTCATCCACCCGGCCAGTCAGGAACCGCGATGGTTCGCCTGGGTCGACGACATGCACGACTGGTGCATCTCGCGTCAGTTGTGGTGGGGTCACCGGATCCCGATCTGGTACGGCCCCGACGGCGAGGTCGCGTGCTTCGGACCGGACGAGACCGCACCCGAGGGATGGGTGCAGGATCCCGACGTCCTCGACACCTGGTTCTCCTCCGGGTTGTGGCCGTTCTCGACCATGGGCTGGCCCGAGAAGACTCCCGAGCTCGAGAAGTTCTATCCCACAAGTGTTCTCGTCACCGGTTACGACATCCTGTTCTTCTGGGTGGCGCGGATGATGATGTTCGGCACGTATGTGTCGGAGGACGACGCCATCGCTGGCGGCAAGTCCGGACCGCAGATGCCGTTCGAGGACGTGTTCCTGCACGGCCTCGTCCGCGACCAGTTCGGCAAGAAGATGTCGAAGTCGCGGGGCAACGGCATCGACCCGCTCGACTGGGTCGACCGCTTCGGCGCCGATGCGCTCCGCTTCACGCTGGCCCGCGGCGCCAACCCCGGCAGCGACCTGTCCGTCGGCGAGGACCATGCGCAGTCGTCGCGGAACTTCGCGACCAAGCTGTTCAACGCGACCAAGTTCGCCCTCATGAACGGGGCCGCGCCGGCACCGCTGCCCGGACGCGGCGAGCTCACCGACGCCGACCGGTGGATCCTCGACCGTCTCGAGCAGGTGCGCGGGGAGGTCGACGCCGCATTCGACCGGTACGAGTTCAGCAAGGCGTGCGAGGCGCTGTTCCACTTCGCGTGGGACGAGGTCTGCGACTGGTACCTCGAGCTGGCCAAGGTGCAGTTCGCCGAGAGCGACACGGTCGCGGCGAACACGAGGGCCGTGCTCGGCAACGTCCTCGACGCCCTGTTGCGACTGCTCCACCCGGTGATCCCGTTCGTCACCGAGACGCTGTGGACGGCGCTCACCGAGCGTGAATCCGTCGTCGTGGCGCAGTGGCCGCAGTCGAGCGAGACAGCCGCGGATGCGGTTGCGGCGCAGCGTGTCGAGGACATGCAGCGACTGGTGACCGAGGTGCGCCGATTCCGCAGCGATCAGGGTCTCAAGCCCTCGCAGCGGGTTCCCGCACGGATCAGCGGCATCGCCGAGGCCGATCTGGACACGCAGCTCGCCGCGGTCACGTCGCTGGCGCGCCTGACGGACCCGGAGGACGGGTTCGCGGTGTCCGCGTCGGTGGAGGTGCGCCTGAGCAAGGCGACCGTCACCGTCGACCTCGACACGTCCGGCAACGTCGACCTCGGCGCCGAGAAGGCCCGGCTGGAGAAGGACCTCGCGGCCGCGCAGAAGGAACTCGCCGGTACCACGGCCAAACTGTCCAACGAGGCGTTCCTGGCCAAGGCCCCCGACGCCGTCAAGGACAAGATCCGTACGCGTCAGCAGATCGCGACGGAAGAAATCGAACGCATCACCAAGCGATTGAAGGAGCTGGAAGGCGCGTGACCTCGCCCGACTTCACGCCGGAGGAAGTCAGTCCTGTCGACCTCGCGGAGCTGACACTGGTCGAGGCGGAACTCGACAAGCGGTGGCCCGAGACGAAGATCGAGCCGTCCCTCACCCGGATCGCGGCCCTGATGGACGTACTCGGTTCGCCGCAGCACGGCTATCCCGCCATCCACGTCACCGGCACCAACGGCAAGACGTCGGTGACGCGGATGATCGACGCGCTGCTCACGGCGCTGCACCGGCGCACCGGCCGCACCACCAGCCCGCACCTGCAGCTCGCCACCGAGCGCATCAGCATCGACGGGCGCCCGGTGTCGCCCCGCCGGTACGTCGACACGTACCGGGAGATCGAGCCGTACGTGCAGATGATCGACCAGCAGTCGCAGGCGGCCGGCGGCCCCGCGATGAGCAAGTTCGAAGTGCTCACCGCGATGGCGTACGCCGCGTTCGCGGAGGCGCCCGTCGACGTGGCCGTCGTCGAGGTGGGTCTCGGCGGGCGTTGGGACGCAACCAATGTCATCGACGGCGAGATCGCGGTGATCACCCCGATCAGCCTCGATCACGCCGAGTATCTCGGCGACGACCTGGCCGGGATCGCCGAGGAGAAGGCCGGCATCATCAAGAAGGGCCGCGAGGACGCGCTCGTGCCCCGCGACGCCGTCGCGATCCTGGCCGAGCAGACGCCGGAAGTGATGGAGGTGCTGCTCCGCCGGGCCGTCGAGGTGGACGCCGCGGTCGCGCGGGAGGGCTCCGAATTCACGGTGCTCGCCCGGCAGATTGCCGTCGGCGGCCAGCAGCTCGAGCTGCAGGGCCTCGGCGGGGTCTACACCGACATCTTCCTGCCCCTGCACGGGGAGCACCAGGCGCGTAACGCGTCGCTCGCGCTCGCCGCGGTGGAGGCGTTCTTCGGTGCGGGCCCGGAACGGCAACTCGACCAGGAGGCCATCCGGGAGGCGTTCGCCTCGGTCGTCAATCCGGGCCGGCTCGAACGTGTGCGCAGCGCCCCGACCGTCTTCCTCGACGCCGCCCACAACCCGGACGGGGCGCGTGCACTCGCCGCCGCCCTGACCGCCGAGTTCGACTTCCGCAAGCTGGTCGGCGTCGTCAGCGTGATGGGGGACAAGGACGTCGACGGCATCCTGTCGGCGCTGGAACCGGTGTTCGACGAGCTCGTCGTCACGAACAACGGTTCGGCGCGGGCCATGGACGTCGACGATCTCGCCAACCTCGCGGTCGCCAAGTTCGGCGACGAACGCGTCGTCGTGGCACCCACACTCGCGGATGCGCTGGAAACGGCCATCGGGTTGGCCGAGGAGGTCGCCGAGCCCGGTGAGGCAGTATCGGGGGCGGGCGTCGTGGTCACCGGATCCGTGGTGACCGCCGGTGCGGCCCGCACCCTCTTCGGAAAGGACCCAGCGTGAGCGAGCCGGACTCGAATGCTTCGGAACCGGAGTTCGGACCGCCGACCAAGGACCCGTGGAAGGGATTCCGCGGGGTGGTCGCGGGATCTCTGATCCTGGAAGCCATCGTGGTGCTTCTCGCCCTGCCGGTCGTCGCGACGGTCGGCGGCGGACTCACCTGGTGGTCCGGAACCTACCTCGTGGGGCTCGCGGTCCTCATGATCCTCGGGGCGGGCCTGCAGGGCCGCCCCTGGGCGATGAAGTACAACCTGTTGTTGCAGGTGGGGCTGCTACTCGGGTTCTTCGTCCACGTGTCGATCGGTTCGGTCGGAGTGGTCTTCGCCATCCTGTGGGGATACCTGCTCTACTTCCGCCGTAACGTCCGCCAGAGAATGGAGCGGGGCCTGCTGCCGGGGCAGCGGGGCTGACCATTTAGGCTGTGCGCCGTGACTGAGCGCACCCTTGTACTGATCAAGCCCGATGCCGTTGCCCGCGGATATGTAGGAGAAATCCTCGGTCGTATCGAGCGGAAAGGTCTGACGATCTCCGCGCTCGACCTGCGCACCGCTCCCGGCGACATCGCAGCCGCCCACTACGCCGAGCACGAAGGCCGCCCGTTCTACCCGGGCCTGCTGGAATTCATCACCGGCGGCCCGCTCGTCGCTGCAGTGCTCGAAGGTCCCCGGGCGATCGCGGCGTTCCGCCAGCTCGCCGGCGGCACCGACCCCGTCGAGAAGGCCGTTCCGGGCACGATTCGCGGTGACTTCGGGCTCGAAGCCCAGGAGAACCTGGTGCACGGCTCCGACTCGGTCGAGTCCGCCGAGCGCGAGATCGCCCTCTGGTTCCCGCACCTCGCCGCCAACTGATCTACCTCTCCACCCACCCCTCGACCCAACGGCCTGCCCTCCGGGCCGGCGGCGCAATCGCGTGCGGAACATGTTCCAGACCGATACGTGCGCCGCTGGCACGGACTGCGGCACACGTGTGGGATACTGAGGGTGGTCGGACCGCAATTTGTGCACCACGTGGCTTCGACCGGATGACACCACGGCTCGATGCCCTTCATCGCTGCCCCTGCGTCAACAGGAAATACCTGGGCGTTTCGGCACGCTGGATGATCAGGCGCTCGCGCCGCGGACGACGGCCATCCGCAAGGCACTACATGGGTGTGCAGTGAAAACGGACACTGCACGCGCTGTGTGGAGCGAGACCAGACAATCTCGCGCTCACATCTGGGGCGCGAGTACACATACTGCGCCCTCGCGTGGCCGCGTGACACCCCCAGACACGGGAGTGGACGCGCCCGGGGGCTGAGGAGACTACGTGGCCGATCAAGCGCCGCCCACAAATTCAGAGCCGAACGAATCGGCCACCGCCGGGAGCGCGGTTCCCGCTCTTCCGGAGAAGATGCGCGTTCACGCCCTCGCGAAGTTGCTGGGCGTGACGAGCAAGCAGGTTCTCGCCGAGGCTGCGGCCCTCGGAACCGAACTGCGCAGCGCGCAGTCCAGCCTGCAACGCGACGTCGCCGAGCGGGTGCACGCAGCTTTCACCGCTGCGCAGAACGCTCCCACCGAGCCACCCGCCGCGGCCGAACCGGCCGCGGAGACCCCGGCCGCCGAACCGGTCGCGGAGACCCCGGCCGCCGAACCCGCCGTCGAGGTCGCGCCGGAATCGGTCGCGGCTTCGGACGTCGAGGAAGCGGCGGCCGAGCAGGCTCCGGCCCCCGAAGTTCCCACCGAGGAAGCACCGGCCCAGGAAGCTCCCGCCCAGGAGCCCGTCGCGGAGGAAGCCGCGGTCGCCGAGCGCGACCTCGGACGTGACCTGTTCACCACTGCGTCCTACCAGGTCGAGGCGCCCGCCGCCGAGCCCGCCAGCGAGACCCCGCCCGCCGTCTCGCAGGTCCCGCTCTTCCTGCAGCCCGACCTCGCAGCGGTCGAGACCCCGCCGCGACGCCGGCGCAGCCGCCGGGACGCCGGGACCCCGGAACCCACCACCGAGCAGCCGCCCGTCGCCGAAACGCGCGAGGAGGTGCCCGAGCCCGCCAAGGCCACGGACACCGGAACCGCCGACACCGAGTCGGACGAGTCCGACGTGGACGGCGATCAGCCGCGTCGTCGTCGCCGCGGCCGCCGCGGCCGTGGTCGCGGACGGGGCGAACAGCAGAACGAGCAGGACACCGACATCGACACCGAGGGTGCCGAGGCCGAGGAATCCGCGCGGGAATCCGTTCGCGAGGAGAAGGCCGCCGAGACACCGACTCGGGAGCCCGAAGAGAAGCCGAAGCAGGATTCCGAGGAGAAGCCCGCCGAGGCCGAGGAGGCCGAAGCGGAGTCCGGTGACGAAGAGACCGGTGAGGGTGACTCCGACGGGTCGAGCCGTCGCCGCCGTCGCCGTCGCCGTCGCAAGTCCGGTGGCGAGGGGTCGGGAGAGGCCACGTCCGAGGACGATCCGCCGAACACCGTCGTCCACGAGCGTGAACCTCGCAACAAGAGCCGCTCGAAGGACGAGGTCCAGGGCATCACCGGTTCGACGCGGCTCGAGGCGAAGCGTCAGCGTCGCCGCGACGGCCGCGATGCCGGCCGCAGGCGCCCGCCGATCCTCACGGAATCGGAGTTCCTGGCCCGCCGCGAGGCCGTCGACCGCGTGATGGTGGTGCGCGACCGTATCGCCACCGGGCAACCGCACGCGACGACGCAGGTCGCCGTGCTCGAGGACGGCGTCCTCGTCGAACACTTCGTGACCACGTCGGCGTCGGCCTCGATGGTCGGCAACGTGTACCTCGGACGCGTCCAGAACGTGCTGCCCAGCATGGAAGCCGCGTTCATCGACATCGGCCGCGGCCGCAACGGCGTGCTGTACGCGGGTGAGGTCAACTGGGAGGCCGCGGGACTCGGTGGCAACTCCCGCAAGATCGAGCAGGCCCTAAAGCCGGGCGACCAGGTGCTGGTCCAGGTCAGCAAGGACCCGGTCGGTCACAAGGGTGCACGGCTGACGACGCAGATCAGCCTCGCGGGCCGCTTCCTCGTGTACGTGCCCGGCGGCACGTCCACCGGTATCAGCCGCAAACTGCCCGACACGGAGCGCAAGCGCCTCAAGGACATCCTGCGCGACATCGTGCCCTCGGACGCCGGAGTCATCATCCGGACAGCGTCGGAGGGGGTGAGCGAGGAGGAACTCGCCCGCGACGTGAAGCGTCTGCAGGACCAGTGGGCCGGGATCGAGGCTCAGGCCGCGAAGGCGGAATCCGGTAAGTCCGGCAACCCGCAGGCCCTGTACGAGGAGCCCGACCTTCTCGTGAAGGTCATCCGCGACCTGTTCAACGAGGACTTCTCCAAGCTCGTGATCGAGGGCGAGAAGGCCTGGTCGACGGTCGAGTCGTACATCAAGTCCGTGGCCCCCGATCTCATGCCGAGGCTCGAGCAGCACACGTCGGACAACGGTGTCGACGTCTTCGAGGCGCACCGCATCGACGAGCAGCTGGCGAAGGCACTCGACCGCAAGGTCTGGTTGCCGTCCGGTGGCACGCTCGTGATCGACCGCACCGAGGCCATGACCGTGGTCGATGTCAACACCGGCAAGTTCACCGGTGCCGGTGGAAACCTCGAGGAGACCGTCACCCGGAACAACCTCGAGGCGGCCGAGGAGATCGTCCGGCAGATGCGCCTGCGCGACATCGGCGGCATGATCGTCGTCGACTTCATCGACATGGTGCTCGAATCCAACCGCGATCTCGTGCTGCGACGCCTGACGGAGGCCCTGGGCCGGGATCGCACCCGCCACCAGGTGTCCGAGGTCACGTCGCTGGGCCTGGTCCAGATGACGCGGAAGAAGCTGGGCACCGGGCTGGTCGAGGCGTTCTCGACGACGTGTGAGCACTGCCACGGCCGGGGCATCATCGTCCACGCCGAGCCGATCGAGGTGAAGACCTCCGAGGACAACGGTGCGCGCGGGTCGTCCCGCGGCGGCGACTCCGGTGGCTCCCGCAAGAAGCGGGGACGCGACAAGTCGTCCGGCGGGGAGACGTCGCAGCCTCCCGTGCACGAGGAGACCCCGACGGTGGACGCCACCGTCAAGCGGGCCCACCCGGTCGCTCTCGCGATGGCACACCACCATCACGAGGAGGAGGCCGCGCACGCACACAGCGGGCACGACGCGGAATCCGCCGAGCAGCCCGCCGCGGCGGTTCCCGAGCCCGAGCAGCCGGTCGCCGCCGAAGCGGAGACACCGGCGGCTGACCTGCCCGGCATCGAAGAAGCCGTGGCCGAAGCCCCGGCAGCGGTCGCTGCGGAAGCCGTCGTGGCACCCGAGGCGGAGGACACCGTCGCCGAGGAAGCTGTGGTCGAAGAAGCCGTGGCCGAAGAGGCTGTAGCCGAGGAGTCGGCCGTCGAAGCCGCGCCGGCCGAAGCGGCTCCGGTCGCCGAGACCCCGGAACTCGTCGTGGAGCGCGAGCCCGAGCCCCAGCCGGAGCCGGTGGCCCCGCCGCGGCGAAGGAGCCGCCGGGTGTCGAGGGCAGCGGCGGCGCCGGTGTCCGAAACCCCGAGCGCCGGGACGGTGTTCGTGATCCCGACATCGGAGACCGGCGCGGAGCACGCACCGGAGCCGGAACCGGCCATGTCGGCGTCGGCCGTGAGCGCGCCGCCGGCGTCCTCGCCCGACGGCGCGGATTCGCAGGCAGCGCCGCGCAGGCCGCGTCGTCGCCGGGCGGCGGCACGTCCCGCCGGCCCGCCGGTGGACGCCGACAACTGACGAGGGAGCGCGGGAAGGCAATCGGCGCCGGTTTGTACGGAACGGTTGCCTTCCTGTAACCTTGACCAGTCGCTACTCGGCGATGAAGGTCAGCTGTGCCCTCACTTGTGAAGGCTGCGCGATCTCGACCGAGCTAGCCGTCACACCAGACCAGTCGCGCACACTGTGGCGCGAGCAAGTTCGAAGAAGCAAGGGGTAGCCCTCCGATGGCAACGTACGCGATCGTCAAGACCGGCGGAAAGCAGTACAAGGTCGCTGTTGGTGACCTCGTCAAGGTCGAGAAGATCGAGGGTGAGCCCGGCACTGCTGTCTCGCTTGCTCCCGTTCTCGTCGTCGACGGATCCGATCTGACGACCGACGCCGACAAGCTGGCCAAGATCTCGGTCACGGGTGAGGTCGTCGAGCACACCAAGGGCCCGAAGATCCGGATCCACAAGTTCAAGAACAAGACCGGCTACCACAAGCGTCAGGGCCACAGGCAGAAGCTGACGGTCCTCAAGGTCACCGGCATCAAGTAGCTAGAGCTTCAGAGCTGATTTCACCCGAGGAGGGTCAAGAACATGGCACATAAGAAGGGTGCATCCAGCTCCCGTAACGGTCGCGATTCAAATGCTCAGCGACTCGGCGTGAAGCGTTTCGGCGGCCAGTCCGTCAGCGCCGGCGAGATCCTGGTGCGTCAGCGCGGAACCCACTTCCACCCCGGCGTCAACGTCGGTCGTGGCGGCGACGACACGCTCTTCGCGCTCTCTGCCGGTGCCGTCGAGTTCGGCACCAAGCGTGGACGCAAGACCGTGAACATCGTTCCGGCGGCGGCAGAGGCCTAGTCCTGCCGCGAGTATGCATCGTCCCGTGAGGGACGTTTCAAGCTCCCAATAGGGGCGGACCTGGGTCGTGATACCCGGTCCGCCCCTATTGTTTTTTTCACGAGTGAGATCAACACAATTGACTGAGGAAGGATCCGGCAGTCATGTCCCGATTCATTGACCGCGTCGTGCTGCACGTCAGCGCCGGAAAAGGCGGCAATGGCTGCGCCTCCGTACACCGGGAGAAGTTCAAACCGCTCGGTGGCCCGGACGGCGGCAACGGCGGGCGTGGCGGTGACGTCGTGCTCGAGGTGGACGGCAACGTCCACACCCTCCTCGACTTCCATTTCCACCCCCACGCGAAGGCCACCAACGGCAAGCAGGGGATGGGTAGCAACCGTGACGGCGCCCAGGGCGACGACCTGATACTGAGGGTCCCCGACGGCACCGTCGTCCTCGACGAGGACGGCCGGATTCTCGCCGACCTCATCGGTGTCGGCACCCGCTTCGAAGCCGCCCAGGGTGGCCGCGGCGGACTCGGCAACGCGGCCCTGTCCTCGAAGGCGCGCAAGGCGCCGGGTTTCGCGCTCCTCGGTGAGGACGGCGTCGAGCGGGAACTGGTCCTCGAACTGAAGTCCGTGGCCGATGTCGGGCTGGTCGGGTTCCCGTCGGCGGGCAAGTCCTCGCTCGTGTCGGTGCTGTCGGCGGCGAAGCCGAAGATCGCCGACTACCCGTTCACGACCCTCGTGCCGAACCTCGGTGTGGTGTCGAGCGGCGACACCACGTTCACGGTGGCCGACGTGCCCGGGTTGATCCCCGGCGCGAGCGACGGCCGCGGGCTCGGACTGGACTTCCTGCGCCACCTCGAGCGGTGCGCCGTGCTGGCGCACGTCGTCGACTGCGCGACGCTCGACCCGGGCCGCGACCCGATCTCCGACATCGACGCACTCGAGGCGGAACTCGCCGCGTACAAGGGCGCGCTGTCCGGCGACGCCGGGCTCGGTGACCTCGCGGACCGGCCGCGCATCGTGATTCTGAACAAGGCGGACGTGCCGGAGGCGGCCGAGCTGGCCGAGATGGTCACCCCCGACCTCGAGGCCCGCGGCTGGCCGGTCTTCACGATCTCGGCCGTCAGCCGAGAGGGATTGCGCCCGTTGACGTTCGCGCTCGCGAAGCTGGTTGCGGACTACCGTGAGGCGCACCCGAAGGCCGAGCCGAAGCGTCAGGTGATCCGCCCGGTGATCTCGAACGAGAACAGCTTCAGCGTCGTCGCCGACCCCGAGATTCCCGGTGGGTTCATCGTCCGCGGCACACGGCCGGAGCGCTGGGTGCGGCAGACGCAGTTCGACAACGACGAGGCCGTGGGTTACCTCGCCGACCGCCTCGCGCGGCTCGGTGTGGAAACCGAGCTCGTCAAGCAGGGTGCGGAGCCGGGCGCGTCCGTCACGATCGGCAACGTGAGCTTCGACTGGGAGCCCCAGACACCGGCCGGCGTCGATCTCACCCGCACCGGTCGCGGCACCGACCCGCGTCTGGATCAGGTCGAGCGCATCGGCGCGACCGAACGCAAGCACGCATCCAGGGTCCGTCGCGGTCTCGAAGGCCTCGACCCCGAAGACCAGTGAGCGCCACCCGGCGCACGATCGCGTCGGCGGGCAGCATTGTCGTGAAGATCGGATCGTCCGCGCTGACCAGCCTGGTCGGCGGGCTCGACGTCGGTCGACTCGACGCGCTGGCCGATGCGATCGAGGAACGGATGCGTGCCGGTTCCGATGTGGTCGTCGTGTCGTCCGGGGCCGTGGGTGCGGGTCTGGCCCCGCTGGGGCTGACGAAGCGGCCACGGGACCTGGCGACGAAGCAGGCCGCCGCGAGCGTGGGCCAGCTGGCGCTGGCCCACGCCTGGGGCACGTCGTTCGCCCGGTACGGCCGGACCGTCGGGCAGGTGCTGCTCACCGCGGACGACATCGCCCGCCGCGCGCAGCACCGCAACGCGCAACGCACCCTCGACCGTCTGCGCGCGCTGCACGCGGTCGCGATCGTCAACGAGAACGACACCGTCGCCACGGCGGAGTTGCGATTCGGTGACAACGACCGGCTCGCGGCGCTCGTCGCGCACCTGGTCGGCGCCGATGCCCTGGTCCTGCTGTCGGATGTCGACGGGCTGTACGACGGCGACCCCCGCAAGGGCAATGCCACGCTGATTCCCGAGGTGAACAGCCCCGAGGATCTCGACGGGGTGGTCGCGGGCTCGGGCGGCGCTCTCGGCACCGGCGGGATGGCGTCCAAGCTGTCGGCAGCGCGCCTCGCGGCCGATGCCGGTGTGCCGGTGCTGCTCGCCGCCGCCTCGGACGCCGGGGCAGCGCTGCGGGACGCCGGGGTGGGGACGGCGTTCGCGGCCCGGCCGTCGCGGTTGTCGGCGCGCAAGTTCTGGGTACGCCACGCCGCGGACGAGCAGGGGATCCTGCACATCGACGAGGGCGCTGTGCGTGCCGTCGTCACCAAGCGGCGGTCGTTGCTGCCCGCGGGGATCAGCGCGGTGTCGGGAAGGTTCTACGGCGGCGACGTCGTGTCGCTCCTCGGCCCCGACGAGCGTCCCGTGGCCAGGGGAGTGGTGGCCTACGACTCGGCGGAGATCAGCGACATCCTGGGCAAGTCGACCCAGGAACTGCCCGCGGAGATGCAGCGTCCCGTCGTTCACGCGGACGATCTGGTGCCGCTCTGACGGTCACGCGGGCAGCGCGGAGGACGCGTCGAGCAGTGCGGTGAGTGCTTCCGAACAGCCGGCGTGGAGCGTGAGGGTGGCGAACTCGTCGCCGCGCGTGGTGCCCCTGTTGACGATCACGATGGGGATTCCGCGTTTGGCGGCGTGCCGGACGAACCGCAGTCCCGACATGACGGTGAGCGACGAGCCGGCCACCAGGAGTGCCTCGGCTTCGTCGACCACGTCGTAGGCGGCGGCGACCCTCGGTTTCGGGACGGATTCGCCGAAGTACACGATGTCGGGTTTGAGCAGACCGCCGCACGTCTCGCAGTCGACCATCCGGAAATGCTCGGTGCTGGTGATCACCGCGTCGGCGTCCGGTGCGATCTCCACTCCCTGTGCGGCAGCGACGGTTTCGGCGAAACCGGGGTTCGCGCGCTCGAGCCGGTCGGCGAGCGTGGCCCGCGAGATCAGGGTGCCGCACGTCAGGCACCGGACCTGGGCGTACGTGCCGTGCAGGTCGATCACCCGGCGACTGCCTGCCTTGGTGTGCAGCAGGTCGACGTTCTGGGTGATGACGGCACTCACGGCACCCGCCCGCTCGAGCCCCGCCAGGGCGCGGTGGCCGGTGTTGGGCCGGGCGGCGTCCATGTGGCGCCAGCCGAGGTGGTTCCGCGCCCAGTAGTGGCGGCGGAAATCGGGATCACCGGTGAACTGCTGGTACGTCATGGGATTGCGCGGTGGCGAATCCGGACCCCGGTAATCGGGGATCCCGGAATCCGTCGAAATGCCGGCGCCGGTGATCACACACAGGCGCCGGCCACCGAGTACGTCGATCAGTCGGGCGAACACGCACTCCAGGGTAGCGCCGGCTCAGTACCCGACGACAGGATCGATCAGAGCGGTGAGATTCTCACCGGCGACGAAGCGGGTGACGTTCAGCGCGACGTGCTCGGCGAATGCCGGGGGGCGCACCGACGGCGGGTTGGAATCGTGGGGGGTGATGATCACGTTGGGCAGATCCCACAGCGGGTGGCCGTCGGGAAGCGGCTCGGGATCGGTGACGTCGAGTCCCGCTCCGCCAATCGTGTTGTCCCGCAGCGCTTTCACCAGTGCATTGGTGTGAACGAGCGAGCCGCGCGCGACGTTGATCACCCACGCGGTCGGCTTCATCTGCGCGAATTCCGCCGCCCCGACCAGATGGTGCGTGGCGTCGGTGGCGGGAGCCCCGATCACGAAGTGATCCGCGCGGGCCCACACCTCGCCCAGGCGGGTGGTGGGAAGCGTCTCGATCGCGCCCGGCACCGGGCTGCCGGAGCGATTGACCGCGATGACGTCGGCCCCGACGCCCGCGAGCATCGGGATCAGTGCCCGGCCGATTCCGCCGGCACCCACGATGGCCACGGTGGTGCCCCGTAGGGTGCCGATCTTCGAATAGAACTCCTGCTGCCGCCAGGTCTTCGCCTCGAGGTGCTCCGGGAGTGCCCGCACCCCGGCCAGCAGCAGCGTCAGCGCGTGCTCGGCGACGGTGGCGGCGAACGCGCCCGCCGCCGACGTCCACAGCACGGTGGTGTCGGGTCTGATCACCTTCGCGGCGAACCACTCCTCGACACCCGCGGAGTTCAACTGCACCCAGCGGATGTTCTCGGGAAGCGGGTCCGGGAACCCGATCGGACCCGTGGTCCAGACCAGGGCGTCCGCGGAGTCGAGGGGGGCCACACGGGCACCGCCCCGGCGCACCGCATCCTCGAGGAGCGGGTCCGGGGCGGGTCCGATGGCTATAGCTGGAACAGCAGCGTCGTCGGCCATGGGGTCGAACTTACGCGGGAACCTCGATCAACGGGTAGACACCGTTTTCGTCGTGGACCTCACGCCCGGTGACGGGCGGGTTGAAGACGCACAGCATGCGCATTTCGGTGTCGGGCTCGACACGGTGACGCTCGTGACCGTTGAGCAGATACATCGAACCGGGGCCGAGTTCGTAGACCTTGTCGTTGTCGAGGTCGATCAACTTGCCGGTTCCCTCGACGAGCCAGACGGCCTCGACGTGGTTGGCGTAGTGGAACTCGTTGACCGAGCCCGCTTTGATCGTGGTCTCGTGGAACGAGAAGCCCACTTTGTCGCCGCCGAGGATGATGCGCTTGCTGCGCCAGTTTCCGTCCTCGCTGGTGATGTCGCGCTCGGTGTCGGTGATTTCTGCGGTGGTACGAACGATCATGTGAGTGTCAGTCCTCTCTCTAGCTGCAAACCTTGCCGGTGGCGTCGGCGAGAATCGCGAGTCCGTGGTCCAGTTCCTCGTCGGTGATGGTGAGCGCCGGCAGGAGCTTGACCACCTCGTCCGACGGTCCGGAGGTCTCCGCGAGCAGGCCCTCGTCGAAGGCGAGCTTGCAGACCTTGCCCGCGTTCTCCGGCTCGTCGAACACGAGACCCTGGACGAGGCCGCGACCGCGGGTGGAGACGGACCCGTCGAACTGGTTCGCCAGATCGGTGAACGCCTGGTGGATCTTCTCGCCCTTCTTCAGCGTCGACTTGTGAAGGGTGTCGTCGGACCAGTAGTGGTCCAGGGCCACCTTCGACGTGACGAACGCCGGGTTGTTGCCGCGGAACGTGCCGTTGTGCTCGCCCGGGCCCCACACGTCGAGCTCACGCTTGAACAGCGTCAGCGCCATCGGGAGGCCGTAGCCGCTGATCGACTTCGACAGGCAGACGATGTCCGGGGTGATGCCGGCGACCTCGAAGGAGAAGAACGGTCCGGTGCGTCCGCAGCCCATCTGGACGTCGTCGACGATCAGCAGGATTTCGCGCTCGGCGCACAGGTCCGCGAGGGCGCGCAGCCACTCTGCGCGGGCGACGTTGACGCCGCCCTCACCCTGCACGGTCTCGACGATCACAGCGGCCGGACGGTTCAGGCCACTGCCCGAGTCGTCGAGCACGCGGCGGAACCAGTGGAAGTCCTCGGTGACTCCGTCGAAGTAGTTGTCGAACGGCATCGGGGTGGCGTGCACCAGCGGGATTCCGGCGCCGGCGCGCTTCATCGAGTTACCGGTGACCGACAGGGCGCCGAGCGTCATGCCGTGGAAAGCGTTGGTGAAGTTGATGATCGACGAACGACCCGTCACCTTGCGCGCCAGTTTCAGTGCGGCCTCGACCGTGTTGGTGCCGGTGGGGCCGGGGAACTGGACCTTGTAGTCGAGACCGCGGGGTTTGAGGATCTTGTCCTGGAAGGTCTGGAGCAGGTCGCGTTTGGCCACGGTCGACATGTCGAGACCGTGCGTGATGCCGTCGCTGACGATGTAGTCGACGAGCGCCGACTTCAGGACCGGGTTGTTGTGGCCGTAGTTCAGCGAACCGGCACCGGCGAAGAAGTCGAGGTAGTCGCGGCCGTTCTCGTCACGGATCCACGATCCGGACGCCGACTCGAAGACGGCGGGCCAGCCGCGGCTGTAGCTGCGAACCTCGGATTCGAGGTTGTCGAAGATGTTCGTATCGAAGTTAGTCATGTTGCTGCATTCCTCCGGGGCATGCTCTTAGCCGATCGTGTACAGATCTTCGGCTTCGTGTCCATCGGGAAAATCGTTAGGGGAGAACAATTCTTGCTTGTTGATCGCCGTATCTCGGCGACGCGCCAATGCTGTGAACAGCGCGATCGAGGCCTCGTTGTCGGGGCTGATCGTCGTTTCGAGATGGGTAATCCCTTCGGGTGCAAGTCGGTCGAGCAGCGCGCTCAGCATGCGACCTGCAATTCCCTTGCCGCGCTGGTCTGCGTCTACGGCGACTTGCCAGACGAACAGCGTCGCTGGGGATTCGGGGCGGATGAAGCCCGATACGAATCCCACGACGCGCTCGTCGACGACTGCGACGACCGACGAGCGGCTGAAATCTCTACACCACAACAGGTATGCGTAGCTCGAATTGAGATCGAGCACTTCCGTGTTCCTGGCGATCTCCCAGAGCCGGACTCCGTCAGTGATCTCTGGACTTCTGAACAACACCGCGTCCGGCGCGGTGGTCGGGATGGCACTCTTCTGAACAGGCGTCATTGGAAATTCGAACCTAACAACCATCCCCTTCGATTTCACGTGCCTCGCGAAATTGGACAGCTCAGGTGGCGGAGCTTTGCAGGTGAGACGTGCAAAGTGATGCTCATCACATTATGTAACTTTTGGGTGAACCGCAAGCGACACACTTCGCCTATTTGAGACTCGCGAGCGCGAAAGGGAGGACCGACGCGGCACCCGCCGCGCGGAGCGTCCGGGCGGCCATCGTGAGGGTCCAGCCGGTGTCCGTGAGGGTGTCGACGAGCAACACCGGTCCGGCGCCGGCAGGAAGGTCGGGGACCTCCCAGGCGTCGACGAGCCCGGCCACCCGGTAGGCGGAGTTGGCCGCGGACACCGGCGGATGCTCCGGGCGCAGCCGCAGAACTCCCAGGTCGGTGAGGCGTCCGACAGCGGCGAGCTGCCCCGCGATCGACGCCGACAGAAGGGGATGGGTGGCGGATTCGACCGCCATGACGGCGGTGGGCCGCTCGGCCCAGTCCCAGGAGGCCAGCACCTGGATGCAGGCCTTCAGGACGGCGTCGGGGGCAGGTCCGTCCGGTTCGTCGAGCAGGGAACGCAGCCGCTGTCCCCAGCCCAGGTCGGACAGCCTGCCCAGGACGCGCCCCGGCTCGGGGCCGTCCGTGATCTTCCCGGACAGCGCCACGCCGAGCTTCGCGAGGCCCGTAGGCCACTGTTTACGGGGCGCGAGGTCCACGCCTGGCCGCTCGAGACGCGTTCTGGTCTGTTGCACCGCCTCGGCGTCCACGGTCGCGTCGTGGCGCACTCCGGTGCAGTTGTCGCACCGGCCGCACTCCGAGGTCCCCGCCGCCAGACCCGGATCGTCGAGCTGCTCGCGTAGGAACGCCATCCGGCACGTGCTGATCCGCTGGTAGTCGATCATCGCCTGCTGCTCGGACTCGCGGGCGCGTTCGAGGCGCTCGTAGCGGTCCGCGTCGTACGTCCAGGGCTCCCCGGTGCCCACCCAGCCGCCGCGCACCCGGCGGACAGCACCGTCCACGTCGAGCACCTTCAACACCATCTCCAGCCGGGTGCGGCCCAGCTCCACCAGCGGCTCGAGCGCCTGCGTGGACTGCGGCCGGTCGGTGTCGAGGACCTCGATCACCCGGCGCACCACGTGCTCCCGTGGGAACGCCACGGACGCGAAATAACTCCAGATCTGCTTGTCCTCGGACCCGGGCAGCAGGATGACCTCGGCGCGGTCGGTGGACCGTCCGGCACGCCCGACCTGCTGGTAGTAGGAGATGGGGGACGACGGCGCACCGAGGTGCACGACGAACCCCAGGTCGGGCTTGTCGAACCCCATGCCGAGCGCGGACGTCGCCACGAGGGCCTTGACGCGGTTGCCGAGCAGGTCCTGCTCGAGGGTCTCGCGCTCGGCGGCGTCGGTTTGCCCGGTGTACGCGGCGACCGTGTGGCCCTGCTCGGACAGCAGGCTCGCCAGATCCCGCGCCGCCGACACGGTGAGTGCGTAGATGATGCCCGAGCCGGGCAGGCTGTCGAGCTTCTGGGCGAGCCACGCCGCCCGGGCGGTGGCCTCCGGAATCTGCACGACCGACAGGTGCAGCGACTCCCGTTCGAGGCCGCCGCGGAGGACGAGCGTTTCGGCGCCGCCCACCCCGAGCTGCGTGGAGACGTCGGAGACGACGCGGTCGTTCGCCGTGGCCGTGGTGGCCAGCACGGGGATGCCCTCGCCCAGTTCGGCGATCAGTGTGCGGATCCGCCGGTAGTCGGGGCGGAAGTCGTGACCCCAGTCCGACACGCAGTGCGCCTCGTCGACCACGACGAGGCCCGCGTCGGCGGCGAGGGAGGGAAGGACCTGGTCGCGGAAGTCGGGATTGTTGAGACGCTCGGGGCTTACCAGCAGCACGTCCAGTTCGTTGTCGGCAACCCGGGCGTGGATGTCGTCCCACTCGGTGACGTTCCCGGAATTGATGGTGGCGGCGCGCACACCCGCCCGCTCGGCCGAGGCCACCTGGTTCCGCATGAGTGCCAGGAGCGGCGACACGATGACCGTGGGGCCGTGCCCGTGCGCCCGCAGGAGCTTCGCGGCGATGAAGTAGACCGCCGACTTGCCCCAGCCGGTCCGCTGGACGACCAGCGCCCGTCTGCGGCCCACCACGAGCGCCTCGATCGCCGTCCACTGGTCGTCGCGGAGGGTGGCGTGCTCGCCTGCCAGCTCGCGGAGCAGCCGTTCGGCCTCGTCACGGAGTGCGGGTTCGGTGGCGGTCGTCATGCCCCCATGGTGCACGACACGGGTGACACGCAGGATCCGGGCGACCGCAGGAGTTCGCTCAGGCGGGCAGCGCCGCCTCGATCTCGGCACGGGTGGGCGACGAGGTGGAGGCGCCTCGGCGGGTGGTGGCGAGAGCGCCCGCCGTGCACGCGAACGGGACGGCGGTCGCGGGCCCGCGTCGCCACGAGACGGCCAGGGCGCCGGCGAACGCGTCGCCCGCCCCGGTCGTGTCGACCACCTCGACCTCGGAGGAGTCGGTGTGGAGCGTTGTGCCGTCGCTGCCCGCGTAGTCCGCGCCCGACGGCCCCAGCGTGGTCACGACGTGGGAGACGGCGCCGGTGACCTCGGCGCCGAGTTGCGCAGCCTCGGTCTGATTGACGAGGAGCACGTCGACCAGCTTGACGAGTTCGGCCGGAAGTGTCTGCGCCGGTGAGGGATTCAACATCACGACGGTGTCGTGTGCCGCGGCGTGTGCCGCCGCGGCAACGACGGTGCCCAGGGGGATCTCGAGTTGGCAGAGCAGGACGTCGGCGTCCGCGACGGCCGCGAGTTCGGCGGGGGTCAGATCCACCACGGTGCTGTTGGCGCCCGGAACCACGACGATGCTGTTCTCGCCGGCGGCGTCGACGGTGATAGCCGCGATCCCGCTCGGCCCGTCCACCTCACGCAGGTACCGCGTGTCGACCTCGGCGTCCACGAGGGCCTCCCGCAAGTCGAGAGCGAACACGTCGGAGCCGACGGCACCGATGAACGTCACGGCTCCGCCGGCCCTCGCGGCCGCGATCGCCTGGTTGGCGCCCTTGCCGCCGGGGGTGGCGGCAAAGGCGCTGCCCAGGATCGTCTCTCCCGGCGCGGGCAACCGTTCGGTCGCGGTCAGTAGGTCCATGTTGACGCTGCCGACCACGGCGACCCTGGGAGCGGACATACTCCGAGACTAGCCCGCGTCGGCGGCCGCCGTCTCCTGTGCGGGTGCTGCGGATGCGTCGCCCTTGGTGCGGCGGAGGCGCTTCAGGATGCGGCGGGCCTCGGCGTCCGTGGCCACGGCGGGCGGTGAACCCTCCAGCGGCTTCCGGGCGGTCTCGGAGATGAGCAGGACCGCGATACCGCCGACGACGGCCGCGACCATCATGTACATCGGCGCGACGAGGTCGCTGCCCGTCGCATCCTGCAACGCCGTGAGGACGAGGGGTGTGGTGCCACCGAAGATCGACACCGCGAGGTTGTAGCCGATCGCCAGGCCGCCGTAGCGGATTCCGGTGGGGAACAGCGCGGGAAGGACCGACGGGAAGACGCCGACGAACAGCAGCAGCAGCCCGCCGAGCATCGCGAGGCCGAGGAAGACGGTGAAGTAGTGCCCGACACCGATCAGCAGGTACGCGGGCAGCGACAGCGCGAAGAATCCGACGAAACCGGCCAGCAGCAACGGTTTACGCCCGACCCGGTCGGACAGCTTCCCGACGAAGCTGATGCACACCATCATGATGAGCATCACGATGATCATGAGGACGAGGCCGTGCGACTCGTCGTAGCCGAGCGTGTTCGACAGATACGTCGGCATGTAGCTGAGCAGGCCGTAGTGCGCGATGTTGTAGGTGGCGACCAGGATGACGCACAGCACCAGCGGGCGCCAGTTCTCCACCAGGGTCTCGCGCAGTTTGCGTCCCGTGGATTCGTCTGCGAGCGAACGCTCTTCGGCCTGCTCCATCTGCTGGAACGCGGGCGTCTCCTCGAGCCGCAGCCGCAGGTACAGGCCGATCAGGCCCAGCGGACCGGCGAGCAGGAACGGAATTCGCCACGCCCAGTCCACCAGAGCGTCGGCGCTGACCACGGTGCTGATGATGGTGACCAGACCCGCGGCCGCGACATACCCCGCGAGGGTTCCGAATTCGAGGAAGCTCGAGAAGAACCCGCGGCGCTTGTCCGGCGCGTACTCGGCGACGAACGTGCTGGCGCCGCCGTACTCGCCGCCCGTGGAGAATCCCTGCACGAGCCGGAACAGCACCAGCAGAATCGGCGCTGCGAGCCCGATGGATCCGTAACTCGGGATCAGGCCGATGGCGAAGGTGCTGCCCGCCATCAGGATGATCGTGGTGGCGAGCACCTTCTTGCGGCCGATCCGGTCACCGAGCGGACCGAAGAACAGTCCACCGAGGGGACGGACGATGAACGCCGCGGCGAAGATCGCGAACGTCGACAGCAGCTGTGCGGTGCCGCTCGCCTCGGGAAAGAAGACCTTGCCGATGGTGGTCGCGAGGTAGGCGTACACGCCGAAGTCGAACCACTCCATGGCGTTACCGAGCATGGTCGCCTTGACGGCCCGTTTGACGGAGGCCTCGTCGGTGACCGTGACATCAGGTGATTCGGCCACCTCGGCCGACGTGATCGAGTGATCTGGTGCATTCATGTCGTGCGCTCCCCAGCGCAGTTATCACCCGCGCGGGGCACGTACCTGATGCACGCATCTTTTCGTCGCCCGCACGGCGATTGCTGGTCGGGTTCGGCAACCCACGGCCCTTCGGCGCGATGCGGCCCCCGCCGATCGGCTCTGGCTCGTGGCTCGGTCCCGCCCCACCGTCCGGGGTGCGGGACTACCAGCTGTAAGAGCGATTACCGTAGCAAAGGATACCGGGGCTTGTCGGCCCGAGCCTCAGTACGCCCGGGCGTACTGCGCCGGAATCTGCGGCGTCACCTGGGCATTCAATACCAGTGCGGCTTTTCGCGGCCAATACGGGTCGCGCAGCAGTTCGCGCCCGAGGAACACGGCGACGGCTTCTCCCGACTCCACGATCCGCTCGGCCTGCTCCGGCTCGGTGATGAGCCCGACGGCGGCGGCCGGGACCGTGGTCTCGTTCTGGATGCGACGGGCGAACGGGACCTGGTAGCCGGGCCCGATCGGGATCCGGGCGGAGGCGACGCCGCCGCTGGAGACGTCGACCAGGTCGACGCCGAGATCGGCGAGGGCCTGCACGAGGGAGACGGTCTGATCCGGCGTCCAGCTGTCCGCGTCGAGGCCGGGCTCCTCGGACAGCCAGTCGGTGGCCGAGACCCGGACGAACACGGGCAACTCGGCCGGCCACACCCCCCGTACCGCCTCGACGACCTCGAGCAGGAGGCGAATACGGCCCGCGAAGCTGCCGCCGTACTCGTCGGTGCGATGATTGCTGACCGGTGAGAGGAACTGGTGCAGCAGATAGCCGTGTGCCGCATGGATTTCCACCACCTTGAAACCAGCACGCGACGCCCGCTCGGCGGCGGCCGCGAAATCGGCGACCACCTTCCGGATGTCGTCGGTCGTCGCCGCGGCCGGCGGGGTGTGGTCGCCGAAACCGATCGCGCTCGGCGCCACCGTCTGCCAGGACAGCCGATCGTCGCCGTCGAGGCTCCCGCCCCCGCGCCACGGGACGTGCGCGGAGCCCTTGCGCCCGGCGTGACCGAGCTGGATGCCCGGGACCGCGCCGAAGTACTCGAGCTGTGCGTTGATCTCCGCGAAGGCCTCGGTCTGGGTGTCGTTCCAGATGCCGAGGTCGGCGGGACTGATGCGGCCCTCCGGGCTGACGGCCGTCGCCTCGGTGAGGATCAGGCCGGCACCGCCGATGGCGCGCGTCACGAGGTGCGTCCGGTGCCAGTCGTTGGGAACTCCCACGTCGCGGCCCGTCACGTCGGCCGAGTACTGGCACATCGGCGCCATCCACACCCGATTGGGGATGGTGACTCCGCGGAAGGTGATGGGTTCGAACAGCACGCTCACTACAGCACTCCTGCCTCTGATGGTCTCGACCAGTCGCAACCTGCGCGGGGGACCAAATCATTCCCAGTCGTTCCCGCTCCGCGGTGTACAGGCCCCGGTATATAGGCTGTCTTCATGACTGCAGTGACCTCCACCTCGTCGGCCGGTGCCGCGGTGGATACCCGTGAAGCCGTCCACGCAGCGGCCCGTCGCGCCCGCACCGCGTCGCGGGTCCTCGCGCTGCTCACCACCGCGCAGAAGGATGCGGCGCTCCATGCGGCGGCCGATGCCGTGGTCGCCGCCTCCGCCGACATCCTCGCCGCCAACGCCGCCGACATCGAGACGGCCAGGGCGTCGGGCACCGAGGACTCCCTGCTCGACCGCCTGCGGCTGACCCCGGAGCGCATCGAGGGGATCGCGTCCGGGCTGCGTCAGGTGGCCGGTCTGCCCGACCCGGTCGGTGAAGTGGTGCGCGGTTCGACCCTCCCGAACGGTCTCGAACTCCGTCAGCTGCGGGTTCCGCTCGGCGTGGTGGGCATGGTGTACGAGGCCCGCCCCAACGTCACCGTCGACGCGTTCGGGCTGGCACTCAAGTCCGGCAACGCAGCACTGCTGCGCGGCTCCTCGTCCGCGGCGAAGTCGAACGCGGCGCTGGTCGTGGCGTTGCGGGCGTCGCTGGCGGCGCAGCAGCTGCCGGAGGACGCGGTGCAGTTGCTGCCGAGCGACGACCGCTCCAGCGTGACGCACCTGATCCAGGCCCGCGGCCTCGTGGACGTCGTCATTCCCCGCGGCGGCGCAGGCCTGATCAGCGCCGTGGTGCGCGATGCGACCGTCCCGACGATCGAGACGGGCGTCGGCAACTGCCACGTCTACGTCCACTCGGCGGCCGACCTGGAGATGGCCGAACGGATCCTGCTCAACTCCAAGACGCGGCGACCGAGTGTCTGCAACACCGCGGAGACGGTGCTGATCGACGCCGCGATCGCCGAGACGGCGGTGCCGAAGCTGCTGCAGGCCCTGCAGACGCACAGCGTGACGGTCCACGGGGATCTGCCGGGTCTGGTGCCCGCGACCGAGTCGGACTGGTCGGAGGAGTACCTCACCCTGGACGTGGCGCTCAAGGTGGTCGACGATCTGAACGCCGCGGTCGAGCACATCGACCGCTACGGGACCGGCCACACCGAGGCCATCGTGACGTCCGACCTCGCGGCCGCCCGCGAGTTCACCGCCCGGGTCGACGCCGCCGCCGTCATGGTCAACGCGTCCACCGCCTTCACCGACGGTGAACAGTTCGGATTCGGCGCCGAGATCGGGATCTCCACGCAGAAGCTGCACGCGCGCGGCCCGATGGGGCTCCCCGAACTGACGTCCACCAAGTGGATCGTCTGGGGTGACGGGCACACCCGCCCGGTCTAGGCGTTTCGCCCACCCCCTTTCCCTCAGCCCCTCTGCCCGTCACCCCTTCTGAAAGGAGCGAGCGTGGATCGCGCACTGCCCACCACGACGCCGTTCTTCGCGAGCGTCGACGACGTCATCGCTCGGCTCGCCGAAACCGGCTACCTGTCCGACAAGGGCACCGCGACCGCGGTGTTCCTCGCCGACAGGCTCGGAAAACCCCTGCTCATCGAGGGTCCCGCCGGCGTCGGCAAGACTGAACTCGCCCGCGCCGTCGCCGAGACCACCGGCGCCGAACTGGTGCGGTTGCAGTGCTACGAGGGCGTCGACGAGGCGCGCGCGCTGTACGAGTGGAACCACGCGAAGCAGATTCTGCGCATCCAGGCGGGCAGCGACCACAGCTGGGACTCCACCAAGGCGGACGTCTTCTCGGAGGAGTTCCTGCTGTCTCGGCCGCTGCTGACCGCGATCCGGCGCGAGGACCCGACGGTGCTGCTGATCGACGAGACCGACAAGGCCGACGTCGAGATCGAGGGTCTGCTCCTCGAGGTGCTCAGCGATTTCGCGGTCACCGTCCCCGAACTGGGCACCATCACGGCCACGCGCAAGCCGTTCGTCGTCCTCACCTCGAACGCCACCCGTGAACTGTCCGAGGCGCTCAAGCGCCGCTGCCTGTTCCTGCATCTCGACTTCCCCGACGCCGAGCTCGAGCGGCGGATCCTGGCGAGCCGGGTGCCGGAGCTGCCCGAGGCGGTGGCCGAGCAGCTGGTCAGGACCATCCGCGTGCTGCGCGGCATGCAGCTGAAGAAGCTGCCCTCGGTTGCCGAGACCATCGACTGGGGCCGCACCCTCCTGGCGCTCGGGCTCGACACCCTCGACGACGACGCCGTGCGCGCCACGATGGGCGTCGTCCTCAAACACCAATCCGACCAGCTACGGGCCGCTGCCGAGCTGCGACTGAACTGAAGGACTTCCCCATGGCTGCTGGTGGTCCACTCGCGTCCCGGTCGAAGCCGGGCGGTCCCGCGGCGCCGCACGGGCTGCCGGGGCATCTCGTCGACTTCGTCGAGGCGTTGCGGCGGCGCGGCATCACGGTCGGTCCGTCCGAGACGGTCGACGCCGGTCAGGTGATGTCGGTCCTCGATCTGCTCGACCGCGAATCGTTGCGCGAGGGGCTTGCGTGCGCGCTGCTGCGGCGGCCCACCCACCGACCCACGTTCGACGCGTTGTTCGAACTCTGGTTCCCGGCGGCGGTCGGAAGCCGGGCGGACGGGGCGATCGACACGAGTCTGCCGCGGAACGGGAAGGGTGAGATCGACTACGAGGCGCTGCGCGAGCTGATCGTCGAACTCCTCACCGACGGATCACCGGAGGCGATCGAGCTCACCGAGCTCCTGACCGCGCAGATGGTCGAGGAACTCGGCCAGTACCAGTCGGCGAACGGCCCGTCGTTCTCCGCGTACCAGGCGCTGCGGGACGTCGCGCCGGAAACCCTGCTGAAGAAGATCCTCGACGGACTCCTGGGGAATCAGCAGGACGGCGAAGCCCGAACGACGGAAAGCTACGAATCCGAGGTGGCCAAGCGCACCGCCGCCCAGCGGATCGCCGACTTCCGGAAGATGATCGAGAAGGAGACGCGGCGACGGTCGGCCGAGAACCTCGGCAAGGAGCGGGTGGCGTCGTACGGCGTGCCCCGGTTGGCCGAGGAAGTCGACTTCCTCCGCGCGTCCGACGCCGAACTGACGGCACTGAAACGCAACGTCACCCCGCTGGCCCGGCTGCTCGCCAGCCGCCTCGCCGTGCGGCGCAGCCGCAACCGGGCCGGTTCGATCGACCTGCGGCGGACCCTGCGCAAGTCGATGTCCACCGGCGGAGTGCCCATCGACCTCGTCCAGCGCAAGCCCCGCCGGGCGCGTCCCGAACTGGTCGTGATGTGCGACGTCTCGGGTTCGGTCGCCGGTTTCAGCCACTTCACCCTGTTGCTCGTCCACGCCCTGCGCGAACAGTTCTCCCGGGTGCGGGTGTTCGCGTTCATCGACACCACCGACGAGGTCACCCGCTTCTTCGATGCGGGGGCCGACCTCGGCAGCGCCATGTCGCGGATGATCCGGGAAGCCGACCTGGTCGGCTACGACGGGCACTCCGACTACGGCAACGCGTTCGGGGTGTTCGCCGAGCGGTTCACCCAGAGCATCACCTCGCGGACATCGCTGCTAGTGCTCGGCGACGGCCGCAACAACTACCGCGACCCGAATCTGGAGGCCCTGGCCCGCCTCGTATCGGTGGCGAAACACGCGCACTGGCTCAACCCGGAGCCCCGCGGCCAGTGGGGAACGGGCGACTCGGCGGCCAAGGTGTACAACGAGGTCATCAGCATGCACGAATGCCGATCCGCTCAGCAGCTGGCGTCGGTGGTCGCCGGGTTGCTGCCGGTGTGAACACGTAAGCTCGTCACTCGTGGAACAGGGAGCAGCGGGCGCGCGTCGGCGCCGCCTCGGAGTCATGGGCGGCACCTTCGACCCCATTCATCACGGTCACCTCGTGGCGGCCAGCGAGGTGGCGGATCGATTCAGCCTCGACGAGGTCGTCTTCGTGCCCACCGGACGTCCGTGGCAGAAGCAGGGCAAGGGCGTCAGCCCCGCCGAGGACCGGTACCTGATGACGGTCATCGCCACCGCGTCGAACCCGCGTTTCTCCGTCAGCCGGGTGGACGTCGACCGGGAGAAGGTCACCTACACCGTCGACACTCTGCGTGATCTGCGCAGCTACCACCCGGACGCCGAGCTGTACTTCATTACCGGTGCGGACGCCCTGGCGAGTATCCTGTCCTGGCAGGACTGGGAGGAACTGTTCTCGCTGGCGAAGTTCGTCGGGGTGTCGCGCCCGGGATTCGATCTCAACACCGAACATCTGGCCGGTCACCTGGACGCATTGCCGGAGGACGCGGTCACGCTGATCGAGATCCCGGCTCTGGCGATCTCCTCGACGGAATGTCGGCGGCGGGCCAGTCGACACCGTCCTGTGTGGTACCTCGTGCCGGACGGTGTGGTCCAGTACATCTCCAAACGGAACCTGTACAGGCCACCGGACTCCGAGCGTCTCGACGGCGCGACGACGATGTCCGAACCGGCCCCGGACAAGACCAAGAGTTAGTCAGCACTTTTCGAACCGAACTGGGAGAACATCGCGTGAGCGCAACGACCGAAGCCATCGAGATGGCACGCATCGCGGCAGTGGCTGCCGACGAGAAGCTGGCCTCCGATGTGGTGGTGCTCGATGTTTCCGAGCAGCTGGTCATCACCGACTGCTTCGTCATCGCCTCCGCCCCCAACGAGCGACAGGTCAACGCGATCGTCGAGAACATCGAGGATCGGCTGCGTGAGGCAGGTCACAAGCCGGTGCGGCGCGAGGGCACCCGCGAAGGCCGTTGGGCACTGCTCGATTTCGTCGACGTCGTGATCCACGTCCAGCACAACGAGGAGCGCAACTTCTACGCACTCGACCGGCTGTGGAAGGACTGCCCGACCGTGCCCGTCGAGGGTCTCGGGCAGCACGGCCCGGCCGACGCGAACGGTGCGGGCACCGCCGCCCAGGCGGAGGAGTCCGAGCTGTGACGGATGCCCCCCGTGCCCCGCGACGTCTGATCCTGCTCCGCCACGGGCAGACCGAGTACAACGCCGACAACCGCATGCAAGGACAGCTCGACACCGAACTGTCGGAGCTGGGTCGGTCGCAGGCCCGCGCCGCCGCCGGCGCGCTCGTCGGTCGCAGACCGATCTCCATCGTGTCCTCCGATCTGCGGCGGGCCTACGACACCGCAGTCGAGGTCGGCGACAACGCCGGTCTGCCGGTGCAGATCGACGAGCGCCTCCGCGAGACGCACCTCGGTGACTGGCAGGGGCTCACGCACCTCGACGTCGACGCGCGTGCACCCGGCGCCCGCGCCACGTGGCGCGGCGACGCGACGTGGGCACCGCCCGGCGGGGAGAGTCGCATCGACGTCGCACGCCGCAGCAAGCCGGTGGTCGCCGAACTCGTCGAGAAGCACGAGGACTGGGCGGAGAAGCCGGTGGTCCTGGTCGCGCACGGCGGTGTGATCGCCGCGCTGACCGCCGCACTGCTGGATCTGCCCGTCGACCGCTGGCCGGTGCTGGGCGGGCTGGGCAACACCAGCTGGGTACAGCTGAGTGCGTACGGAAACCCCGATTCGCTCAACTGGCGCCTCGACGTGTGGAACGCTTCTGCGAGTGTGGCCAGTGACGTCCTCTGACGCGGGTGCCGGTCCCGGGGAACGCCCCGTACTGCTCGTGCTCGCCGACTCGCTGTCGTACTACGGTCCCAAGGGCGGTCTCCCGTCCGACCACCCCGACATCTGGCCCAATATCGTTGCACGTCAACTTGGTTGGGATGTCGAGTTGGTGGCGCGGATCGGGTGGACCAGCCGCGACGTGTGGTGGGCGCTGACCCAGGACCCACGCGTGTGGTCGGCGGTTCCCCGCGCCGGTGCCGTCGTGTTCGCGGTCGGCGGCATGGACTCCCTTCCGTCCCCGCTCCCGACGGCACTGCGGGAACAATTGCGTTACGTCCGCCCACCCGCGCTGCGCCGCGTCGTGCGGACCGGCTACCAGTGGCTTCAGCCCAGGCTGTCCCCGCTGGGGTGGCCGGTGGCGTTGCCCCCGCGGCTGAGTGTCGAATATCTGGAGAGCTCCCGGGCGGCGCTCGAGTACATGCGTCCCGAGCTGCCCGTCATCGGCACCCTGCCGTCCGTGCATCGCAGCGAGGCCTACGGCAAGGTGCACGCGGGTCGCCCCGGTGCCGTTGCCGCCATCACCGCGTGGTCGGAGGAGAAGAACGTGCCCCTCGTCGACCTCGCGGAGGCGGTGCGCGCCAACGTCTTCAGCGATCAGGGTAATCCGGACGGCATCCACTGGGGCTGGGACGGACACACCGAGGTGGCTGCGTCGATGCTGACCGCGCTCCGCGCGGCGGGAGTCGTTCCGGACTCCGCCGAGGGTGCGGTTCCGGCCGACCCGGTGTCGAGCGGAGCCGAGTAGTCCGATGCCCGTCGTCGTCGTCACCGATTCTTCGGCCTCGATCCTGCCCGAACTCGTCGAGCAGTACGGGATCCAGGTGGTCCCGCTCCACGTCCTCAGCGGTGGCCAGGATTTCCGGGAGGGAATCGACCAGCTCCCCGACGACCTTGCCGGTGTCACCACGTCGGGCGCGTCGCCGAGCGAGCTGTCCGAGGCATACGCGACAGCGCTGGAACTCAGTGAGGGCGCAGGCGTTCTCGCGGTGCACATCTCCCGCCAGCTGTCCGGCACGTGGGAGGCGGGCCGCCAGGCGGCGCAGGAATTCGGCGGGCGGGTGCGGATCGTCGACTCCCAGTCTGCCGGAATGGGATTGGGCTACCCGGTCCTCGAGGCCGCGCGGGCCGCGAAAGATGGTGCGAACCTCGAGACCGCGTACCGGCGGGCGGTCGACGTCGCGAGCCGCGGGCGTTGCCTGATCGTGGTGGACAGGCTCGATCAGTTGCGTCGCGGAGGCCGCATCGGCACCGCCGCCGCGCTGCTCGGCACCGCACTGGCGATGAAACCGGTGTTGCATCTCGTGGACGGCCGGCTGGTTCTGAAGGAGAAGACGCGCACCTCGACCAAGGCGATGGCCAGGATGGTCGACGCCGCGGTGGAGCTGGCAGGTCTGGACAGGACGGCCGTCGCTGTGCATCACATGCATGCCCGGCAGCGCGCCGAGGCGGTGGCACAGCACCTGAAGGACCGGATTCCGCAGGTCAGTGATCTCGTCGTCACCGATTTCAGCTCGGTGATCGGTGCCCACGTCGGGGTGGGCGCCATCGGCATCGTGCTGTGCCCGGAACCCACCCTGCACCACGAAGACCGCGATTCATCCACAACGTCGCACTGATCCACAGGCCGATTCGGAAAGCCTGGTCGTCGCGGCAATTCGGTGGGCGGCGCACTCTACCGTCGCGTCCATGGGCATCAGGGAAGAACGTTCGAGGGGCCGGACGCGGCTCGCGTTCCTGACGTCGGGGGAACGCGATGCGGCGCCGCCCGACACACCGTCGGAGCCGGAGTGGCTGGCCGAGCCGATCGGGACCGTCCTCGACGGCGACACGACGTGGTCCGCCGAACGCCGGGGTGGATTCTCGCTGCCGGACCGGTGGCGGGACGCACGATTCGATCCCGGGCGTTCCGGGGCGCTGGTGCTCGTCGTGGTGGGGATCGTCGTTGCGACGGCCGCTGTGCTGGGAGTGCGCAGCGATCGGCCGGAGACACAGGCCGTTCCGTCGCTACCCGCAGCCGGGGTGCATTCCCTGACTCCGGCGCCGGTGACGACGGCTCCCGCCCCGGCGGCGTCGGCACCCGCGCCGGCGGAGGAGATCGTCGTCAGCGTCGTGGGACTGGTGGCGTCGGCCGGTCTCGTCCGGCTACCGCCGGGCTCCCGGGTCGCGGATGCCCTCGCTGCTGCCGGGGGAGTGCGCGACGGCGGTGACACCCTCGGATTGAATCTGGCTCAACGACTTTCGGACGGCGACCAGGTGCTGGTGGGTGCCGCGACCACCCAGGCGCCACCGAGCGCGGTGGGCGGCGCCGCCGCGGGATCGCCGGGGACCGCAGGCGCAGCGGCCGCCACGGGCGGAGGGCTCGTGAACCTCAACACGGCGACCGAGACGGAGCTCGACGCACTTCCCGGTGTCGGGCCCGTCACGGCGGCGGCGATCGTCGCGTGGCGCACGACCAACGGCACGTTCACCGACATCTCGCAACTGGGGGAGGTGGACGGGATAGGGCCGGTGCGGCTGGAGAAACTGCGCGGCCAGGTCACCCTGTGATGCCCGACGACGAACCGCGTCTTCTCGATCTGCGGCTACTGCCGTTCGCCGGGATGTGCTGGGCGGCAACGCTGATCGGCATCCTCGGAGGCTCCCGGGCGGCATGGGTCCTCGTGGCGACCCTGTCGGGAGCGGCAGTTCTCCTCGCCGCGGGACGCGCCCTGCGGGGACCGGGCCGGTGGACGGCCGCGACGTTGGCGGTCCTGCTGTTCGGGTCCTGCTGCGCCGCCGGGGTGGCCTGGCGGGTTCAGGCCGTGGAGCGGCACCCGATGACCGAACTCGCCCGGAACGAGACGTGGGTGACGCTCGTCGTCACCCTCGTCGACGATCCCCGGGAGATCGCCGGCTTCGGACGGCACGTCCTCGTGAACGCGAACGTCGTCGAGATCCGCCGGGCCACCGAGACGATCCACTCGGGCGGTGCGGTGGTCGTCCTGGCCCCGGCGGAGGGGTGGCTCGGACTGTTGCCGGGGCAGGACGTGGTCCTGCGCGGGCAGGCGAGCCCTCCGCGGCACCGGGATCTGAGCCTGGCCACGGTCCGGGTGTCCGGACCGCCCGCGGACGTCGGTCCCGCGCCCTCGCATCAGCGGTGGGCCGGCGCCCTGCGTGCGCGGTTCGCCGCTGCCGCCGCCGTCCTGCCTGCCGACGAGGCAGGACTGCTGCCGGGGCTGGTGGTCGGCGACACCTCCGCGCTGTCCCGGGAGGTGAAGGACGACTTCACCGCGTCCGGGTTGACGCATCTCACGGCGGTGTCCGGGGCGAACGTCAGCATCCTGCTGGGAGCGGTGCTGCTCCTGGTCCGAGCGGTGGGGCTCGGTCCCCGCGCGGGTGCGGCGCTGGCCGCCGCGGCCCTGATCGCATTCGTGGTGATCGCGCGACCGTCACCCAGCGTGCTGCGCGCCGCGGCGATGGGCTCGGTCACCCTGCTGGCGCTCGTGACCGGACGGCGGAAACAGGCGATGCCCGCGCTCGCGGCCGGGGTCATCGCCCTGCTGGCGTGGTCACCGGAGTTGGCGGTGAACTTCGGCTTCGTTCTCTCGGCGACCGCCACCGCAGGATTGATCGTGATCGCGCCGGTCTGGGTCGACATGCTGGTGGGCCGCGGCTGGCCGCGGGCGGTGGCCGAGACGGTGGCGGTGTCCGTCGCCGCCTTCGCCGTCACCGCTCCGATCGTCGCCGCGATGGCCGGGACGGTGAGCCTGGTGTCCGTCTGCGCGAACATCCTGGTCGCCCCCGTGGTCGGCGTGATCACCGTGGCCGGAGCGATCACCGCGCTGATCGCGGGGGTCAGTGTTCCCGTCGCGGAAGTGGTGGTGCGCGTGACCCAGTGGCCGCTGTGGTGGCTCGTCACCGTCGCCGAGCGGGGCGCGCGGATTCCCGGAGCCTCGATTGCGGTGCCCTCCGGGCCCGCCGGTGCGGCGATCGTGCTCGGTGCCGTCGCGGCGCTCGGTGTGACGCTGCGCAGACGCGGACCGCGGCTGGTGCTGGCGGGGATCGCGATCGGTGTGCTGGTGCTGTGGGCGCCGGTCTGGCCGTCGTCGCTGGGTCGCCTTGTGTGAGCGCGCCCGAATCCGGGAAACCTTCGCAGAACTCGAGGAAAGGGACGACGACATGCAGGTGGGGTTCAAGCTGATGGCCGAGACGTTCGATCCGCGGGAGATCGTGCGGCAGGCGGTGGAGGCCGAACGCGCCGGCTTCGACTTCGTCGAGGTGAGCGATCACTATCACCCCTGGCTCTACAGCCACGGTCATTCGGGATTCGTGTGGTCGATGCTCGCGGCCGCCGCGGCACGGACCGACCGGATCGGTCTGGCGACCGGCGTCACCTGCCCGTTCGTCCGATATCACCCCGCGATCATCGCGCAGGCCGCGGCCACGACCGCCGTCCTCAGCGAGGGCCGGTTCACCCTGGGACTCGGTTCGGGGGAACGGCTGAACGAACATGTCGTCGGTGGCGGTTGGCCGTCGGTGACCATCCGGCACCAGATGCTCCGTGAGGCGATCGACATCATCCGCCTGCTGTGGTCGGGCGGCTACCACTCGTACGAGGGCAAACACCTCACTCTCGACGACGCCCGCGTGTTCGATCTCCCCGACGTGCCGCCCACGATCGCCGTCGCGGCCGGCGGCACGGAGGCCGTCGGGATCGCCGCGGAACTCGGCGACGGACTGTTCGCCACCGAAGCGGATCCGGACCTGGTGAAGGCCTACGCCGGGGCCGGTGGGTCGGGGCCCAGATACGGGGAGGTGCCCCTCGCGTGGGCTCGTGACGAGGAATCTGCGGTCGAGTCGGCGCACCGGTTGTTCCGGTTCGGGTTGACCGGATGGAAGGTTCAAGCGGAACTGCCGAATCCGATCAACTTCGAGGCAGCAGCGTCGTCGATCCGCACCGAGGACGTCCGCGACGCCATGGCCTGCGGGCCGGATGTCCGGCGGCACCTCGAGGTGGCAGGCACCTTCGTCGATGCCGGTTTTGATCATCTGGCGCTGATCAACGCGGGGCCGGACGTCGACGGCTTCTTCGAGTTCTTCGCCAACGAGTTGAGTGAGCCGCTGCGGGCGCTGACGGCTTCCTGATATCGGCTGTGCTGCTGCAACTTTCGTCTCGTGGGCGCGCCGCTCGACACGCTCGGCGCGACCGGGGCGGAACGGGTTCTGTATCGTTTCGACTTCGATTCCCGATGTGCATATGCGACACCGAAACACCGACTACCATCCGGTGGCAGATGCCTGAGGTGAACGGTCTTGGAACGCACCCGCATTGGAGGGCGAATGTCGGAATCGGAGCGGACAGATCTCGATGTGGACGACGAGCTCGACGCCGGACAGGTGTGGAGAGCGCAGCGGGTCGTTGCCGCCCAGTCACTCGACGCCGAAGACTGCCGCATGCTCCTGTCCATGCTCGGCATCGCGGGTAACCCCGATGCACCGGAGGCGGACTGACGGCGGTCAGGTCACCTTCCGGTGATGGTGAGTGACGATTTCCTGCGCCACCGTCGCCAGTTTGAGATTCATGTCCTGCGAGGTGGTGCGGAGAATCTCCATCGCCTGAGTCTCGGGAATGTTGTGGAACGCCATCAGCAGTCCCACCGCCTTCCCGATTTCACGGTTGCTGGCCAGGCCTGCCCGCAGTGTCTCGGCCTCGGCGTGCTCGTGGACGGCCGCCAGCGCCACCGCCGCGAACGATGCGAGCATGATGCCCTGATCGACGGACGTGGTGTTCAGCGCTCCCGCCGTGTCGGAGAACAGATTGAGGGCGCCGACCTTGCGTCCGAGGATGACGAGTCGGAATCCGGCGGCACCGCGCACCGGTGTGTGGGCCAGCACCCGCGCCGACAGCCGCGGCCACTGCGACGTGGTGGCGAGGTCCGTCTCGAACTGGGGAGTGTCGCTGACGATGGCATCGACGCACGGTCCCTCGTTCTCGATGCGCTCGAACTCGTCGACACGGAAGGCCACGTCGTCGCTCGCCGCGGCCGTCACATAGCGGGATCCCTCCCGGAGCATCAGGCTCGCGTGGTCACAGCCCTCGACGAGCAGCGGCGCGGCGTCGCAGATGGCTTGGTGGACGTGCCCGAAATCCTGGCCTGCGTAGAGAAGATCGGCGAGGGTCGCGAACGTCGCGGCCGACCTGCCGACCGCCTGCGAGCGCGTCGTCTCGGGCACTGTCTCTCGCATCGGTTCCTCCAGCGTGCGGGCATGCGCCCGGTTCACCGATTCAGTCTGCCAGAGAGGGCGGTCCCCGCAGGTCCCGGCCGCAGGAATTCCCGATCGGACTCCGGCGACAGTCGTCCCGGGCGAAGATGACGTCATGGTTTCGCGCACCGAGGACCCACAGGTGACCATCGGCCAGGGAAGGCTGCGGGGCGTCCGCCTGGGCGGCGTTCGGTCCTGGAAAGGCATTCCCTACGCCGCGCCGCCGGTCGGCGAGTGGCGGCTCCGCGCCCCGCGCCCGCCCGAACCCTTCACCGGCGTTCGCGACTGTTCCCGGTTCGGTCCGATCGCACCGCAGAACGAGCACGGCCCGCTGCCCATCGATCCCGGTCTGACCATCGACGAGGACTGCCTCACCGTGAACGTCTTCGCCCCCGCGACGGACACCGAGCGACCGTGGCCGGTGATGGTGTGGATCCACGGCGGGGCGTATTACCTCGGTTCGTCCGGACAGCGCATGTTCGATCCGACCCGTCTGGTCGAACGCGGCGACGTCGTCGTGGTCACGTTCAACTACCGGCTCGGTGCGCTGGGCTTCCTCGACTTCTCCTCGTTTTCGACCGGGGAGCATCCGTTCGACACGAACCTGGGCCTGCGCGATCAGATTGCGGCACTGACCTGGGTTCGCGACAACATCGCGACATTCGGCGGCGACCCGGGCGACGTGACCCTGTTCGGGGAATCCGCCGGTGGCGGCGCGGTCACCACGCTGATGACGTCCCCACCGGCGGAGGGACTGTTCCATCGCGCGATCGCCGAGAGTTCCCCCGCGACATCCGTGTACGGCGGTGACCGCGCGGCGAGCATCGCCGAGTCGTTCCTCGAGCTGCTCGACATCGCGCCCGCCGACGCGGGCCGTCTCCGCGACCTGCCCGTCGACGTGCTGACGAAGGCCTGCGTCGAACTCGTCCAGCAGGTGCCCGCGCGGGTCCCCGGCACCCTGGCGGTTGCCCCGACCGTCGACGGCGACGTGGTCCCGCACTACCCGGTGGCGGCATTCCGCAAAGGCCTCGCACACCGAATTCCGCTGCTGATCGGGACGAACAAGGACGAGGCGTCGATGTTCCGGCTCATGAAGTCGCCCCTGATGCCGATCACCCCGGACGCCGTGCATCAGATGTTCGTGGCGATCGCCGCCGACCATCCCGACCTCCCGGCGGACGAGGAACAGGAGGTGGCGGCCGCGTACCCCGACTACCCGAAGAAGCGCTCGGCCATGGAGATCTCGCGGGATGCCGCGTTCCGGATGCCGACGCTGTGGATCGCGGAGGCGCACAGCCGCGTCGCCCCGACCTGGCTGTACCGCTTCGACTACGCGACACCGTTCCTGCGCGCCGCGCGGATCGGCGCCACCCACGGCACCGAGGTGCCGTACGTCTTCGGGAACTTCGGCGTCGTCCCGCACGACCCCACATTCAAGCTCGGGGGGCACCGAACCGCCGGGCACGTGTCGGAGCGGATCCAGCGACGGTGGCTGTCGTTCGCCACCGAGGGCACCCCGGACGGAACGGGCGCTGAGGTCGGCTGGCCGCGGTACGACGAGGCGGATCGCACGACCCTGCTGATCGGCAAGTCCGACGCGGTCGTCGCCGATCCGGACCGGGAACTCCGCCGGGCCTGGGGTGAGGAAGTCATCGGTTTCACCTGAGCGGCGGTGCCCCGGTTTCGTATCCGCGGAACGCGGGGATACCTCCTGAATGAGACCTGCAGCAACGGAATCGGGTCGCGACCTCAGTGTGGGGGTCGAGGAGGAGTTCTTCCTCGTCGACGAGTCCGGTCACCTCTCCGCCGCGGGACCCGACGTGGTCACGGAGGCCGGCCACGACATTCACGGGCTTCAGCGTGAACTTGCCCGATGCCAGATCGAGACGGCGACGGGCGTGTGCCACACCGGGGAGGAACTGCACGAGGAGCTGCGCAGCCTGCGACGCCGGCTGGCGAAGGCCGCCGCGGGCCGCGATCTGCTGCTGCTACCCAGCGGGACGTCCCTGATCGTCGAGGGATTGCCCCCGGCGATCACCCCGAGCCCGCGGTACGAGCAGATGGCCCGCCACTTCGGGTCGATCGTGGACACGGTGACCACGTGCGGCTGCCACGTGCACGTGGGGGTCCCGAGCCGCGACGTCGGTGTGCGGGTGAGCAACCTGGTTCGCAGTTGGCTGCCCGTACTCCTCGCGCTCGCCGCGAACTCGCCGTTCCACAGTGGGCACGACACCGCCTATCACAGTTGGCGGCACATCATGTGGTCGCGGTGGCCGTCGGCGGGACCGCCGCCGCACTTCGACTCCGCGGACGAGTACGAGGCGATGGTCGGCGCCATGATCGGAACCGGTGCCGCCATGGACCGGGGAATGATCTACTGGCACGTCCGGCTCTCCGACAAGCAGCCGACCATCGAGGTCCGGGTCGCGGACGTCGCCATGACCGCGGCGCACGCGGCGCTCTACGCGGTGGTCGTGAAGGGTCTCGTCGGGTGGGCGCTCCAGTCGCTGGACGACGGTCTCACCGTGCCGTGGCTGCGCGCCGAGCTGCTGCGGGCGCAATTGTGGCGCGCGGCCCGTGACGGACTCGACGGGGAATGCACGAGCCCGGCCACGGATCGGGCCCTGCCGGTCCGCCGGCAACTGGAATTGCTGAACGACTGCGTGGCCCCGGGGCTCGGCGCGAGTGATCGGGCGTTCCTCGAGTCGGGGCTCGACACCGTGTTGCGCGAGGGCACGGGCGCCGAGCGGCAACGGGCCGAGTTCACGCGCGTCGGCACGCTGGCGGCGGTGGTCGACCTCCTGACGCGCGAAGTGGTCAGCTGACCGGAGGTGGCGGAGTCAACTCGGCGACGCCGGCGGTGGTGGAGCCGATGTAGCCGGGATGCAGCAGTCCGGCGGATCCGACACCCGTGAGCAGGGCACCTGCGCTGGTGTCCGGTCCGGTACGCAGCGGACCGGGGTCGTCGATCAACGCTTCCACGGTCGCGGTGTCGACGAGGCTGAGGTCGATGCGCTGCCCGGCGGGCTGGTAGACGGCGAGGACGACCGGGTCGGGGTAATGCGCGGCGGTGCGGCGCATGACGTGGAACGCGGGGTCGGTGCCCAGGGCGAGCACGGTGACATTCGCGAACGATGCGAGTCGGTCGGCGACCGCACGGCCTGCCCCGCTGCGCCACGTACGCCCGTACAGGGTGAGCGCGTCGGACAGGTGGCGCTGCTCGGTGGCACCTCGCGGGCTGCCGCCCGTCGGGTCGAGCAGGGCCCGCCACCGTTGTTCATAGAACTCGCACGCGGTGTCGAAGTCGTCGTCGGACCCGGCCGCCGCGACGTCGCCGCGCGAGGGCGCTGCGGGTTCGAGGACGGATCGACCACCGGCGAACAGCGTCTCGGCGTGGCCGGAGGCAGAACAGCGGGCGACCAGTTGCACCGACCATCGGAGGAGCAGCCCGTCGCGGCAGGTGTACCGGAAACTCAGCTCATACCGTTGCCCTGCCGTGCGATCGTCGTCTAGGTCGATCATGTGCGCGTAGTCCGCGCGGATGACGCCGTCCACCTCGGTTTCCGCGGTCATATGATCGAGTGTCCACCGCCGACGCGGCCGCTGCGTGGCGATCGCCCGTGTTCGGCCTGCTCGGTCCCGGTTCCGGGGTGTCGGCGACCGTGTCCGCCACACGTGGCACGATCTTCGCGTGAGCACACCAACTCAGCTCGAACAGCTCCATCTCGTCCTCGGTGACGAGGAGTTCCTCGTCGAACGTGCGGTGGCGCAGGTCATCAGCCACGTTCGCGCGAACGCGGACGTGGCCGCGGGCGCGGATCTTCCCGTCAACCGGTTGAGGGCGGGGGACGCCGGGGCGGCCGAACTCGCCGAACTGCTCAGCCCCTCCCTGTTCGCCGAAGACCGCGTGGTGGTGCTCGAGGCCGCGGCCGAGGCAGGCAAGGACGCCGTGGCACTGATCCTCGACGCAGCCGGGGACCCGCCTCCGGGCGTCGTCCTCGTCGTCCTGCACTCGGGCGGCGGACGGGCGAAAGCGATGACCGGGGCGCTGGAGAAACTCGGAGCGGTGGTGCACCCGTGCGCCAAACTGAAGTCCGGCGACCTCATCGGGTTCATCCGCGGCGAGTTCCGCACCCTCGGCGTCCGGGTGTCGCCGGAAGTGGTGCAGACCGTGTTCGAGGGGGTCGGCTCGAATCTGCGCGAACTGGCGGCCGCGTGCTCGCAGCTCACCGCAGACACCGGCGGAAAGATCGACGTCGCCGCCGTTCAGCGGTACTACTCGGGCAAGGCCGAGGTGAGCGGTTTCGACGTCGCGGACAAGGCCGTCGCAGGCGACACCGCAGGCGCGATCGAGGCGCTGCGCTGGGCGATGCTGCGCGGCGTACCCCACGTGCTGCTGGCGGACGCGCTGGCCGACGCGGTGCACTCGATCGCCCGGGTGGCCCCGGCTGGACGGGGAGACCCGTTCCGGATGGCGTCGGAACTCGGCATGCCACCCTGGAAGATCAAGAAGGCGCAGGCCCTCGCGAAGGGATGGACACCCACGTCGGTGGGGGAGGCGCTGCGTATCGTGGCGTCCCTGAACGCCGACGTCAAGGGCGCGTCGGCCGACGCGGACTACGCCGTCGAGAGTGCCGTCGGACGCGTCTCCCGGCTACGCCAGGTCTGACACGCAGACACGACAACAGCCGCTCGATCCGAGGATCGAGCGGCTGTTGGAGAGCCTGCGACGGAAGAACCGTCAGATCTTGTTGATCGCCTGCGCGAGAGCAGACTTCTTGTTGGCAGCCTGGTTGGCGTGAATGACGCCCTTGCTGGCTGCCTTGTCGAGCTTGCGGCTGGTGGCGACGAGGAGCTCGTTGGCCTTGTCCTTGTCACCGGCCGCCGCAGCCTCGCGGAACGAGCGGATCGCCGTGCGCAGCGAGGACTTCACCGACTGGTTACGGAGTCGGGCCGCCTCGTTGGTACGGATCCGCTTCACCTGGGACTTGATGTTGGCCACGCGTAAAATCCTGTCGTCTTAAGCTGGTTACGGTCGAGAAAGCTCTGGGCGCACACATATGCACCGACAGGCGAGATTACCAGTGATCGCTGTCCGATCTCAAACCGGCGCCGGACGCGCCGGGAAATCCTGCGGCTGTGCTGCTGAACGGGTGTGCATGTAGCAGCATGTCTGGGATGACGCCCCCAGCATCGAAGTCGTCAACAGTAACGAAATCGTCGGCAACCTCGAAAGCCCCCGTCCGGAAATCGGGGGGAAGCACGCAGGCGGGTGCGAAGGCATCGGGAACCCAGCCGCGGACACGGGTGACCGCTCGGCCGCGCAAGCCCGCCCACGTGTTCGACGGGTACACCGACGTCGGGCGCTACGGGCTGGCGTTCGACGAGATGTTCGACCGCGACGGCACCGTCCGCCCGCCGTACAAGGGCGTCTTCAAGGCGCTCGAGCCCGCGGACCGAGCCGACCTCGCCGCCCGATCCGACGCCCTGGGCAGGGCGTTCATCGACCAGGGCGTGACGTTCTCGCTGTCCGGTCAGGAACGGCCCTTCCCGCTCGATCTGGTCCCCCGGGTCATCGCCGCTGCCGAGTGGACGCGTCTCGAGAAGGGCATCAAGCAGCGCGTGCAGGCGCTCGAGATGTTCCTCGACGACGTGTACGGGGAACAGCGCATCCTGCGTGACCACGTGCTGCCGAAGCGGTTGGTCACCTCGTGCGAGCACTTCCACCGGGAGGCATCGGGGATCGTCCCGCCGAACGGGGTGCGGATCCACGTCGCCGGCATCGACCTCGTCCGCGACGAGAACGGGGTGTTCCGCGTACTCGAGGACAACCTGCGTTCGCCGTCGGGGGTGTCCTACGTCATGGAGAACCGCCGCACGATGGCGCGGGTGTTCCCCGACCTGTTCATGTCGCACCGCGTGCGGTCCGTCGGCGACTACGCCTCCCATCTGTTGCGGGCGCTGCGCGCGTCCGCCGCCCTCAACGAGGCCGACCCGACCGTCGTGGTGCTGACACCCGGTGTCGCGAACTCCGCGTACTTCGAGCATTCGCTGCTCGCGCGCCAGATGGGTGTCGAACTGGTCGAGGGGCGTGACCTGTTCTGCCGCGACAACATGGTCTACATGCGCACGACCGAGGGCGAACGCCAGGTCGACGTCATCTACCGCCGCATCGACGACGACTACCTCGACCCGATGCACTTCCGGCCGGACTCCGTGCTCGGGGTGGCCGGCGTCCTGAACGCGGCCCGGGCGGGCAACGTCGTCATCTCGAGTGCCGTCGGGAACGGGGTCGGCGACGACAAACTCGTCTACACGTACGTCCCGCAGATCATCGACTACTACCTCGGCGAGAAGCCGTTGCTTGCGAACGTCGACACGTTCCGGTGCTGGCTCGACGAGGAGTGCGAGGAGGTCCTGGACCGGGTCGACGAACTGGTGATCAAACCGGTGGAGGGGTCCGGCGGCTACGGCATCGTCTTCGGCCCCGACGCGTCACCCAAGGAACTGAACACGATCGCCCGGAAGATCAAGGCCGACCCGCGCGGGTGGATCGCGCAGCCCGTCGTCCAGCTGTCCACGGTGCCGACCAAGGTCGGAGACGAATTGGTGCCGCGGCACGTCGATCTGCGGCCCTTCGCGGTCAACGACGGTGACGACGTGTGGGTGCTGCCGGGCGGGCTGACCCGTGTGGCCCTGCCCGAGGGGTCCCTCGTCGTGAACTCCAGCCAGGGAGGCGGAAGCAAGGACACGTGGGTGCTCGCGAGCCGGAGTTCCGACGAGGAGCGGGAACTCGCCGGTGAGGAGCTCGTGACCGAGCCGGCGCAGTCCGCCGAGGCCGAGCAGGGACCCGAACTCAGTACGACTCAACTGCAGCAACAACAGCAACAGCAGCAGCAACAGGGCCAGGGAGGTGATCGCTGATGCTGGCGAGAAACGCGGAATCGCTGTACTGGATCGGCCGGTACGTCGAGCGGGCCGACGACATGGCCCGCATCCTCGACGTCGCCGTGCATCAGCTGCTCGACGACGCCTCGGTGGACCCCGACCGCACGTCCCGGTTGCTGCTGCGGGTGCTCGGCATCGAAGCTCCCGACACCCAGCTCGACGTCCGGTCGGTGACCGAACTGGTGGCGTTCAGCCGCAACCAGGTGGGCTCGATCATCGACTCCCTCGCCAGCGCCCGCGAGAACGCGCGGGGAGCCCGGGAGGTCACGTCCAGCGAGATGTGGGAGTGCCTCAACACCACGTACAACGGCCTCGCCGAACGGGAACGGGCGTCCAAGCGTCTCGGGCCGCACGAGTTCTTCCGGTACGTGGAGGAACGCGCGGCGATGTTCGCGGGTCTGGCCGACTCGACGATGAGCCGCGACGACGGATACCGCTTCCTGCTGCTCGGCCGCTCCATCGAGCGCGTCGACATGCTCGCGCGGATGCTGTTGTCCCGTGCGGGCGACCGCCCGTCCTCGCCGGCGTGGGTGACGGTGCTGCGTTCCGCGGGAGCTCACGACACCTACCTGCGCACGTACCGCGGCGCGCTGGACGCCAACCGGGTGGTCGAGTTCATCCTGCTGGACCGGCTGTTTCCGCGGTCGGTGTTCCACGCCATCCGGCAGGCGGAGTTGTGTCTCGCCGAGCTCGACCACCAGCCCGACAGCCGCGTCGGACCGAGAGCCGAGGCGCAGCGCCTCCTCGGCCGGGCCCGGAGCGAACTCGAGTTCCTGCCGCCCGGCGTGCTCCTCGAGGATCTCCAGGATCGGCTCGCGGGGTTGCAGGAAACCTGCCGCGAGCTCGGAGAAGCCATCGCACTGCAGTATTTTCACGCCGCGCCGTGGGTGGCGTGGACCGATGCACGGGCCGTCGGCGGCGACGCCGTCGTGGAGGGAGAGCTGTGAGCTGGCGTATGAGAGTCGTGCACACCACCGGGTATGCCTACGACGCACCGGTCACGTCCTCGTACAACGAGGCGCGACTCACCCCGCGCGGTGACAGCAGGCAGACGGTGATCCTGAACCGGGTGGAGACGACGCCGGCGACGCGGTCGTACCGCTACACCGACTACTGGGGCACTGCCGTCACCGCATTCGATCTCCATGCGCCGCACAGGGAACTCGAGGTAACCGGGCTGTCCGTGGTCGAGACCGAACCGTTCTGGGAGCCGGAGGAGAAGGTGGACTGGGACGAGCTGGCCAGCCCTCCGCTCACCGACCGGTTCAACGAACAGCTGAGCAACACCACGTTCGTGCCGCGCAGCCGAAAGCTCGACACCATCGCCCGGGACCTCCGCAAGGGCCGCACCCCCGACGAAGCCGTTGTCGCGGCGGCGGACTGGGTGCATCGGGAGATGGATTACGTTCCGGGCACGACGGGCGTCCACACGTCCGCGGTCGACGCCTGGGCCGAACGGCAGGGTGTGTGCCAAGACTACGCGCACCTGACGCTGGTTCTTCTGCGCAGCATGGGAATTCCGAGTCGCTACGTGTCCGGCTATCTGCACCCGAAACCCGATGCGGCGGTGGACGACACGGTGGCGGGGGAGAGTCACGCGTGGGTCGAGGCGTGGACCGGTGCGTGGTGGGGATACGACCCCACCAACGCCGTCGCGGTGAACGAACAGCACGTGTCGGTGGGTATCGGACGGGACTACGCGGACGTTCCGCCGCTCAAGGGCATCTTCTCCGGGGGCCGCGCGACAGATCTCGAAGTCGTCGTGGAGATCACACGCCTGGCGTAAAGTGCCAGCCAGATCTATCTGTGGAAAGCAGGACTAACGATCCATTTCGACGAAGGTGGGTTCAATGTCTCCAACCGCACAGGAATACGTAGAAGTCGAACCGATCTCGGATCTCAAGAAATACGTAGCTGAGGCGGTTGGAACGTTCGTACTGGTCTTCGCGGCGGTGGGTACGGCGGTCTTCGCCGGAGCCAAGGTCGGGAACCTCGGTGTGGCACTGGCATTCGGACTGACGCTCCTCTTCCTCGTCTACGCCATCGGCCCCATTTCGGGCTGCCACGTCAACCCGGCCGTCACGGTCGGACACCTCGCTCTCGGCCGGTTGTCCGTCGTGAAGGCGGGGTTGTACGTCGTCGCCCAGGTCATCGGCGGTCTCGTCGCCGGTGTGGTGGTGTACGCGATCGCGCAGAGCCTGCCCTCGTACAACCGGGCCGACGACGGTCTCGGCGCCAACGGCTGGGGCGCCCACAGCCCGTCCGCCATCAAGGGACCGCTCGGCGGGGTCATCGAGAACGGTTACGGCATCGGTGCGGCGATGATCGTCGAAGTCCTGCTCACCGCGCTGCTCGTGTTCGTGGTCCTCGCCTCCACCGACCAGATCTCCGACGTCCCCCTCGCCGGTGTCTCCATCGGGTTCACGCTCGCCGTGATCCACCTCGTGTCGATCCCGATCGACAACACGTCCGTCAACCCCGCCCGCAGCCTCGCCGTCGCGCCCTACCAGAACGGCGCGCTCGCCCAGGTGTGGCTGTTCATCGTGTTCCCGTTGATCGGTGGCGCGGTGGGAGCGCTCGTCTACCGGTCACTGTTCGGCCGGTACGACCGACTGCAGAGCTGACAACCGGCCGACCCGTCCCGGACCGGCGCGACCTGCGAGCCGCACTTCTCGCGTGCGTCGTTCTCGCGCTCACCGGGGCGGTCCCTGCGACCGCGACCGCCGAGGACGCACCGCGGCCGGGACCGACCTACGTGGCCCTCGGCGACTCCCGGGCAGCCGGGCCGCTCATCGACTTCACCGAGCACCGCGACCTGTGCCTGCGATCACCGGACCTGAACTACCCGGCGAAGCTGGCGCGGCTGATCGGCGCGACCACCGTCACCGACGTCACCTGCTCCGCCGCGAAACCCGCCCACGTGATCAGCACCCCGCAGTTCGTGGGGACGGGATTCGCTCCACCGCAGATCGAGGCGCTCCGCCCGGACACCGACGTCGTGACGCTCAGCATCGGCGGGGGCGGTTCCCATCACCTGCCCGTGTCGGTGCGCTGCGCCGCTGTCGTTCCCGGCGCGGATGCCGGTTGCCGCGACAACCCACGGGCGGAGCAACTGGCGGTCGAGGGGATCGCGACGATGGCACCCCAGGTCGACGCCGTGGTGGCCGCGATCGTCGCGAAGGCACCGAACGCCGAGGTCTTCCTGATCGGGCACGGCGGTTCCATCGGACGGCGTGGCTGCTGGCCGAACATGCCCGTGTCCGACGCGGACGCGGTTTGGCTCGAGCGATACTTCGCCCGCTTCAACCAGATCTACGTCGATGCCGCGGCTAGATACGGCGTGCACTACGTCGACATCGCGAAGGCCGCCGTGGATGGTGGGCACGACGCCTGCGCGCCGGCGGGGCAGCGGTGGTTCGAGGGCATCCTGCCGCAGTCACCCGCGGAACCGGCGCATCCCAACGCGCTCGCGATGACTGCGATCGCCGAGATGATCGCCGACGATCTGCGCCGGTGACGGCGTCACTGCCAGCTGAAGTCCGCCCGCAGTCGACGCGCCACGATCTCGAACGTGTCCTGTGCCATCACGGCGCCCTCGCGGCGGATCCCCGCCTCCGGCACGTCCAGCACCCGGTCCAGGCGGATCCAGCTCGGACGACCCTCCGCATCCCACGCCCCCGAGCCGACCGCGATCCAGTCCCGGTCGCCGTCGTGCTTGCTCTGCGAGGACAGCATCAACCCGAGCAGGGTGTCGCCGTCACGTCCGACGACGAGCACGGGCCGGTCCTTGCCCTGGCTCGGATCCTCCTCGTATGCCACCCACGTCCAGACGATTTCGCCCGGATCCGCGCGACCGTCCAGGTCGGGGGAATACTCCACCTTCCGTGCCCGATGGGCCGTCGGGGCGGAATTCGCGGTGACCGGACGACCCGGGGCCGGCTTCGGCGCGGCGGCCGTCGACCCGGTCAGGACACCGGCCGCGCGGTCCAGCGCGCCGGACTTCTGCAGCGCCTGGATCAGCTGCGGGCCCTTGTCCCGTGCAAGTCGGCCCAACGTCTTCCCGATGCTGCTCCACGTGCTCGCCATGGCCGCCGAGCCTAGTCCGTGTATGCCGCGGCAGCCGCAACGCGGTGGCTTGGATATCCTGACAGGTGACAGTGGCCCGGAACCGGGCCGGTGCCGGTCCAGGTAAGGGGTCCCCCATCAGCAGCTTCGCCGACAAGACGTTCACGGATCCTGCCCGGATCCGGAATTTCTGCATCATCGCGCACATCGATCACGGCAAGTCAACCCTGGCCGACCGCATGCTTCAGCTCACCGGTGTGGTCGAGGAGCGGCAGATGCGCGCCCAGTACCTCGACCGTATGGACATCGAGCGCGAGCGCGGCATCACGATCAAGGCGCAGAACGTCCGGCTGCCGTGGAAGGTGGGCGACGAGGAGTTCGTCATCCACCTCATCGACACCCCCGGGCACGTCGACTTCACGTACGAGGTCTCCCGCGCACTCGAGGCCTGCGAGGGTGCGGTCCTGCTGGTGGATGCCGCGCAGGGCATCGAGGCCCAGACGCTCGCCAACCTGTACCTGGCGATGGAGAAGGACCTCACCATCATCCCGGTGCTCAACAAGATCGACCTGCCCGCCGCCGACCCGGACCGGTACGCCGAGGAGATCGCACACATCACCGGGTGCGAGCCGGGTGACGTGCTGCGCGTGTCCGGCAAGACCGGCATCGGGGTGAAGGAACTGCTCGACGAGGTCGTGCGGCAGATCCCCGCCCCCGTCGGCGACCCCGACAGTCCGGCGCGCGCCATGATCTTCGACTCGGTGTACGACGCCTACCGCGGAGTCGTCACCTACGTGCGCGTCGTGGACGGCCGGATCTCGCCGCGCGAGAAGATCACCATGATGTCCACGGGCACTACCCACGACCTGATCGAGGTCGGCATCATCTCGCCCGAACCGAAGGCCAGTATCGGCCTCGGCGTCGGCGAGGTGGGGTACCTCATCACCGGTGTGAAGGACGTCCGGCAGTCGCGAGTCGGCGACACGGTCACCGCGGCGCGCGGCGGTGCGACCGAACCCCTCGTGGGCTACCGCGACCCCAAGCCGATGGTCTACTCCGGCCTCTACCCGCTCGACGGTTCGGACTACCCGGTGCTGCGCGACGCCCTGGACAAGTTGCGTCTCAACGACGCCGCCCTGGCCTACGAGCCGGAGACGTCGGTGGCGCTCGGATTCGGATTCCGCTGCGGATTCCTCGGACTGCTGCACATGGAGATCACCCGCGACCGCCTCGAGCGCGAATTCGGGCTCGAACTGATCTCGACGTCGCCGAACGTGGTGTACCGGGTGGTGATGGAGGACGGCTCCGAGCACGTCGTCACCAACCCGTCGTACTGGCCGGAGGGCAAGATCCGCGAGGTATACGAGCCGATGGTGAAGTGCACCGTCATCGCGCCGAGCGAGTTCATCGGCGCGATCATGGAGCTCTGCCAGAACCGGCGCGGCGAACTCGGCGGCATGGACTACCTGTCCGAGACCCGGGTCGAGCTTCGCTACGAGATGCCCATGGGCGAGATCATGTTCGACTTCTTCGACGCCCTGAAGTCGCGGACAAAGGGGTACGCCAGCCTCGACTACGAGGAGGCCGGCGAGCAGCAGGCCGATCTGGTGAAAGTGGACATCCTGCTGCAAGGCGAGGCCGTCGACGCGTTCTCCTCGATCGTGCACCGATCCGCGGCCGGCGCGTACGGCGGACGGATGACGTCGAAGCTGCGTGAGCTGATTCCCCGCCAGCAGTTCGAGGTGCCGATCCAGGCGGCGATCGGCTCGAAGATCATCTCGCGTGAGAACATCCGCGCGATCCGCAAGGACGTGCTCGCCAAGTGCTACGGCGGCGACATCAGCCGTAAGCGCAAGCTGCTCGAGAAGCAGAAGGAAGGCAAGAAGCGGATGAAGACCATCGGCCGGGTCGAGGTTCCGCAGGAGGCCTTCGTGGCCGCGTTGTCGTCCGAATCGGTCGGGGACAAGCCGAAGAAGTAGCACCGACCGCTCGGTTGTTCTCCTCCGTCGACGTCTGATCGAAAGTAGGTGCGGCACGTGGCCCTCGAAACCTGGCTCACCCGGACACTGGGAATCGAGGTGCCGATCCTCGGCGCCCCGATGGGCGGACGGGCCGGCGGGGCCCTCGTCGGCGAGGTGTCGAAGGCGGGTGGGCTCGGCCTGCTCGGCGCGGCGCGCTACGCCACCCCGGAGTGGGTGGCGAAGGAGGCGGCGGTCGCGCGGAGCATCGGCGGCGACGCCTTCGGCATCGGGTTGATGACCTGGGCGCTCGACGACGACGCCCTGCTCGACGCCGCGCTGGCGGAGAACCCGCGGATCGTGTCGCTGTCGTTCGGCGATCCCGCGCCCTATGTGGAGCGGGTGCACGCTGCCGGGGCGCTCGTGGTGTCGCAGGTGAACACGATCGACGATCTGCGGGTCGTGGAGGCGGCGGGCGTCGACTTCGTCATCGCCCAGGGCGGCGAGGCGGGCGGCCACACCGGCCGGATCGGGACGCTGCCGCTGCTGCAGGAGATCCTGGACTCCACCGCGCTGCCCGTGCTCGCCGCGGGCGGCATCGCGACCGGCCGTGGTCTCGCCGCCGTTCTCGCTGCCGGCGCGGAGGGCGCGATGATCGGGACCGCGCTGCTGGCCAGCCCCGAGACCATCGGGCCGGAGTACGCCCGCGGCAGGCTGATCGCGGCGGGCAGCGCGGACACCGTGTACACGTCGGTGTTCGACCAGGCGCGCAGCCAGCCGTGGCCGGCCCGGTGGGGTGGCCGGGCCCTGAGCAACGCGTTCACGTCCCGCTGGCACGGCGAGAACGCCCCGGACACCGAACTCGCCGCCGCCTACGACCCCGCGGATCCCGACCTCGGTGTCGTGTACGCCGGGGAGGCGGCTGGTCTCGTCACGTCTGAGCGGCCGGCGGGTGTCGTGGTACGGCAGATCGCGGCCGACGCGGAGCGGTTGCTGCACCGTTTCGCGGAGTAGTCCGGAGTCGCAGGTCTCGGCCGGATCACCCCGTGTAGTGGGCAGGGTGGAAGCCGCTCGCCGCGGCCTTCTCGGCGCGGATGACGTGGACGACCGCGTTGATCAACGCCAGATGGGTGAACGCCTGCGGGAAGTTACCCAGGTGCCGACCCGACTCGGGATCGATCTCCTCCGCGTACAACTCGAGGGGGCTGGCGAACCCGAGGAGCCGCTCGCACAGGCGCTTCGCGCGGTCGAGTTCGCCGATCTCCACGAGCGCCGACACGAGCCAGAACGAACAGATCGTGAACGTGCCCTCCTTGCCCGTGAGCCCGTCGTCCGTGGTCTCCACCCGGTAGCGCAGCACCAGCCCGCCCTCGGTCAGCTCGTCCGCGATGGCGAGCACGGTGGCGCGGATGCGCGGGTCGTCCGAGGGCAGGAACCGCAGGAGCGGAGCGAGGAGGAGTGAGGCGTCGAGTTCGTCGCTGCCGTAACGCTGGGTGAGGACTCCGCGTGCGTCGACGCCGTGCTCGAGAATGTCGGCCTTGATCTCGTCGGCGAGGTCGGCCCACCGGTCCGCATAACTCGTCTCGCCCTGCTGCTCGGCGAGTTTCGCGCCCCGGTCGAGCGCCACCCAGCACATGATCTTCGACGACGTGAAGTGCTGCGGCTCGCCGCGCACCTCCCAGATGCCGCGGTCGGGGAGCTGCCAGTGCTCGATCGCCTCCTCGACCTGACGTTTGAGCATCGGCCACAGCGTCTCCGGCACCCGCTCACGCGATCGCACGTGCAGGTACACGGAATCGAGGATCGTTCCCCAGATGTCGTGCTGGTCCTGGTCGTACGCACCGTTTCCGATCCGCACCGGACGCGCGCCGTCATAGCCGGACAGGTGCGGCAGTTCCTCCTCGACGAGTTTCCGCTCGCCGCCGACGCCGTACATCACCTGCAGCGGCCGGTACTTGCCGTCGTCGGCACTGGACACGTCGTAGAGGAACGCGAAGAAGTCGTCGGCCTCCCGGTCGAGTCCGAGGCTGTACAGCCCCCACAGTGCGAATGTCGAATCGCGCACCCATGCGTAGCGGTAGTCCCAATTTCGTTCGCCCCCGGGGGTTTCCGGAAGCGATGTGGTCGACGCGGCGAGCAGCGCGCCGGTGGGGGCGTACGCCAACCCCTTCAGCGCCAGGGCGCTGCGCTGCAGGTAGCCACGCCACTTGTGGTCGGGGAAGCGGCCGGTCGTGATCCATTCCCGCCAGAACTTCGCCGTCTGCCACATCTTCTCGGCAGCCTCGTCATAGGTCTGCGGCGCAGGCATGTGCGACCAGGACAGTGCGACGAACACGTTGTCGTCCTCGACCATCCGGGTCCGGGCCCGGGCCTCGCGCCCTTCCAGCCCGAGCTTCATGTTGCTGGTCAGCCGGAGTGTGGGGTGGTCGCCCGCACCACTCGACTTGCAGGTGGCGGTGGCTTCCTCGTAGACCTTGCCCGTGTACTCCCACACCGCGTCGCCGCGGTGGTAGTCGAACGCGGGCTCGCAGCTCATCTCGAGATCCACGGTGCCGTTCACGCATTTGACGGTCCGCAGCAGGACATGTTCGGCATCCCAGTCCGTGGGGGTGCGGCGATGGGAGCGGGACCGCTGCTCCACGTTGTGCCACGGGCCGAGCACGAGTGCGTCGCGGACGATGAGCCACCCCGTTTCGGTCTGCCACGTCGTTTCGACGATCAGTCCGCCCGGCAGGTAGCGGCGGGCGGCGGGCACGTTCTGCCCGTACGGCGCGATCCGGAAGTGGCCGGCGCTGCGGTCGAGGACGGCGCCGAAGACGCTGGGGGAGTCGGGCCGGGGGATGCACATCCACTCGACCGCCCCGTTCCGGGCGATCAGGCACGTGGTCTCGCAGTCCGACAGGAATGCGTAATCGTCGATCGGCGGAAACGCGCGACGGTGACGATGCGCGGCAGAGCGGGGCTGGTCGTCCGAGTGCGCATCGAGAGACACCATCTGCTCATCATCGGCCGTCGTCGTCGCGGCGTCCACCTGTGCGCCGACCACGTGCCGGCGAACGATAGGGTGGCACGGTGGACCGGATGGCGAGTTGGTGGGACGGCTTCGAGCTGTGGATCGCCGGGCTCCCGTTCGTTCCGCAGGTCGCCCTCGTGCTGCTGGTGATGGTGCCGGTGTGCCGGGGACTGGCGTGGCTGCTCGATCGTGGCCTGGCCGCAGTCTTCGTCCTGCTCAGGCGGGACGTGTCGAAGGTGGAGGAACCCTGATGCCGCGCTCACGCGTCACACTCGCGCTGCTCGCGCTGCTCGTCCTCGTCGTCGTCGCATGGCTGGTCACCCGGTAAATCCCGTTCGATGTGGGCGGTTGGTTCAGCCTCTGCTACAGTCCACGGCGTGTCTGAAGCTGCTGTACACCAGGTCCGCCATGAATTGGCGTTGATCGCTGTCGGCATGCTCGCAGTCGCCGACATCGACTGTTGTTGATTTTTCCTCGCACACAGCACTGCGCGCGAGTGACACCGTGCACGCTCGACCGGTCTCGCGCTGCTGATTTTCGTTCGCATTCCTGATTCCGCTCGGGCGATCCCTGCGTTCCTCCTCTCGCACCCCCTCCCACGTTTTTCGCACCACCCCTCTGTGACAGATCCCCAGGAAGGTTTCTCCCATGAAACGCCGTTCTCGTAGTCTTCTCACGGCCCTCGTGACGCTCGGAGCTGTGGCGCTGACCGCGTGCAGCGGCGGCGCCAGCGACACCGTCGGTGGCGACTCGGCCGGTGCCGACGGCAGTGCGGGCACCATCAACCTGTACGCGTACGCCGTGCCGAAGCCGGGCTTCGACAAGCTGATCCCCGCGTTCAACGCCACCGACGAGGGCAAGGGTGTGGCCTTCCAGCCGTCCTACGGTGCCTCCGGTGACCAGTCCCGCAAGGTCAAGGACGGCGCCGAGGCCGACTTCGTCAACTTCTCCGTCGAACCCGACATCACGCGGCTCGTCGACGCCGGCCTGGTGGACAAGAGCTGGAATCAGGACGCCTACAACGGGATTCCGTTCGGTTCGGTCGTCACCATCGTCGTGCGTGAGGGCAACCCGAAGAACATCCGCGACTGGGACGACCTGTTGCGGCCCGACGTCGAGGTCGTGACCCCCAACCCGTTCAGCTCCGGATCCGCGAAGTGGAACCTGCTGGCACCGTACGCGGCGAAGAGCAACGGCGGCCAGGACCCGGACGCCGGTCTGGCCTACATCACGTCGCTGGTGAACGACCACGTGAAGATTCAGCCGAAGTCGGGCCGCGAGGCGTCGGAGGCGTTCCTGCAGGGCACCGGTGACGTGCTGCTCAGCTACGAGAACGAGGCGCTGTTCATCGAGGGCAACGGTGACCCCGTCGAGCACGTGACCCCGCCGACCACGTTCAAGATCGAGAACCCGGTCGCGGTGCTGTCGAACAGCAAGAACCTGGAGAAGGCCAACGCGTTCAAGGACTTCCTCTACACCACCGAGGGCCAGAAGCTGTGGGGAGAGGCCGGATTCCGCCCGGTCGATCCCGCGGTGGCAACCGAGTTCGCCGACAAGTTCCCCGAACCGGCCAAGCTGTGGACCATCGCCGATCTCGGCGGCTGGTCCAAGGTCGACTCCGAGGTGTTCGCCAAGGACACCGGGTCCATCGCAGTGATCTACGACAACGCAACCAAGTAAGACCGACGTGAGCGACACGACGACGGCGACGGGCGGACGCGGCACCACGGTGCCGTCTCCGCCCGTTCCGCCTACGCGCAAGAAGGTCGCCCGGGTCACCGGTGCGGTGGGACCGCTCGGCATCGGAATCGCGACGCTCTGGCTGAGCATCATCGTGGTCCTGCCACTCGCCGCGCTCACCGTGGCCTCGTTCGGCGACGGAATCGGCGGCTTCGTGGACGCGATCACCTCGCCCGTGGCGGTGGCGTCCCTGCGCGTCACCGTCGTGGTGTCGGTGGTGGTGGCCGTGATCAACGTGATCATGGGCACGCTCATCGCATGGGTGCTGGTGCGCGACGAATTTCCCGGCAAGCGGGCCGTCAACGCGCTGATCGACCTGCCGTTCGCGCTGCCGACCATCGTGGCCAGCATCGTGCTGCTGTCGCTGTACGGCCCGGAGAGCCCGATCGGCGTCCACCTCAACGCGACGCAGCCCGGTCTGATCGTGGCACTGGCATTCGTGACATTGCCGTTCGTGGTCCGCTCGGTGCAGCCGGTGCTGATCGAGGTGGACAGGGAAGTCGAGGAAGCCGCGGCCTCACTCGGCGCGGACAACTGGACGATCTTCCGGAGCGTCGTGCTGCCCACCCTGACTCCGGCCATCATCAGCGGCGCGGGGCTCGCATTCGCCCGCGCGATCGGCGAGTACGGGTCCGTCGTCCTGATCGGCGGAAACATTCCCCGAGAGACCCAGGTCGCTTCCCAGTACATTCAACAGCAGATCGAAATCGATCGGCCGGCCGCCGCGGCGGCCGTGTCGGTGGCTCTCCTGGCCATCGCGTTCGTGACGTTGTTCGCCCTCCGGGTCTTCGCCAGCCGGGGGCAGCGTCGTGAGGAGCAGGCGGAATGAAGCTCTCGGGGTCCACCCGGATCACCCTGCGCGCAGTCGCGCTGCTCTATCTGTTCGGCCTGCTGGTGGTGCCGATCGTCATCATCCTGTTCCGCACGTTCGAGAACGGGATCGGCGCCTTCATCGAGTCGATCAGCACCCCCGCCGCGATCTCCGCACTCAACCTGTCCCTGCTGATCGTGGCCATCGTCGTCCCGGTCAACGTGGTCTTCGGGATCGTCACCGCCCTCGCGCTGGTCCGGGGCCGCTTCCCCGGCCGCGGCCTGGTGCAGGCGGTGGTCGACCTGCCGTTCGCCGTCTCACCCATCGTCGTCGGTGTGTCACTGATCCTGCTGTGGGGTGCCAACGGCTGGTTCGGCGGGCTCGAATCGCTGGGGTTCAAGGTGATCTTCGGGCTTCCCGGCATGGTCATCGCCACCCTCTTCGTGACGTTGCCGTTCGTCGTGCGGGAGGTGGAGCCCGTCCTGCACGAGATCGGCGAGGAGCAGGAACAGGCCGCCGCGACGCTCGGTGCGAGCCGCTGGCAGACGTTCTGGCTGATCACACTGCCCGCCATCCGCTGGGGCCTCACCTACGGTGTGGTCCTGACCGTCGCCCGCTCGCTGGGCGAGTTCGGTGCGGTGATCATGGTGTCCTCGGGCTTCCCCGGTGTGTCGCAGACCCTGACCCTGCTCGTGCACTCGCGCTACATCGACGACCACAACACGTTCGGTGCCTACTCCGCAGCCACCCTGCTGATGGGGATTGCGCTGATCACCCTGCTTCTGATGACCCTGCTCGACCGCAAGAGGAGCACCACATGATTACCGTGACCGGCGCCCGGAAGAACTACGGGTCCTTTGCTGCTCTCGACGACGTCACGATCGACATCCCCTCGGGTTCGCTGACCGCGCTCCTCGGGCCCAGTGGTTCGGGCAAGTCGACGCTGCTCCGATCCATCGCCGGGCTGGAGTCCCTCGACTCCGGCACCGTCGTGATCGGCGGGAACGATGTCACCGACATCTCCCCGCAGAAGCGGGACATCGGCTTCGTGTTCCAGCACTACGCGGCGTTCAAGCACATGACGGTGCGCGACAACGTCGCGTTCGGCCTGAAGATCCGCAAGCGGCCCAAGCCGGAGATCGACAAGAAGGTCAACGAGCTTCTCGAGATCGTCGGCCTCGACGGCTTCCAGCACCGTTATCCGGCGCAACTGTCCGGCGGTCAGCGTCAGCGGATGGCGCTCGCGCGGGCCCTGGCCGTGGACCCGAAGGTGCTTCTCCTCGACGAGCCGTTCGGCGCGCTCGACGCGAAGGTCCGCACGGACCTGCGCACCTGGCTGCGCCGGTTGCACGACGAGGTGCACGTGACCACCGTGCTGGTCACCCACGACCAGGAGGAGGCGCTCGACGTCGCCGACCGGATCGCGGTCCTCAACAAGGGCCGGATCGAGCAGATCGGTGAACCGGAGGACCTCTACGACCGCCCCCACAACGATTTCGTGATGTCGTTCCTCGGGTCGGTGGCCAAGCTCAACGGTCAGCTGGTCCGGCCGCACGACATCCGCCTCGGCCGCGATCCCGACCTCGCCCTCGCCCAGGAGGCAGGCACGGCCGAATCGCTCGGCGTCACCCGGGCCACCGTGGAGCGAGTGGTGCACCTGGGATTCGAGGTGCGGGTGGATCTGCGTAACGAGGCGACCGGCGAACCCTTCTCGGCGCAGGTGACTCGCGGCGACAGCGCGGCACTCGGCCTGCAGGAAGGCGAGACCGTGTACGCGCGGGCCACGCGGGCTCCCGAACTCCCGGAGGCCGAAGTTCCGGTCTCCCTGTAACTCCCCGCCGATGTAGGAGGCGACTGTGGCGACCCCGGTGAATCCCGTCCGTGACAACGTTCTCATCGTGCACTGGCACGATCTGGGCCGTCACCTCGGGTGTTACGGCGCGTCCGGGGTACGTAGTCCGAACCTCGACCGGCTCGCCGCGGAGGGTGTGCTGCTGACGGACTCGCATGCGGCGGCGCCGCTGTGCTCGCCGTCGCGTGGCGCCCTGTTCTCGGGCCGGTACCCGCACAGCAACGGGCTGATCGGCCTCGCACACCACGGCTGGCAGTACCACGACGACGTCCGCACGCTGCCGTCCCTGCTGGCGGAGGCGGGCTGGTACACGTCCCTGTTCGGGATGCAGCACGAGACCGCGTATCCCAAGCGGCTCGGCTTCCACGAGTACGACGTGACGAATTCGTACTGCGAATACGTCACCGATCGGGCGTCGAGGTGGCTGTCGCGGTTCCCTCCGCAACCGTTCCTGCTGACCGCCGGCTTCTTCGAGACGCACCGCCCGTACCCGGTCGACAGGTATGTCCCCGCCGATCCCGAGGGTTTCGACGTTCCGTCGTACCTGCCCGACCGGCCGGAGGTCCGTGAGGATCTGGCCGGATTCCACGGGTCGATCGAGGTGGCCGACGCGGCCGTCGGCAGGTTGCTGCAGACGCTGGACGCCGAGGGGCTCGACGAGAGCACGTGGGTCGTGTTCCTCACCGACCACGGCGAGGCGTTCCCCGGTGCGAAGTCGACACTGTATGCGCCGGGCACCGGAATTGCGACGCTCATCCGCCCACCGCGGAGGCTGCGGGCGTCGCCTCGCGTCTACGACGACCTGTTCAGCGGGGTGGATCTCGTACCCACCCTTCTCGAACTGCTCGGCGTCCCGATCCCCGCGGCCGTGGAGGGTGTCTCCCACGCCGGGCAGTTGCTGGGCCGGTCGGAGTCGACGGCACGCGACGTCCTGTTCACGGAGAAGACGTTCCACGACAGCTTCGATCCCATTCGCGCGGTGCGCACCAAGCAGTTCAGCTACATCGAGAATTACGCGCCTCGGCCCAAGCTCGATCTTCCCCTCGACATCGAGAACAGCCTGTCCGGTGCGGCGCTGGGCACCGAGCATCTCCGGCCGCGTCCGAGCCGGGAACTCTACGACCTGGTCGCCGACCCCGGCGAACGCGACAACCTGGCCGACACCGAGGACTTCGCCGGGACGCAGGCCGAATTGGCGCTGGAACTCGCGACGTGGCGACGGGCCACGGGCGACTCGATCCCGAGCGAGGAAGAGGGAACGGCGTACGCCCGGAAGGCCATGGAGGAATACCTCGCCACTCTCGAGCGGGTGCCGGACGTGCGTTCGGCCTACAGTTCGGACCGCGGAATTCTCGACGAGCCGCGGAGCGGTGTAGCCACGTAGGGGCGGATGATGCGGTTCCGTGCTCGCGACCTGCGCGGCAGTGGTGCACTGGAAGTGTGAGCGTCGACTGCCCGCGGTGCACTCCGCCGAAGCTGCTGCGCGAGATGGTGCGCCGCCTCGGCTGCTCGGCAACACTCTCCGGGTCCGGCGAGGCAGCGGTGACGGGTATCAGCCAGGACTCTCGTCTCGTCCGGGCCGGCGACGTGTACGCGGCGCTGCCGGGGCGGCACCGGCACGGGATCGAGTTCGCGGTCGAGGCCGCGGCGCGCGGTGCTGTCGCGATGCTCAGCGACCGCGGGTCGGACATCCTGCCGACGATCGTGGTGGACGATCCGCGTCGTGCTCTCGGTCCGTTGGCAGCGTGGGTGTACGGCAATCCGTCCGAGGCACTCGACGTCTACGGTGTGACGGGGACGAACGGGAAGACCAGCACCGCGTACCTGCTGGACGCGGGACTGCGTGCGGCAGGTGTCGGCACCGGCATGATGACGGGGATCGCCGTCCGGGGACCGAACGGGTCACGCACCGCGACCCGGACCACGCCCGAGGCATGCGAGCTCCAGCAGACCCTCGCCGCGTTCGCCGAGCACCGGATCGGGGCCGTCGCGATGGAGGTGTCGAGCCACGGCCTCGCCCTGCACCGAATCGACGGAACGTCGTTCCGGGTGGGGGTGTTCACCAACCTCGCCCGCGACCATCTGGACTTCCACCCCGACATGGACGCGTACTTCGCGGCGAAGGCGCGATTGTTCGAACCGGGGCGCTGCGCCGCGGCAGCCGTCGGCGTCGACGACGAGTTCGGACGCCGCCTCGCCGCCACCGTCACCGTGCCCCGCGTGACGTTCTCGTCGAGGACGACCGCGGCCGACTTCTCCGCGTCCGCCGTGCACGCGGACGAGGGCGGTACGTCGTTCACCCTCCACGGCGCCGGGGCGCCGAAACCGGTGCGGCTCCGGCTGCTCGGAGTGCACCAGGTGGACAACGCACTCGCGGCGATCGCCGCCCTCGCGGTTCGCGGGGTGGACCTCGACTCCGCGGTCGCCGGGATCGAGAACCTCGACACCGTGCCCGGACGCCTGGAGGCGGTGGACGCGGGCCAGGCATTCCTCGCGTTCGTCGACTACATGCACAACACGGCCGGTCAGCGACGTCTGTTTCCGTACCTCCGCTCGCTGACGCGAGGCCGGGTCATCGCCGTCGTCGGGGCGACCGGTGAGCGCGACCTCGGCAAGCGGGTGCCGCTCGGCGCGACCGCGGCCCGTTTCGCCGACACGGTCATCGTCACCGACGAGAGTCCGTACTCCGACGACGCGCAGCGCCTGCGTGAGGACGTGGCGCGAGGTGCACGCAGTGGTGGCGACGCCGAAGTGCTCGTCGTCCCCGACCGCGCCGAGGCGATCGTCGCCGCCGTCACCCTCGCCTCGCCGGGCGACGTCGTGGTGGTCGCAGGCCGTGGGCACGACCGGGTTCAGGCATACGGGCCGCGCCGACGTGTGTTCGACGACCGGATCGCACTCCACGAGGCACTCCAGCGGCTCGCCGCCGGCTAGACCAGTGGCATCTCGTGCCGGGCGAGTTCGGCGAGAATCCGCGCGACGAGATCGTCGAGATCGGCGCCGGTGGTGTCGAATGCGAGATCCGGGTTCTCGGGGGCCTCGTACGGGGCGTCGATCCCGGTGAGGCCGCGGAGTTCGCCTGCGCGCGCCCGGGCGTAGAGCCCCTTGGGGTCACGCCGTTCGCACTCGTCGACCGGCGTGCTCACGTGGATCTCGAGAAACGGCAGTCCCGCGGCCTCGTTGAGCGCCCGTGCGATCGCACGGTCCGAGCGCAGCGGCGACACCATCGACGCGATGGCGACCACCCCGGCGTCCGCGAACAACCGGGTGAGGTGACCGACGCGGCGGATGTTCTCGGCCCGGTCGCCGGGCGAGAACCCGAGGTCGTCCGAGATGCCGTGCCGTACGTTGTCGCCGTCCAGCAGGTACGCGGTTCGTCCGGCGTCGACGAGGGTCCGCTCGAGTGCGACCGCCACCGTCGACTTCCCGGACGCCGGCAGCCCGGTGAGCCAGATGGTGGCGCCCCGCTGCCCGGTCGCGGACCAGCGCCGATCCCGTTCCAGTGATGACGGGTGCCACTTGATGTCGTGCCGGGTCTGTTCGCCGGGCACGACTTCCCGGGCTTCGCCGACGGTTCCGGCGCCGACGGTGTCGTTGCTCTGCTCGTCGATGAGGATGAACGCGCCGGCGTCGCGATTGGTGGCGTAGGGGTCGGGGAGCACCACCGTGCTCGTCCGGAGCGTGATCCGGCCGATGTCGTTGAGGGCGAGTTCGCTGGGGGAGTCGTGCTCTTCGAGGGTTTCCGGATCGAGCCGGGTGTGCAATTCCTGAACGGTGGCGCGCACGGTGCGGGAGGTGTGCTTGAGCGCCACCCGGTCGCCTGCCCGCAGCGGTGTCTCGCTCAGCCAGCACACGGTCGCGTCGATCTCGCGGGCCGGGACGGGTGCGGTCGCGTCGGCGGCGGCGCTCACGACGAGATCGCCGCGGGCCACGTCGAGGTCGTCCGCGAGTTCGAACGACACCGACAGCGGGGCGACCGCGACGGACCGGTTCGGATCGAGGGTGTCGAGGATGGTGACCGTGCTGCGGGAACCCGCAGGCAGGACCACCACCTCGTCGCCGACGGACAGGGTGCCCGCGGACAGCCGGCCGGTGTAGCGGCGTCGCCGATCGTCCGTGGGACGCGCCACCCACTGGATCGGCAGTCGCAGCTCGGACGGGACCGCGGACGGTGCGGCGAGTTCGACCTCTTCGAGATACTCGAGGATCGTGGGCCCGTCGTACCAGGGTGTCGAATCCGACCGTGTGACGACGTTGTCGCCGCGGGTGGCGGACACCGGGATCACCGTGAGGTCGCGGCCGCCGAGCCGCTGCGCGAGCAGGCCCAGTTCGGATTCGACTTCCTTGAAACGGGTCTCGTCGAAGTCGACGAGGTCGATCTTGTTGACCACCGCGACCAGGTGCGGCACGCCGAGCAGGTCGGCGATCCGGGCGTGGCGTCGGGTCTGCCGGAGCACCCCGGTGCGGGCGTCCACGAGCAGCACGGCGACGTGGGCGTTCGACGCACCGGTGAACATGTTGCGGGTATACCGTTCGTGCCCCGGCGTGTCCGCGAGCACGAAACTGCGGGTCGGCGTGGAGAAGAACCGGTACGCGACATCGATGGTGATGCCCTGTTCGCGTTCGGCGCGCAGCCCGTCGGACAGGGCGGCGAGGTCGGCCTCGCCGTCGGCGTTCGTCACCGCCTCGAGGTGGTCGGTGGGCAGGCTGCCCGTGTCGTGGAGGAGCCGTCCGATCAGGGTGCTCTTGCCGTCGTCGACGCTGCCCGCGGTGGCGAGCCGCAGCAGCTGACGGGGCCGGCCGGTGGTGGTCATCAGAAGTACCCCTCGCGCTTGCGGTCTTCCATCGCGGCAACGGAAGTTCTGTCGTCGGCCCGGGTCTCGCCGCGTTCGGAGACCGTGGCCGCGGCGATCTCCTCGATCACGCCGGCGACGTCGCCGGCGTCCGAGCGCACGGCGCCGGTGATCGTCAGGTCCCCGACCGTGCGGTACCGCACCCGGAGCCGTTGCACCAGTTCGTCTTCGGTGGGCAGCGTGTACTCGGACAACCCCAGCAGGATGCCGTCGCGCTCGAACACCTGCCGCTCGTGGGCGAAGTAGATCGACGGCAGCGCGAGGTTCTCCAGTTCGATGTAGCGCCAGATGTCGAGTTCGGTCCAATTGCTCAGCGGGAACACACGGACCTGCTCACCTCGGCGAATCCGCCCGTTGTACAGCGACCACGGCTCGGGCCGCTGCGAACGCGGATCCCACTGCCCGAACTCGTCGCGGAAGCTGAGCACCCGCTCCTTCGCGCGGGCGCGTTCCTCGTCGCGGCGCGCGCCGCCGAACGCGGCGTCGAAACGGTGCGCCTCCAGGGCGTCGAGCAGGGTGCGGGTCTGCAGCCGGTTCCGGGACGTGCCGGGCCCGCCCGATTCGGTGACGCGACCCCTGTCGATCGACTCCTGCACCGACGCGACGATCAGCCGGTGACCGTCCTCGGCGAGCCGGCGATCGCGGAACTCGATCACCTCGGGGAAGTTGTGCCCGGTGTCGACGTGCAGGACGGGAAACGGCAACGGGGACGGCCGGAACGCCTTCTCCGCCAGCCGCAGCAACACGATCGAGTCCTTGCCGGCCGAGAACAGCAGAACCGGCCGCTCGAGTTCGGCGACCACCTCGCGGATGATGTGCACGGCCTCCGCCTCCAGCGCACGGAGTTCGTCCACCCGTGCGGCGCTGTCCAGCGGCGCCGCGGCGCCGATGGCGGTCACAGCGGAAGTCCGTTCGCGGCGGCGTCGGACCGATACCGCAGAACCCATTCCTTGGAGCGGCCGTCGCTCTGCCGCTTCAGCGGCGGCGGGGGCGCGAGATCGGTGTCGAGGCCGAGTTCGACGAGCACCTTCGCCACCGTCGCCTGCGGCGCCGCGACGAGATCGTCGAAACCGATGTCGATGTGGTCGAGTCCCTCGACCTCGAACCAGTTGCGCCACTGCTCATCTTGATCGCGCAGAATCCGGACGAGGTGGGCGATGCCGCCCGCGTGGTACTCGGCGCCGTCGTGCGGGGCGGGTGGGGTGGCGTCGTCGCGCCACACCTGAGTCTGCACCGCCCGCCACATCGACACCGCCTGCGCGACGACGTCACGCCGGTAGACATGGATGAAGGCGAGGTCGCGGCCCAGGATGTCGTCCAGGGCGGACCGCAGGTCGTCACCGGAGCGGTCCGGAAGTCCGGCGGCGCGGTCGAGGACGAGCGGCACCTGGTTCCACATCAGCTTTCCGCCCCACACCCCGTTGGGAGTGCGACCGAGGCTGAGCAGTTGATCGCGCCACTGCTCCGCGGTGCGGGTGTCGGCGGTCCCCGGTTCGAGCGGGGCGAGCAGCGAGAGCACCGCCTCGTCGGTGACACCCTCGAACCACTGCCGCGGCTGCGGTGATCGACTGGTGGACGGCAGGTATTGGAAGAACTCCTCGGGGTTGCCGGCGACGGTCGTGGCGCGAAGAGATTCGACGAGCAGAGTGCTGCCGCTGCGCTGTGATGCGCAGACGAGATATGAGCGTGGCTCCGACATGCCGGAAACTATAAACGCGAAATTCGGTGCCGAAATCTGGAGGAAATCGAATTAGCGTGATTGAAACACTTGGCATTTTCTGCTGCGTGTGAGTCTGCGATATCAGCGCTGTGGCGTTGTGTATTTGAGCAGGTCGGAGCAGTGTTCTGACGTAGAAATTCGGTTCGCGCCGTGCCCCGGGAATGGGCCCGCGAATGGTGAATATGAATCAGGCTGATCGAAAGAGTGAAACGGACGCTTACGGTATTCAGCCTTTTCGGCAGATGAGTACCGGACACCGGGCGTGGTGGATGAGACTCTGGCTCGTCGAGCCCACGATCGACGCGGTGAACGGATTTCGCCCGTGGCTGCCGACGGCGATCAACTGCGCACCGAACGAGTATTCGAGGAGCACTTTCATCGGCCCACCACGCTCGAGGCAGCGCGTGACTTCGACATCGGGGTACTTCTCGCGCCACCCGGCGAGGCTCTCGGCGAGCCACGCCTCCTCGTGCTGGACCAGATCGGACCAGTCGGTGAAGCGACGTTCCTCCGAGTACCACGCACCGAGGGTGGAGTGCTCGGCCCATGTGTGCACCGCGACGAGGGGAGCGCCGAAGAATGCCGCGAACTCGAACGCGTGGGCCACCGCCATGTCGCTCAGTTCGCTGCCGTCCACACCCACCACGACGGGGCGGGTTTCGCTGACCTCGTGGCCCTGGATGCCGCGCCAGACGGCCACCGGACATTCGGCTCGGTTCGACACCCGCACGACATCGGAACCGGCGACCACCGATTTCATCTCACTCGTGGCCGCGGGCCCGAGAACCAGCATCCGGGCCGTCTTGGACAGTTCCACCAGCGCGTGGGCGGGCGGACCGGGGTGGGTGCTGCGCTCGACTTCCAGGTCTTGCTGCCCGTCCAGGACGATGCGCTCGGCGGCGTCGAGGAACTCATCGCCTTCGGGGTGACCGTCCGCGGAATTCGGATGCTTGGGTAACACGTGGACGAGGCGCAGCGGCTCCTCGAAGCGCCTCGCGGCGGATGCAGCCCACGCCGCCGCCTCCAGCGCGCCGTCCGATCCGTCGATGCCTGCCACGATGCCGCGTCGAATCCGTGCTGTGCTCATGGGGGTGCTCCTCACCTCCATTCCAGTTTGGTCCAGGACGGCGGCGACGCGCCAGAGGTAAATCGGTCGGCAGCCGATCCCGGCGCGATCTCGATGCGATCGACGCGGTCCGCGAGGATACTCGAGTGAACGGCGAGCGACGACAGCCAGGACGACAGCCAGAAGGAGAGCGACAGCCCACCATGAAGACGCGGACGAGCGGCTCGGGAGAGGGAGGCGAAGGTGACACTCCCTCGCAGTTGATAGATGCGCGAATCGAGGAGCTGGGTGATTGGCGGGGCGAGACGCTCGCCCGGATCCGTGCCCTCGTCACGCAGGCCGACCCCGACGTCGTCGAGGAGTGGAAGTGGCGAGGGGTGCCGGTATGGTCGCACGCCGGAATGATCTGCACCGGTGAGACGTACAAGAATGCGGTGAAGGTGACGTTCGCCCAGGGCGCTTCGCTGAACGACCCGTCAGGCCTCTTCAACTCCAGCCTCGAAGGCAACACTCGGCGTGCCATCGATTTCCACGAGGGCGACACGATCGACGCCGAGGCGTTCCAGGCGCTCGTCCACGCCGCCGTGGCGCTGAACATCTCCTAGCGTACGGGCCAAGGGTTTTCGGCCGCTGCGACCCGTTTCACCTGGGGTTTCCCTGCGTTTCGGTGGCGCGGTGAACCGGAGGCACGGGTGAACCGTGTGTACTGCTGAGAGGTGGTGACCGATGCCGGATGCCCAGACCGAGCTGATGCACGCCCTGTACGAGGAGCATGCCCCCGCGGTGTGGCGGTATGCCCTGCGGCTGACCGGCGACCGCGCCCGCGCCGACGACATCGTGCAGGAGGTCCTGCTGCGAGCCTGGAAGCATCCGAACGTGCTCGACCAGTCGGAGTCGTCGGCCCGGGCGTGGTTGTTCACGGTCGCCCGGAACCTCGTGTTCGACGAGCACCGCAGCGCCCGCTCCCAGCGTGAGATCGGGATGAGCTCGACACCCGAACGCGCCGCCCCGGACAGCTCGGACGGCGCACTCGACGCCTGGATGATGGGTGATGCGCTGGCCCGGCTCAGCCCCGACCATCGTGCGGTTCTCGTGCTCGGCTACTACCGGGGAATGTCGACCCACCAGATGGCCGACGAACTCGGAATACCGGAGGGAACGGTGAAATCCCGCATGCACTACGGATTGCGGGCCCTTCGATTGGCTCTGCAGGAAATGGGGGTGACCCGATGACGTTCGACGACTTCGAGTCGCACGAGGATCCCTACGTCCGCTGGGACGCCGCATATGTGCTCGGTGCGATGTCCCCGAGCGATCGGCGCGAATACGAGGCGCACCTCGCCCACTGCGCACAGTGCTCGCAGGCCCTGTCCGAACTGGCGGGCATGCCCGGGTTGCTGGCCCTGATCACACCGGAAGAGGCGTTCGGCACGCTGCCTGGGAACGCCGCGCCCGCGGATGCGGAGACCCCCCCACCACGTGTGCTGACCCAACTGGTGGGGACGGTACAGCGGCGCCGACGGCACCGGCGAGCGGCGACGGCCCTCGCGGCGGCGGCCGCCGTGATCGCCGTCGCCGTCCCGGTGGGGGTGCTGGTGACGCAGGACCGGACCCCGGCCGCCCCGGTCACGGCCATGCCCGTCCCGGACCACACCACCGAGGCGGTGTTCACCCCCGTGGTTCCGACGACGATCACCGCGAGCGCATCCGTCGCGTCGACATCCTGGGGCACCGTCGTCTTCGTCGAGTGCTCCTACGAGGACACGTGGCCCGGCGACGGTCGCTACGGCGCCGACACCGAGGGCTACGCGCTGACCGTCACCGACCGCACTGGAATCGTCACCACACTGGCCACCTGGACCGGTGAGGCCGGCACGACGGTGCGGCCCACGGCCACCACCAGCCTGCCCGTCGACGCGATCGCGAGCATCGACGTGCGATCCGACGACGACCATGAGGTACTGCTGACCGCGGCGTTGTGAGCGAGCCGCCAGGGAGTCGGGTCGGTTTTCATACCTCCTGCACGCTCCACCGTCGTGTTTCGTTCGTCACGAACGTTTCCGGAAAAATGTTCTGCCACCGGTGAACCCGACCGGTACGTGGTTCGTGTGTATATCCAGTGGGTGACCGCAGGTCGCCCCACCCGATCCACGACACGGGGGTCTGCCGATGAATCTCACGGATCACGAGCCACGGACAACCGGTCGGAACATGCGCGTCGCCGACTACATCGTCGCGGCGCTGGCCGCAGAGGGGGTCGAACACGTCTTCGGTGTGGGAGGCGCGAACATCGAGGACCTGTACGACGCGCTGCACCGCTCCCACGACGTCGAGGGCGTCGTCGCCAAACACGAGTTCTCGGCGACGACGATGGCCGACGGGTACGCCCGGACGTCGAACCGGATCGGTGTTGTCGCGGCGACGTCGGGCGGGGGTGCGCTCAATGTGATCGCCGGTCTCGGTGAAGCATTCACGTCGCGTGTGCCGCTTCTGGCGTTGGTCGGGCAACCACCGACGACGCTCGAAGGGATGGGCGCATTCCAGGACACGAGTGGACTGGCGGGGTCGATCGATGCGACCCGGTTGTTCGGTGAGGTGTCCGTGTACTGCGCGCGCGTCGAGTCGCCGCTCGACCTCGAACGCCAACTCGCCGAGGCGCTGGCCGCCGCGCGACGCGGCGGGCCCGCGGTTCTCCTGTTGCCGAAGGACATTCAGCAGTCGCTCGGTGAGTTCCCGGAACCACGTCGAGCGGTCCCGACCGCACCACGCACCACCGCGGCGGAGATCGCACGGCTCGCCGAGGCCCTCCGCGACGACTACGGCCGCGTCACCGTCATCGCCGGAGACGAGGTCGCGCGAGCCGGCGCGCGAGGGGAACTCGCGGAACTCGCGCACGTGCTCGGCGCCCGGGTGGCCGTCACGCCCGACGCGAGGGACGTGCTCGATCCCGCGGCGCCCGGTCGGCTCGGGGTCACCGGCGCGATGGGGAATCCGGATGTCGTCGACGCACTGCAGGATTCCGACGTCTGCCTGCTCGTCGGCACGCGACTGCCGGTGATGGCACGCGGAGGTCTGGACGGGGCGCTCGAGAAGACGCTGGTGTACAGCGTGGGCTCGGCGAAGCCGTATCTGCATGCCCATCACGTGCCGACGCGGGATCTGCGGGCGACGCTGCGCGGGCTCGTCACCGAAATCGGGTTTGCGGCCTCGCGGGCGCCCGTCGCGCAGAGCGAGCCGACCCCGATCGACGTGCCGTCGTCCGGCACGTCGGGCCTGGGCTACACGGACGCGGTGAAGGCGCTCGCCGCGGTGATGCCAGCGGGCGCCGACGTGTTCGCCGACGCGGGAAACACGGGTGCCGCTGTGGTGCATCATCTTCCGGTTCCGAGCGGAGGCCGGTTCGTGGTGGCGCTGGGAATGGGCGGGATGGGCTACACGTTCGGCGCCGCGATCGGTTCCGCCTTCTCACGGGGCCGCCGCACGTTCGTGATCGCAGGCGACGGTGCGTTCTACGCACACGGGCTCGAGATCCACACGGCCGTCGAGTACGACGTGCCGGTCACGTTCGTCGTGTTCAACAACAACGCCCACGCGATGTGCCTGACCCGCGAGCAGGTGTACTTCGAGGGCGCATACACGTACAGCCGGTTTCGTCCCGCCCACATCGCGGCGGGAGTCGGCGCACTGTTTCCCGGCTTGCCGTCCCACACGGTCGACACGCACGCCGGCCTGGCCGACTCGCTACGCGCCACGGCCGGCTCGGCGGGGCCCGCTGTCATCGAAGTCGCCTGCGACGCCGACGAGTTGCCGCCGTTCCTGCCGTTCCTGCCCGCACGACGCCCGACCGAGAGATCCGAATCCCGAGAAGGAGCACGCAGATGACCGCTCGAGAGATCGCCCCGCTGCCCGACCTTCCCGCCGACCTGCCCGGCCTCGTCCGCATCGAGACCTCCGACCGTCAGGCGACGACACCGATCATCATGGACATGCTGAGGTCGGTGTATCCGCACGACCAGGTGTTCGGAAAGTACTGCACTGTCAACGAATACATCGACTGCCCGCCGGACGAGGTGTTCCGTTATCTCTCCCACACCCGCAGCCTCGCGGAATGGACGTACAGCCTCCGCGGATTCACCCCGGCCGGAGAACCCGGGCTGTGGCTCGCGTACGACCGCCTGGGCGACACCACCGAGATCTACACGCGCACCGTGGCACACCCGGCCGCGATGACCGTCGACTATCACTGCGCCTGGGACCAGGGCAAACACCTGTGGATGGTGTATCTGATGCGGGTGGTGGACGCGCGCACGGTCCTGGACGTCGACGGATCCGTCGTGCTGTGGACCAACTGCCACCATCCGTTCTACGACGACAATCCCTACCCCGAGACCGCTCCCGCGGACCGGGTTCCGTGGGTGGGCGACTTCTGGGACATGTTCGCCGCCGGACACCGACTGGAGATGAGCAATCTCAAGGCGATCTGCGAATACCGGTGGGCGAACGACCTGCCCGTGACCCCGACCTGGATGAGTGAGTGAGACATGGACACCGTCAGCCTGATCGACATTGCCGGCTACCTACCCGAGAACCGGGTGGAAGCGGACTATTTCGCCCAGTTCGCCGCCTCCGACCGGCTCGCCGAGAACATCATGTTCCGGGCGCCGAAATTCCGCCACCACATCGCGAGCGACGAGAACGCCGTCGACATGGCGGAACGTGCAATCGCCCCGCTGGTCGAGCGGAACGGTTCCGAACTCGTCTCCAACGTGGACATTCTCATCACCCACACCCAGCTGCCCGACGTCCCGATCCTGGGCACCGGCGGAGAACTCGCGCGCCGGATGGGGATCACCCCGGAGTGGGTGGTGGACCTGCACAACGGCGGCTGCGCGTCGTTCGTGTACATGATCAAACTGGCACGTCAGATCATGCAGACCGGGGACGCGTCGACCGCCCTGATCGTTTCGGTGCAGAACAGCGCCGGCCAGATCTTCACGCAATCGGACGTGCGCGCGCTGGCACAGTCGGCGGTGCCCGGTGACGGCGCGGGCGCATGCCTGCTGGTGAAGTCGGAGGCCGCACCGGTGCTGGGGCTCGAGTGCCGGACCTACCCCGAGTTCGCCGGAGACATGACGGCCGCCGTCGATCCGCCCCGCAAATACTGGGAGGCGGGCACCGGCCAACTGCACATCGGGTTCACCGAATCGAGGATCGCGAAGGTCTTCGCCCGCGGAAACCGGCTCGTCCCCGAGGTGGCGCTCGCGGTGTGCAAGCAGATCGGCATCACCCCCGACGAGATCGACACCCTGGTCACCAACCAGCCCAACCGGCTGTTCCTCCGCAACTGGCGGGACGCACTCGAGCTTCCGGCGGAACGACACCCCGACACGTTCGACGAATGCGGGAACCTGTTCGGCGCCGCGATCCCCGTCACCCTCGACATCGAGAACCGGGCAGGCCGCATCCCCAACGGCTCGCTGGTGATGATGTCCGCGTTCGCGCACGCCGGCGACTTCGCCGGGGCCGGGGCCATTCGGTGGGGCGCCGCCCCGGCGGGGGTGTGAAATGACGACACAGACCATCGCGGGACCCGGTGTGAGATTCGATCTCGCGCTGAGCGAGAACCCGTTCGCCCCGTTGCCCTCCGTGCTCGCCGCGCTCGACGGTGTGATGCGCCGGGCGCATCGGTATCCGGAGTTCCTGCCCGACCGGCTGATCCAGGTCATCGCGGATCACGAAGGGCTCGACACCGAACAGGTGGTGGTGGGCGCCGGCGCCACCGGCGTCGCACTGCAGATCATGCGCTCCGTCGCCGGGCCGGGGGAGCGGATCGTGTTCACCGCGCCGACGTTCGACGGGTACCCGATCATGGCGCGCATCGCGGCACTCGACGCGGTACCGGTACCGATTCTCCCGGACGGCGGGCAGGATCTGGCCGCGATGGCGGCCGCCATCGACGACCGCACCCGGCTCGTCGTCGTCTGCCGCCCGCACAACCCCACCGGGACGCTCGTCGACCCCGCCGAACTGGCGGACTTCCTCCGTCATGTTCCGGACCGGGTGATAGTCGTCCTCGACGAGGCCTACGTGGAGTTCGTCGACCGCCGACAGGTCCTGGACGTGCATCGCATCATCGCCGAACACCCGAACGTCGTGTTCCTGCGAACGTTCTCCAAGGCGTACGGACTGGCCGGGTTGCGTATCGGATTCGGCTTCGCGGATGCGGCACTGGCGCGGACGATTCGAACGCTGCAACTGCCGTTCGGGATGGGCAGCGCCGCCGTTCCCGCGGTCACGGCGTCGTACGCCGCCGAGCACGAGCTCCGTTCCCGGGTGGCTGCCATCGTCGCCGAACGGGAGGAACTGTGGCGTACGGTGCGGGCGGCGGGAATTCCGGTCCCGCGCAGTCACGCCAACTTCCTGTACCTCCCCGGAGGGGACGTCGGTGACGCACTGGCCCGTGCCGGCATCCACGCGCGCACCTACCCCAATGGTGACGCGCGGATAGCGGTCGGGAACCCGGATGCCGGGCGTGCGGTGATCGACGCGCTCAGGCCGACAGCGCCCGGTACCGCTGCAGCTCCGTGTGGGTCTGCGAGTATCGGTCGAGCATGACATCGAGCAGCCGGGGGTGCGGTCCGATGGTGGCCGCGTAGGTGATGCCGGGGCCGCAGGATTCCGCCGCACGGCTCACCCGATCGGTGAGCAGTCCCGGCGCCAGGAACCACGGCGCGATCACGATGCGCTCGGCACCGGCCTGCCGCAGCGTCGAGATCGCCTGCTGCACCGTCGGTTCCGCCGACGTCGCGAAACACGTCACCGCTCCCGACCATCGGGTGCCCGCGACGAGCGATCCGGCCAGCTCGCGAGTGCGGTCGTTCGCGGCCGGGTCGGACGAGCCGACCGCGGCGAGGACGATCCCGAGACCGGACTCACCGGCGGAACCGCCGGCCTCGCCGATGCGGTCACGGACGGCCTCGACCAGCCGCGCGTCGTGCCCGAGAACGTCGGCCTGCCGGACGTGCAGGTGCGGGTGACGGAGGCGGGCGGCGTCCAGGAGCGCCGGAAGATCGACGCGGGCGTGGAACGCGCTGCCCAGCAGCATCGGCACGATCACGGCGGCGGAATGCCCCTCGGCGGCGACCGCGTCGAGCACCTGGTCCACGGACGGCGCGTTGAGGTCGAGGAAGCACAGCCGGACGTCGAGGTCCGGTCGCTCCGCCCGGAGCGCCGACACGGCAGCCGCCACCACCCGCGCACTGCGGGGGTCGCGACTGCCGTGAGCGACAGCGATCAGCGGGGTCATCGCACTAGACGCGCTCGCCGAGCTCCACCGCTGCGATGGCATCTCCGACGAGGCCGGCCGCGAGCGTGTTGCCGCCGGCCGGATCGATCAGCAGGAAGCTGCCGGTGTGGCGGTTCACGGTGTAGTCGTCCGCCACGATCGGCTCGGCGACGCGCACCGAGATCTTGCCGATCTCGTTGAGTTCCAACGACTCCGGGCTGGGCTCCGAGGTGAGCTCCTGCTCGTTGAAACGCTCGACGAGTGTGCCGACGATGGCCTGCGTGGTGCGGGTGCCGTGCTTGAGCAGCAGGCGGGCACCGGGACGCAGTGGCTTCTCGGCCAGCCAGCACACCGTCGCGTCGAACTCGCCGAGCGGCTCCGGGGCGTCGGCGGGGGAGGCGATGACGTCGCCGCGGGAGACGTCGACGTCGTCGGCCAGCACGAGAGTGACGCTGCGGCCGGCGTGGGCGCTGTCGAGTTCGCCGTCCGCGGTGTCGATGCGGGTGACCGTGGTCCGGACACCGGACGGCAGGATCACGACCTCGTCGCCCGGAGTCACCTCACCCGCGGCGACCTGCCCGGCGTACCCGCGGTAGTCCGGGAACTCCGGGGTGCGCGGACGGATCACGTACTGGACGGGGAAACGGAGACCGACCCGGTGGGGTTCGGCGTCGACGGGCACCGACTCGAGATGCTCGATGAGCGTGGGGCCGTCGTAGTACGGGGTGTTCTCCGAACGCACCGCGACGTTGTCGCCGTGCAGGGCCGACACCGGGATCTCGACGACGTCCTCGGACGCCCAGCCGAGCGAACTGGTCAGCGAGTTGAACTCCGCCGAAATGTTCGCGAACACGGTGGCCGGATCCTCGACGAGGTCGATCTTGTTGACGGCCAGCACCAGCTTGGGGACGCCGAGCAGCGCGAGAACGGCGGCGTGCTTGCGCGTCTGGGAGATGACACCCTTGCGGGCGTCGACCAGCAGGATGACCATCTGCGCGGTGGACGCACCCGACACCGTGTTCCGGGTGTACTGCACGTGCCCGGGAGTGTCGGCGAGGACGAACGAGCGGCGGGGGGTCGCGAAATACCGGTATGCCACGTCGATCGTGATGCCCTGTTCGCGCTCCGCACGCAGACCGTCGACCAGCAGGGACAGGTCGGGGGTGGACAGCCCCTTGTCGACCGACGCCCGGGTGACGGCGTCGATCTGATCGGCGAGAACCGATTTCGTGTCGTACAGCAGACGGCCGACGAGGGTCGACTTGCCGTCGTCCACACTGCCGGCGGTGGCAAGCCTCAGAAGGTCGCTCATGATCAGAAATAGCCCTCTCGCTTGCGGTCTTCCATGGCCGCTTCGGAAACTCGGTCGTCGCCACGGGTCGCGCCGCGCTCGGTCAGCCGGGACGCTGCGACCTCGGCGAGGATCGCCTCGTTGTCGCCGGCGTCGGAAAGAACTGCGCCCGTGGTGGATCCGTCGCCGACGGTGCGGTACCGCACCGACAGCGTCTGCAGGTCCTCACCCTCGGACGGTCCGCCCCACACACCGGGAGTCATCCACATGCCGTCGCGCTGGTACACCTCGCGCTGGTGCGCGTAGTAGATGCTGGCCAGTTCGACGTTGTCACGGGCGATGTACCGCCAGATGTCGAGTTCGGTGAAGTTGCTGAGCGGGAAGACGCGGACCTGCTCACCGGGGGAGTGCTTGCCGTTGTACAGGTTCCACAGTTCGGGGCGCTGCTTCTTCGGGTCCCACTGGCCGAATGCGTTGCGCAGCGAGAAGATGCGCTCCTTGGCGCGGGCGCGCTCCTCGTCGCGTCGGGCGCCACCGAAGACCGCGTCGAAACGGTTCTCGGCGATGGCGTCGAGCAGCGGAACGGTCTGGAGGGGGTTGCGGATCCCGTCGGGGCGTTCGGTGAGCCGGCCGTCGGCCAGGTAGTCCTCGACCTTCGCCACGTGCAGACGCAGGTTGTACTTGGACACGACGTGATCGCGGAAGTCGAGGACCTCCTGCAGGTTGTGTCCGGTGTCGACGTGCAGCAGCGCGAACGGCAGCGGCGCAGGCCAGAACGCCTTGATCGCCAGGTGCAGCAGCACCGTGGAGTCCTTGCCGCCGGAGAACAGGATCACCGGGCGTTCGAACTCGCCCGCGACCTCACGGAAGATGTGGATGGCTTCCGACTCGAGGGCGTCGAGCGTGTCGAACTGCGACCCGTCCAACTGCGGCCGGACTGCGGATTCGGCGAGGGAATGGGAAATGTCGATGGTCATGAGGCGTGCAACCCGCATTCTGTCTTGGCCTGACCGGCCCAGCGGCCGCTGCGCGGATCGCTGCCGGGGGCTGGCTTGCTGGTGCACGGAGCGCACCCGATGGACGGATATCCCTCGTCGACGAGCGGATTCACCAGAATCGAGTGCTCGTCGATGTAGGACTGCATGTCTTCGTCGGACCACGCGGCGATCGGGTTGATCTTCACCAGACCGAACGCGTCGTCGAACGAGATCAGGGGGGCGTTGGCGCGGGTGGGCGCCTCGACCCGCCGGATGCCGGTGACCCACGCCTTGTAGCCGGAGAGGGTCTTCTTCAGCGGGGCGACCTTCCGCAGTGCGCAGCACCGGTTGGGTTCGCGGGCGAACAGATCCTTGCCCTCCGCCGCATCCTGTTCGGCGACACTCGCCTCGGCCCGCGCGTTGATCACGTTGACGCCGTACACCTGCTCGACGGCGTCACGGGTGCCGATGGTTTCCGCGAAGTGGTATCCGGTGTCGAGGAACAGCACGTCCACACCGGGATGGACCTGGGCGGCGAGGTGGACCAGAACGCCGTCCTGCATGTTCGAGGCGACGATGTAGTCGCTTCCGAACGTGTCCTCGGTCCACTGCAGCAGTTCCTGCGCAGAGGCGCCCTCGAGACTTGCCGCCCCCTGCGCGGCAAGGAGCCGTAGGTCGTCCTGGGTGGCTGTGGCGAGATTCAACGCAAGTCTCCTTCGTCTGCGCGCACGACCCATTCCGCGAAGCGTTCACCCTCGTTGCGGTGCTTCACGAAGTGGCGGACGACGCGATCGATGTAGTCACCGAGTTCGGTGCTGGTGACCTTGTGCTGGCGAAGCTTCCGGCCGAAGGCCGAATCGAATCCGAGGCTGCCGCCGAGGTGAACCTGGAAGCCCTCCACCTGGTTGCCCTCGCCGTCGTCGACGAGCATCCCCTTGAATCCGATGTCGGCTACCTGCGAGCGGGCGCAGGAGTTCGGGCAGCCGTTGATGTTGATCGTGATCGGCACGTCGAGCTGCGCGTTGATGTCGGCGAGCCGCTGCTCGAGTTCGGGAACGAGCACCTGCGAGCGCTTCCGCGTCTCCGCGAACGAGAGCTTGCAGAACTCGATGCCCGAGCACGCCATCAGGTTCTTACGCCAGTGCGACGGACGCGCGGGCAGGCCCACCTCGTCCAGGTCGGCGATCAGCTGCTCGAGCTTGTCGTCGGCGACGTCGAGAATGATCAGCTTCTGGTACGGCGTGAAGCGGATCTTGTCGCTGCCTGCCCGCTCCGCGGCGTCCGCGACCTTGGCCAGGATTGTGCCGGACACGCGACCTGCGATGGGGGCGACGCCGACGGCGTTGAGACCGTTGCGGGTCTTCTGCACACCGACGTGGTCGATCGGCCGGGTGGGCTTCTCCGGCGCGGGGCCGTCGATGAGCTTGCGCTTCAGGTACTCGGTTTCGAGGACCTCGCGGAACCTCTCGATACCCCAGTCCTTGACCAGGAACTTCAGGCGGGCCTTGTTCCGCAGCCGGCGGTAGCCGTAGTCGCGGAAGATCGACACGACGGCCTCCCACACGTCGGGAACCTCGTCGAGCGGCACCCAGACGCCGACCCGCTGCGCCAGCATCGGGTTGGTGGACAGCCCGCCGCCGACCCACAGGTCGAGGCCGGGACCGTGCTCGGGGTGGTTGACCCCGACGAACGCGACGTCGTTGATTTCGTGCACCACGTCCTGCTGACCGGAGATCGCGGTCTTGAACTTGCGTGGCAGATTCGAGTACTCGGGCTTGCCGATGTAGCGGCGGACGATCTCATCGATCGCGGGAGTGGGGTCGAGGACCTCGGTCAACGACTCACCGGCCAGCGGTGAACCCAGGACGACGCGGGGGCAGTCACCGCACGCCTCGGTGGTCTTGAGGCCGACGCCTTCGAGGCGCTTCCAGATCTCCGGGACATTCTCGACCTCGATCCAGTGGTACTGGACGTTCTCGCGGTCCGAGAGGTCGGCGGTGTCGCGCGCGAACTCGGTGGAGATCCCGGCGATGGTGCGCAGCTGCTCGACGTTCAGGGCGCCGGCGTCGCAGCGGACCCGCATCATGAAGTACTTGGCTTCGAGCAGGTCGATGTTCTCGTCACCGGTGAAGGTGCCGTCGTACCCCTGCTCGCGCTGGGTGTAGAGACCCCACCAGCGCATACGGCCACGCAGGTCACCCTTGTCGATGCTGTCGAAGCCCTGCTTCGAGTAGATGTTCTCGATACGGGCCCGGACGTTGAGCGGGTTGTCGTCCTTCTTGGCCTGCTCGTTGGCATTGAGGGGCTCGCGGTAGCCGAGGGCCCACTGGCCTTCGGCGCGTCGCCGAGCCGGCTTCGCCGTGCGCGTACGCGCGGGTGCTGCGTCAACGGCAGCGGGGGAGGCGTCGGTGGTCGACGTCATGGAGCACTCCTGAATCTCAAGATGCACCGGCTGAGGCCGAGGAGGAGGGCTGATCCTCGCTCGGGGCATTCGAATCCGGCCGGAAGTCGAGAAGAATGATGAACGGGCTGACAGGCTGAATTACTGCGCGATACAGGGCAGACAACAACAGCTGCAGACACGCTTGAGATCGACGTGACGACGCGCCACAAGTCGCACTCCGGGTCCGGTCATGCCGACCATTGTGCCACGTCAGATCGCTCACGCAGAGCCGGGCACCGATTTCCACCATTTTTGCGGGAAATATCACGAGGAGGGGCCCGCGACGGTCGGGTGGACACCGGAGGTGAGCCGACCATGGAGACTGTAAGGGTGAACGGAACGAGCACTACCACGGTCGGACGCGACGAGGCGGCGGCATTCGCGCTGCCCGGGAGTGCGTTGAAGGGTGTGGGGAGCCGCCCGTTCGGGATCTATGTGCACGTGCCTTTCTGTGCCACACGCTGCGGATACTGCGATTTCAACACGTACACGGCAGGCGAGCTGGGGACGTCCGCGTCGCCGCAGTCGTGGATGGAAGGTCTGCGCCGCGAACTCGACCTCGCCGCGCAGATGACGGGCGCCCCGGCCGTGGACACGGTGTTCGTCGGCGGCGGCACGCCGTCACTCCTCGGCGGCGACGGACTGTCGGACGTTCTCGGTGCGGTCCGCTCGAGCTTCGGCCTCGCGAAGGGCGCCGAAGTGACCACCGAGTCGAACCCGGAGTCCACGTCGCCGGAGTTCTTCGAGCGGTTGCGTGCCGGCGGATTCACGCGGATCTCGCTGGGCATGCAGTCGGCGGCGCAGCACGTGCTGAAGGTGCTCGACCGCACCCACACGCCGGGACGCGCCGTGGCGGCGGCGCAGGAGGCGCGGGCCGCCGGGTTCGAGCACGTCAATCTCGACCTCATCTACGGAACGCCGGGGGAGCGCGACGAGGACCTCGACCTCTCGCTGGACGCCGTGCTGTCCGCCGGGGTGGACCACGTATCCGCCTACGCCCTGATCGTCGAGGACGGCACGGCGCTGGCGAGGAAGGTGCGCCGCGGCGAACTGCCCGCGCCCGACGACGACGTCCTGGCGTCGCGGTACGAGCGCATCGACGCGCGGCTCGCGGAAGCGGGCCTGACCTGGTACGAGGTGTCGAACTGGGCATCGGCTGACGCCGCGACGGGGGAATCACGTTGCCGGCACAACCTGGGGTACTGGGACGGCGGGGACTGGTGGGGCGCCGGGCCGGGCGCGCACAGCCACGTCGGCGGAGTCCGCTGGTGGAACGTCAAGCATCCGGCGCGCTACGCGGACCAGCTGGCGGCGGGAAGTCTGCCCGTCGGTGGGAGCGAACAGCTGACGGCGGAGGACGTCCACGTCGAGCGGGTGATGCTCACCGCGCGGCTGCGGACGGGACTGCCGGTGGCGGAGCTGGATGCCGCGGAGCAGCGCGCGGCCGAGACCGTGGTGGCCGACGGACTGCTCGTGCGCGAGGGCGAGCACCTGGTGCTGACCGACCGCGGGCGGCTCCTCGCCGACGCCGTGGTCCGGACGGTGCTGCGCTGACGCTCAGCCCTCGACCGCCCAGCCCTCGACCGCCCAGCCCTCGACCGCCCAGCCCTCGACCGCTCAGCCCTCGACCGCTCAGCCCTCGAAACCTCAGGCCGTGACGATGCCGGGCATCTCGTCGTAGTCGAAGACGCGGGCATGCAGCACCACGCGGTTCCGCAGTGCCGAACGCACGGCCCGGTGCAGCCCGTCCTCGAGATAGAGCACCCCGTGCCACTGGACCGCGTGCGGGAACAGGTCGCCGTAGAACGTCGAGTCCTCCGACAGCAACCGGTCGAGCTCGAGAACCTTGGTCGTGGTGACGATCTCGTCGAGCCGCACCTGCCGGGGTGGGATCTTGGACCAGTCGCGCAGCGACAACCCGTGGTCCGGGTACGGCTTGCCGTCCATGACACCTTTGAAAATCATCGCCTCGTCATCCGCCCGTGGTCGTTGCCTCTGCTCGTCTCCGGTCACCACAGTAAGGCCTGAACCGGTATCGGCGGCGCGGCGATTAGACTGGACCGAGCCGAGATGCACGTGCATCTGCACGTAGCTCAGGGGATGTGGCGGCCGATCCGAACGAAGGTTCGGTGACGCCGCTGCCCGTGATGATCGAGAACTGGAGGTGGACGGCGATGTCGAGTACGGACGACAGACGGTTCGAGGTTCTCCGCGCCATCGTCGCCGACTACGTCTCGACCCAGGAGCCGGTGGGATCGAAGGCGCTGGTCGAGCGGCACAACCTGGGCGTTTCCAGTGCGACGGTCCGCAACGACATGGCGTTTCTCGAGAGCGAGGGCTACATCGCCCAGCCGCACACGAGTTCCGGTCGTGTTCCCACGGACAAGGGCTACCGGCAGTTCGTCGACCGCATCGCCGACGTGAAGCCGCTGTCGACGGCGGAGCGGCGCGCGATCCTCGATTTCCTCGAATCCGGCGTCGACCTGGACGACGTCCTCCGGCGTGGTGTGCGCCTGCTCGCGCAACTCACACGCCAGGTCGCGGTTGTGCAATATCCCACACTCTCGGCGTCGTCGGTCCGGCACCTCGAGGTTGTCGCGCTGACGCCTGCCCGCCTGCTGCTCGTGCTCATCACCGATTCGGGCCGAGTGGATCAGCGCATCGTCGAACTCGGCGACGTGCTGGACGACGAGGATCTGGCACGGCTGCGCGGGTTGCTCGGCGGCGCCCTCGACGGCAAGCGGCTGGCGGCGGCGTCCATCGCGGTCTCGGAGCTGGCCGACGAGGCCCCGGAGGATCTGCGCGATGCCGTGATCCGTTCGGCGACCGTGCTGGTGGAGACGCTCGTCGAGCACCCCGAGGAGCGGCTGGTCCTCGGCGGCACCGCGAATCTGACCCGCAACGCCGCCGACTTCTCGGGAATCAGCGGATTCCCCGGTTCGCTGCGGGCGGTCCTCGAGGCGCTGGAGGAGCAGGTGGTGGTGCTCAAGCTGCTGGCCGCCACGCAGGACGCGGGCACCGTGACGGTGCGGATCGGTGAGGAAACCCAGGTGGAGCAGATGCGCGGCACCTCCGTCATCTCGACCGGTTACGGTGCGGCAGGCACCGTGCTCGGTGGAATGGGCGTCCTCGGACCCACCCGAATGGACTATCCGGGAACAATTGCGTCGGTGGCAGCCGTTGCGAGATACATCGGCCAGGTGCTCGCCGAGCGGTGACGGCCGGCCCCGGCGACAGCGCCACCGTGAACGAGCACACGTACCGGTAGCGAGATAACGAAGTAGAGAAGGACGAGAGACTCAACGTGGCACGGGATTACTACGCAACGCTCGGCGTCGATCAGAAGGCGACCGATCAGGAGCTCAAGCGCGCGTACCGCAAGCTTGCGAGGGAACTGCATCCCGACGTGAACCCCGACGAGGCGGCGCAGGCCCGGTTCCGGGACATCTCGACGGCCTACGAGGTGCTGTCCGATCCGGAGAAGCGTCGCATCGTCGACCTCGGCGGCGACCCCCTCTCCTCGGGTGGCGGCGGAGGTGGAGCCGGCTTCGGCGGCGGTTTCGGTGGCGGCCTCGGCGACGTGTTCGAAGCGTTCTTCGGCGGTGGAGGCGGTGCGGGCCGCGGGCCCCGCGGCCGCGTCCAGCCGGGCGCCGATTCACTCCTGCGCACCAGGCTGACGCTGGCGGAGTGCGCGACCGGCGTGAGCAAGCAGGTCACCGTCGAGACGGCGATCCTGTGCGACAGCTGCACCGGTGCGGGCACCAACGGCGACTCCAAGCCGGTGCGCTGCGAGACCTGTGGCGGCGCCGGCGAGGTCCAGTCGGTGCAGCGTTCGTTCCTCGGCCAGGTCATGACGTCGCGGCCGTGCCCCACCTGCCGCGGCGCCGGCGAGACGATCCCCGACCCCTGCCACAAGTGTGGCGGCGACGGCCGGGTCCGCGCCCGCCGCGACATCACGGTGAAGGTGCCCGCAGGCGTCGCAGGCGGAATGCGGATCCGGCTCGCCGCGCAGGGCGAGGTCGGCCCCGGTGGCGGACCCGCAGGCGACCTGTACGTCGAGGTGGTCGAGCAGGCGCACGAGGTGTTCGTGCGCGACGGCGAAGACCTGCACTGCACGATCCGGGTTCCGATGATCGACGCCGCCCTCGGCACGACCGTGACGATCGACACGATCATCGACGGGCCCAAGGAGATCACCATCGAGCCGGGGACCCAGCCGGGATCGGTGACGGTCCTGCGCGGGCACGGCATGCCGAAGCTGCGTTCCGGTATCCGCGGCGACGTGCACGCCCACCTCGAGGTCGTGGTTCCGTCGCGACTGGACCACAAGGAGACGAAGCTTCTGCGCGAACTCAAGGACCTGCGCGACCGCGACGTCGCCGAGGTCGTCTCCACCCAGTCGCAGCACAGCGGCGGATTGTTCTCACGCCTGCGCGAAGCGTTCAGCGGTCGCTGACCGTGGCGGCGACGGTCTTCTTCCTCGACCCGCTGCCCGAGGTGGGGAGCACCGCGGTCCTGGACGGCCCGGAGGGCAGGCACGCCGCGACGGTGCGCCGGATCGGCATCGGGGAGCGGATCGTGCTGGCCGACGGCCGGGGTGGTCTCGCCGACACCGAGGTGACGGCGGCCGCCAAGGACCGGCTCGAACTCACCGTTCACGAGCGTCGTCAGGTGTCCGCGCCGTCGCCGAGTGTGACTGTGGTGCAAGCGCTTCCGAAGGCGGAGCGGTCCGAGTTGGCGGTCGAGCTGGCCACCGAGGCCGGCGTCGACGCGATCGTGCCGTGGCAGTCCTCGCGGTGTGTGGCGCGGTGGGAGGGCCCCAAGGTCGCGAAGGGTGTCGCTCGCTGGCGCAGCGCGGCGCTCGCCGCCGCCAAGCAGTCCCGGCGGCCGATCGTCCCCGAGGTGTCGGAACTGCACCGCACCGCCGGAATGCTCGCCGTCGTCCGTGAGGTGGTCGGCCGGGGCGGTGTCGTCGCCGTGCTGCACGAGGCGGCCACCCAGGGCCTCGCCGAGCTTCCGCTGCGCTCGGCGGCCGAGATCGTGCTCGTCGTCGGCCCCGAGGGCGGAATCTCCGAGGAGGAGATCGCCGCACTGACGGACGCCGGCGCCGTCCCGGTGCTGCTCGGCCCGCACGTTCTGCGGACCTCGACCGCCGCGGCCGTCGCGCTGGGCGCCATCGGTGTCCTCACGGACCGCTGGGGTGCGGCCCCGCTAGCCTGACTGTCCGTGGACCGCATTCGCATCGCCTACGGAACCGAACCGCAGCAGTTCGGGCACTTCTACCCGCCCGAGGAGCCCGTGGCCGCCGCGGTCCCGGTGGTGATGGTCGTCCACGGCGGCTTCTGGAGCGGGAAGTACCACCTGAACCTGGGCACGAGCTTCGCGGTCGACCTCGCCCGCCACGGCGTCGCCGTCTGGAACATCGAATACCGCAGGCTCGGTGCGGGCGGCCGGTGGGACGAGATGTCCGCCGACGTTCTCGCCGCGCTCGAGGCGATCGCCGGACCGGTCGCCGAGCAGTCGCCCGTCCCGTTCGACCTGTCGAAGGTCCGGGTCGTCGGCCACTCCGCCGGCGGACAGCTCGCGGTGTGGCTCGCCGGGGAGAAGCGGACGGCCGTCCGGCCGGAGCGGGTCGTCTCCCAGGCAGGCGCCCTCGACCTCGCGTCCGCGGGCGAGCGGGGCCGGCGGATCGGCTACATCGAGGATCTCCTGGGAGTCCCCTTCGACGAAGACCCCGACCGGTACCGCGCCGCGTCCCCACTGCACCGCATCCCCACCGGGGTGCCCGTGGTGTGCGTCCACGGCACGGAGGACGCGCAGGTTCCGGCGAAGGTGAGTGTGCGGTACAGCGAGGCCGCGCGGGCGGCCGGGGATCCGGTCGCGCTGCATGTCGTCGACGGCGAAGACCACTACGCCTTCCTGAATCCCGAGACCGACTGCTGGAAGATCTCGCGGGACGCCCTACTGTCCGACGCCGGCGAGTTCTGAACCGCGGTCGCCGGATTCGGGCGTCACCGGGCGTCCGGGCAGGACGAGGGCCACGATCGCGGCCCCGATTCCCTGGCCGTTCCCGTCCAGGAGTGCCGGGAGGCGCTCGGCGCGGGTGATCGATCGGTGACCGGTTCCGCATGCTGTGTGTCGTTCGCCCGCCGCGAACTCGACGAGCAGCGCATCCAGATCTCCTCGGGGTGGTGCGCAACCGGGACGTGCGGGTCGTCGAGCGGGTCAGCGTTCCCGGGTGTTCTCGTCGTACCTCTCGCGGAATCGACGACGATCACCCTGCTGGACCAGGCGAATTCCGGCGAAGTGCAGGATTCGGGGGCATCGTGCGCGGTCGCGTACCTCGCGGTGCTCGGGCCGACGGGGCCCGCGTCGTGGACGAGGCGCGGCACCGGTTGCGCGAGCATCAGGACGTCCCGAAGTGGTGACGGCGTCGCGTAATCGGGTGGGCGCCGTGACCTGCGAGCGATAGACTTCCCTCATCACGACGACCGTCGTGACCGCCCAGGAACCGGGAAGAAGGCCATATTCCTCACGTGAGCGAACAAGACCAGAACGGCGAGACGTTCGGCGCCACGCGTCCGGCGGAACGCACCGTGCGTTCGAGTATCGATCTCCCACCCGAAACGGTCCCGCCTCTCCTCGGTTCTTCCGACGAGAATCTGCGCGCTCTCGAACGGGTCCTGGACGCAGACATCCATGTACGCGGCAACGCCGTCACACTGACGGGACGGCCCGGCGACGTCGCGCTCGCCGAACGGGTCATCGCGGAACTGGGCTCCATCGTCGGTCGCGGGCAACCGCTGACCCCCGACGCGGTGCGTCGCACGGTCGGCATGCTCACGCAGGGGCTGAGCGAATCGCCCGCCGAGGTCCTGACCCTCGACATCCTGTCGCGGCGCGGCAAGACGATCCGGCCGAAGACGCTGAACCAGAAGCGCTACGTCGACGCGATCGACGCCAACACCATCGTGTTCGGCATCGGGCCCGCCGGTACCGGCAAGACCTACCTCGCCATGGCGAAGGCGGTGCAGGCCCTGCAGACCAAGCAGGTATCGCGGATCATCCTCACCCGCCCCGCGGTCGAGGCGGGGGAGCGGCTCGGGTTCCTGCCCGGCACGCTGCACGAGAAGATCGATCCGTACCTGCGCCCGCTGCACGACGCGCTCCACGACATGATGGACCCCGAGGCCATCCCGAAGCTGATGCAGTCGGGTGTCATCGAGGTGGCGCCGCTGGCGTACATGCGTGGCCGCACGCTCAACGACGCGTTCATCATCCTCGACGAGGCGCAGAACACCACCGCCGAGCAGATGAAGATGTTCCTCACCCGGCTGGGCTTCGGCTCCAAGGTCGTCGTCACCGGCGACGTCACGCAGGTGGACCTGCCGGGCGGTGCCCGGTCCGGGCTCCGCGCGGCCACCGAGATCCTCGGCGACATCGACGACATCTACTTCGCCGAACTCAACAGCAGCGACGTGGTCCGGCACCGGCTGGTGTCCGACATCGTCGACGCGTACGAACGTTTCGAGGCGGACCGGGACGGCAAGGTCGAGCTCGGGAACCGCGCACAGCGTAGAGCGGCGCACTCGCGTTCTCCACGACGGTAGGGTGAGTGTCGCCGGAACCAGGAGGAAGCGACACACATGAGCATCGAAGTCTCGAACGAATCGGGCATGGACGTCTCCGAAGAGGAGCTGATCAGCGTTGCCCGCTTCGTGATCGCGAGGATGGACGTGCACCCCGCGGCCGAGTTGTCGATGGTCCTCGTGGACTCGGCCACCATGGCCGACCTCCACATGCGGTGGATGGACCTGCCCGGTCCCACCGACGTGATGTCGTTCCCGATGGACGAGCTCGAGCCCGGCGGTCGCCCGGATTCGCCCGAGCCCGGCCCGTCAATGCTCGGTGACATCGTGCTGTGCCCGTCCTTCGCCGCGGACCAGGCCGACAAGGCCGGTCACCCGCTCGCTCACGAACTCGCTCTGCTCACCGTGCACGGTGTGCTCCACCTCCTCGGCTACGACCACGCCGAACCGGAGGAGGAGAAGGAGATGTTCGGCCTGCAGAACCAGTTGCTCGAAGACTGGTACGAGGATCTGCGCAGGGCCGAACGCGACGCCGCACTCGCTGCCCGGGATCAGAAGCTGCTCGGCAAGGCCGGCTTCTTCGACTCACCGGACCAGTAACCGCCACGTGAAGGGTCTTCTGTGAGTAGCGCCATCGCGCTGATCGTCCTCGCGATCGTCCTCGTCCCGCTCGGTGGTGTCTTCGCCGCCGTCGATTCCGCACTCAACACGATCTCGTCCGCGCGCATCGAGGAGATGGCGAAGGAGGATCGCCCCGGAGCTACCCGCGTGCTCCGCATCCTGTCGGATCGCCCGCGTTACGTGAATCTCATGGTGCTGCTGCGCATCCTGTGCGAGATCACGGCCACGGTGGTGCTCGTCGGTGGCCTGTCCGATCTCCTCGAGCCCGTGTGGGCGCTCACGTTCACCGCGATCATCATGGTGCTCGTCGACTACGTGGTGATCGGGGTCGGCCCCCGGACGCTCGGTCGCCAGCACGCCTACTCGATCGCGTTGATCACGTCGTTTCCCCTGCAGGTCATCGGAACTCTGCTCGGTCCGATCAGCCGCCTCCTGATCCTGATCGGTAACGCGATCACCCCGGGTAAGGGATTTCGCAACGGCCCCTTCGCTTCCGAGATCGAACTGCGCGAACTCGTCGACATGGCGCAGGAGCGCGGCGTGGTGGCCGACGAGGAACGCCGGATGATCCAGTCGGTGTTCGAACTCGGCGACACGTCCGCCCGCGAGGTGATGGTGCCGCGCACCGAGATGGTGTGGATCGAGAGCGACAAGAGCGCCGGACAGGCGACGTCGCTGGCTGTCCGCAGCGGACATTCGCGGATCCCCGTGATCGGGGAGAACGTCGACGACGTGCTCGGTGTGGTGTACCTCAAGGATCTCGTGCAGGAGACGTACCACTCGCGCGACGGCGGACGCAGCGTCCGCGTCGCCGACGTGATGCGGCCCGCCGTGTTCGTGCCCGATTCCAAGCCCCTCGACAGCCTGCTCGCCGAGATGCAGCGCGACCGCAACCACATGGCCGTGCTGGTCGACGAATACGGCGGAATCGCCGGGCTCGTCACCATCGAGGACGTCATCGAGGAGATCGTCGGTGAGATCGCCGACGAGTACGACCAGGACGAGACACCGCCCGTCGAGGATCTCGGCGACGGCATGTACCGGGTCTCCGCGCGTCTGCCGATCGAGGATCTCGGCGAACTGTTCGGCATCGAGGTCGAGAACGACGAGGTCGAAACAGTCGGCGGGCTCATCGGTTACGAGCTCGGCAGGGTGCCGCTCCCGGGGTCGGAGGTCGTCTCGCACGGTCTCGTCCTGCGCGGCGAGGGCTCACCCGACGTGCGCGGGCGGGTGCGCATCAGCACGGTCTTCGTGCAACGCGCCCCCATCGACGAGGACGACAGTGGCGACGGCGACCGGGAGGACGGCGATGACTGAACTGGGCGACGAAGACGCCAAACTGGTCGTGCTCGCGCGAGGAGCGTTCGGCCGCACCGGAAGTGGTCAGGGCGCGGCCGTCCGCGATCTCGACGGCCGCACCTACTCGGCGGGCGCGGTCGCGCTGGCGGCGCTGTCGCTGACCGCGCTGCAGGCTGCTGTCGCGGCGGCGGTGTCGAGTGGCGCCGAGGGATTCGAGGCCGCAGTCGTGATCGGCGGCGACCCGGAAGACCCGGGCATCGCCGCCCTACACGAAGTCAGTGCGCAGGCGGCCGTCGTCTTCGCGCGAACCGATGGATCCGTGATCGAGGAGCAACATGAGTAAAACCGAATTCCGTTCCGGATTCGTCTGTTTCGTCGGACGGCCCAACACGGGCAAATCCACGCTGACCAACGCGCTGGTGGGCAGCAAGATCGCGATCACGTCCTCGCGTCCGCAGACCACCCGCCACACCATCCGCGGCATCGTGCACCGCGACCACGCGCAGCTGATCCTCGTCGACACCCCGGGGCTGCACCGCCCCCGGACGCTCCTCGGCCAGCGCCTCAACGACCTCGTGCGCGACACCTACTCCGAGGTCGACGTGATCTGCCTGTGCATCCCGGCGGACGAGAAGATCGGCCCCGGCGATCGGTGGATCGTGCAGCAGGTCCGTCAGATCGCGCCGAAGACCACGCTCATCGGCATCGTCACGAAGATCGACAAGGTCAGCAAGGACATGGTCGGGCAGCAGTTGCTGGCCGTGTCCAAGCTCCTCGGTCCCGAGGCGGATGTCGTGCCCGTCTCCGCCGCCTCCGGTGAGCAGGTAGAGGTGCTCGTCGACGTCCTCGCGTCGAAGATGGAGGAGGGCCCGGCGTTCTACCCGGACGGCGAGCTCACCGACGAGCCCGAAGAGACGCTGATGGCCGAACTCATCCGCGAGGCCGCACTCGAGGGGCTCGGCGACGAACTGCCGCACTCCCTCGCCGTGGTCATCGAGGAGATCATCCCCCGCGAGGGACGCACCGAGAGGCAGGGCGAACTGCTCGACGTCCACGCCCTGCTCTACGTCGAACGCCCGTCCCAGAAGGGCATCGTGATCGGCAAGGGCGGCGCCCGCCTCCGCGAGGTGGGGACCAAGGCCCGGCTGCAGATCGAGAAGCTGCTCGGCACCAAGATCTTCCTCGAACTGCACGTCAAGGTGGCCAAGGACTGGCAGCGCGACCCGAAACAGCTGGGCCGCCTGGGGTTCTAGGCGGCTGCGCCACCCGTGCGTGGCGAACGAGTCCAGAGGCTCGTCAACCACTCACGGGGCGGCGGCCCTGAGCAGAAGGAGCACCGACGTCGCGAAGTCGTGATCGCCGTCGCTTCCGGTCGCGAGTCTCCTGAGCTGCAGGCCGGCGATGGTCGCGACGATGGTCGGTGCGACGGACGCCGCGTCCGGGACGCCGAGGGCGGTGAGGATCGTCACCGTCAAATCGTCGTACGCGGCGAAACATTCGGCCGCGGCCTGACGCAGCTCGTGGTCGCGTCCCGCCTGGATGTACAGCTCGAACGGGGCGATCCGCTCGGCGGAGAACGCCAGGTCCTTCGCGACCTTCCCGGTGAGCGCGGCGGCGTCCTCGAGGCTCAGCCCCTTGTCCCGGTACCCCTCCGCCAGCTCCGACAGGCGCTGCGTCTCCTCCGTCACGAACCCGGACAGCGCGGCGCGCAACAGGTCCGTCTGCGTGGGGAAGTGGTACGTGATAGAGCCGAGCGACACCCCGGCCTGCGCGGCGATCCGCCGATTGGTCACGCCGGGAATGCCTTCCGTGCCGACGATGTGCAACGCCGCCGCGAGGATGCGGTCACGAACGTCCGTCGAAGCCACCGGTCACCACCATTTCTCGGGACGTTCCAGGTCCCACCGCAACACCGACTCCAGCTGAGCCGCAACCGACACCAGCAGCGGCTCGGCACCCTCGTGTCCCATCAGCTGGGCTCCGGTCGGCAGGTTGCCGGACGTGAACCCGGCCGGCACGTTCACGCTGGGCCAGCCCAGCACGTTCCACGGCCACGCGTACGGGCAGACCGCGGTGATCACCTTGTCCGTGGCCCACGAGCTGATGCCGTCGATCCCCTCGACCCTCGGTGGGGGAGTCGCGGTGGTCGGGGCGAGGACGAGGTCGTACTTGTCGAAGATCGCCCCCACCCGTCGCTGCATCCTCGGCTCGGCGGCGCGGGCGGCGCGTAGCGGTGCCCCACGCAACAGTCGCCCGGTCCGGGCGTTGCCCTTCGTGCGGGGGTCGACGAGTGACGGGTCCGGGACCTTCCGCACCCAGTCGTCGATGCCGACCATCGACCGCGGGAGGAAGCCGAGCCCGAACATGATCCCGTAGTCGGGGTCGTCCACCACGACGCGATGCCCGAGCTTGCGCAGCGCCTCGGCGATCCGTGCGACGCCCTGGCGGACTTCGGGATGCAGCGCGGTGGGGGTCGCGGTGAACGGGATCCGCAGCGACAGCGCGATCCGCAGCGGTCCGGGGTCGCGGCCGACGGCGTCGCTGACGGTGACCGGTGCGGGGGTGTGCAGGTCACCCTCGTGCGGTCCCGACGCGACGTCGAGAAGCAGCGCCGCGTCGGCGACCGTCCGGGCCAGCGGGCCGTTGACGGTGAGGCCGTAGAACGCCTCGGCTGCCGGCCAGGTGGAGATTCGGCCGCGTTGAGGCTTGATCCCGACGAGGTTGGTCCAGGCGGCGGGGATGCGGATGGACCCGGCGCCGTCCGAACCGATCGCCGCGGCCACCACACCGGCGGACACGGCCGCCGCGGCGCCGCCGGACGACCCCCCGGGGGTGTGGTCACCGTTCCAGGGATTGCGGGTGTACCCGAAGGCGGGACCGCCGGTCAGCGGCCACTGTCCCAGCTCCGGACTGTTGGTCTTGCCCACGACGACGGCGCCGGCGGCGCGCAGGCGTCGCACCAGCTCGGAGTCGCGCGCCGCGGGCGGGAAGTCGCCCGGGCACCCGAACGCGGTCGGCTCGCCGGCCACGTCGACGTCGTCTTTCACGGCGATCGGGACCCCGAGCAGCGGCAGGCGCTCACCGGCGGCGATCCGGCGGTCGGCCTCGGTGGCTTCGGCCAGTGACTTGGTCCGGCGGATCACCTTGAACGCGTTGAGCGTCGGCTGGCTCGCGTCGATGCGGTCGAGGGCGGCGCGGGTGGCCGCGACCGACGTGGTGGCGCCCGATGCCAGCGCCTGCGCCTGCTCGACGAGTCCCGGGGACCGATTCCCGTCGTTGTCGCGTTGCCGTCGATTGTCCAGTTGTCCCGCGCTCATGTCGCCCCTCCCGGTGACTGTTCGTTCGAACGAACAGTATCAGCCGAGGTGTTGCCGGACCACCCTCCCGATTGCCTCGGCCGCCCCGCGAGCCTGCGATTCGGGGAGTCGGGCGTACCCGCAGACCAGTCCCCGCGGGCCGCCCGCTGTGGTGCGGTAATCGGCGAGGCTCGGGACCGTCACGCCGTGGTCCTGCAGCTCAGCCGACACGGCGACGTCGTCGACGGAATCGGGCAGCGTCAGGACGACGTGGAGGCCGGCCTCGATGCCGGCCAACCCGGCACCGTCCGTGTCGACCGCGGACAATTGCTGCTGCAGTGCCGTGACGAAGGCCGCCCGGCGGGCCGAGTAGGTGCGGGAGGCGCGAGCGAGGTGCCGTGACAGCGCACCGGAGTCGATGAAATGCGCCAGCGCGAGGGCAGTGGTCGCGCAGCACGCCTCACCGCTCGCGTCGAGGGCCCGGACGAGTCCCTGCCGGAGCGCCGGAGGCGCGATCACCCACGCCACCCGGATCGAGGGAGTGAGGATCTTCGACGCCGTGCCCACGTACGCCACGCATTCCGGCCCGCGGTCGATGCTGCGCAGGGCGGGCAGTGCCGACACGTCGTATCGGAACTCGCCGTCGTAGTCGTCCTCGATGATCACCGTTCCGGAGGCCGCGGCGTCGGCCACGAGCCGCGCCCTGCGGCCCACCGGCATCCGGGCCCCCATCGGGTACTGATGGGCGGGCGTGCAATAGGCCGCGGCGTCGGTGGCGCGCAGCAGGGCGGGGTCGAGGCCGTCGCCGTCCACGGACACGCTGCGCGTCCGCACCCCCGAATCGTCGAGGACGGTGCGGGCCCGGCTGTAGCCGGGCTCCTCGAACACCACGTCCCGGCCGCCGAGTCCTGCTGCGGCCACGAGGGTGCGGAGCGCAGCGGCGACTCCGGGAACGATCACCAGTTCGTCGGGGCGCGCCGCGATCCCCCGGGTGCGGCGTAGATGTACCGCGAGGGACCGTCGCAACTCTGGGTGCGCGCCGGGGCCCGGGACGTCCGAGGTCACGGCCGCGGCGGCGGCCGTCCGCCACGCCCGGCGCCAGTCGACGGTGGAGATCAGGGCGGGATCGGGGTGGCCCGGAGTGAGATCCCACCGCGCCGCCGGTGTCCCGGGGGCGGCGGCGGAGGCCTGATCCGACGTTCGGGTGATCGTGTGCGAGGCGACGTGTGCACGGGCCGCGACGTCGGCGCCCGGTGCGATCCGGGTGCCGGAACCGGCGCGGGCGTTCGCGTATCCGGACGAGCAGAGTTCGTCGTAGGCGTCGACCACCGACGCCCGCGCGACCGTCAGGTGTGCGGCCAGCGCCCGCGAGGAGGGCAGTGGGTCGCCGGGTCGCAGGCGACCCCCGCGGATCTCGTCGAGGATCGACTCCGCGATGCGGTGCCGCAGCGGCGCGTCGGTGTCGGGGAGCCGCAACGTCAGGTGCAGTTCGGGGCTGATCCGGGGCATGGTCCCCACAATACTGGTCTGTCGATATTGATGATTGTGGATCTGGAAGCTGATCCACATAGGGGTGAGGATGGTCTCGTGGACAAGATCATGAGATACCCGGACCGTGCCCGCACCGAACGCGCGCAACTCGACGCCGTCCTCGACGCCGCGCCGATGGGCACCCTCGCCACCGTCGTCGACGGGCTGCCGTGGGCCGTGCCGATGCTGTACGCCCGCGACGGCGACAGGATCCTGCTGCACGGCTCCACCGGGGCCGGCGCGCTGCGGCAGGTGGCGGCCGGCGCACCGGCGGCGCTGTGCGTCGCGATGCTCGACGGAATCGTCGTCGCGGACACCCTGTTCGACTCGTCTGCCAACTACCGTTCGGCGGTGGTGCGGGGCAACCTCGTCACTCTCGGCGAAGACGAATCCGCCGACGCACTGAACGCACTGTCGGACGTGCTGATCCCCGGCCGCAGCACGGAGGTCCGGGGGCACCGGCGCAAGGAACTCGCCGCGACACTGGCCCTCGCCCTCCCGATCACGCCGGGCCAGTGGACCGTCAAGGTGCGGGACGCACCACCGGGCGAACCGGCCGAAACCAGCAGCGCCTGGGCCGGCGTGGTCCCGGTTCGGTCGGTCGCCGGCGCGCCCGTCCCGGCGCCGTGGGTGGCGAGCGGCACACCCGTGCCCGCGTCCGTGTCGCGGCTGACCCGGACCGCGTAAGGAAAGCGTCAAGAGCCGGAGGAGTCCCGTAAGCGCTGCGTCAGCGCCGCCTCTTTCGCCGAGATCCGGCGTGATGCTGGCATGACACCCCACAACCGTGGGGTGTCATGCCTGCGCTGAACCGCAGGGTCAGTACGAAGAGGGATCCTCACATGGCCGATGTGGCCTACGTCGCGCTCGTCCTCGGCGGATTCGCCTGTTGCGCGCTCGTTCTCCGTGCCCTGCAGACCGGACGCGTGAAATGACGGGCGCCGGAACACTCGCGGTCGCGCTCGTCGCGATTGCCGCCGCGCTCGTCGTGTACCTCCTGATCGCGCTCATCGACCCGGAGCGGTTCTGATGACGCCTGCCCTGGCGGCCGGACTGCAGGTCGCCTTCGTCCTCGCGGTACTCGCGGTCGCATATGTGCCGGTGGGCGACTACATGGCGCGCGTGTACGAATCACGCCGTCACCTGCGGGTCGAATCCGTCCTGTACCGCCTGTGCCGCATCAACCCCCACACCGAGCAGACCTGGCCCGGCTACGCGGGCAGCGTGCTGGGATTCTCCGCGGCGAGTGTGCTGTTCCTCTACGCCCTGCAGCGCATCCAGGGCGTGCTGCCGCTGTCCGGGGACCTCTCCGGGGTCAGTCCCGCGGTGGCGTTCAACACGGCCGTGTCGTTCGTGACGAACACCAACTGGCAGTCGTATGCGCCCGAGACCACGATGAGCAACCTGACCCAGCCGGTCGGGCTCGCCGTGCAGAACTTCGTGTCCGCAGCGGTGGGCATGGCCGTCGCGGTGGCGCTGATCCGCGGGTTCGTCCGGGTGTCGCGCGGCGGTGAGATCGGCAACTTCTGGGTGGACCTCACCCGGGGCAGCCTGCGTATTCTGCTGCCGTTCTCCTTCGTGATCGCGCTGATCCTGCTGAGCCAGGGCGTGATCCAGTCCTTCCACCCGGGCTTCGCGTCCACCGGTCTGGACGGCAACTCCGTCACCAATGCACTCGCACCCGTCGCCTCGCAGGAAGCGATCAAGGAACTCGGCACCAACGGCGGCGGGATTCTCGCCGCCAATTCGGCGCACCCGTTCGAGAACCCGACGCCGATCAGCAACATCGTCGAGATCCTCGCGATCCTGCTGATCCCGGTCTCCCTCACCCGCACGTTCGGCACCATGGTCGGCGATCCTCACGACCGAGCGAGCGAGGTGTCCGGGCACCGCCAGGGGCTGACCCTGCTCGCCGTGATGGGCATCCTGTGGGGATCGCTCCTCGCGGTCATGCTGGCCGCGGAGTCGGGTCGGCGCGGCGTCGCCGCCACCGCCGCGGGCGCGATGATGGAGGGCAAGGAGGTTCGTTTCGGAATCCCCGGCACGGCACTGTTCGCCGTGAGCACCACCGGAACGTCCACGGGCGCGGTGAATTCGGCGCACGACAGCCTGTCGCCACTCGGCGGCGGAGCCGTTCTCCTCAACATGCTGCTCGGTGAGATCGCGCCCGGCGGTGTCGGCACCGGGCTCTACGGAATTCTCGTCCTCGCCCTGATCGCCGTCTTCGTCGGCGGACTCCTCGTCGGCCGCACACCCGAATACCTGGGCAAGAAGCTGCGGCAGCGGGAGATCACCCTCGCCGCCCTGTCGGTGCTGGTGATGCCGGCGCTCGTCCTGATCGGGACCGGAATCACCGTGATCCTGTCCTCGACCACCGGCTACCAGGGCAACAGCGGCGACCCCGGAAGCCCCGGATCCATCCACGGGTTCTCGGAAGTGCTGTACGCGTTCGCGTCGGCCTCGAACAACAACGGCAGTGCGTTCGGCGGGCTGACGGTGACGAGCGACTGGTTCCAGACCGCTCTCGGCCTGTGCATGCTGCTCGGCCGGTTCCTGCCGATCATCTTCGTCCTCGCGCTCGCCGGATCCCTGGCGTCGCAGAAGAAGACGGCCGCAGGCGCCGGGACCCTGCCGACGGCGGGCCCGATGTTCACCGGGCTCCTCACCGGCACCGTCGTGCTCGTCGCGGCGTTGACATTCTTCCCGGCCCTCGCGCTGGGACCGATCGCGGAGGCTCTGCAGTGAGTGTGAACGTGACCAGTCGTCCGGAATCCGGGACGGCGACGACGCCCGAGGCCGGCCACGACCCGGCGCCCGTGAAGGCGGGAATCTTCAGCCCCGCCCAGCTGGTGACGGCGCTCCCGGGCGCCCTGCGCAAACTCGACCCCCGGCACCTCGCCCGCAACCCGGTGATGTTCGTGGTGTTCGTCGGCTCCGTCGTCACCACCGTCATGGCCGTCGCCGACCCGTCGGTGTTCTCCTGGGCCGTCGTCGCCTGGCTGTGGTTCACGGTTCTGTTCGCGAATCTGGCCGAGTCGGTCGCGGAAGGGCGGGGCAAGGCGCAGGCGGCGAGCCTGCGGAAGGTGAAGCAGGACACGGTCGCCCACCGGATCACGGCGAGCGGCCGGGTGGAGTCGGTGGCGGGTACCGAACTCACCGTCGGCGACCGGGTGGTCGTCGAGGCGGGAGAGGTGATACCCGGCGACGGCGACGTCGTCGACGGAATTGCGACCGTGGACGAGTCGGCCATCACCGGCGAATCGGCGCCCGTCGTCCGCGAATCCGGTGGCGACCGGTGTGCCGTCACCGGTGGCACGACCGTGCTGTCCGACCGGATCGTCGTGCGCATCACCGCGGCCCCCGGACAGTCGTTCGTGGACCGGATGATCGCCCTCGTGGAGGGGGCGGCGCGGCAGAAGACGCCGAACGAGATCGCGCTGAACATCCTGCTGGCGTCGCTGACGATCATCTTCCTGCTGGCCGTCGTCGCGATCGGCCCGATGGGCCTGTACGCGGGCCAGGAGCAGGATCCGATCAAGCTGATCGCGCTGCTGGTCTGCCTGATCCCCACCACGATCGGGGCCCTGCTGTCGGCCATCGGCATCGCCGGGATGGACCGGCTGGTGCAGCGGAACGTCCTGGCGATGTCGGGGCGGGCGGTGGAGGCCGCCGGCGACATCGACACCCTGCTGATGGACAAGACCGGCACCATCACGTTCGGCAACCGGCAGGCCACGGCCCTGCATCCCGCACCGGGGGTTTCCGCGATCGAGTTGGCTACGGCCGCACGGTTGTCCAGCCTCGCGGACGGCACGCCCGAGGGGCGCAGCATCGTGGACCTGTGTGTCCGCGACTTCGGGCTTGACCCGGCACCGTCCGAGGCGGAGAGGGCGGCGGAATTCGTGCCGTTCACGGCGCAGACCCGGATGAGCGGACTCGACATCGACGGCGCCCGGATCCGCAAGGGCGCGAGCGACGCCGTGCTGACGTGGGTGCAGGCGCTCGGCGGGCAGGCGGCGCCCGCGGTCACCGACAGTGTGAACCAGATCGCGCAGGCCGGGGGAACGCCGCTGGTGGTCGCCACCGTTCACGGAGACGCAGCGACCGTCCTCGGGGTGATCGCGCTGTCGGACGTGGTGAAACCGGGTATCGCCGAGCGGTTCGCGGAACTGCGGGCCATGGGGATTCGCACGGTGATGATCACCGGCGACAACCCGTTGACGGCGAAGGCCATCGCGGCCGAGGCCGGTGTCGACGACTTCATGGCCGAGGCGACACCCGAGGACAAGCTCGCGCTGATCCGCAGAGAACAGGAGGGCGGCCGGCTCGTCGCGATGACCGGGGACGGCACCAACGACGCCCCGGCGCTGGCCCAGGCGGATGTCGGGGTGGCGATGAACACCGGCACGTCCGCGGCGAAGGAGGCCGGGAACATGGTGGATCTCGATTCGGATCCCACCAAGCTCATCGAGGTGGTGGAGATCGGCAAGCAACTGCTCATCACCCGCGGGGCGCTCACCACGTTCTCGCTCGCCAACGACCTGGCCAAGTACTTCGCGATTCTCCCCGCCCTGTTCAGCGGCATCTATCCGCAGCTGGACACGCTGAACGTCATGCGGCTGGCCACCCCGGAATCGGCCATCCTGTCGGCGGTGATCTTCAACGCCGTGGTGATCGTCGCGCTGATCCCGTTGTCGCTGAAAGGCGTTCGCTACCGTCCGTCGTCGGCGTCGACGCTGCTGGGCCGCAACCTGCTGATCTACGGTCTCGGCGGTGTGATCACGCCGTTCGCCGGTATCTGGCTCATCGACCTCGTCGTCCGTCTCATTCCCGGAATTGGGTGATCCCGCATGCGATTTCTCATCGGCCTGCTCCGGCAGACCTGGGCCGGACTACTCGTCCTGCTCGCACTCACAGCAGTCCTCGGTGTGCTCTATCCCGCCGCCGTGTGGGGGGTGAGCAGGATCGGCGCAGGAGCGGCCGAGGGGTCTGCGGTGCGCAACAGCGCCGGGTGCGTCGTCGGGAGCCGGTGGGTCGGTGTCGACCCGCAGGTGCCTGCGGGGGAGCCGGATCCGTTCTTCCACAACCGGGTCACCGGGTCGGTGGCCGAACAGGATCCGTTCGCGCCGGGCGATCCCGCCACCGCCCTGCCCACCAACCAGGGGCCGAGCAGTGAGATCCTGGCGACGTTCATCGCCGACCGGCGGGCGGCGATCGCGACCCGGGAAGGGGTGGACCCCTCCAAGGTACCGGCGGACGCGGTCACCGGATCCGGCTCGGGCATCGACCCGCACATCAGCCCCGCGTACGCGGCGTTGCAGGTGCCGAGGGTGGCCGCGGAGAACGGTCTCAGCGAGACCCGGGTCCGGCAACTCGTCGACGAGAACACCGAGGGAAGGCAACTCGGCTTCCTCGGTGAGGAACGGGTGAACGTCCTCGAACTGAACCTGGCCCTCGGCCTGACCGCTCCCGAGTGCACCGCCCCGACCGCTGGTGGATGATGGCGAGGTGAGTGGTACCGGAACCGAGGGCGTGCGCCGGGACGCCGAACGCCGACGCGGTGAACTGCGCATCTATCTCGGAGCCGCACCGGGTGTCGGCAAGACGTTCGCGATGCTCGGTGAGGCGCACCGCCGCCGGGAGCGGGGGTGCGACGTGGTCGCGGCCGTGGTGGAGACCCACGGCCGCGACCGCACGGCGGCGCAGCTCGGCGACCTCGAACTGATTCCGCCCAAGCTGATCGCCTACCGGGGCACGCTCGGCCGGGAACTCGACGTCGAGGCGGTGCTGGCCCGCAGGCCGGCGCTGGTCCTCGTAGACGAGCTCGCGCACACGAACACACCGGGCAGCGTCCACGAGAAACGCTGGCAGGACGTGGAGATACTCCTCGCCGCGGGGATCGACGTCCTCTCGACGCTCAACGTCCAGCACCTCGAAAGCCTCAACGACGTGGTGCAGCGGATCACCGGAGTGGTGCAGCAGGGAACGGTTCCCGACGAGGTGGTGCGCGCCGCCACCCAGGTCGAATTGGTCGACATCACTCCGGAGGCTCTGCGCCGCAGGCTGTCCCACGGCAACATCTATGCCGCAGACAAAGTCGATGCGGCACTGAGCAATTACTTCCGGAAAGGGAACCTCACCGCACTCCGCGAACTGGCCCTGCTGTGGGTGGCCGACCAGGTGGATGCCGCACTCGCGAAATACCGTGCGGAGAACAAGATCACCGACACGTGGGAGGCCCGGGAACGGGTGGTGGTCGCGGTGACGGGCGGACCGGAATCGGAGACGCTGGTTCGGCGCGCCGGCCGGATCGCGTCGAGATCCAGCGCCGAACTGATCGTCGTGCACGTGGTGCGCGGCGACGGCCTCGCGGGTGTCTCGGCTCCGGAGATGGGCAAGGTACGGGCCCTCGCCGCAAATATCGGCGCGAGTCTGCACAGCGTCGTCGGCGACGACGTCCCGACCACGTTGCTCGACTTCGCCCGGACCGCGAACGCCACACAACTGGTGCTGGGCACGTCGAGACGCTCACGGTGGGCGCGGATCTTCGACGAGGGCATCGGCGCAAGCGTGGTGCAACAGTCCGGGTCGATCGACGTGCACATGGTGACGCACGGCGAATCCCACCGCCCGCGGCGGTTGTCGCCGGTGGGCTCCCGTTCGCGCACGGCGATCGCCTGGATCGCCGCCGTCCTCGTACCGTCGGTGGCCACGCTGGTGATGAGTGCCGTCGACCGGTGGCTCGGATTGGTCGGCGAGGGAGCCCTGTTCTTCATCGTGGTGCTGCTCGTCTCGCTGCTCGGGGGTGTCGCCCCCGCCGCGTTCTCCGCGCTGATCTCGGGTCTGTTCCTCAACTACTTCTTCACGCCGCCGGTGCGGAGCTTCACCATCGCCGAGCCGGACAACTTCATCACCACGGTCGTGCTGCTCGTGGTGGCCGTCGCCGTCGCGGTCCTGGTCGACGCGGCCGCCAAACGTTCACGGGAAGCCCGCCGGGCGTCGCAGGAAGCCGAGCTGCTGGCACTGTTCGCCGGATCGGTGCTGCGCGGCGCCGACCTCGACACGCTGCTCGAGAAGGTGCGCGAGACCTACGGCCAGGATTCGGTCAGCGTGCTGCACCGGGACCGCGGTCCGGTGGGGTCCGTCGGGCCGCACCCACCGGTGAGCATCGCCGACGCCGACACCGTCTGCGAGGTGGGGGAAGGGGAATACGCGCTCGCCCTGCGCGGCAGCGAACTGCACGCCCGGGACCGTCGGGTGCTCCTCGCCGTCGCCAACCAGGCGGTGGGCATGATCCGCCAGACCGAGCTCGCGCAGGAGGCGGGGCAGGCGCAGGCGCTGGCCGAGGCCGACCGGTTGCGGCGGTCGCTGCTGTCCGCCGTCAGCCACGACCTCCGGACCCCACTGGCCGCGGTCAAGGCCGCCGCGTCCAGCCTGCGCAGCGACGACGTCGACTTCTCCCCGGAGGACACCGCCGAACTGCTCGCGACCATCGAGGAATCGGCCGACGTGCTGACCTCTCTCGTCGGGAACCTGCTCGACTCCTCCCGTCTCGCGGCGGGAGTGGTGACCCCGACGCTGCGGCCGGTGTACCTCGACGAGGTGGTGCACCGGGCGCTGGTGGGTCTGGGAATCGGCGGCCGGACCGGGACCCGGGCCCGGGAAAGGGTGGAGGTCGACGTCGGAACGGTGACGGCGATGGCGGATTCGGGCCTGCTCGAGCGGGTGCTCGCCAATCTGATCGACAACGCACTCCGCTACGGTGAGGACTCCGTGATCCGGGTCGGTGCCGCGGCGGTGGGCGACCGCGCCGTCATCGCCGTCGCCGACACGGGGCCGGGAATTCCGCGTGGGCGGGCAGACGAGATGTTCGCCCCGTTCCAGCGGCTGGGGGACCGCGACACGACCACGGGAGTCGGGCTCGGGCTCTCCGTCGTCCGCGGATTCGTCGACGCGATGGGCGGAACCATCAGCGCCACCGACACCCCCGGCGGTGGTCTGACGATGGTGGTGGAGCTGGCCGGGGCGGGAGGGGAGCCTTCATGACGAGAGTTCTCGTCGTCGACGACGAACCGCAGATTCTCCGCGCCCTGCGGATCAATCTGAGCGTGCGCGGGTACGACGTGGTGACGGCCGCGTCCGGGGCGGCCGCCCTGCGCGCCGCGGCCGAGCGACCGCCGGACGTGATCGTGCTCGACCTCGGGCTACCCGACATGGACGGCACCGAGGTGCTGGCCGGCCTCCGCGGGTGGTGCCCCGCACCGGTCATTGTGCTGTCGGCGCGGACGGACTCCGCGGACAAGGTCGACGCTCTCGACGCCGGCGCCGACGACTACGTCACCAAGCCGTTCGGGATGGACGAGTTCCTGGCCCGGGTGCGTGCGGCCGCCCGCCGGGCGACGACGGCCGTCGACACGAGTGAACCTGTGGTGGAAACGGATTCGTTCACGGTCGATCTGGCGGCGAAGACGGTGCGGCGGGCAGGGACCGAGGTGCACCTGACGCCGACCGAGTGGGGAATGCTCGAGATGCTGGTGCGCAACAAGGGCAAGCTGGTGGGGCAGAAGGAACTGCTGCGGGAGGTGTGGGGTCCGGCGTACGCCACCGAGACCCACTACCTGCGGGTGTATCTGGCGCAGCTGAGGCGCAAACTCGAGGACGACCCGTCCCACCCGCGTCACCTCATCACCGAGGCCGGGATGGGGTACCGGTTCCAGGTGTGACCGGGCGACGTGATCCTGCTCACGACCGATGATTCCGGCCGGCTCCGGGAGTCCTACCTTCGACCGCAGCATCACACTCGACCGGAGGAGCCACGAATGCCCGCACCGAAGACCCCGCAACCACTCGCGCACACCTTCACGGCGCCGATCCAGAAGGACGGGGCGTTCGCCACGTACGTGACCGTGCCGGACTCCGCCGAACTTCTCGGAACGCGGCGGCCGGTGAAGGTCGGCGGGACGATCGACGGCCACCCGTTCAATGCGACCCTGATGCCCTCGGGTGAAGGTCCGCACTGGCTTCCCCTGAAGATCGCACTGTGCAAGTTGATCGGTAAGGACGGTGCCGGAGTGGAGGTGACGGTGCACCTCGAGCAGCGTTTCAGCTGACGCCGGGCGGCGTCCGGGTTTGATCCGGGGAGAGCGGGGTACGGATCACCCGGAAGCGGTCTGCGTTTCCGAACGGGTTTCGAGGTGTGTCGTGCCGGTGTGGCCGCGGTTGTCGGGGTGGCTCCCCACTCTGGGGGTCGTGGTGCTCGTCGCCGCGTGCGGAGTGAGCGACGACGGCGACACGAGCGAGAATTTCGCCGGCACCGTCGACATCGGCGGGGGTAGGAACATCCATCTCGAGTGTGCGGGCACAGGCGCACCGACCGTCGTGTTCGTGTCCGGTCTCCGGTTCGGTGCCGATCAGTGGACGACGACGGCCGATCCGGCGAGCACCTCGGCCTTCGACGGGGTCGCCGAGTTCACCCGAGTCTGCTCGTACGACCGGCCCGGGGTCGTGCTGGGCGACGACGCATTGAGCCGCAGCGACCCGGTTCCGCAGCCGATCACCACCACGGACGCGGTCGCCGACCTCCAGTCGCTGCTGGGCGCCACGGGCGAGGCCGGCCCCGGCCCCTACGTGCTGGCCGCCCACTCCTACGGCGGTCAGATCGCGAGACTCTTCGCCGGCAACCATCCCGACGAGGTGGCGGGCATGGTGCTGATCGACGCGCAGTCGGAGGAACTGCAGACGCTCCTGCCCCCGGAGCAGTTCGAGGAGTTCCTGCGGCTCAACACCCCGCAGCAGGACAGTCTCGACGAGTACCCGGACCTCGAGCGTGTCGACTTCGTCCGCAGCTTCGACGAGATCCGCGCCGCCGAACCGATCCGGCCCCAGCCGCTCGTCGTCCTCTCCGCCGACCGTTCGGTGGCGCCGCAGATCGCGGAGGGCATTGCGAACGGAAGCCTCCCCGCCGACATCGATCCCGGCTACGGCCCGGCCCTCGACGCCGTGCAGCCGAAGGCGCAGGCGGATCTGGCACAACTCGTCCCGGGTGCCACGCATGTCACGAACACGAACAGCGGCCACAACATCAACATCGAGCAGCCGCAACTCGTCATCGACGGAGTCCGCGACGTCGTCGACGCCGTGCGCGACGGGCGCACCGAGCCCTGACCGTCGCATCCGGCTCGGCCTGCGGAATGTGGTCGCCTCGACGTGGGAGACTGGACCGGTGAGGTTGTATCGAGACAATGCGGTGGTCCTGCGCCAGCACAAGCTGGGCGAGGCCGACCGTATCGTCACACTCCTCACCCGGCAGCACGGTCTGGTGCGCGCGGTCGCCAAGGGGGTGCGCCGCACGAAGTCCAAGTTCGGCGCCCGGCTCGAGCCGTTCGCGCACATCGACGTGCAGCTCTACCCGGGCCGCAACCTCGACATCGTCACCCAGGTCCAGACGGTCGACGCGTTCGCGACCGACATCGTCGACGACTATTCCCGGTACACCACGGCGTGCGCGATCCTCGAGACCGCCGAGCGGCTCGCCGGTGAGGAACGGGCCCCGGCGCCGCAACTGCATCGCCTGACGGTCGGGGCGCTGCGGGCCGTCGCCGAGCACAACCGCCCGTGCGAGCTGATCCTCGACGCCTTCCTGTTGCGGGCCATGGGTTTTGCGGGGTGGGCTCCCGCCCTCGACGACTGCGCGCGGTGCAGCGCCCCCGGACCGCACCGGGCATTCCACGTGGCCGCCGGGGGAGCGGTGTGCGTCCATTGCCGACCGCCGGGCGCCGCCACGCCGTCACCGGGTGTCCTCGACCTGATGGATGCGCTGCTCCGCGGCGACTGGGCGAGCACGGACGACGTGCCCGAGTCGTTGCGGGGGCAGGCCAGCGGTCTCGTCGCGGCGCATCTGCAGTGGCACCTCGAACGGCAACTCCGCACCCTCCCGCTGATCGAACGCGCACGACCGCATGCGGCGGTAAGGGTGGAGGATTCGGTCAGGCAGGATGGGGACCGTGATTCGACGACGCGAACCTCGAGCCCCGCATAGTTCCGGGGCCGAGCGCCAGATCCGGCCGCCGGACCCGCACCCCTCGGGCGCCCGCCCGCCCGGCCTGCAACCCGAACTCGTGCCCCGGCACATCGCGCTGGTGATGGACGGCAACGGCCGCTGGGCGCAGGAGCGCGGACTGCCCCGGACCGCGGGCCACGAACGTGGCGAGGCCGTGTTGATGGACGCCGTCTGCGGGTGCATCGAGATGGGCGTCGAATGGTTGTCGGCCTACGCGTTCTCCACCGAGAACTGGAAACGCAGCCCCGAGGAGGTCCGCTTCCTGATGGGCTTCAACCGCGACGTGATCCGGCGTCGCCGCGACGAGATGCACGAGATGGGGGTGCGCGTGCGGTGGGCGGGGCGCCGTCCCAAGCTGTGGCGCAGCGTCATCAAGGAACTCGAGATCGCCGAGGAGCTGACGAAGCACAACACGGTCATGAACCTGACCATGTGCGTCAACTACGGCGGGCGCGCGGAGATCGCCGACGCGGCGAAGGAGATCGGCAGGCGGGTCGCGGCGGGGCAACTCGACCCGGAGAAGATCACCGAGGCGACCGTGGCCCGGTACCTCGACGAGCCGGACATGCCGGACGTCGACCTGTTCCTCCGGCCGTCCGGCGAGCAGCGCACGTCCAACTTCCTGATCTGGCAGTCGGCCTACGCCGAGATGGTGTACCAGGAGAAGCTGTTTCCGGATTTCGACCGCCGGGACCTGTGGGCGGCGTGTGTCGAGTACGCGTCGCGTGACCGTCGGTTCGGTGGTGTGAAATGACCGTCGACGGGGCGCCCGCGCTGCTCGGGCGGGCGGCGGACGCGCTCGAGCACTTCGCCACCGTCACCCGGGCGGAGGACGGTTCGCTGAGTTTCGAGTACGCCGGGGCGCTGTGCTCGATCAGTGCGATGACCCTCACCGAGGGCCTCGATGTGTTGTCGATGACGTGCGTGCTGGCCTGGGATCGTCCGGTCAGCGCGTCGCTGCACAAGAAGGTCGCGGAGCGGAACGGCGCACTGCAGTTCGGTTCGATCGCGGTGTTCGGTCACGGCCGGCTCGCGGACGTCATCCTGCGCTACACGTTCCCGGCTGCCGGGCTCGAGGACGAGGCACTGACCACGATGCTGCTTCTCGTGTTGAGCGGGGCCGACACCGCCCGGCAGGGGCTGATCCCCTGACGCTCACTGCGTTGCGGTGCAGTCCTTGCAGACGCCGAAGATCTCGATGGTGTGGCTGACGTCGGAGAAGCCGTGTGCGTCGGCGATCGACTGCGACCACTGCTCGACGGTGGGCCCCTCGACCTCGACGGTGTAGCCGCAGGCACGGCAGACCAGGTGATGGTGATGTCCGGACGAGCAGCGCCGGTACACGGATTCACCGGTGTCGGTGCGCAGGACGTCGACCGTTCCGGCGTCGGCGAGCGTTTGCAGGGTGCGGTAGACGGTGGTCAGCCCGATGCCCTCGCCGCGCTTGCGGAGTTCGTCGTGCAGTTCCTGCGCCGACCGGAACTCCTCGATGTCGTCGAGGAGCGCGGAGATGGCGCTGCGCTGCTTGGTGGCGCGTACTCCCACGACGACGGGCTTGCGCTGGCCGGTGTTCTGGGTCAAGGCTTCTATCCTTCCTCGGCGTGCGCGACGGCGTCCACGACGATGTGGGCGAGGTGGTCGTCCACCAGGCGGTAGAGGACCTCACGTCCGGTGCGTTCGCCGCGCACGACGCCCGCGGCCTTGAGCACGCGAAGATGCTGGCTGATCAGTGGCTGGGTGACTCCGAGTGCCCCGACGAGTTCGTGCACGCACCGTTCCGATTCGCGGAGCTGGAGGACGATCGCGATCCGGACGGGGGCCGCGAGGGCGCGCAGGATGTCGCCGGCCGCCGCAAGGGTCTCCTTCGACGGCACGTGGGCGGGCGCCGCCGCCTCGAACGGATGCAGATCCCCGGGATCGATGACGCTCACCAGTGATCTCCTTCGGAGTGCCGGACAATGGACGGGACCGTGGCCGCGAGGCCGTCGGCCCGGGAGGATCACCCTCACCTTATTGCAAATCGATTCCATTTTGATATGCACGAATACGCATGTCAACCGGGTGGGTGAACCGACCGCGGTCGGGCAGATAGGCTGGGCTCCGAAAAGCGCACGTGAACCATGCATCTATTACCCAGATGGAGAGCACCCGAGTGGCACCGAAGTCCAAAGTCGAAACCGTCGTCAATCTCGCCAAGCGTCGTGGCCTGGTCTACCCGTGCGGTGAGATCTACGGAGGCACGAAGTCGGCCTGGGACTACGGCCCCTTGGGCGTCGAGCTCAAGGAGAACATCAAGAAGCAGTGGTGGCGCAACATGGTCACCAGCCGCGAGGACGTCGTCGGCCTCGACTCCTCCGTCATCCTGCCCCGCGAGGTGTGGGTGGCGTCCGGTCACGTCGGCGTGTTCAACGACCCGCTGGTCGAGTGCCTCAACTGTCACAAGCGTCACCGTCAGGACCACCTGCAGGAGGCCTACGCGGAGAAGAAGGGCCTCGACAACCCGGACGACGTCCCGATGGACGTCGTGGCCTGCCCCGACTGCGGCACGGTCGGTCAGTGGACCGAGCCCCGCGACTTCAACATGATGTTGAAGACGTACCTCGGCCCGGTCGAGAGCGAAGAGGGCATGCACTACCTCCGCCCCGAGACCGCGCAGGGCATCTTCGTGAACTTCGCGAACGTGCTCACCACGTCGCGCAAGAAGCCCCCGTTCGGCATCGGCCAGATCGGCAAGAGCTTCCGCAACGAGATCACGCCCGGAAACTTCATCTTCCGCACCCGCGAGTTCGAGCAGATGGAGATGGAATTCTTCGTCAAGCCCGGCGAGGACGAAGAGTGGCACCAGTACTGGATCGACTACCGCATGGACTGGTACACCGGGCTCGGCATCAACAAGGACAACCTGCGCCTGTACGAGCACGCCCAGGACAAGCTGTCGCACTACTCCAAGCGCACCGTCGACATCGAGTACCGCTTCCACTTCCAGGGCAGCGAGTGGGGCGAGCTCGAGGGTGTGGCCAACCGCACCGACTTCGACCTGTCGACCCACTCGAAGCATTCGGGCACCGACCTCAACTACTACGACCAGGCCACCGGTGAGCGCTACACGCCGTACGTCATCGAGCCGGCAGCCGGTCTCACGCGGTCGCTGATGGCGTTCCTCGTCGACGCGTACACCGAGGACGAGGCGCCGAACGCGAAGGGCGGCGTCGACAAGCGCACCGTGCTGCGTCTGGACCGTCGTCTCGCCCCGGTGAAGGCCGCGGTGCTGCCGCTGTCGCGTAACGCGGACCTGACGCCGAAGGCCAAGGATCTCGCCGCGACGCTCCGTCAGCACTGGAACGTCGAGTTCGACGACGCCGGCGCGATCGGCCGCCGCTACCGCCGTCAGGACGAGATCGGCACACCGTTCTGCATCACCGTGGACTTCGACACGCTCGAGGACCACGCCGTGACCGTGCGTGAGCGTGACTCCATGGCTCAGGAGCGGGTCGCGCTCGACCAGGTCGAGGGTTACCTGGCGCAGCGCCTCATCGGTTCCTGATCCGCCGTCACCTGCGCGCGTCGCAGGTCGCGGTCAGGTAGTTCGTCAGGATTCGCCGGTTCTCCTCGGACACCGGGATGCGCGAGTATTCCGGTGCCGAGGAGCCGACGGCGATCCACAGCGGAAAGACGAAGGGCTTCTTCGCCTCCGCGAGGGCATGGGGGTCGCAGCGCGCCGCGTCGATCGTGATGTCGACGCTCAGCCGGTCCTCGCCCGCCCGCATGGTGGCGGGCAGCGCGCCGTGCAGCGCATACAGGACGCTGCCGCCGATCTCGTCCAACCGGATGTCACCCGACGCCGTTCCCCGGCTCACGACGAGCTGGGCGGGCAGGGGTGCGGTCGGCTCGGGAGGAGCCGCCGCCGGGATCAGTGTCACCGGTACGGCCCGCGCCAGATCCTCTGCGGCGCAGTCGCCGTCGTGGATTCGGCCGAGGACGTCGTACGGGGCTGCGAGCGGCACCCGCACGGGCGAGCCGTTCCGATCGGCGACCCCGACCAGGGCGTACGCCGGCTCCGGGGACGGGTCGCAGCGCACCGGGCCGTACTCGGCCTCGACATCGATCCGGTTGCCGGGTCCGAGTTCGACCACGCGCCGGGTCGCGGGCGCCGCCTCGAAGCCGGGACTGTCCAACGCCACGGATGTCACGGCGACGGGCGCGTCGCCGGTGTTCGCGATCCGCACGTGAATCCGCCCACCTGCCGCGTCGTCCTCCCGGCTGCGATAGGCCTCAGCCGACAGCGGGATCGCGTCGTCCTCGGCCGGGTCCCCGCTCTCGCAGCCCGACAGGACGCCGCAGGCGGTGGCCGCGACGCACGCGAATGCGACGAAGACTCGGGAGGACGTCAGAATCGGCCGCCCCCACTGATCCGGCCGGAGCTGCTCGGGCCGCCGAAGGACCGCGGGCCGCTGCTGCGGCCACCGCCGGAGCCGCGGCTTCCCCAGTTGCTGCCGCCGCTGAATCCGCCGCGCAGGATGCTGTCGATCAGGATGCCGCCGAGGATCGCGCCGGTGGCGTTCCCGCCACCGCTTCCGGGCCCTGGGCGCTGGCGGGACTCCCAGCGGCTCACGTCGTTCTGCGCCAGGCGCAGTGCGTCGGCCGCCAGGGCGGCCGCGGCCTGGGCGTGCTGAAGCGCGCGGGAGGCGTCGGTGCCGCGGAGTTGCTGCGCGCCCGCCAGGTGCCGCTGCGCCTCCGTGAGGCGGGTCCGGGCGTCCGCTCCCACCGCGCCGCGTCGGGTGCCGATGAAGTCCGACGCCGCCGTGACCTGCGACTGCGCGGCCACGATGTCCTGCTCGAGACGCTGCTGTGCGCGCTCGGCCTGCTGCCGGGATTCCTGCGCCTCGGCGAGGACGGCGTCGAGTTCCGCGTCTGCCTTGACGATCTGGGTGAAGCTGCCGAGCGGGTCGGTGTCCGCGGCGGCCCGCGCCGCCGCCAGCGCTGCCTCGGCCGCGGCGCGGGCCGACGCGAGCCGGTCCCCACCCTGCTCGGTGAACTGGGCGGCGGCCGCGATCCCGGCCTCCACGTCGGTGATCGCGGCCGGCAGCGTCGCGATGGCGTGCCGGATGTCTTCCGCGGCGTGGTCGACGGCGTCGAGCAGCGTCCGGGCCTGTTCGAGGGCGCCCTCGGCTCCGCGGATCGCCGACACCGCCGGTCCCTGCTTCCCGGGCGGCAGGGCGACCGCGTCCCGTCCGTCGGCCACGGCCCGTTCCGCGAACGCGAGCCGCTCCTCCGCCATCGTCACGTTGTGGGCGACGGAAGCGAGTGCGGCGGCCGGGAATTCGGTCTGCAGGGTGGCGAGCGTCTGCGTGGAATCGGGGATGCGCACGGTCAGCGCGACCATGTCCCGGGTGAGCCCGTCGAGTCGGTCGGGGGCGTTGATCAGCAGGTCCCGGAGTCCGTCGAACTCCTGGACCCGCTCATTGAGTTCGCGGTCGGCGCGCCCGCACGAGGTGATGATGTCGATGAGCATCTCCCGTTGCTGCTGCGGGGTCTCGGGGATCGCGTCGTCGAGTCGCTGACGGACGGTGAACGCGGCCGCGAGCGTCGCCTTCGCCGTGTCGAACGCCGCCGTGAACGATGCTGTGGCCTGCTCGCCGAATTCGCCGTGGGCCAGGTCGAGTTCCTCCTGACTCGTACGCAGCGCGTCGTCGGTCTCGACGAGCACCTCCTTGGCGCGCTCGTCCAGCGTCGGCAGCGGGAGCGCCGTCAGCGCGGCGGTGTCCTCGGGGCTGATGCTGCGCGCCGCCTCGACGCCGGCCCGGGTGCGGTCGTGCTTCTTCTTCCGCGAATACAGCACCACGCCACCCGCACCCACGACGACCACACCGCCGCCGATCAGCAGTGTGCGCACCGACATTCCTTCGCCCGGAGTCATCGCGTCGCCCAGGCCGCCTGCAGCGGCGATCGCGCCTCCGGCCCAATCCTCCTCGCGCAGGGCGGGTTCCACCGCATCCACCCGGATCGACTCGGCCTCGTCGCTGGTGATCTCCGACAGTCCGTCCGGCGCGATGAGGGCGTACTCGCGGTCGACCGTCGCGACCGCGAGCAGGGCGTCGCGGTCGCCGAGCGAGGACGCCTGCGCCGTCTGATCCGCCCACGGACCGGCGCCGAGCCCGTTGAAGTCGGGCACGTACACCACCCACAACCGCACCTTGTGCTCGTCGTACAGCTGGTCGATCGCGGCCTGGACGTCGCTCTGCTGGTCGGCGTCGAGCACGCCGACGGTGTCCGTGATCTGCCCGGGAAGACGGAACGGTGCGTCCGCCGAGGCGATCGCGGGAGGGAACAGGATCGCCACGAGAGTCAGGAGTGCGGAGACGGCGCCGACGGCGGCGAACCGCCGAGCACGGGGAAGTCGGGAGCGGAACGACGGCGTCTGCTCGAGGCGCGGTGCGAGTGGCATGGCAGCAAATCTATCGGGTGTGGCGAGTCGTCATCGGGACAGTTCGGCGACAGCTGGCAGAATCAGGGAGTGAATTCTGCACCGAGCCGTGAACGCCACGATCTCCCGCGCCGTCCTGCGCGCCTGGGGTTCGCCGGCACGCTGGCCCGGTGGACCCGCCGGATCATCGCCGGCGTGGTCCTCCTCGCCGCCGCGCTGGTGCTCGGCACCGCGGTCCGGGTGTGGCAGGTCGCGCGGATCGACGACACGTCCGCCGCCGACGCGATCGTCGTGCTCGGGGCCGCCCAGTACTCGGGAACCCCGTCGTCGGTGTTCGAGGCCCGGCTCGAGCAGGCGTACAAGCTGTACGAGCGCGGGGTGGCCCCCGAGGTCATCACGGTCGGCGGCAAACAGGAGGGCGACGAGTACACCGAGGCGGCGTCCGGCAAGAACTATCTGATCTCGCGCGGCGTCCCCGCCGACAGCATCACCGCGGTCGAGGAGGGGTCCGACACCCTGCTCAGCATCGAGGCGGTGAGTGAGGCGATGGGGGCGCAGGGCATCGATTCGGCGGTCCTGGTCAGCGACCCGTGGCATTCGCTGCGGACGCGGACGATGGCACGCGACGCCGGACTCGACGCGTGGACGGCGCCCACCCGGCAGGGGCCCGCCGTGTTCACCCGCGAATCCCAGTTGCACGGAATCGCCCGGGAGACAGGGGCGTTGATCTGGTACCAGCTCACCCACTTCTCGGCCGACTTCCCCTACACGGCGGGACAGTAGACATTCGATGACAGCACACACGACACCCCTCGGCGACGTGTACTCCGCGCACGACGTCGCCCGCCGGGTCCGCGAGGCACCGAAACGGGCGGGAATCCCGGGCAGCCAGATCGCGGCCGCGCAACACCGATCCGTCTTCTCCCGCGACCGCGCCCGCGTCCAGCACTCGGCCGCGCTCCGCAGACTCGCCGACAAGACCCAGGTGGTGGGCCCCCGGGACGGTGACACTCCGCGGACACGGTTGACGCACTCGATCGAGGTTGCGCAGATCGGTCGCGGAATCGCCGACGGTCTCGGCTGCGATCCCGATCTGGTGGACCTCGCCGGCCTCGCGCACGACATCGGCCACCCGCCGTACGGTCACAACGGGGAGAAGGCCCTCGACGAGGTCGCGGAAAGCTGCGGGGGGTTCGAGGGCAACGCCCAGAATCTGCGCATCCTCACGAGCCTCGAACCGAAGGTGCTCTACCCCGACGGAAGCAGTGCCGGGCTCAACCTGACCCGCGCGTCGCTGGACGCGGCGATCAAGTACCCGTGGACCCGGCCGCGCCCCGGCGCGAAGTTCGGGGCCTACGACGACGACGCCGACGTGCTCGCGTGGATCCGCGAGGGTGCCCCCGACGGCCACCAGTGCCTCGAGGCGCAGGTCATGGATTGGGCCGACGACGTCGCCTATTCCGTGCACGACGTCGAGGACGGCGTGATCGACGGGCGCATCGATCTGCGTTCACTGGCCGATCCGGTGGATCAGCGGGCGCTCGCCGAATTCGGTGCGTCGGAGTTCCCGGGCCTCGACGTGGAGGAACTGGTCGAGGCCGCGACGCGGTTGAGTCGTCTGCCCGTCGTCGTCGAGGTGGGCAGCTACGACGGCACGCTCACTAGTTCGGTCGCCCTGAAGAACCTCACCAGCGAACTGGTAGGCCGGTTCGCGACCGCCGCGATCATCGGGACCCGCGACGTCCACGGCGACAAGCCGGTCGCCCGATACGACGCCGACCTGGTGGTCCCGCCGGTGGTGGCGGCGGAGGTGGCGCTGCTCAAGACGTTCGCACTGAACTACGTGATGTCGGATGCCGGCCACCGGGCGCGGCAGGCACGCCAGCGTGACCGCGTGCACCGCGTCGCCGAATGGCTGCTCGCGACCGCACCCGCCGGTCTCGACCCCATCCTGATTCCCGCCTGGAACGCCGCGGCCGACGACCCCGCACGGGTCCGGGTCGTCGTCGACCAGATCGCCTCCTACACCGAGAGCCGTCTCGAACGGGTCGACAAGTCCAGTCTCGGAGCACAGGCGAGCTGGGGCTGACAAAGTTCGGAAGCCGGACCCATCCTGCCGCCGCGGTGCTACGAATAGGTCTAGAGACAGCTCGCACCCAATGGTCAGGGAGACCGGATGAAGTCTGCAGTGCGCAAGATCATCGGTTCGACGTCCGCAGCGCTGGCGGTGGCGGTCGGTGCCGCCCTACTGGCCCCACCCGCGGCGCACGCCGCGCCCGCGTACCCGTTCGCGGACCCCGACCCGTTCTACGGTGCGCCCGCCGACGTCGGGGCACGCGCCGACGGTGACGTGCTGGCGAGCCGACCGGTCGCCGCCACCGGTTTCCCCACCGCCGACGCCTGGCAGGTGAAGTACAAGTCGACCAACTCCGCCGGAGCGCCCATCGCCGCGATCACCACGGTGCTGGTGCCCCGCGGCACCCCCGCCAACCGGCCGCTCGTGTCCTATCAGCCCTTCGTCAACGCGCTCGGGCTCGAGTGCGCGCCGTCCCATCAGCTGTTCAACGGCGGAATCCAGGAGGGGCCCGCCCTCAACGCCCTGCTCGCGCGCGGCTGGGCCGTCGCCGTGCCCGACCACCTCGGACCGACCAGCGCATACGGCGCCGCGAAACTCGGCGGCCGGCTCGTCCTCGACGGTGTCCGCGCCGCGCAGCGGCTCCCGGAAGCAGGACTCGGTGGCAGTCCGGTCGGGCTGGCCGGCTATTCGGGCGGCGCCATGGCGACCAACTGGGCTGCGGCGCTCGCACCCACCTACGCCCCGGAACTGAACATCGTGGGCGTGGCCCAGGGCGGCACACCGGTCAACATCGGTGAACTGGCCGACCGGCTGGGCAGCACCCGCTCGCAGGCGTTCGGCCTGGGATTCGCGGCCGCCATCGGTCTCGAGCGTGAATACCCGACGCGGTCACCGCTCGGAGACGGCCTCAACGGCGACGGACTCGCCCTGCGGGCGCAGATGAGCAACATGTGCACGGATTCGATCCTCGGCGCCGGTGCGGGGAAGTCGCTACCCGACCTGACCAACGGTCCCGGCATCCTCGCCGATCCGTCCGGCCGCTCGGTGATGGACGAGAACAGCGTCGAACTGTATCCGGGAGTGCCGAGGACGCCGATGTTCGTCTGGCACGGCAGCGCGGACCCCCTCGTCGCCATCGGGCCGGTACAGAACACCGTCGCCCGGTACTGCTCACAGGGTGTGCCGGTGCAGTTCGACGTGATCCCGGGCGCCGACCACGGCACCGCCACCATGCTCGGTGCCGGTCCCGCATTCGGCTATCTCGGCGACCGATTCGCCGGGATTCCCGCCCCGTCGAACTGCTGACCCCGAGGCGGAAGTTCGGGCTGCGGCGGAGCGCCTAGACTGTCGTTCGTGGCTGGCAGAATCCCTGATCGTGACGTTGCGGCCATTCGCGAGCGCACACGGATCGAGGACATCGTGGGGGAGTACGTCTCCCTCAAGCGCGCGGGCGGCGACTCCATGAAGGGGCTGTGCCCGTTCCACGACGAGAAGTCGCCGTCGTTCCACGTGCGGCCCAATCACGGGCACTACCACTGCTTCGGGTGCGGCGAGGGCGGCGACGTCTACTCCTTCCTCCAGAAGATCGACCACATCAGTTTCGTCGAGGCCGTCGAGCAGCTCGCCGACCGGTTGAACTACACCATCTCGTACGAGGGCGGCGGCACCTCGGTGCAACGCGACCGCGGCACCCGCTCCCGGCTGGTCGCGGCCAACGCGGCCGCGCAGGAGTTCTACTCGGCGCGCCTGCAGGAACCCGACGCGCAGGCGGCCCGCGACTACCTGACGGAACGGAACTTCGACGCGCAGGCCGCGCAGCAGTTCGGGTGCGGGTATGCACCCGACGGCTGGGACATCCTCACGAAGCACCTGCTGGGCAAGGGTTTCGACGTCAAGGAGCTCGAGGCTGCGGGCCTGTCGAAAGCCGGGCGGCGTGGTCACATCGACCGCTTCCACCGGCGCCTGCTCTGGCCCATCCGGAACCTGTCCGGCGACGTCATCGGGTTCGGCGCCCGCAAGTTGTTCGACGACGACACCATGCCCGGCAAGTACGTCAACACGCCGGAAACCATGCTGTACAAGAAGTCTCAGGTGCTGTTCGGGCTCGACCTCGCCAAGCGCGACATCGCCAAGGGGCATCAGGCCGTGGTGGTCGAGGGATACACCGACGTCATGGCGATGCACCTGGCCGGGGTCAAGACCGCCGTCGCCGCCTGCGGCACCGCGTTCGGTGAGGACCACCTCGCGATGCTGCGGCGACTGCTGATGGACGACAGCTACTTTCGCGGCGAGATCATCTACACGTTCGACGGGGACGCCGCGGGCCAGGCCGCGGCGATGAAGGCGTTCGAGGGTGACCAGAAGATGGCCGGGCAGACGTTCGTCGCCGTGGCACCCGAGGGCATGGACCCGTGCGAGTTGCGGCAGAAGTCCGGTGACGCCGCCGTCCGCGACCTGGTGGCGCGTCGCACACCGATGTTCGAGTTCGTGGTCAAGTCGATCCTCACCGAGCACGACCTCGAGACCGCCGAGGGCCGGGTCGAGGCGCTGCGGCGCACCGTGCCGGTGGTCGCGCAGATCAAGGAAGCGACGCTGCGGGACAGTTACGCCGTCCAGTTGTCCGGCTGGGTGGGCTGGGACGACATCGCCGCCGTCCGGCAGCGGGTGCGGGACGAGGCGCGCAAGCGGGCGTCCACCCGCGGGTCGCTGCCTGCGCCGCTCAAGAAGAAGGCCGCCCGGGACGAGGACCAGGACACACCGCAGTTGCCGGTCGGGCTCACCCGGCCCCGGCCGAACGATCCGACGCTGTGGGCGCAGCGCGAGGCACTGAAGGGTGCGTTGCAGTACCCGGCGATCGCGGGCACCGTATTCGACTCGCTGCCGGTGGAGACGTTCACGCATCCGACGTACGTCGTGATCCGTGAGTCGATGATCGCGTCCGGCGGCACCAGCGCGGGACTCGGCGGCGGCGAGTGGGTCGACGCGGTCAGCCGCGGTGTCGACGACGTCACCGCGGCGTCGCTCGTGTCGGAACTCGCCGTCGAGCCGTTGCCCGCCGAAGAGGACACCGTGCCGCGATACATCTCCGGCGTGATCGCACGCCTGCAGGAGGTGTGGGTGGGGGAGCAGGTGGCGGAACTGAAGTCCAAGCTGCAGCGCATTTCACCGGCCACGGCGTCGGACGAGTTCCATTCGCTGCTCGGCGACCTCGTCGCCCTGGAGCAGTACCGCCGCAGCCTGCTCGATCAGGCGATCGGCGACACCAACCGGGACGGGATGGCCGGCTGACCCGGCCGCCGCCGTCTACTTCTTCTTGAGCTGATCCTGGGGAACCAGGATGGTCGTTTCCTCGTCGAGCGGCTTCATGGGCTCGAGCTTCGGCTGAGTGTTCAGGGAGTCGGACAGCTTCTGACGCGACATCTGCAGCACCTTCTTCGTGGCCGGGCTGGTGGCCACGGCCTTGGTGGCCCGGCTGATCTGTTCGTAGCGCACACGTCCTGCTCGCGTACCCAGCACGTACCCCGCAGCGATACCGATCAACAACCGCATCATTCCCGCTTCCTCCCGACGCACAACGACCTGCACCCATCCTGCCTGATGCGTCGACAGGCAGGCGATTTGGTACTGGGGTGGGGCTATGCGCTACAGTTTCTCTCGCATCACCGGGAACGGCGAGCACAGCAGAATAATCCCCTGTAGCTCAATTGGCAGAGCTTCCGACTGTTAATCGGACGGTTGCTGGTTCGAGTCCAGCCGGGGGAGCACCGAAACCCCGTCCGGTTCATCCGGGCGGGGTTTTCTGCTGCGCCCGGCCAATTCGGACAGGTGCACCCTCCGGGGCGAGTACATTCCCGCTGTATCGGCAGCAATCGATCGCGGGGTGTGCGATGAGCGAGGACGGCCGCGAAACCGGGCGGACAGGGTCGATCGGGCGCTTCGGCACAGGCGACGCCCCGCGGTGGCTTCTGCCCTCGATCCTCTACGTCCTGCTGGCCGTCGCCGCCTACCAGTTGTCGGGGTGGCTGTTCGTCAACCTGCGGAGCTTTCTGGGGTTGCTGTTCCTCGCGTGGTTGTTCAGTATCACCATCGAACCGGTCGTCGACTGGCTCGAGCGCCGGGGGTTGCGGCGCGGAGCCGCCACCGGGCTCGTCCTGTTCGCGCTGTTCGTCTTCGCCATCGGGTTCCTGGCACTCTTCGGGACACTGCTCGCCCAGCAACTCGCCCAGCTCCTCAAGGCCCTGCCGGGTGCGTTGTCCTCGGTCACCGACTGGTCCAATCGCGTGTTCGACACCGACTTCGCGACCGGCGAGGATCTGATCCACCTCACACCCGAGACCATCCGAGACCTCGCCGAGCGGTTCACACCGGGAGTTCTGGGTGTGTTGTCGTCGCTGCTCGGCGTCGTGTTCCAGATGCTGACGCTGCTGCTGTTCGTGTTCTACATGTCCGCGCAGGGGCCTGCCCTTCGCCGCACAATCTCGAGCTGGTTCCCGGCGCGGCAACAGCGGGCCATCTCGGTGGTGTGGGAGATCTCGGTCGAGAAGGCCGGCGGATACGTGGTGTCACGGCTGATCCTCGCTGCGGTGAGTTCGGTCGCCACGGGCATCTTCCTCGTGGCGATCGGCGTGCCCTACTGGTTGCCGCTGGCGCTGTGGACCGGCATCGTCTCGCAGTTCGTCCCCACCCTGGGCACCTACCTCGCGATCGCCCTCCCCGCAATCATCGCAGCGGCGTCCCAGCCGATGGACGGTGTGTGGGTGATCGTGTTCGGGACCGTCTACCAGCAGATCGAGAACTACGTGCTGCACCCGCGCATCACCTCCGCGACGGTCTCGATCCACCCCGCGGTCGCGTTCGGATCGGTGATCGTGGGCGCCTCGCTGTTCGGCCCGGTCGGCGCCCTGGTGTCGGTGCCGGTGGTCGCCGCGATCCAGGCCCTCGTCGAAACGTACGGGCGACGGTACGAACTCGTCGCAGACGCGTCCGCGCCGGTCACCTCAGTCGAACAACGCAAACACGCGGGCGACGAAGAAGGCCGCGACCGCGAGTAGACCCACCACGATGAACGCGAGGATCGGCACCGTCCGGCCCGGCATCGGCTGCGGATGCGACAACCCCGAGGTCTGGCCGGCATCCGGTGGCGTGTCACCCGGCCGAACGCCCCCTCCGTCGTCGAGCGCCGGTGCATCGTCCGGTTCGGGTCCTGGTCGTTCGACGCTCATCCTGTGCTCCCGTCTCGTGGTCCTCCGCAGTGCGGATCACATCCGCGTACCCCGGAAGACGCGTTCGCACACACGGCGACGGGGCAGTGCCCACGTCGGGACACGATTCGGTTCGCCGACCACGAAAAGTCCTGTCAGGGCGGGCTTCGTCCCGGCTACGCGCCCACGGCGGGCGCACGGTAACATCGGCACGCCGCGATCGCGAGTAGTGCGGCGATGGGGCGGTAGCTCAGTCGGTTAGAGCCGTGGACTCATAATCCATTGGTCGCGGGTTCGAGCCCCGCCCGCCCCACCGTTGTCCGCGGATCCCCGAAGTCGAACGCCCGCTCCGTCGTTGTTCTCCGTGCCGGAGCGGGGCAGACTGAAAGGCATCCGAGGAGGCCATCGTGGATCTGCAGATCGTGGCGATCGACAAACCCGACGACATGAACGTGATCGTCGGACAGTCCCACTTCATCAAGACCGTCGAGGACGTGCACGAGGCCCTGGTCGGAGTGAGCCCGCACCTCCGGTTCGGTGTCGCGTTCTGCGAGGCCTCGGGTCCTCGCCTCGTGCGCTGCTCCGGCAACGACGACCGTCTCGTCGAGTTGGCCACCCGCAACGCCGTCGCGGTCGGCGCGGGACACTCGTTCTTCGTGTTCCTGGAGGACGGCTACCCGGTCAACGTCCTGAACACGCTGAAGCAGGTGCCGGAGGTGTGCGGCATCTTCTGCGCCACCGCCAACCCCCTCGAAATCATCGTGGCCGAGACGGAACTCGGCCGGGGCATCGCCGGCGTGATCGACGGACGCCCACCCGCCGGTGTCGAGACCGATGCCGACGTCGCCGACCGCAAGGCGTTGCTCCGGACGATCGGTTACAAGCTCTGAGCGAGCGAAGCCCGGACTAGGCCAGCGGATCGACTCGTTCCCAGGCAACCGGGAGTTGCACGTCGACACCTTCGGCCAGGCCTCTCTCGGTGAGAAACCGCAGGGACCGCCGGAAGTTGTCGGCGAAGCGGGGGAGCGGTGTCAGCGGCCGGTCGAGTGGCTTCCAGAAGTTGTCCCAGTGGATCGGGATCACCCGCCGTGCGCCGGTCCGGGTCACGAGTGCGTCCCAGTAGTCGCGGCGGAAGCGGTCGGACTGCTTGCCGAGTGTGCCGATGCCGAGATAGACGGTGTCGGCGTCGTATCCGTCGAGCGCGCCGGGAACGAAGTTCGCACTGGCGTGGACGAGGACGCGGCCGTCGGGGTGCGCGAAATGGAACGAGAAGCAGTCGCCCTGCGCGTATTCGCCGATCGATGCCGGTGGGTGCACCGCGTGTTCGATCGTGCCCGGGAACTTCGCCCGGGGGCTGTGCTCGGCGGGTAGAGCCGTCACCTCGAATGCGCCGTACCTCACGGGAGTTCGCACCTGGATCGTCCGGAACCGGTCCATCGCGAACCCGTAACCCTCGGCGATGTGACGCGTCGACGGCGAACCGACGAGTTCCGCACCGGTGCGCTCCGCAACCGTGGGGGAGTCCATCGCGTGGTCGTAGTGCGAGTGCGCGACGAGGACGGCGGCGAGGCGGTCGGTTCGAGTTCGCGTGAGGGCCCGGTCGACGGCGGCACCGTCGGGGCGCAGCGGCCGGAGTACCGAGCGCAGGAGCGGCGGCCTGGAGAAGAACCCGTCCGTCATCAGCGACGTCTCGCCGTCGGACAACAGGATCGTGGAAACACCGAGGAAGGTGGCGTGCATGCTCGCGACCGTACCGGTGGGCGGCATTCGCACGGCGGGCCCTGTGGCCGTTCTACGATGACCGCCATGGCGATCACTCCCGACACGAAGAACTGGACCTGGGTCCTCGACCGGGCGTGCCCCGACTGCGGGTTCGACTCGGCGGCAACCCGGTACGAGGACATTCCGGCGCTGGTCCGGGCGAACGCGGAGGCATGGTCGCCGGTCCTCACCCGCCCCGATGTGAGGGTCCGGCCGGACGAGCAGACGTGGTCGGCGCTCGAGTATGCCGCACACGTTCGCGACGTGTTCCGGATCTTCGACGTCCGGCTCCGGATCGTGCTCGACGAGACGGATCCACTGTTCCCGAACTGGGATCAGGACGAGACCGCGGTCGCCGGGCGCTACAACGAGCAGGATCCGGCCGTCGTGGACGCCGAGCTGCGTGCGGCCGGTGCGGCGGTGGCGGACGCCTTCGAGGCCGTCGCGCCGGAATTCCGGGTGCGGACCGGGCGGCGGAGCGACGGCGCATCGTTCACGGTGGAGTCGCTGGCCAAGTACTTCGTCCACGATCCGATCCACCATCTCCACGACGTGTCGGGGTAACAGTTTCGGATTGCCGGACCCGATTCGGTAGAACGTGTTCCAATTCGGACCGTTTGTGTCTATCGTCACATCAGCAGATGCGCAGACATGAATGAAGGGTTGGAAGTCACATGAAGACCAAGGGTGCGATCCTGTGGGGCCTGAACGAGCCGTGGTCGGTCGAGGAGATCGAGATCGGTGATCCGGTTGCGGGCGAGGTGCAGATTCGCATGGAAGCCGCCGGAATGTGCCACTCCGACCACCACATCGTCACCGGTTCGATGCCGATGGCGTCCTTCCCGGTGATGGGCGGTCACGAAGGGTCCGGCGTCATCACCAAGTTGGGGCCGGAGGTGAAGGACCTCGAGGTCGGCGACCACGTCGTGCTCTCGTTCGTGCCCGCCTGCGGACGCTGTCCGGCGTGCTCGGCCGGACACCAGAATCTCTGTGACCTCGGAATGGGACTCCTGAGCGGGCTGGCGATCAGCGACGGCACCTTCCGCATCCACGCGCGCGGCGAAAACGTCATCCCGATGTGTCTCCTCGGGACGTTCTCGCCCTACATGGTCGTGCACGAGACGTCGGTCGTGAAGATCGACAAGGACATTCCGTTCGACGTCGCCGCCCTCGTCGGCTGCGGCGTACCCACCGGCTGGGGTTCGGCGACGCGGATGGCGGAGGTGAAGCCGGGCGAATCCGTCGTCATCATGGGGGTCGGCGGCGTCGGCATGAGCGCACTGCAGGGCGCGGTGGCGTCCGGGGCTCGTCAGATCTTCGCCATCGACCCGGTGCCGTGGAAGCGGGAACAGGCACTGAAGTTCGGGGCCACCCACGCGTTCGAGAGTGCCGCGGCCGCAATCGAGCCGATCATCGCGCTCACCAACGGGTTGATGGCGCAGAAGACGATCATCACGGTCGGGGAGATGCACGGCGAATACGTCGAGGAAGCACTGTTGCTCACCAGCAAGTTCGGCACGTGCGTCGTCACGGCCATGGGTGCGATGACCGACATGGACGTCAAGCTGAACCTGTTCCTCTTCTCGATGCTGCAGAAGGACCTGAAGGGCACCATCTTCGGCGGCGGAAACGCCCGGGTCGAGATCCCGAACCTGCTGGCCATGTACAAGTCGGGGCAGCTGAACCTCGACGACATGATCACCCGCACCTACACCCTCGAAGGTGTCAACGACGGGTATCAGGACATGCTCGACGGCAAGAACATTCGCGGCGTCATCCGGTACACCGAAGCCGACTGGTGACGGCTCGCCGCAGCCGACCGCGGGCCGCTCTCGTAGGCTGACCGGGTGCAGAGTCTCGATCAGATTGCCCGATGGCCCGTGGACAACGCTGCGGCGGTGGTCCTGTCGCACGACGAAGGGGTGATCGGCGAGTACGGCGACCAGCAGCGCGTCTTCCCCCTGGCCTCGGTGACCAAACTGCTCTGCGCGTACGCAGTCCTGGTGGCCACCGAGGAGGGGGCCGTCGAACTCGACCAGCCCGCGGGCCCGGAGGGCTCGACCGTGCGTCACCTGCTGGCGCACGCGTCGGGTCTCGCGTTCGATGCGAACCGGGTACAGACGGCACCGGAGCGCAAGCGGATCTACTCGAGCGCCGGCTACGAGGTGCTCGCCGACTTCCTCACCGCCGAGACGTCGATCGATTTCGCCGACTACGTCGCGGAATCCGTCTTCGCCCCACTGTTCATGAGCGCGTCCGCGCTCGTCGGGCCCGCCGGCCACGGAGCGCAGGCGTCGGCGGGCGATCTCGGCCGGTTCGCAGCAGAACTGTTCCGCCCGGCCCTCATTTCGCCTCAGACGTTCGCGGACGCCACCTCCGTGCAGTTTCCCGGGCTGGACGGAATCCTGCCCGGATACGGCTCACAGCGGCCCAACGACTGGGGTCTGGGATTCGAGATTCGTTCGGGCAAGAGCCCGCACTGGACGGGCACCGGCAACTCGCCGCGGACGTTCGGCCACTTCGGGCAGTCCGGCACCTTCCTGTGGGTCGATCCGGCCGCCGGACTGGCGTGCGTCGCATTGACGGACCGGGATTTCGGCGACTGGGCCAAGCCCCTGTGGACCGAGCTGAGCGACGGTATCCTCTCGGAACGCAGAAGACGATGACACACCGATTGCTCGAATCACTGGCGCAACACAGGCATCACAAGGCACACTGGTCAACCGAGCCCGCTGCACACACCGACTGAGGCCGTTGGGGAAGACGTCCCTCGTCGAAGCAGGAGGCTCGAGTGCGCGCATTGAATCAGTTCGCGGACGCGACGGCTGGTGTTGTCTACATCCACTCGTCGCCCGCCGCGTTGTGCCCCCATATCGAATGGGCGTTGACCGCGACCCTCGACTGCCGAGCCAACCTGAAATGGACCTCGCAGCCGGCCTCCAACGGCGTTCTGCGCGCGACCACCAGCTGGGTGGGGCCTGTCGGCACCGCCTCACGGCTGGTCAACGCGCTCCGCGCCTGGCCGATGCTGCGCTTCGAGGTCACCGAGGACGCCAGTGAGGGCGTGGACGGCGAACGGTACAGCCACGTGCCCGGCATGGGTCTGTGGCACGGCTCCACCAGCGCAAACGGCGATGTCGTCGTGGGGGAGATGCGGCTACGGGCACTGATGCAAGCGGGCGGCGACATCGCCGCCGAACTGGACTACGCACTCGGAACCGCGTGGGACGAGGCTCTCGAGCCGTTCCGCAGCGGCGGAGAAGGCGCCGAGGTCACCTGGTTGCGCCGCGACGTCGGCTGACACCCCGCTCACGGACGCGAAAAGGCCCCCGCCACAACAACGGCGGGGGCCTTCTCTCGACCAGAGCTCAGATCACAGCGGGATGTTCTTGTGGTCGCCGCGGCTGGAGGGAGCGGCGGCGAGGGCGGCGGTGACGACACTGCGCGTCTTGGCAGGGTCGATCTCTTCGTCCACCACACCGATCGCGACGGCGCGGTCGACGCCACCGGCGATGCTCTCGTGCTCGACGGCCAGACGCTCGTGCAGGGCCTCACGCTCGTCTTCCGGCGCTGCGGCCAGGGCGCGCTTGTGCAGGATGCCGACAGCGGCCTTGGCGCCCATGACGGCGACCTCGGCATCGGGCCACGCGTAGACGGCGGTGGCGCCGAGCGCGCGGGAGTTCATGGCGATGTAGGCACCGCCGTAGATCTTGCGGGTCACGACCGTCACGCGGGGAACGGTCGCTTCGGCGAACGCGTGGAGCAGCTTGGCGCCGCGACGCACGACGCCTTCCCATTCCATGCTCACACCGGGGAGGTAGCCGGGCACGTCCACGACCACCACGAGCGGGATGCCGAATGCGTTGCACAGCCGGACGAAACGAGCCGACTTCTCGGCGCTCTCCGAGTTCAGGCAGCCACCCAGGCGGAGCGGGTTGTTGGCGATGACTCCGACGGTGCGGCCGCCGAGGCGTCCGAGACCGGTGACGATGCTGCGGGCGTAATTGCCCTGCAGTTCCTCGAAACTCGACTCGCCCTCGACGTTGTCGAGAAGTTCGTGAACGATCGGGCGGACGTCGTAGGCGCGCTTCGCCGACTCGGGCATGAGCGCGCGGAGATCGGTGTCGCCGTGCGCGGCCGCGGCCTGATCGAACTCGCCCTGTTCGCAGAACATCGACACCAGGCGGCGTGCCCGGTGCAGGGCGTCGCCCTCGTCGTGGGCGGCGATGTGCGCGACACCCGACTTCTTCGTGTGCGTGTCGGGACCGCCGAGGGACACCATGTCGACCTGCTCACCGGTGACACTGCGGACCACGTCCGGTCCGGTGACGAAGACGCGGGCCTCGGGCGCCATGATGACGATGTCGGTCAGCGCAGGACCGTACGCCGCACCGCCGGCCGCGAAGCCGAGGACGACGGAAATCTGTGGGACGCGGCCGGACGCGCGGACCATGGCCTCGAAGACCAGTCCGACGGCGTGCAGGGCCTCGACGCCCTCGGCGAGACGCGCGCCACCCGAGTGCCAGAGACCCACGATCGGGGCGTCTTCCTCGAGGGCGGTGTCGATCGCCGTCACGATGTGCTTGCAGCCTTCGACGCCCATGGCGCCGCCCATGACGGTGGCATCGGAGCAGTATGCGATGGTGCGGACACCGTCGATGTTGCCGGACGCGGCCAGCACACCGGACTTGTCACGCGGATGCAGGGGGACGACCGTCCCGGCGTCGAACAGCTTCTCCAGGCGCGCAAGGGGATCGCGCGGATCGATCGACGCATCGGACTTAGTCGCGGGTGCCAAGATTGTCATCGCGTCCTCCTTGTGGCGGGCCCGGGTGGGCTGTCGATGGGTGGAGACCCCTTCAGAGAAGGGGTCTCCACCCGCGAGCTAGCAGGACCGGCTGTCAGGCCCGGCCGAAGGCGAGCGCGACATTGTGCCCACCGAAACCAAACGAGTTGTTGATCGCGAAATCGATCTCGCCGTAACGGGCTTCGCCCTTGACGACATCCAGGTCGATCTCTGGATCCTGATTCTCGAGATTCAGCGTGGGCGGAATGACTCCGTCACGCAGACTCAGGACCGTGAGCACCGCCTCGAGCGCACCGACGGCGCCGATCGAGTGCCCCAACGCGGACTTCGGTGCGTACACCGCAGCATGGTTGCCGACGGCAGCCTTGATGGCGTTCGCCTCTGCCGTGTCACCGATCGGCGTGGCCGTGGCGTGCGCGTTGATGTGCTGGATGTCCGTCTTCGTCAATCCGGCAGTCTCGATCGCCCTCGTCATGGCCCGCGCAGCGCCCGAACCCGAAGGATCGGGAGCGACGATGTGGAACCCGTCGGAGGTGATTCCCGCGCCCAGCAGACGGGCGTGGATGGTGGCACCGCGAGCCTTGGCGTGCTCCTCGGTTTCGAGGACCATCATCGCTCCGGCCTCACCGAACACGAAGCCGTCACGATCCTTGTCGAACGGCCGCGAAGCCGCCTTCGGATCGTCGTTGCGGGTGCTCAGCGCGCGCATCATCGCGAAGCTCGCGATCGGCACGGCGTCGAGGTAACCCTCCACACCACCGGCGACGATGATGTCCGCGTCGCCCATCACCAGCATGCGGTACGCATGGGCGATGGCCTCGGAACCCGAGGAACAGGCCGACACGGGAGTGATCACTCCGGCGCGGGCCCCGAGCTCGAGTCCGACGGTGGCCGACGGACCGTTGGGCATCACCATCTGAACGGCGAACGGCGACACCTTGCGGTACCCACCGGCCTTCATCTTCTCGACGGCGTCGATCAGAGCTTCGCCGCCGCCCAGTCCGGTGCCGATCACGACGCCGAGGCGATCCTTGTCGACCTCCGGGCTGCCGGCGTTCTCCCAGACCTGACGGCCCAGGACGAGCGCCAGCCGCTCGACGAAGCTCATCCGGCGGATCTCGACCCGGGACAGCGACTCGTCGGGCGACACCTTGAGCTTGCCGCCGATCGTCACCGGAAGGTCGTTCTCCGTGACGAAGGCTTCCCGGATGGTGTCGATGCCGCTCTCGCCGGCCAACAGGCCTTTCCACGTGGCATCCACGTCACCAGCGATCGACGTCGTGGCCGCGAGGCTGGTGACGACGATGTTGGGGAACTGCTTCCCGTTGGTCGAGGCGGAAGTCACGGCTGAGCTCACTCCTCGTCGTTCTTGGCAGCTTCGAGCTTCGCCTTCACGGCCTCCGCGTCGGCGCCACCTTCTGCTTCGAGCTTCTGGATGTAGGACACGGCGTCACCGACGGTGCGCAGTCCGGCGAGATCCTCGTCGGGGATCTTCACGCCGTACTTGTCCTCGGTCTGGACGGCGATCTCAACCATGGAGAGGGAGTCGATGTCGAGGTCGTCGACGAAAGACTTTTCGATGGTCACCTCGGACGGCTCAATACCGGTGACCTCCTCGATGATCTCCGCGAGTCCGGCGATGATGTCTTCCTGGGTGGCGGCCACTGAGTGGCTCCCTTCTGATTCGGTGTAGATGTATCTGGAGTTGTGCAGGCACGTCCCCATCGGCCGCGCCTGCGGGCCCTGCACGCACCGAGGTGCGCGCAGCAAACTAGCCGAGTTCTGTCAGTTCGGCTAGCGCGGAGATATCCCCCGGGGTCTTGAGTGCCAGAGTCGGCGTGCCGCGCATTTCACGCTTGGCGATACCGACGAGGGTTCCGGCTGGTGGAAGTTCCGCAATCGCGGAGACCTGAGCGGTCCGCAGGCTTGCGGTACACAGGTCCCAACGCACAGGTCGGGTTACCTGCGCGGCCAGTTTAGTCAGTGCGTCGGCTCCGGATGCGACCGGTGCGCCGTCGGCGTTGGAGAGCAGAGTGCGGGTGGGTTCACCCGGTGTGATCTTGGACGCAGCCACGGTGACGGCCTCCTGCGCGGGAGCCATGAACCGGGTGTGGAACGCGCCTGCGACGGGCAGGGCGCGAACCCGCGCCTTCTCCGGCGGGTTGGCCGCGAGTTCCTCGAGCGCCGACAGCAGACCTGCCGCGACGATCTGGCCCGCCGCGTTGCGGTTGGCCGGTTCGAGGCCCAGTTCGTCGAGGCGGGCGAGCACCTCGGCCTCGTCGCCCCCGAGGACCGCGGACATGCCGGTCGGTTCGAGTGCGCAGGCCTTCGCCATCTCCGCGCCGCGGACGGCGGCGAGGGCGACGGCGTCGTCGGCGGAGAGGACTCCGGCGACCGCGGCCGCGGCGAGTTCGCCGACCGAGTGCCCGGCCGCGATGGTGTCTGCGGGAACCAGGCCACGCGCGTCGAGTTCCTCGAAGGCGAGGAGTGCGGCGGCCACGACGAGAGGCTGAGTCACCGACGTGTCGGTGATCTCCTCCGCTGTCGCGGTGGTACCGAGGCGGACGAGGTCGAGGCCGGCAGCCTTCGACCACAGTGCGACACGGTCATGAGAACCCGGCAGCTCCAACCAAGGGATGAGCATGCCGGGAGTCTGAGAGCCCTGACCCGGGGCGAGCAACGAAATCACTCTTCAAGAGAACACCGTCAACGGCGTGCTGCGAGATGTCGTTGCGGATGAACCTTTGTCGGCGGATTTGTTGGGTTCCCACAAAATTGCACGTGGGGTCCTCGCATCGAATCTGGACAGACGTTCGTTACAGCCCTGCTTCTCCGAATGGGAAGGGTGTGACTGGTGTTAAACGTGATATGGGTTCGTTATGGGAATGTGTCAATCGACCCACCGTGGCGGCCACTCTGAGTACATACGCATCCCGCGGATTCGTCGGATCGCGACCGGTGACATCGGCGATTCTCTTGAGTCGATACCGCACAGTATTTGGATGAACAAACAGCTGCCGGGCACAAGTCTCAACCGCACCTCCACAGTCGAGATATGCGTCCAAAGTGTCGGTGAGAACACCTCCGGCGGCCGCCAGCGGCGCGACCAGATGGTCGTTCAGAGCGGTGACCGCGGCGTTGTCCCCGAGCAGTGCGCGCTCGGGTAACAACTCGGCGGCGTGAACGGGCCGAGGGGCGCCCCGCCAGCCGGCGACCGCCTGCATCGCAGCGAGCGCCTCGACGGCACTGAAGTGCGCCGCACCCAGCGTCGGCGTGGTCGGCCCGATGATCACCGGCTCGTCCGAGAACTTGCCGAGCAGGTCGGTCATGAAACTCGAGTGCCCCGACCCCTCCTGGAGTTCGCCGCTGACGACCATCACGAGCCGCGAACCCTGCACCACGGCGAGGGCGGCGCGACCGTGCTTCTGCGCGATGGTGTGGACCGTGCCGACGACGGAGACCCGTTCGTCCTCGGGGGGAGTGCCGACGATGACGGTGGCGGGGGCGGTGGCGTCCCAGTTGAGGGTCGCCGCCCGCGACAACATGTCCGAACCCGTGTCACCACGGACCACGGCGTCGACCACGAGTGCCTCGAGCCGGGTGTCCCACGCACCGCGGGACTCCGCGGCACTCGCGTACACCGAGGCGGCCGCGAAACCCAGTTCGCGGCCGTAACGGAGGACGGCCTCGGTGAGGGCGATCAGCTGCTGGTCGTTGCGGGCGAGCGCCGGGAGCCACTGCTCGAAGAACTCCATCGCCACGCGGACCATGTCCACCGTCTGGCTGAGGGTGAGCCTGCGCGCGAGATCCTGCGGAATCACCTGGAACGCGTCCAGGCTGAACCGGATGTCGCTGTCCGGGTTCTTGAGCCACTCGAGGAAGTTGACGACCGCCGTCTGAACCAGCAACTGCACGTTGGAGCGTTGAGCGGCATCGAGGTCGTCGAAGAACGGCAGTTGATCCTGCATCGTCGTGACGGCCTCGGTCGAGAGGCGACCGGAGAACTGTTTGACGCGACGCAACAGTGCGTCGGGCAACGGATCCCGGGTTTGTCGTCTGCGGGAGACCAACGGACTCTGCTCGACCATAGTCAAGAACCTACGCCCACCGCCGCCCGTGTAGTCCGACGGACACACGGGCGGCGGTGGGGAGGATCTCGGCGTTACGCGCTGCCGGTGTCCGTGTACGAGACGGCCGCGGCGCGGACGTCGTCGATGCGGTACCGGTTGGCGGCCTCGACGGCCTTGGAGCGGTCGAGGGTGCCTTCGCCGGCGAGGGCGGACAGGACGGCGACGACGATGGATTCGGCGTCGACGTTGAAGTACCGGCGGGCGGCGGGGCGGGTGTCGGAGAAGCCGAACCCGTCGGTGCCGAGGGTGGTGTACGAGCCGGGGACCCACTGGCGGATCTGGTCGGCGACGGCGCGCATCCAGTCCGAGGCCGCCACGAACGGGCCGGCGGCGTCGGACAGGGCCTGCGTGACATACGGCAGCGGGGCGTCGGTGCCGGGGTCGCGCAGGGCCTGCTTCTCCCGTTCGATGC
>NZ_JASHKW010000120.1:0-226 GCF_030056915.1 Rhodococcus sp. IEGM 1307
CGGTGACCAACGCGTGCGAGAAGGAACTCCGCCCGCCCGCTCCCGCGACCTTCACGGTGATCGGCATCGGCCGGCTCGCCGGCGGCGAGCGCGGCGGATAGCGGGCGGACCGCGGCGGGGCCGGGCGGGATCCGGTCGCCCGCGGCGAGTCGGGCCCCCCGGGGCGGCCCGAGCACCCCGCGCGCGTGACGGTGGGGCGCGAGCGGGTGGGAGTGGGGGGGCGCGC
>NZ_JASHKW010000121.1:0-225 GCF_030056915.1 Rhodococcus sp. IEGM 1307
GTCCAGTCCGCCGACCACCGAGGATCCGCCCTTGTCGAGTGCGTCCTGGACGTGGCCGCGGACGAGGTCGGACTGGCCGGCCATCGTCATCGGACCGTAGGCGGCGGCCCGGGGGCCGGGGTGCAGGACCTTCGACTTCTCGGCGACCAGTCGGCCGAACTCGTCGTACACCGAGTCGACGACGTAGAGGCGCTCGACGCCGGCGCACGTCTGTCCGGCGTTGCC
>NZ_JASHKW010000122.1:0-225 GCF_030056915.1 Rhodococcus sp. IEGM 1307
CGTCGACACGCACCGGGCGACCTGGCTGTGGGTCATGCGCCCCGGAGAGGCGGGCCACGAGCCCCGCCCGTGCTGGGACGCCAGGGCCGGGGGCGGTTGCCCGGTCGCCGGCACTGGGCCGCTCTGGGCGGGCGGGCCCCGGGCGGGGGGGGGGGCGGTAGGCGGGGGGTCCGAGCGGGTTAGGGGTGGCGCGGTGCGGGCTGGCCGCGGGGCGCGCGTGAGGGG
>NZ_JASHKW010000123.1:0-224 GCF_030056915.1 Rhodococcus sp. IEGM 1307
CGTACAGCGGACTCGCTCAGGACTGGCATGACTCACTGGTAAGGATGTGCGGTCAGTGGATGCGCGGCAGGTCCGCGGCTGCCGGGATGATTCCGGTGGAGTAGCCGGCGGACCAGGCGAGCACGTTGGCTACGTAGGCGGCGGAGTTGGTGTAACGGTGCACGGCCTTGGCGGCCTGAATCGGATCCTTGAAGTTCAATCCGCCGTCGCACAGTTACTTTCCG
>NZ_JASHKW010000124.1:0-223 GCF_030056915.1 Rhodococcus sp. IEGM 1307
GGGCGGGCCGCCCCGATGAAGTCGAGGATTCCGCTCTTGACCTGATGCAGCCTCGTGTCGGGCGAGGTGAAGCGGCCGACGCCGACGACGGGTTTCGTGGGGAGCTGCTTCAGACCGCGTACGTATGGTTCCTGCTCCGCCTCGGGACCGACCCGCGACGTGACGGAGTCGTCCTCCCAGCTGCCCAGCACGACGTCCCACAGATCGGGGGTCTCGCCGAGCA
>NZ_JASHKW010000125.1:0-221 GCF_030056915.1 Rhodococcus sp. IEGM 1307
TGCGCTGTGTATCGCCCGCCGGAGGCGGATCGGTACAGCTACCCAATCGAGTGGGCCCTAGTAGGTGCAGGCCGAGCGATGGCGGATTCACCCCAGATCGCAAAAGAGAAACAGGCCACCACGCACCTGCCAATCCGCGGAACACCGCAGATCAGGACCGTGATCAGATCACCGGTCTGGGCAGTGAGTGGCGACCTGTTGCTCGTCGCGGTTGTCAGAGT
>NZ_JASHKW010000126.1:0-221 GCF_030056915.1 Rhodococcus sp. IEGM 1307
GCCACCGCCGGGGCGCGGACCGGCGGGGCGGAGTAGGCGCGCGAGGCCGCCTCGAGGACGGACGCGCGGCGGGCGCAGCCGCTCGGCGCGCGGGCCCGCAGGTCCCGGGGGCGGGGGTGGGCGGGGGGGTCGGTGTCGGGGGTGTTGGGGGGGGCCACCTTCGCGATGTGGCGGGTGATGCCGGCCCGCGCGGAGAGCGGGGGGGTCGGGGACTTGCGGCC
>NZ_JASHKW010000127.1:0-220 GCF_030056915.1 Rhodococcus sp. IEGM 1307
GCCGAGAACAGACCCACCCGGGCGAACAGTCCCGTCTCGATCGGCGTGAAACCCAGTCTTTCGGGGAGGTGTAAAGCCGCCACGGTCCAAACTGCGTTGAATGAGCTGAACGCGAGACACTGGTAACCCGAGGCGGCACGGAGGGTACCGGTACGCGCGAAAAGGCCCGGCAAGGAGCCCAGCAGAGTCTTGTACAAGATCGCTGTGGTCGGTCGCAGAT
>NZ_JASHKW010000128.1:0-220 GCF_030056915.1 Rhodococcus sp. IEGM 1307
CCCCCGGATCCGACGACCGCAAGGCCGTCAAGGCGCTCGCGTCGCCCGCCGACGAGGTGGTCCTCGACCTCGAGGACGCCGTCGCCCCCGCCAGGAAGGCCGACGCCCGCGACCTCGTGCGCCGACTCGTGCGCGAAGCCGACGGCTCCCGGGCCGTCTCGGTCCGCATCAACGCCCTGACCACACCGTGGGCCGAGGACGACCTCGCCCTGTGCGCCTC
>NZ_JASHKW010000129.1:0-219 GCF_030056915.1 Rhodococcus sp. IEGM 1307
ACGGCAGCCCCGACAAGGATCCGGCGGTGCGGTTGCGCACGCTCACCGACGCCGGCAGGTTGAGTGTGCCGTTCACGACGGGCATTCTGGTGGGAATCGGCGAGACCGTGCGGGAACGGGCGGAATCGATCATGGCGATCCGCAAGTCGCACAAGGCGTTCGGCCACGTTCAGGAAGTGATCGTCCAGAACTTCCTCGCCAAGCCCGACACCGCGATGC